>JBBIUA010000001.1:0-221005 GCA_037440445.1 Ignavibacteria bacterium
TCCGGCAAAAGAGAGATTGGTTCCAAAAATTTAAGCATCAAAAAGGTAGAATTTAAATCTTTTACAAATGGTTCGCAAGGTTGAATTAAAATGTTGGAAATATCCTTTTTTGACAAAATGAATTCTACCTTTTCAAATGTGGAAGTATTTCTTCGATACAAATAATAAGTATCAAAATCTTCAAATTTAAAATTGAAACTTAGGCTTTCATAACTATCGGAAAATGGGAAAAGACCATAGGATTCAATTGATACCATAAATATCTAATTACCTTTCGTACTCAAAATCATCATCAATATCTTCGCCAATATCATCAGAATCTAATAGATCCTCGAAATCTTCATCAGAAAATTCTTCTGGGATTAAAAAATCTTCATCGAAATCATCTGACTTTTCCATATTGAAGAATGTTTCCTCATCTATGGTTTCGATATTTAGTAAATCTTCGTCTCCTAAAATATTTTCTTCAGAAAAATCCTCGTCATCGAAATCTTCGTAATCACTAAAATCATTAAAATCATCGGTTGACCGACTACCAGCAAAATATTCGTAATTATTTTTTTCTTCATCAAATGAATAGATATTTTCCATTTTTAAAAAATTATTGTTAAACATACTTGAATAACAAAATTATTCAAAAAAGAACAAATTCAAAACAATAAGATGAATAAAAAAATATTTTGTTGTAAAAAAACTGCTGCAAGAGAAAACTCTTGCAGCAGAGAAAGTAAAAAGCAAAAGTTAACTCATTTTACTGAAGCTACTTTCTTTTCCAAGGAAGGGTCGGTTAATGCTTTAAGAAAAGCAACAATAGATTTTAATTGTTCATCAGTCAATTGTTTACCCAGGTTGATATCCGCCATAATTTTGACAGCCTCTTCAAGACTATGAGTACTACCATCGTGGAAATATGGATGTGTCAATGCAACATTTCGAAGCATAGCGACTTTGAACATAAATTTATCTGATTCCTGTTTTGTTACCTCATATCTACCAAGATCTTTCGTATTTGAGTAAGGTTTAACTAATCCCATCTTTTGAAAAAGATTCCCACCAAACAAAGGTCCAGTATGGCAAGTAATACATCCAACCTCGATGAAATTTTTCAAGCCGATTTTCTCTTCATCCGTAAGAGCATTTTTATTACCAGTAATCCATTCGTCATACCTGGACTTTGAAACAAGAGTCCTTTCAAATGCAGCAATAGCATGGGCAATATTATCGAATGTAATAGGATTCTTTTCGTTGGGGAATGCTTTTTGGAACATTTCTTTGTATTCCGGAATAGAAGAAATAACTTTTACAACTTCTTTTTCGTTAGGCATCGCCATTTCAACTGGATTTAAAATTGGACCTTTAGCCTGTTCTTTCAAATCGGGGGCACGACCATCCCAAAATTGAGCAAATTGAAACCCAGCATTAAAAACGGTAGGAGTGTTTCGTGTGCCCATTGTTCCTTGAAGCGCACCGGGGGAAGTTGGTTTATTATCAACTCCAGCCATATTGTTAATATCATGGCAAGTATTGCACGACATTGTGTTGTTTACGGAAAGCCTCGTTTCGAAATATAATTTTTTACCTAACTCAATTAATTCAGGAGAATCATTTTCGCTTCTGGGCATTTTATTCGGCAAAACACCAAAAATTGAACTAGCCTTATTTAAAAGTTCAGTTTCTTCTGCTTCCGAAAGTTTAAATTCATTTCCCCCTTTCTTCCCACCACAGGAAAAAACAAGAGCAGAAACAATAATTATGAAAAATAACTTTTTTATCATATTACCTCCTAAAAATATTTTTGAAAATTGTAAATTAAAAAAAATAATAAAAAAATAGGGCAAGATACAATATCTTGCCCAACGAAAAATAATAATAGAAATTAAGTTCTTACTTGCCTTTTTTCTCCTCTTTTTCCATAATTGCTGCACGGGCGGCAGCCAAACGAGCAATGGGAACTCGGAACGGAGAACAAGAAACATAATCAAGTCCTATTTTATGGCAAAATTCAACCGATGCAGGTTCACCTCCATGTTCACCACAAATCCCAACTTTGAGCTTCTTTCTTGCTTTGCGTCCCTCTTTAACAGCATATTTCATTAGGAAACCCACACCATCTTGGTCGATTGTTTCAAACGGGTCTCGTTTATAAATTTCTTTTTCCACATAATAAGGTAAAAATCTGCCAGAATCATCACGGCTCAATCCAAGAGTTGTTTGAGTTAAGTCGTTAGTTCCAAATGAGAAAAATTCAGCAACTTCGGCAATTTCACGAGCAGTAATTGCCCCACGTGGAACTTCAATCATTGTACCAACAAGATATTCGAATTGCACACCAGTTTCTTCCATAACTTCTTTAGCAACCCTTCGCACAATTTCTTCTTGATGCTTAAGTTCTTTATAATTACCAACCAAAGGTATCATTATTTCGGGAAATACATTATTACCTTGCTTTTTCACATTAACCGCAGCCTCGAATATTGCACGAGCCTGCATCTCAGTAATTTCAGGATATAAAATCCCAAGTCTGCAACCACGAAAACCAAGCATAGGATTAAACTCTTTCAAAGACTCTACCCTTTCTTTTACCTTTTGAACTGGGATGTTCAACATCTTTGCAACTTCTTTTTGTCCTTGTTCATCGTGTGGCAAAAATTCATGTAAAGGTGGGTCAAGAGTTCTGATTGTTACTGGTCGCCCTTCCATAGCAATAAATATACCTTCGAAATCGGCTCTTTGTAAAGGAAGTAATTTTGCCAGTGCACTCCTTCGTTCTTCCGGGGTATCTGCAAGAATCATCTCTCTCATTGGACCAATTTTCCCTTCGCCAAAGAACATATGCTCTGTTCGGCAAAGCCCAATTCCTTCGGCGCCAAAAGCAACAGCATTCCTTGCTTGGTCGGGCTGGTCTGCATTGGTTCTTACTTTCAAAACTCGATATTTATCAGCCCATTCCATTATCTGTTTATAAATCTTATAAGTTGGGGCATTCTCCTCAGGTAATGTTTTATCTAATAAAACCTGAATAACTTCGCTGGGTTTTGTTTCAATTTTTCCTTGAAAAACCTCACCAGTAGAACCATCAAGTGATATGTAATCCCCTTCTTTCAAAACAATATTTTTGCCCTCGACACGCATTTCACGTGCTTTGTAATCGATAACTAAAGAACCACAGCCTGCTACACAAACTTTTCCCATTTGACGAGCAACAAGAGCAGCATGGGAAGTCATTCCACCGCGTGAAGTCAAGATACCTTCAGCGGCATTCATTCCAGCAATGTCTTCAGGGGAAGTTTCAATTCGAACAAGGATTACTTTTTCCCCTCTTTTAGCCCATTCGACGGCATCTTCGGCATTAAAAACAATTTTGCCTGTAGCAGCCCCAGGACCGGCATTCAAACCCTTTGCAATTAATTGATTGTTTTTTAGAGCTTTTTTCTTTTCTTCAGCATCAAATATCGGGCGTAGAAGTTGATTCAATTGGTCTGGTTCAATCCTTAACAAAGCTTCTTTGGGTTTTATTAAGCCCTCGTTTACCATATCAACGGCAATTTTCATTGCAGCCAATGCAGTTCTTTTCCCAGCACGACACTGCAACATATAGAGCTTACCTTTTTGAATAGTAAACTCAATATCCTGCATCTCTCGATAATGTTTTTCGAGAATTTCACGTATCCGTAGAAGCTCTTCGTAGGACTTCGGGTCACGTTCTTTTAGTTGTTCAATAGGTAAAGGTGTCCTTATACCAGCAACGACATCTTCTCCCTGAGCATTCATAAGAAATTCGCCATAAAATTTGTTCTCTCCAGTGGCAGGGTCTCGAGTAAAGGCTACGCCGGTTCCACTATCCTCGCCAAGATTACCAAAAACCATAGCCTGAACATTTACAGCAGTACCCCACCAATCTGGGATATTATTTAATTTTCTATAAACAATTGCTCGAGGATTATTCCAAGACCCAAAAACAGCGCCAATTGCCCCCCAAAGTTGTTCCTCTGGATCCTCAGGAAAGTCAACTCCTAACCTTTCCTTTATAGCCTTTTTGAACTCAACAACCAATTCCTTCAAATCTTCAACATCGAGTTCAACATCGTAATGAACACCTTTTGCTTTTTTCTTATTTTCTAATATTTCTTCAAATGGATCAATATCGTCCTTTGTTTGTGGTTTAAGACCAAGAACAACATCTCCATACATTGCAACAAAACGTCTATAAGCATCATAGGCAAATTTGGGATTACCAGATTGTTTAATTAAACCTTGAACAGTAATGTCGTTCAAACCAAGATTCAAAACAGTATCCATCATTCCTGGCATCGAACTTCTTGCCCCAGAACGCACCGAAACAAGAAGTGGATTATCTTGGTCACCAAATTTGGCCCCCATTTCTTTCTCCACCTTAGCAAGAGCTTCTTTTACCTGTGAATACAAGTCTTTTGGATAGGTTTTGTTGTTATCATAATAGTATCTACAAACTTCAGTAGTAATTGTGAAACCAGCAGGAACAGGAAGACCAAGATTTGTCATTTCGGCAAGATTTGCACCTTTACCACCAAGAAGATCCTTCATCTTGGCATTTCCTTCCGCTTTACCACCGCCAAAGTAATAAACATATTTTTTCACTTTCTTTCCGCTCTTTTTTCCCATAAATACTCTTTAATTGTTAGTAATAAAAATGCAAAGTTACAAAAATATTAATTAAAAATTTTTAAAGGGGAGGGTATTTACTACAACTCACATCTTTG
Source organism: Ignavibacteria bacterium (assembly GCA_037440445.1). Classification (GTDB taxonomy): domain Bacteria; phylum Bacteroidota; class Ignavibacteria; order Kapaibacteriales; family UBA2268; genus Naka2016. The sequence continues at coordinate 4,740 of JBBIUA010000001.1, forward strand.
TCCAAATTTAAAATTAATTATACTTAGGTTTTTAATTTTGTAAGTTATTTTTGAATATTTTCTAAATCTTATGAAAGACCCAAACACTCCTTTAATTAGACAATATCTACAAATAAAAAATAAATATCCAGACCACATTCTTTTGTATAGAATTGGGGACTTTTATGAAACATTCTTCGAGGATGCCGAAAAGACCGCTCGGGCTTGCAACATTATTTTGACTAAACGAAACAACGGAGCTGCTGGGGATGTTCCACTTGCAGGTTTTCCATATCATCAACTTGATAACTATCTTCCTAAGCTTGTGGCAGCAGGCTATCGTGTTGCAATTTGCGAACAGGTCGAAGACCCCAAAAAGGCTAAAGGAATTGTAAGAAGAGAAGTAATCGAAGTAGTCACCCCCGGAATTATTTTAAACGATAAATTACTTTCAGATAAGTTAAACAATTTTCTTTGTTCTATTTATCTTTCATCCAAAACTTCTTCTCAACAAATTTATGGTGTATCATTTTGCGATGTTTCCACAGGAGAGTTTTACATTGGAGAACTTCCAGTTCAGAATATCAAAGATTTTTTCGAAACATATTCTTTAAAAGAAATAATTATTTCAAAAGAGCAAAAACATCATTTCGAAAATTTATTGAATACTTTAACTTCAAAGGTCATCATCAACAAACTTGAACCTTGGATATTCGATTTTACTTTTGCACGCGAAGCATTACTCGGACATTTTGGCACCACCTCGTTGAAAGGATTTGGAGTTGAAAATTTGCAATTTGGAATTATTTCATCTGGTGCTCTTCTTTATTACATCAAAGAAACACAACCAGCATATTTAAATCAAATTAAGAGACTACGATATTACAACCCAAACGAATTTATGCTTTTGGATATTTCTACAAGAAAGAACCTTGAAATTTATTCTTCACTTTCAAATGAAAGAGAAGGTAGCTTATTCTCGGTAATTGACAAAACACTTACTCCAATGGGTGCGCGATGTTTAAAACTTTGGGTAAATCAACCGCTTATTCAAAGCGATAAAATAAAAGAAAGGTTAGAAACTGTTGAGTTTTTCTTTTCTAACGATTTTCTTAGAGAAAGTTTAAAGGAGGAATTAAAAAAAATTGCCGATATCGAAAGAATTACTTCCAGAATTTGTGCTTTTAAAGCAAATCCTCGCGACGTTCTTGCCTTAAAATCTTCTTTAGATACCCTCCCCACAATTCGGAACATCTTGCTTAATTCAGAAAATGAGAAAATAAAAAATAAATACACACTAATTTATACTTTCGATGAAATAAGGAACTTAATTTCAAATGCTATTAGAGAAGATGCAAGTGTTAATGTTGGTTCAGGTAATGTTATTAAATATAGTTTCAATAAAGAGTTTGACAAATTGCTTGATTTTTCTCAAAATGGTAAGAAACTTATTTTGAATTATCAAGAAAGTGAAAGAAAAAAAACAAACATACCCACTTTGAAAATTGGATTTAATAACGTTTTTGGATATTATATCGAAGTTACTAAAACACACTCTAACAAAGTTCCATCGCATTATGAAAGGAAACAGACTTTGACTAACGCAGAAAGATATACAACCCCAGAATTACGAGAATTGGAATTTAAACTTTTAAATCTTGAGACGGAAATCCAAGAACTTGAAAGTAATTTATTTAATCAAATTTTATTAGAAATATCCAAATATACTGAACAAATTCAATCGACAGCCAATATTATTGCTGAACTTGATTGTTTGTTAAATTTCGCCTCCATTGCAAAACAAAATAATTACTGCAAGCCCATAGTTACCGACCAGTTCGAACTTGAAATCGTAAATGGAAGACATCCAGTCGTCGAGAAATATTTGCCGTTGGGCGAAAAATTTGTTCCGAACTCTACTTTTATGGATAAGAACTCACTAATCCATATCATTACCGGACCGAATATGAGCGGGAAATCGTGTTACTTGCGGCAAGTCGGATTAATTGTCCTTCTTGCTCAGATTGGCTCATTTGTTCCAGCAGATTCGGCTAAAATTGGTTTAGTTGATAGAATTTTTACAAGGGTTGGTGCCCAGGATAATATTTCTCAAGGCGAAAGCACTTTCCTTGTCGAAATGCAAGAAGCTGCAAACATATTGAACAATGCATCAAGTAGAAGCCTTATCCTTCTCGATGAAGTTGGTCGCGGTACAGCAACATTCGATGGGATTTCAATTGCTTGGGCAATAGCGGAATATATTCACAACAAAGTTGGAGCCAAAACACTTTTTGCAACTCACTATCATGAACTAAATGAACTTGAAAAAAAATATGAAAATATTGTCAACTATTACATTGAAGTCTTGGAAAAAGATAATAAAGTAATTTTTACCCATAAATTGAAAAAGGGGCACATCGATCATTCTTTTGGAATATATGTTGCAGAAATGGCTGGAATTCCCCGAGAAGTAACTGAGCGAGCGAAAGAAGTTTTGAAAACGCTTGAAGTTGGTCTTACAACCCAAGACGAAATAATTAAGGTTTCAAAACCCAATCCCAAAAAAATTAAAGCAATTAATAGGGAAATCCAAACTCGCCAACTTGCTATTTTTGATTTTTCTGATTCAAAAATAAAAGAAAAAATTCTTGGGATAGATTTGAATAATACTACTCCCTTACAGGCTATTACAATACTTGAACAACTTCAAAAAGAAATTAGAGATTCAGAATGAAAATCCAAAACTATTTGCTATGCATAATAATTTCAATAATCTTTCCATCAGAATTATTTTCTTTCGAACAGACATATGTTTCTTTCCTTGCTAAGAAGGGAGATAAATTAGAAAAGATTTTTCGTTACTTTCAAATTCCATTTTCTGAGAAACTTAAGCAAAAGTTTATTGAACTTAACTCCAGAAGTACAGACCAAAACTTGAAACTATTAATTGGATTGAGATACTACCTTCCAATTTTAAAAATCGAAAAAAAGAAGTTAGATGAATTTCTTCAACTAAAGGTGACTTCAGACAGCATTGATTTTGTTAGGGATAACATATTTGAATACAACAATACTTTTAAAAAAAGAAATATTAATATTCAGGATGATGTTATTCTTATACCATTAAATTTTTTAAGTAATTACGATATTTCGAATAACAATTTTCAAGACAAAAGTCGAAGCTCTCCAATAGAACGAAAAAGAGAACTTACTTCCAACAAACTAACAAAAATTTATTACGGGAAAAAGATTGGAAAAATCAAAATCAAAAGCAGGATTTTAAAGGATTGCTCATTTTATTTAGTAAGTGGTCATGGTGGACCTGACCCTGGGGCAATTGGATATTTTCAGGACAAAGAACTACACGAAGACGAGTATGCTTATGACATAACTCTAAGATTGGCAAAATATTTGGAAGAAAACGGAGCGAAAGTTTTTATGATTACAATAGACACCATTGATGGTATTCGGAATGAAAAGTTCCTTGAACCAAGCAATCTTGAATTTTTTTATGGGGGTGTTAAAATTCCATTAAATCAAAAAGAGCGACTTCAAACCTGCGTAGACATATTAAATAATCTTTACAAAAAAAATTTAGAAAAGAGAAAGTACCATATTTCGGTCAATATTCACTTAGATTCTCGTTCCGAAACCGAAAAAGTTGATGTCTTTTATTATTACCAAGAACAAAATTCAATTAGCCGAAAAATAGCCGAAACGCTCCAATCAACATTTGAACAGCAATATAAAAAATTCCAGCCAAACCGAGGATACAACGGCACTGTGGAATCTCGTAATTTGTTTATGTTAAAATATTCTCTCCCACCAACAGTTTACATCGAACTGGGAAATATCAGAAACCGTAGCAACCAATTTAGATTTATCGAAAACACAAATAGAGAAGCATTAGCAAAATGGTTATGCATAGGATTGATAAACTTTATAAAAAAGAATCCTAAATAAAATTAGCAACAATTTGTAATATTATTCAAATTAATCCATAATTTATGATAATAGTTATGGTAATTTTGCTTTTTATTTTGAGGTGAAAATGAATATTTTAGTATTGAATTGCGGAAGTTCATCGGTCAAGTTTCAAATTATTCAAACTGATCACGAAGCAATTAAAAATGACCAAGACAAGATGCTTGCCAAAGGTTATCTTGAAAGAATTGGTAGTCAAGCAATTATTACTTTACAATCATCAGGTCGTCCTCCTTTAAGAACAGCAGAACCTATTCGCGACCACAAAGCTGCTTTAAATTATATTATTCGCTGGATTAACCACCCTGATACACAAATCGAAGGAATTAAAGATACATCCGATATCCATGCCATCGGTCATAGAATTGTACATGGAGCCGAACGACTTAAAAAATCTGTTTTAATTGATGATGAAATAATCGACCAAATCGAAGAATGCATCCCATTGGCTCCACTTCATAACCCGGCGAATTTAAAAGGAGTTTATGCAGCACGTGAAGTTTTCCCTGGAATACCACAAGTCGCAGTTTTCGATACAGCTTTCCATTCTACTTTGCCCGAAGAAAACTACCTTTACGCAATACCTTACCAACTTTATCGAAGGTTTAAAATCAGAAAATATGGATTCCATGGTACTTCTCATCGATATATTGCATATAGATACAGAAAAATCAAGGGATTAGAAAGAGAACAAGTTAACATTATTACTTTGCATCTTGGCAATGGATGCTCTGCTTGTGCAATAAAAAATGGATTCTCACTCGATACATCGATGGGGATGACACCACTGGAAGGATTGGTAATGGGTACACGCTCCGGTGATATCGACCCAGCAATCATCGAATTATTAATCCATAATGAAGGTTCTACAGTTGAAGAAGTTTTCAATGTTTTAAATAAACGTTCAGGGCTTCTTGGAATTTCTGGTTTAACCAACGATATGAGAGATTTATTAGAAGAAGAACGCGAGCACAGCGACCGTCGAGCAAGTTTGGCAATTAACATATTCTGCAATAGAGTCAAAAAATACATAGGCGCATATCTGGCTGAATTAAATGGAGCCGATGCAATATGCTTCACTGGTGGAATAGGTGAAAATTCACCAGAAATTCGACGCCGATGCCTTTCTAATCTAGATACTTTTGGGATTAAACTTGACGACGAACTTAATGAAAAGGCTGTTGGCGTCAAAGAAATGAAGATTTCTGCACCAGATAGTAAAATTGAAGTTTATGTTATTGCAACAAACGAAGAATTGCTAATAGCACGCGATACACTGCGTGTAATACTTAATGTTCCTCGTATTTGGTAATCAATTTTAAAAGGAGAAAGTATGAGTATTGATTTCATTTCACAAATAAGAGAAAAAGCAAAAGGTTTAAACTACCCTATTGCTTATCCTGACGCAGAAGATTTTAGAACCATCCAAACTGCAAGATTTGTCAAAGACAATAATCTTGGTCAACCAATCCTTGTTGGAAATCCTAAAAACATTCAAGAAATTGCCACTGAAAACAAAATTTCCCTGGATGGTATTCAAATTGTCAACCCTGTAGAATCCCTGAATTTCGAAAGATTCGCTCAAAAACTATTCGAGAAAAGAAAAGCAAAAGGAATGACTTTTGAACAAGCAAAAGAATTAACTGCCAAACCAATCTATTATGCTGGTCTGATGCTCGACGAAGATGAAGTAAAAGTGGTTGTAGGCGGAAATGTCTCCTCGACTGGAGACATAATTCGTTCTGCAATATACACCGTTGGTGTTGCCCCAGAAATTTCAATTGTCAGCAGTTATTTCATTATGGTTTTACCCGACAAACTCCTCTGCTTTGCTGATTGTGCTGTGAATCCAGACCCAACGGCTGAGCAACTTGCAGATATTGCAATAACTTCGGCAAAAAACTTCCAATCAGTTACCGGTTTAACCTCTTACGTTGCAATGCTTTCATTTTCGACAAAGGGAAGTGCAACGCATCCACTCGTAGATAAAGTTATTGAAGCAACACGAATCGCAAAAGAAAAAGCACCGGATTTATTAATTGATGGTGAAATGCAAGTTGACGCTGCTTTGGTTCCTTCTGTTGGCGAGCGAAAATGCAAAGGGTCACCTGTCGCCGGTAAAGCAAATGTTTTAATATTCCCGAACCTTGATGCAGGAAACATTGGATATAAGTTAACAGAACGTTTGGCTGGGGCATCTGCAGTAGGACCGATTATTCAAGGCCTGAAAAAACCCTATTGCGACCTTTCTCGAGGATGTAGCGTTGACGATATGATAAATGTTTCGTGTATTTGTAGTTTAATGGCTAAAGGGTTGATTTAGGTAAATTTCATCACCATATGAATCAAAAGCGAGCAAGAAAATTGCTCGCTTTTTTTATAAATGAAAAACATAATTTTTTAAGTTGTAAAAAGAAAATTTAGATTTTTTCGTCATCTAAAATTATGTTTGATTAAATTTCAATGAAAATGGCAGCTACACCTTCGAAAATGATACCACTAGGGACTGAAGCTCCGGATTTCAATCTTTATGACCCGATTAATAACAAATTCTACTCGCTAAAAGATTTCAGAAATGGCAATCCTCTGTTAGTGATGTTTATCTGTAATCACTGTCCATATGTAATGCACATTATAAACAAACTTGTCGAGGCAGTAAATGAATATATTAGCAAAGGTGTGAATGTTGTAGCGATAAATCCGAATGATTATAATGCTTACCCAGAGGATAGCCCTCAGAAAATGATTGAGTATGCGAAACGTTTTAATTATAAATTTCCATATTTAATTGACGAAACTCAAGAAGTGGCAAAGAAATACAATGCAGCCTGCACACCAGATTTTTTTCTTTTCGACAAAGATTTGAAATTAGTCTATCGTGGACAATTCGATGATTCACGTCCTGGAAACAATATACCACCTACTGGAAAAGACCTAAATTACGCTATCGATTGCATCTTAAATAATAAAGAAATAGATATCGAGCAAAAACCATCTATTGGATGTAGTATTAAGTGGAAAGAATAAGTTTCATAAAAATAAAGGAATAGAAATGAAAGAAATAAAAATTCAAACTGTTGACACTGGACTTTTTGGTTTAGACGGTGGTTCGATGTTTGGTGTTGTCCCTAAGGCTTTATGGTCAAAAGCATATTCTGAACCCGACGAGGCCAACCGGATAGCTTTAGCTTCAAGACCCTTATTAATTCAATCAGAAAACAAAAATATTTTAATAGATACAGGAAACGGAAATAAATATAACGAAAAATTTCAAAAAATTTATAATATCGATATAAATAAGTCTAATATTCTAAATGCGTTAAGTCGCTTTAATATAGAACCAAAAGATATCACTGATGTAATTCTTACTCATTTGCACTTTGACCATTGTGGTGGTTCAACTGTTATTCAAAATGATGAAATTGTACCCACATTTCCCAATGCTAAATACTACATACAAAAAGAGCAATGGGATTGGGCACTTAATCCAACTGAAAAAGATAAAGCTTCATTCATAAAAAACGACTTTGCTCCTTTATTCGAACATAAGGTAATTGAATTTACCGAAGGGAGAGGCTTTTTAAATGAATTTATAGAAGTTATTCCACTTTTTGGACATACACAAGCAATGCAGGCTGTTAAAATTCAAGTAAACAACCAGATTTATTTTTACGCTGCTGATTTATTCCCAACGGTGGCACACATTAATCTTCCATATATACTTGCCTACGATAATTACCCTCTTACAACATTAAAGGAGAAGAAAGAAATCCTAAATCAAGCAGTCGAAGAAAATTGGATTATTATTTTTGAACACGATGCTTTCGTTAAAGCTGGCAGAGTCTCTCGCAAAGACGAATCATTCTATATTTCAGAAAAAATTGATTTATGACCCAAAATATAGGAGATAAATTAATTTTAAATGGTAAAGAATTTATTGCTGTCGAGTTTTCATCTAACATCCTTGAACGCAAAAGTGTTCTAATACGCTTTGGTGAAGAAATAGAAAAACAGATAGCAATTTTCCGTTCACAAGGTAAACTATACTGCATTACAAATATTTGTCCACACTTGCATGCACCTTCTCTTTTTCGCGGGTGGGTGGAAAATAACTGCGTTACTTGTCCCGAACACGGCTGGACATTTCGGTTAGATACTGGAGAAAATGTTATCAAGAATCAAGGAAGAAAAAAGTTAAAAACATATGAAGTTTTAGAAGTTGATGGAATTGTTTACGTTTATATTGATTATTTTGAACTACCAAAATGGAAAAAGTATATCGAAAAAAATGAATAATCTAAAAAAAGAAATAAAAGAATACGCATATAAATTAGGTTTTTGTGAAATAGGTTTTACCCGTTATCAAAAGTTAAGTGAAGAAATGAAGTTTTACCTTCAATGGCTGGAAAACGGCTATTTTGCTACTATGACCTACCTTGAAAAAAACTTGGACAAGCGAAAAGATATCCGTTTAATTTTAGAAGATGTCAAAACAATTATCGTAGTTGGATACTCTTATTTGAATAGATATAATCATAAATCTCAACAATTTAAAATATCAAGGTATGCTTGGGGCGAAGATTATCATTACGTTTTATCAGATAAATTAAAACAACTCATTGAATTTATTAGACAAAGAAAAGATGGATTAAATTACAAAATTTATGTAGATACTGGTCCGATTCTTGAAAAAATTTGGGCAGTTCTTGCTGGAATTGGATGGCAAGGTAAAAATAGTTTAATTATTTCAAAAAAATATGGTTCATACTTTTTTTTAGGAATTATATTAATTAATCTAGATTTAGAACCTGATATACCGTTAAAAGATTTCTGTGGAACTTGTACCAAATGCATAGACGCCTGTCCAACTAAAGCAATAGTGCAACCAAAAGTAATTGATTCAAGAAAGTGCATTTCCTACTGGACAATTGAAGCTAAACCAGACTATATTATACCAAGTTCTATAGAATTAAACGGTTGGATTTTTGGATGCGATATTTGCCAAGAAGTTTGCCCTTGGAACAAAAAGGCTCTAAAAGCATTAACACAAGAAAACGTAGAATTTTACCCACGTAACAATGAAACTAACTTAAGTTATGAATTTCTTAAAAATTTAAATCCAGAAGTATTTACAGATAGATTCAGAAAATCACCAATAAAACGAGTTAAATTTAAAGGTTTAATAAGAAATTTTAACCACATTATTAAGAAACAATATGAAAGCAAATAGATTAATTACACAAAAAAGTCCATATCTACTACAACATGCTTTCAATCCAGTGGATTGGTTCCCCTGGTGCGACGAAGCTTTTGAAAAAGCAAAAAACGAAAAAAAACCAATATTTCTCTCAATTGGATATTCCACTTGCCACTGGTGTCACGTAATGGAAAAGGAATCATTTGAAGACTCAGAAGTTGCTGAAATATTAAATAATTACTTTGTTTCAATTAAAGTTGACAGGGAAGAACGACCCGACATTGATGCCTTTTATATGAAAGTTTGCCAATCTATCACGGGTAGTGGCGGGTGGCCCCTTACTATTATTATGACTCCAGATAAAAAACCATTTTTTGCTGGAACTTATTTTCCTAAAGAAACCATACAAGGTCGAATAGGATTAAAACAACTTTTAACAAACGTCATAAATATATGGAAAACAAGAAGAAATGAGATTTATCTCGCAACCGATAATTTAATTGATTACATTATTAACTCTGAGAAGAGTATAAAAGAAAATCTAATTGATGAAAACTTAATACATTCAGCATATAAGACATTAGAATTTTCTTTCGATAGAAACTATGGGGGTTTTGGTCCAGCTCCAAAGTTCCCACTTGCTCATAATTTGCTGTTCCTTATTGACTATGGCTACTTTTTCAATAATCAAAATGCACTCGAAATGGCTTCGAAGACACTTACTATGATGCGATTAGGTGGATTATATGACCAAATTGAATTTGGATTTCATCGCTATTCCACCGATGCAAAATGGATCCTACCCCACTTCGAAAAAATGTTGTACGACCAAGGAATGTTATTGCATGCATATTCACGAATGTATTCACTCAATAATAACCCTTTGTTTCTTCAAACTGCAACAGAAATTACGGATTTTGTTTTAAATGAATTTCTTTTCGATAATTCAGTCTTCTATTCAAGTTTAGATGCCGACAGCGAAGGCGAAGAGGGAAAATATTATTTATTTCATTACGACGAATTGAAAAGACTTTTAAACGATGATTTTGATTTATTTACAATAATATTCGATGTTGCACCCGACGGAAATTTTTACGACCTACATAATCCAAGTAGTAATAAAAATATTTTATACCTCAAAAAGTCCTTATCCGATATTGCAAATGAGCTTAATGTGGATCCGATTACTCTTGAACAAAAATACAATGCCATTAGAAAAAAACTGCTTTCATTTAGAAATAAACGAAAAAAACCTTTCAAAGATTACAAAATATTAGTTGATTGGAATGGTTTAATGTTTGTAGGCTTAAGTAATTACTTTGGCATTAGTAAAAATAATGAATTATTGAAGATTTTCGATAACTATTACAATTTTCTTAACAATACTTACAAGCAAAACAATAAACTTTTTCATAGTTACATTGATGGAAATTTTTCAGTTGAAGGGTTTCTCGATGATTATGCATTTTCAGTTTATGCTTTGCTAGAAATATTCAAAGCTACTTCTAAAATTAAATTTGCAGAACTTGGTTATGAACTTTTGAATAAGGCAATAGAATTATTCTGGGACGAAAATGTTTCTGCTTTCCGACTTGCTCCCCTTGATTCAAAAGATATTATTTACAATCCTTTAGAATTTTTTGACGGAGCCATTCCTTCGGGGAATTCTGTTATGTATAACAACTTAAACGAATACTTTAGACTTACAGGAAATCCATTATTCCAAGAAATTTCAACACAATTGGAAAAAACCTTTTCTAATCTAGTATTGGAAAATCCTACTGCTTTCAATTTTTTTAATTATGCATTTCAAAGAAAACTAAGACAAAAAAACGAAATTGTAATTTGCTACATCAATGAAGACACAATCCAAGAATATAGAACATATTTAGGGGATGTTTATCGCCCAGAAACTGTTACGATTTGGTACAATGTTGAAGATAAGCCGTCAAATGATATTTTTTTCTGGAAAGAATATAGAATGATTTACAACAAACCGACAGCCTATATTTGCAGCAATTTCAAATGTAACAAACCTACTAATAATTTCGAAGATTTTAAATTTGAAATAGAAAAAATATTTGGAAACAAGAAATGAACGAAGAATTTATTTATGTGACATTACAAAGTAAAGAAGAACTGTTCGATACCTTAATCGGAATATTAAGTAATTTCCCTATCCTTGGTGCCGAAGAAAAAGACGACCTTCTTATAGTTACATTCAAAAAGGAAAAATGGGATGAAATCGACAAAGATTTTCTTGTGGAATCTCTTAAAATTGCAGACCCAGGAATTGCTTTAAAAAAAATCGAGAAAGAGACTGAAAAGAACTGGAATGAAGAATGGGAAAGGAACATAACAACCGTAATTTTAACTGATAATATTTCTGTTTCGCCTTCTTGGTTAAAGGGAACTACTGGAAAGCCAATTGAAATCATCATAGACCCTAAAATGTCTTTTGGTACTGGTCATCATTCCACAACAAAAATGATGGTGGGATTAGCAGAAAAGTATGTTAAACCTGGTAATTTCTGGATTGATGTTGGAACTGGTACTGGAATCCTTTCAATACTTGCCATTAAACTTGGCGCAAAAGATGTTCTTGCAATAGACAATAATACATGGTCAATTCAAAATGCTTTTGAAAATTTCAAATTAAATTCAATTCAGTCTGGAATAGATTTAGTTGAAATAGATTTAGATACACTTCCTAATTTGCCTGAAAGCGATGGAATCTTTGCTAATTTAAATTATGATATTATTGTTAGAAACTTAAATAAATTTAACTCAGCAATTCAATCCAAAAATGGAATCTTATTAGTTAGTGGGATATTAATTTACGATTCAAGCGACTTTGAAGATATCGCAAAGAAAAAAGGATTTAGAATTTTGGATAAAATTACAGATGAAGAATGGTCTGCATTTGCATTAAGTATTCAAGAACAATAACAAAATGAAAGTTGCAGCTATTGATATAGGAACAAATACAATTTTAATGCTTATTGCCGAAGTCGATGAACATAAAAACGTAATTCCAATTCAAGATTTTCACGAAATAGCTCGTTTAGGCGAGGGATTAAATTCTTCGTCCGTGATTTCAGAAAATGCCTTCAAACGCGCTGTTGAAATACTCAGAAAGTATGTTAACTTTGCTACTCAATATGAGGTAGAAAAAATTATTTGTGTTGGGACCGCTGTTTTTCGCGAAGCAAAAAATTCAAGTGAAATAATTAACAAAATAAAAATTGAAACTGGAATCGATGTTAAAATCATTGAAGGAGATCTCGAGGCTTTCTTAAGTTTTATTGGAACTGTTTCTGATAATAATTATTCAGTTGTTATTGACATTGGGGGAGGGAGTACAGAAATCATTGCAGGTAAAGAAAATAAAATAATTTTCAGAAAATCATTGCCTCTTGGGGCGGTAAAAATCACCGAAAATTTTTTCCCAAAACATCCTCCTTCTTCAAATGAATTGAAAAGAGCTTATCAATTCATAGACAACGAATTTGTAAAAATAAGTAATTTGACAGTAGAAGGAAATATATATGCAGTTGCTGGAACACCAACAACTTTGGCCGCCGTTGTTCAAGGTCTGAAATCATACAACAGAGAAAAAATCGAAAACTACAACCTCACCTATGAACAAATCCTTTGGGCAAAAAACAAATTTTTAGAATTGACTCTGCAGGAAATTGTTGACAAATTTCACGTTCCACCATTGCGAGCCGATGTTATACTTGCAGGAACCATAATTTTAGAAAAGTTTTGTGAAAATTTTGCCCTCAATAAGGTCTTAGTTAGTGACAAAGGATTAAGATACGGAGTAGCAAAATACTTTTTCCAAAACAACAAAAATAATTTTCTAATTGCCTAAAGCCCAAAGAATTGAATGATTTTTTTTGCAGCTTTTTCAGAAGCACCTTTCCCCCCAAGCAGTTCACGAATTCGAAGGAAAGAATTCTGCATTTGTAAATAAATATCCGGATTTTGTAAAATAGTATTAAGTGCAGAAAAAATATTTTCGGGTTTAGCCATCCTTTGAATAAATTCGGGCACAAAATTTCCATTTAATAAAATGTTAACAATTGAAATATGTTTAAGATTTACAAGTTGACGCGCAAGCAAATAGGTTGGTAACGATGTTTTATAGAACATTACAAAAGGTAAACCAAGAAGGGCTGCTTCGAGATTAGAGGTGCCTGATTTTATCACTCCAACCTTACTAGTTTTTAAAATCTCAGAAGAATCCTGTCCAAATACTACAGTTTTGCTTAAACTACCAAAAAGTTTCTTCAATATTAACAAATTTTCGGGATTCGCAACAGGAATTTTTACTAAATAATTTGGATAATTAAAATTAATTATTTCAATCAATTTAGAAATCAATTTATGATGATGGGAAAACTCTATTCTGCGTGAACCAGGAAGTATAGCTATGGCGTCCTCGCGTTGAGAAAACGAGAAAGTTGGCTCACAAAAATTTGGCAAATCTAATAAAGGATGTCCAACAAATTCCACATTTGAATGATATTTTGAAAAAAAATCAACTTCAAATGGAAAGACCACAAGCAATAAGTCTACATAATTTTGTATCAATTTTATCCTATTTTTCCCCCAAGCCCAAAGTTGCGGGGCAATGTAATAACAAACTGGAATGTTATACTTTTTTGCAAGTTTTACTAAGCGAAGATTATAACCAGGAAAGTCAATACAAATTAAAAGATCAATCCTTTTGCTGCAAAAAATTATTTCACATTTATTAAAAGTTTCTTTGAATAATTTTAAATTTCTAATTATTTCAACAAAACCTACAACCGAAATAGATGTCATATCTACAAGGCTTTGCAACCCCAGAGACCCCATTCGGTTCCCGCCAATTCCAAAAAACGATATATTGGGATTGATTTTTAGAATTTCCTGCATTAGCAAAGAGGCATGTAAATCACCTGAACTTTCTCCAGCAACAATAAAGATATTGATTTTTTTATCCATACAAACTTATCTTGGGATGGTAAAAAAACGAAACTTTGATGTGGTTTTTTCGTGGGAAATTTTGTCGAGGAAATATTTCTGTGCACAAAATTCTTCTTCATCAGGTAGTTTGGGAACCTTTTCATAAGTTCCGTCTGGAAGTAAGCGCCAAGTTTTGGTATTATCTTTCCAATAAAGTTCTAAAATGTTGTATAACTCATTTTTTAACTTTTGGTCTTCGACAGGGAACATAAGTTCAATTCTTCTGTGCAAATTTCGTGTCATCCAATCGGCACTAGATAGGTAAATTTCAGGATTTCCATTATTTTTGAAATAGAAAATTCTGCTGTGTTCCAAAAACCTTCCCAAAGTACTTCGAACTTCAATATTTTCGCTAAATTCATTAACGCCTGGAACCAAACAACAGATACCTCTCACCAAAAGTTTAATCTGAACTCCTTTTTGCGAGGCTTTGTAAAGTTCCTTTATTACATCTTCGTGGGCAAGCGAATTCATCTTAGCAAAAATAATACCGGGATTTTGTGGGGTGGAATACTCTGCTTCGCGCCTTATAAGTTCAATCAACTTATTTTTTAAGTCAAAAGGAGCCAAAACAAACTTTTTCCAACCTTTAAACTTTGAGTAGCCTGTTAACATATTAAAAAGATGGATAGAGTCCCATCCGAAATCCTCATTTGACGTAAATAAACCTATATCAGTATAAATTCTTGCAGTTACCGAATTATAGTTACCAGTGCTTAAATGAACATATTTTCTAAATTGATTGCCTTCGCGCCGAATTACCAATGCAATTTTACAATGAGTTTTTAAGCCAACAACACCATAAATAACATTAACTCCCCTGGACTCTAATTCTTTCGCCCAATCAATGTTACTTTCTTCATCAAAACGGGCTTTTAATTCTACAAAAGCAACAACATCTTTACCATTTTCTACGGCTTTGAACAAAGCATCAACAATTGGCGCATTTTTCCCGACTCTATAAAGTGTAATTTTTATTGTTACAACATTAGGGTCTTCGGCAGCACTTCGAATAAAACGCAGCACACTGTTAGTAAATGAATCAAATGGATGATGTACAAGTACATCATTATTTGCAAGGACTTCGAATATGCTTTTATTTGGGGAACGAAACTCAACAGGAATACGTGTTTGAAATGGGATATCCTTTAAATCTCTCCTATCGATGGAAAGTAGATACATAAAATCGGGCATTTTTAAAGGTCTGTTCAACCTATAAACTTCATCTTCCTTGATTTTTAAATGTTCCATCAAGTTAAGCAACAAAGCATCATCCATCCTTGTGCTTACTTCCAACCTTACAACAGCAGTTCCCCACTGTCGAAATTTAATTTGTTCAGAAATTGCTGAAAGCAAATCTTCAGCTTCATCTTCGGCAATTTCAATATCAGCATCACGAGTGACTCTAAAAGTATTTGCAGAAATAACTTCATAGCCGGGAAACAAAAGATCACGATTTGCCTTGATTACTTGTTCAACCAAAACAAAATGGTATTCGTTTGCATTTTCACTTGGAAGCCTAACAAATCGTTCTATTTTATCTGATAGTTGGACAAAATTATATAAATTTTGAGGGTTTGGATTATCTTTCTCTCTCAGAACAAAGACAATATTTAAAGCTCTATTAATTAAATTTGGGAAAGGATGAGCTTGATCAATTACTCGAGGACTTAACAAAGGAAGAACATTATTGCAAAAATATCTATGCAGGTAATCCTTGTCTTTGTTTTCTAAATCTTTATATTGGTGAATAAAAATCCCAGCCTCTTGCAATTCTGGAACAATTTCATTGAAATAAATTTCTTCCTGAAGTTGGTAAAGTTCCAAAACCCTTTTCCTTATTAATTCAAGTTGTTCTTTTGGAGTTAATCCATCCATAGATAATTCAATTACACCAGATTCCATCTGCCTTTTTAATCCAGCTATACGAATCATAAAGAATTCATCGAGATTAGAACTAAATATTGCTAGGAATTTTAGTCTTTCCAGTAGTGGATATCTTTTATCGCGGGATTCAAGCAAGACTCTTTTATTAAACTCCAAAAAACTTAACTCTCTGTTAAAGAAATACTTGTTCTTTTTTTTCGTAACTCGCTTACCATTTTTTTTCAAATTTGTTTGGAGGTCTTTCATAATTATTTATGCAAATTTGTATAAATTACAAGTATAAATTATGTAAAATTTTTTTGAGTACAAAATGAGGGCAAAAATCATACCAATTTTGTTTGTTTTCCTCATATTTATAATTTCAAATGAAACAATATTTTCGCAGGCATCACGCGATACTCTTGCTCCAGTTTGGAATACAATCCCCATTCCTGCACCGTCTCATATTCGTGTAATTTCTTTCGACAGTAGCGATGTTATGTATATAGGTATTTGGGGACAAGGAATATTTCGTTCATTAAACCTTGGGCAAAATTGGACCGAACAAAACAACGGACTAACAAATAAATTTGTTACAGCAATTGAGTTCGACCAATCTGGAAGATTGTATGCTGGAACCTACGGCGGCGGAGTTTTTGTTTCGACAAATAATGGTGCTTCTTGGTCACCAATAAATAATGGACTCCCAAACTTGAAAATTAAAGCTTTAAAAATTAAATATCCAGATACAATTTTTGTTGCAGTCGAAGGATTTGGTATTTATCGATTTACAAGTAATAGCAATTCCAAAACTCCTGTTAATAAAGGACTCTGGTTTAGAGATGTAAATTGTTTAACAATTGGCGATAATGGCTCCATAGTTGCAGGAACGAATGGAGATGGAATTTACTACTCCAACGATAACGGTAATTCTTGGCGAAGAAGTGGATTTGGAAATAATTTAAAAGTTATTACTTCATTTTCCAAAAATGGATTTGGCGAGATTTTTTGTGGAACTTACCAAGGCGGTGTTTTCTCTTCGGCTGACCATGGTCTGTCCTGGGCTATTTTTAAAAGAAAAGACACTTTGAAAAACGTTATCGCTGTAACTTATTACAATAATGCTGAACCAATAGCAGGAACAGAAAATATTGGAGTATTACGTTTCGATTCTCGCGCTACAGAAGATTGGATGCTCACAAGTTTAAGAGATATAGGTGTTACTGCTTTAGCCAGAAGTCGTCAAGGTATACTTTTTTGCGCTACCATCGACGGCTCACTTTTCAAAAGCACTGATGGTGGGGCTAACTGGTCAAGTATACGCTCGCCAAATAATTACATTTTGGCTTTTTATTCATTTAATAATGTATTATTCCTATCCACAAGCCCAAGTAACTTATTCAAAAGCACAGATTATGGATTAAGTTGGCAAGACATTTCAATAAACAACGTCGTAATCAACCAATTTGGTCAAGATTCATCCGGAAGGCTTTTTGCACTTGGACGTTCGACCCTTTCGCCTCGTGGATATCTTCTTGTTTCGACAAATTTAGGCGATGCGTGGGATACAGTACTTACAAAACAAGATACAACATTTACCGTTCTTGCAAACAGTAACAATTTATACTTCGTTGGAATTTCTTTCCCTCCAGCCAATCCTCGCGACCCCAATTCACCTTCGAGTGATGTACTACGTTCGACTGACGGAGGTTCAACTTGGTCTCCACTTGGCATTCATTCAAAAGCAGTTCAAGGCATTAGAGCTATAGCTTTCAATTATAATGGAACTGTTTATATTTCATTAACTGATAGTGTTATTAAATCAACTGATAATGGGAACTCCTGGTCAGTTGCTTTAAATAAGTCGGCTAATAACTACTGGGACATAGCTTTTACAAAGAATGGCACAATTTATATTGCAGGAGATTTTGCTCTTCTTCGCTCAACAAACGAAGGACAAACTTGGACTTCGAAACCTCTATCTTCCTCTTTCTTCTATCTTCGCTCTGTTATTGTAACTAAATTCGACCAGATTATTTTTAGTTCTTTTTATGGTGGTCTTCAAACTTCCATTGACAATGGAAATAACTGGGATTCTACATATATTTCTTATGGTTTCCTTAAAGAAAACATTCTTTATTTAAGAACGGATAATCGCGGTTTTATTTGGATAGTTACGAACACTAATGTTTTCCGTGGTGTTGACCCCAAAGGATTACCATTACCAATTTTAATTGAACCACCAAATGGTTCCAAAGGTATTCCAATTTCAACCATTTTCAAATGGGCAAATTCTTCCTTTGGGGATATTTTTGAATTAGAAATCTCCGATGAAATTGATTTTGCAAACGTAAAAGAAAGAATCGTTTTGAAAGATACTTCCTATTCAAACTACTTCCAATTCTCGTTTAACACATTATATTTCTGGAGAATTCGTTTACGACTTAACAATGCTTTGGGTAATTGGTCTCAAACCTATGGTTTCACAACAATAATATCGCCTCCAAATTTGATTTCTCCCGCAAACAACAGCGGTGGTAACCCAATACAACCAACATTCGTTTGGACAAAAGTTGAAGATGCTACTGGTTATATTCTACAAGTTTCAAAAACACCAGATTTTTCTACATTTATTATCAACAAAGAGCTTAAAACTATTACTGATACTTCCTTCAAAGATAACTCAAAATTAAGTTTTGCAACAGATTATTATTGGAGAGTTGCGAGCAAGTCGGGGAATACCCAATCTGACTGGTCAGAAATATGGAAATTCCGAACAAAATTAGAGGCGCCGAAGCTCCGTTCGCCTGCTAATACAACTTATGGTGTCCCATTGATTACAACTTTACAATGGTCACCAACAGAAGGTGGAATCACTTATGAAATTCAAATTGCTTTAGATGAAAATTTCGAAAATAAATTTTTCGATGGCATTAGCCAATCCAATGACCATTTTGAAACTAAATTGCTTGAATATTTCACTAAATATTACTGGCGTGTTCGTGCAC
Source organism: Ignavibacteria bacterium (assembly GCA_037440445.1). Lineage (GTDB taxonomy): Bacteria > Bacteroidota > Ignavibacteria > Kapaibacteriales > UBA2268 > Naka2016. The sequence continues at coordinate 23,790 of JBBIUA010000001.1, forward strand.
TGGACGAATATGCTCCAAGCGATTGGTCTGAAACCTGGTGGTTTATTACCATCATTCAAGCCCCTGAATTAATATCACCTGCCGATAATTCAAAAAATTTGAATGGTCCAATTACACTTGAATGGTCAAATTGGGAGAAAGCTACTCACCACCATATTCAAATTGCAACTGATAATAATTTTTACAATATTATTATTAACGATTCAAATCTTAATTCAAATACATACAAATTCACCAACATTCAACCAAACAAAAAATACTACTGGAGAACTCGTTATTATGTAGATAGTTATGCTGGTTTATGGAGTCCTGTATTTTCCTTCTCAACAAATATTGGTGTCCCGAAGCTTATTTTTCCACCAAATGATACAACTAATATGCCCTTATACTTCACTTTTTTATGGGAACCAATCGATGGTGCTGAATATTACGAATTTGTGCTGAGTACAAATCCAGATTTTAGTCAAGACATTGTATTTTCAGCTGATAATTTGACTTCAAATCAGCTAATTATTTCCGACTTAAACTACGAAACAACTTACTTCTGGCGTGTTCGTGGCAAAACTCAATTTGGATATGGAGATTGGTCTGAAACTTGGAAATTTACAACAAAAAGTCAACCTTCAACAACTGAAATTGTTTTAGATGAGGTAATTGTTTCACCAAATCCTGTTCTTGATTTTCTTTATGTTGGAATTCCAACAAACCAACTTGTTACGAGAATTTTAATTACTGATTTGTTTGGAAGAAAACTTTTTGAGCATGATTTGATGAATTCTTTAAATAGAATTTTAAAACTCGATTTGATGAATTTGGAAAAAGGAACATACTTTATTATTTTAGAATTTAAACAGAAGAGAATTATTAAAAAGTTTATTAAAATTTGATGATCAATGTTAGTATTAGAAAAACTTCTCGATATCCAGGAAATAGCAACTCTGCCTTCTGTTACAACCAAAATTCTTCAACAAATAGAAGACAACAACGTAGACATTCGTAAAGTTGCTAACACGATAGAAACGGACGCACCTTTAACCGCCAAAATATTAAAGGTTGCAAATTCTGCAATTTATGGACTTAGAACCCCAGTCTCGAATATTGCACAAGCAATAATTACTATTGGTTTAAATCGACTTGCAAATATTGTTATCGGAGTTTCCATCTTTTCTCGATTTATTCTTCATTCTCAAAGAGAGAGTCAACAATTTATGGAAAAATTCTGGTGGCATTCTGCTTCGACTGGTATCGTTTCTAAATCGCTGGCAAAAAGAATTGACCGTAACTTTAAAGAAATGGAATTCATTGGTGGGTTGCTTCACGATTTTGGGAAATTAGTTTTAATGCAATATAACTTTTCTGAATACAAAAAAGTGATAGATTTGATAAAAAACGAAAGCCTAATTGATGTCGATGCCGAAAAAAAGATTTTTGGTGTTGATCATTTGGAAGTCGGTGATTTTGTTGCTAAAAGATGGAAACTTCCAAACCCAATAACAAATGTCATAAGCTACCATTCAAAATTAAATTTATTGAAAGATGATATAGAACTTGCTGCTGTGGTTAGGTTTTCCGATTTACTTTGTGAAATGTGGGGAGCAGACTTCTTCGAAGGGTACAAGTTAATCGATTTTTCTGAACAACCATCCTGGAAAATTTTAGTCGAAAGAATTTCTTCATTAAAAGAACTAGACCTTGAAAAATTTACTTTTGAACTTGAAGAAGACTTTAAAAAGGCAAGCGATTTCTTAAAAATAATTACCTCTGAATGAATTAATTTGTTGTTTCTCTAATACCTTTAAAATTTGGCTGACAATTTTTTCTGTTGAACCAATTCTCTTATTAAAATATTCTTTCGTCATGTTCCTTAAATTTTCGTAATATACTTTATTAAAATAAAGTTCTTTCAAATATAATTCAAAATCTTCGCTATTTTCAACAATTTTCAATATTCCAGAATCTCTCATTTGAATTGCTTCAACAGAATTCGAAATATTTCCACCACAAATAACAGGTATACCCCAACCAATAGGCTCGATAACACTATGGACCCCACGATTAAAACCACCACCTACGTATGCAACATCTCCTATTTTATATAAATCGAGCAACAATCCAACAGAATCAACAATAATATTATTTTTCGTAAGAATGTGCATCCATTGAGCATTATTCGAATTAATAGAAAGAAGTTTACTTAATCGAATTGTATTTGAATCGAATTTTTCTATCATCTGAAGCCTAGTTTCTTCGGGTTCGTGTGGAACATAAATCACTTTAAAACTAATTTCACTTCCTATTTTTCTAAGAGTGTCTGTAATTATTTTTATATCCTTATCCCAAATGCTACCCGCAACCAGTACAAAATGATTTGAAAAATCTTTTTTTGAAAAAGGTAGATTCTGTGGAGCATGTAATTTTTGGTTTACCCTGTCGAAACGAGTATCGTAGTTCAGTTCCAAACGAGATTTTAATTTGAGTTTTTCGAAATATTCATAATCAAATTCGCTCGAAGAAATAATTACACTAAATAAGTTATAGGAATACCGAAGAAAGATTTTATAAAGGAAAAAATTGGAAAGCCGAAATGGCTTGGTTGCACAAACCAAACAAGTGGGAATACATTTTTTTTTCAACTCATAAAGAAAATTCAGCCAAAGTTCATATCGGACAAAAATTGCAATATTTGGCTGAACAACAGAAATAAATTTCCTTGAATTTTTGATAGTATCGAATGGTAAATACAAAATCAAATCAGCATATTGATAGTTTTTTTGATGCTCAAATCCAGAGGGGGAGAAAAAAGTAACGATAATAGCAATTTCTGGGTATACTTTTTTAATGTACTCAATTATTGGCTTGGCTTGTTCGAATTCGCCCATTGAAGCAGAATGGAACCATAATTTTGTTCGATTTCGAAAACCTTCCAATTTAGGAATACTATTAACCAAAACACTTTTCCATTCCTTTTCTCTTTCTCTGAACTTTTTAGAAAAAATGGAAAATAATGGTTTGAAAAAACTAAACAAAAATATTAAAAAATTATAAAAAACTCTAATCAAGACCAAGCTCACTTTTTAAATAAAATCCTGTTAGGCTTTTGGGATTGCGCGCAACTTCTTCAGGAGTTCCTTCTGCAACAATTTCCCCTCCTTCGTCCCCTCCTTTAGGTCCGAGGTCAATTATCCAATCTGCACACTTGATTACATCGAGATTGTGCTCAATAACAATTACAGTATTTCCTTTATCGACAAGTTCATTAAGCAAGTTCAATAATAACCTTATGTCTTCAAAATGTAAACCAGTTGTCGGTTCGTCAAGAAGATAAAGAGTTTTGCCAGTCCCTCTTTTTGAAAGCTCTGTAGCAAGCTTAACTCTCTGAGCTTCACCTCCAGAAAGAGTTGGAGCTTGTTGTCCAAGCTTGATATAACCAAGTCCCACTTCATTTAAAGTTTTGAGAACTTTCTTGATTTTTGGGATATCTTTGAAAAAATCAGAAGCTTCTGCAACAGTCATCTCGAGCACGTCGGCAATAGATTTTCCTTTGTATTTAACAGAAAGGGTTTCATCGTTGTAACGTTTGCCACCACAAGTATCGCATACAACGTAAACCTCAGGAAGAAAGTTCATCTCGATAACTTTCATTCCCCCACCTTGGCAATCTTCACAACGTCCACCAGGGACATTAAAAGAAAATCGACCTGCTTTATAGCCACGCAACCGAGATTCTGGCAGCATTGCGAAAAAGTTGCGAATTTCAGTAAAAACACCTGTATATGTTGCAGGATTTGAACGAGGAGTTCTTCCTATTGGGGACTGGTCAATTTCAATTATCTTATCAATATTTTCTATACCTTCAATGCTATCATATGGTAGCGGTTTTATCGATGACTTGTAAAAATGATTTGCAAGAATTGGATAAAGAGTATCGTTAATCAATGTTGATTTACCAGAACCACTCAAACCAGTGACACAAATAAATAGCCCTAAAGGAATCCGAACAGTGATATTTTTCAAATTATTTCCCTTAGCTCCACGAAGAATAATTGCTTTTCCATTACCCTTTCGTCGGGTCTTTGGTATCTCTATTCTCCTTTTATTTAGTAAATATTGAGCGGTTAGTGACTTTTCAAGAGTTTTTTTGTCGAGGCGGGTAATTTCTTTGGGGGAAGATGCAAATACAACCTCACCTCCATTAATTCCAGCTTTAGGGCCCAAATCGACTATGTAATCCGAATTTTCAATAGTTGCTTTATCGTGTTCGACAACAATGACGGTATTTCCAATATCCCTTAATTTCTTTAAAGAATCAATTAATTTATGATTGTCATATTGATGAAGCCCAATACTGGGTTCATCGAGAACATACGTAACGCCAACGAGTTCTGAACCAAGTTGGGCTGCTAAACGTATCCTTTGAGATTCTCCGCCAGAAAGAGTTCGAACAGCTCTATCAATCGACACATAGCCAATACCTAATTTCTCCAGAAATGAAAGTCGGTCGAAAAGTTCTTTGAAAATCAATTTAGAAATTTGATATTCCTTCGCACTTAGTTGACTGAAAATCTTCTCCAAAATTAACTTTGCCCCTTTAACATCTCTATGGGCAATATCGTAGATAGAAAAACTATGAACAAAGACATTTAGACTTTCCTCTTTTAAACGAGCACCATTGCAAATAGGACAAGGAAAACCACGTATATATTTTTCTAATGTCCTTATTATCGTGGGAGCTTCTGAACTCTTATATAGATTTCGAAGAACATTAACAACACCTGTATATGTATGTTTATATAAAGTAGAACTTTGTTTCGTCTTGTAAAAAATTTCTATAGGTTCTTCCGGGTCTCCAAATAAAAGTAAACTTAATTCCCTTTCAGAATAATCATTAATTGGCTTTGAAAGGTCAATATGAAACCTTTGCGAAAAAGCCACAACTTGTTCTAAAAGCCAAACAAACCGAGAATCCTGTAAAATTTCAATTGCTCCTTCTGAAATAGATTGTTCTTTGTTGGGAATTAATAAATCTATGTCAAAATCAAATAACTCACCGATCCCATCACAATTTGGGCAGGCACCGTATTTTGAATTATATGAAAAACTATTTGGAGCCAATGGTTCGAATGCTTTGCCACATTTAGGACAAGAGTAATTAATACTCATCAAAGTTTCTTCTAAAGCATCAATGTCAAATACAATCAAATTCCCTTCACCATAATTCAAGGCAAGTTCGCAAGATTGGTAAACACGTTGGTCTTGAGATCTGCTAATCACTAATTTATCAATGACAAGGTCAATATTATGTGTTTGGTAGCGTGAAACCTTCATATCTTCGACAAGTTCACGGAATTCTCCGTCGATGCGAACCCTTGTAAATCCTAAGTGGAAAAATTGTTCAAATAGTTCACGGTAATGTCCCTTTCGCCCATGAATTACTGATGCAAGAATCTGTATCTTTCTACCATCAAACTTTTTTAAAATATCCTCTACAATTTGGTCGATTGTTTTCTTTTCAACTGGAATTTTGCACGTAGGACAATATTGAACTCCAATTTTAGCAAACAACAAACGTAAGTAATCATAAATTTCTGTTACTGTCCCAACTGTTGAACGTGGGTTATGGCTAATTGTTTTTTGTTCAATTGAAATCGACGGTGAAATACCTTCAATCAAATCTACTTCGGGTTTTTTATAGTTGCCGATAAATTGACGTGAATAAGCAGAAAGACAATCTACATACCTGCGATGTCCTTCGCTATAAATTGTGTCAAAGGCAAGAGTAGATTTTCCAGAACCTGACAGACCAGTAATTACAACAAATTTATTTCGAGGTATTGTTAAGTCGATATTCTTTAAATTATGCTCCCGAGCCCCCTTTACTTTTATACTACCATTTACTAAGTTTTGTCTATTTAAAGTTTCACTCTTTTTCTTCATAAAAAGTCAGGAAAAGATGTAAAAAATGAATTAATTCTTGTATGACGAAATAAAAGCCCTGAAATTATTAAACCTTTTAATCTTCGATGTGGGTGAAAAAATTTACTGCTAATTCACTCATTAAACCAAAATTGTAAATAATTTTAAAAAATTAAATTACTTTTAGAATCCTTAATCAGATACTTGATATTTTATGACTAGGAAAAATTAAAAATACAGTAATCAAATATAGATTTGCAAAAAATTCTTTTAGGCAAAAGTTAATATAAATATGGTTTCAATTGTTACATAGATTAAATAACTTCATTTCTATTCCGAATTCGTTAACTAAAAAATCACTAAATTTCGTCTTTCTTTTATTAATTATATTTACATTATTATTAACTAATTTTCTTAAAATCTTGGAAAAGTGGAAAACAATAAAGGTAGTCAATAGAATTGACCTGAAGATTTTTACTGCAAATTTTATTAAAAGAGAAAATCCAAAGACACAAAAGTCTTCTGATTTTGTTGTTTTAAATTCAAGAAATTGGGTCAACATAATCCCAATTACCATAGACAATAAGATTGTTATGATAAAGCAATATAGACAAGGTATTGATGAGATTACTCTTGAAATCCCCGGAGGCTTAATAGATTCCAACGAAGCGCCTGCATCAGCCGCTATGCGTGAATGTATCGAAGAAACAGGATATTTTTCTTCTGAACCGTTACAGTATTTAGGAAAAGTTCACCCCAATCCTGCATTTTTGAATAATACTTGTTTCACATTTCTTTGGAAAAACGTAGAAAAAAAATTCCAAACTAAATTTGACCCCAACGAAGACATAGAAATCGCTTTGTTTGATGAAAAGGAAGTTAAAGACTTAATCCTAAATGGTATTATTACACACTCAATTGTTCTTAACGCTTTCTTTTTTTATTTTTTGTTTAAGTCATATAATTTTCTATGAGTAGAATTATTGCTATTGCTAATCAGAAAGGCGGAGTAGGTAAAACAACAACAGCAATTAACCTTTCTTCTTCTTTAGCAATTTCAGGGAAAAAAATCCTTTTAATTGATTTTGACCCGCAAGGCAATGCAACTAATGGTTTTGGTATTGACCAAAATTCTCTTGACAAAACAGTATACGAAGTACTTATTGGTAAAGAAGAAATTGAGGATTCAATTTGCCAAACCGATATCGAAAATCTAAAGCTTCTACCATCAAACATTAATTTAGTGGGTGCGGAAATTGAACTGGTAAATTTTGTTGGACGCGAAAAGATATTAAAGCAAAGGCTTGCACCAATTGAAAACACTTTCGATTTTATCATCATCGATTGTCCTCCATCGCTTGGTCTATTAACTGTGAATGCTCTCACTGCTGCAAACAGTGTTCTAATTCCTGTGCAATGTGAATATTATGCTCTGGAAGGCTTAAGTAAACTGCTAAATACTTTCCATATGGTTAAAAAAGGTTTAAACCCTGAATTAAAAATTGAAGGAGTATTGCTGACTATGTTTGACTCAAGGCTTAGACTATCGAACCAAGTTGCACAGGAAATTTGGAAGTTATTTGGAAATAAGGCATTCAAAACAGTAATCCACCGAAATGTTCGGCTTTCTGAAGCACCAAGTCACGGAAAACCCATCATTCTTTACGACCCAACAAGTATTGGTTGTAAAAATTACCTCGAACTTGCAAAAGAAATTTTAAAAAACAATTTGAAGTAAGAACAATGAAAGAGAAAAAAACACAATTTGGATTAGGAAAAGGTTTAAGTTCACTAATTCAAACAGACCTCCAAAATTTGGAAGAGGCAGACGAACAAACCAAACATTTGGCTCAGATTTTTAAAGAAATTGAAATAAGTAAAATCCAATTCAATCCATATCAACCTCGGCAGGATTTTGATGAAAAAAACATTGAAGAATTAGCTGAATCAATCAGAATTAATGGCGTAATACAACCAATTACTTTAAGAAGAACCGAAAATGGATACCAGTTAGTTAGTGGTGAACGAAGAATTAGAGCGGCATTGAAAGCTGGGCTTACCAAGATTCCTGCCTTCATTATTTCTGTCGAAGAGGATTATAAAATGCTCGAAATGGCTCTTATTGAAAACATACAACGAGAAGACCTAAATCCTATCGACTTAGCAAACGGCTTTAAAAAATTAGCAGAAGAATTCAACTTCACTCAAGATGAAATTGCAAACCGAGTTGGGAAAGAACGTTCTACGATAACTAACATTATTAGGCTGCTTAAATTGCCAATCGTAGTTCAAGATAGTTTAAGAAAAGGTGAAATTTCCATCGGACACGCCAAAGTTTTACTCTCGCTAAATAATGATGATTTGATAAAAGAAGCTTGGAAACGAATTATTGAGAACAATCTTTCAGTTCGGCAAACTGAAAAAATGGTAACGAATTTGTTGACAACCAAACCAAAAGACAAAAAAAGTAAACCAATAGCACAAGACAGTAACTTGAAATTCTTTGAACAAGAAATTTCAAAATCCTTTGGGACTAAGGTAAAAATTGAAGACAGAAACAAAAAAGGAAAAATAATAATTGAATACTACGGATTGGATGATTTTCAAAGAATAGTTAATCGACTTTTAAATCCTCAGTAAATGTTTCCGTTTTTGGTTCATTTTTGTGGAAATAATCATAAATTTTACGAGCAAGATTTGCTCCAACAACATTTCTAAGTTCATCAAACTTTTTTCCCTTTATTTCTTTAACAGAACCAAAATGGTCTAATAATTTTTGGGCAATCTTTTTGCCAACACCTTCGATTTCAATTAATTCAGTATTTAATGTCCTTTTATTTCTTAAATTTCGATGATAAGTTATTGCAAACCGATGGGCTTCATCTCGAATTTGTTGTATTAATTGGAGCGTGGAAGAAACCCTCGGAAGAAGAAGAGGTTCCTCTAATTCTGGTTTAAATATCTCTTCCATTCTCTTTGCAATTGAAATAATTGGTATTTTGTCTTCAATACCAAGTTCTCGAAGGACTGCAATAGCACTATTCAACTGACCTTTGCCTCCATCTATTATTATCAAGTCAGGTAAAGATTTGTTTTCGTCAAGTATTCTTCTGTACCGTCGAAAGACAGATTCGCGCATCGCTGCAAAGTCATCATTTTGCTGAACGGTTCTTATCTTAAATCTTCGATATTCACTCTTTAAAGGTTTGCCATCCTTGAATACTACAACGCTGGAAACAAATTCAGAACCCTGAATATGAGAATTATCGAAACATTCAATTACTCGCGGGGGTTTTGGCAAGTTTAATTCCTTTTGAAACTCGAGGATTCGTTTTGGTAGTTCAGCATCTTTTTTCATCAAAGCCAAAAGATGTTCTTTCAAAATAAATTCTGCATTTTCATTTGCTAAATTTACTAATTTCCTTTTGTCTCCAATCTTCGGAATAACAATTTCCACCGATTTCCCTTTCCTTCTCTTTAAGTATTCTCCAATAAAACTTCTTTCTTCTAATTCAAATGGCAAAAGTATTTCATTTGGAATAAATTCAGTTTCTAAGTACCACTTCTCTATTGCCAATTGAAGAATTTTGTTTTGATTATATTCTAAAGAATTTTTCAAAATAAAATGTCTTTTACCAATCAATCTTCCATCTCTAATTGTAAAAACTAACACACAAGAAAAACCATCGTCATAAGCAAAACCAAATACATCCCTATCAATCAACTCGGTCGAAACAATTTTTTGCGATGAAGAATACTCTCTTAAAACAAAGTATTGATTTCTAAAGTATGCAGCTTGTTCAAAATCAAGATTATCAGAAGCTTCTTCCATTTTTTTTAGCAAATTCTTTTCAATTTCCGAAGTTTTTCCATTTATTAAACTGATTGCAAACTTTACATTTTCAACATATTGATTTTGTGAAATCAAACCCTCGCAAGGTCCATCACATTTCTTGATTTGATAATCAAGGCAAATCTTAAATTTGCCGCTTGCTATACTTTCTTCTGTTAAGTTTAGTTTGCAACTTCTTAACCGAAAAATAGTACGCACAAGCCTTATCATCTTTTTCATATTTTTTACATCAGTGTATGGACCAAAGTATTTTGAACCATCGCGAACAATTTTTCGGGTCGAGATAATTCTTGGGAAAGGCTCATTTGTAATTCTGATGTAAGGATAGGTTTTATCATCTCTTAACATAATGTTATATCGCGGTTTGTAGCGTTTAATTAAAGTATCTTCGAGAATTAGTGCTTCTACTTCTGTATCTGTAATGATGTATTCAAAACTTGCAATATTTTTTACCAATGCATTTGTTTTTGCATCTAAATGCTTATTCGATTGAAAGTAAGAACGAACCCTGTTTCGTAGGTTCGAGGCCTTCCCAATATAAATAACTTTCCCATTTTTATTTTTATAAATGTAAACACCAGGATTGGTTGGTAGATTTTTTATCTTCTCTTTCAAATCCAAACTTAATCCCTTGAAAAGTTCTTGATTATCAAATTCTTCCATAATAAACGAAAAAGAAAAAATTAGTAAATTTGTAAGCCATAATATGAACAAAAATTCTTTATGAAATCCATCATTAAAGTAATAACAATTGACTTCTGGAACACACTTTTCGATTCATCAAATGGAATTGAAAGAAACGAACACAGAATAAATAAATTGAAATTTGCATTTGAATCGATTGGATTAAATATTCCCGACGAAGAATATCAAAAAGCGATGCAAGACGCTTGGGAATATTTTAATAATATTTGGAGAAACGAGTTAAGAACTATCTCGACAAAAGATGCAATTCTTTTCTTCTGGAACTACTTTAATGCACCAAAAATTAAAGAATTAATTGACGATGTAGTGGATACCTTTGAAAAAAGCATCTTAATACATCCACCGAAATTAATCGAAGGTGTCCCAAAAACTCTTGAAAAACTCTCACAAAAATTCAAATTAGCCATAGTTTCCGATACAGGGTTTTCCCCAGGTTCTGTTCTACGAGAATTGCTCAAAATATCAGGTATTTACAACTTTTTCACAACGTTTAGTTTCTCGAATGAAACTGGAGTTGCTAAACCACATCCAAAAGCATTTCTGACAGCACTGAATGCTTTGGAATGTTCCCCAAATAATGCACTTCATATTGGGGATATTGAAGAAACTGATATTCAAGGTGCTAAAAATTTAAATATGCTTGCAATCCGATTTATCGGTAATAACATCAACTTTTTAAATGAAGATACCGAAATCCACACAATAGCAGACTCGATTGCGACCTCCTGGCCTGAAATTCCCGGAATTATTAATGAACTAACATCAAATGCAAGAAATTAATCCTTCCCAAATTGGTATATTCGGTGGTTCTTTTAATCCAGTTCACATTGGTCACCTAATTATCGCTAATTTTTTTGTCGAAGAATTCAAACTTGATTACTGCTACTTCGTTCCAAACTTTATTTCCCCGTTTAAAATTGGAGACAATGAACTAATTCCTGCTCACGATAGACTTGAAATGCTTAAAATCGCAATTGAAGACAACCCAAAATTTAAAGTAGATTCATTTGAAGTCGACAAGGGAGGTATATCCTATACATCTGAAACTATTCAATATTTTCGGCAAAAATTTCCTTATTCCAAACTTTTCCTATTAATTGGTTCAGACCAGGCTGAAAAATTTACTCAATGGAGAAATTGGGAAACTATCGTAAACGCCACTTATCTTGTAATTGCTCGACGAACCTTTAGCAATTTTGAACTCCAAAGTTCAAACATCCCTTCTTCTTTTCATTCAAGAATATTTTCTTTACATAATCCATTAATTGAAATAAGTTCTTCTAATATAAGGGAATACATTAAAAAAGGATTTTCAATTAAGTATCTGGTTCCAGAAAAAGTTTATTATTATTTAACAAAAAACAATTTCTTTTGATTAAGTATTTAATTTTGATTAATTTTGTATTTTATAATATTTTGAATTAGAAAAATGGCAAAGAAAGAAGCAAGAATCAAAATCACCTTAGAATGCACAGAAGCAAAAAAAGAAGGCAAGCCTGCTTCTCGTTACACCACTACAAAAAACAAAAATAATACACCAGACAGACTCGAATTGAAAAAATATAATCCATTTTTACGACGCCATACAATTCACAGAGAAATCAAATAAGTTTTAAAAAATTTCTTTTTCCAAGTATCTCTGCAAAAGGGATACTTTTTTTATTTAAAACTTAGGCTTGCTTTTTTTTCTATTCAGTAAAATAGTCGTAATTTGCATATTTGATTTTTTATAAATGAGGAAAAAATGAATAGGGCTATTAACTTTGCACCTGGTCCAGCAGTACTTCCGGTCGAGGTTTTGGAAGAAACCTCTAAAGCAGTTCTTGACTTTAACAATACTGGGATTTCCATTATGGAAATCAGCCATCGTTCAAAGGATTTTGATGCATTAATTAAAGAAACTCAGCAACTGCTACTCCAATTAATGGGGCTCTCACCCGATGAATATTCAGCACTATTTCTTGGTGGAGGTGCAAGTTTGCAGTTCTTGATGGTTCCAATGAACTTCTTACGAAACCAAGCAGATTATGTTAACACAGGTTCTTGGTCAAAAAAAGCAATTAAAGAGGCTCAGTGGGTTGGTAAAACTAATGTTATTGCCTCGAGCGAGGAAGCAAAATTTACTTATATTCCAAAGGATTTGAAGTTCACTCCCGATGCGGACTATGTTCATATCACAACAAATAATACTATTTATGGAACTCAATGGAGGACAATCCCAGATACAGGAGGAATTCCATTAGTTGCGGATATGTCGAGCGATTTTCTTGGTTTACCTCGTGACTTTTCTAAATTCAATTTAATTTATGCCGGTGCACAAAAAAATGTTGGTCCTGCGGGTGTTACTATTGTAGTAATTAAAAAGAAATGGGCTGAAGAAAAAGGCAATCCAAACGCCCCTACTATGTTGAATTATATGACACACATCAAAAATGATTCCTTGTTCAACACACCTCCATGTATTAATATTTTTGTTGTAAACCGCACCTTAAAATGGATGCAAAAGCAAGGGGGCATCGAAACCATATACCAAACAAATCTGAAGAAAGCAAATATGCTCTACGACTTTTTCGATGCAAACTCTGATTTTTGGATCACTCCAGTTAAAAATAAAGAAGACCGTTCAATAATGAATGTTGTTGTAAATTTACCAACACCGGAACTCGAAGCTAAGTTTGTAGAAGAAGCAAAAGCAAAATACAATATGACAAATTTGAAAGGCCATCGAAGTGTCGGTGGAATTCGCGTTTCGATTTACAATGCCTGCCCAGTAGAATGGGTCGAAAAGTTGATAAAATTTATGGAAGAGTTCACAAAACAAAATAGGTAATTTTTGCAGGCTGCCCTAAACTTCTTTGGGCAGCCGGTTTTTTTTACTATCTTTCAGTTTATACTTCAAATATTTATTTTCCAAATCCAAAGTTTAAATAAGTTTTAACTTCCTGTAATTATTTGAAAATTCACAAATTATGATAAAAAATGCCTTTAAATAATTAAATTTTATTAATTTTGTATTTCAAAAAGAAGGATTATTTCTTGGGGAAATGAGAAGCCAAAATCAATTTTTTTGCTCGACGCAAGAAAAAGAGGAAACTTTAACTATAGATTCGCTGGGCACAACTTTCCCCGCCCGTGTTATCTTGTTCAATGATGATATTCACACTTTCGAAGAAGTAGCTTTGCAACTTGTCAAAGCAATACATTGCTCCTATGAACAAGGTTTAGATATAGCTTGGGAGGTTCATACCAAAGGTAAAGCTTGCGTATTCGAAGGAGACATTTCAGATTGTTTAAGAGTTAGCAGTATTTTAGAAGAAATTGGACTGCACACACAAATTGAATCTTGATTATTCAAATTCAATATCGATATGAATTACTTCACCACACTTACATTGAACTTCAATTCCAATAATTTCACCAGATGAATTTCGAATAACTTTTGGATAACTTTCTTCTTTTTTCAAAACTTCATTTAGGTTAACAACATTAATATTTTCATCATTCAAGACGATAGCACTCTTTTTTCGTGAGGTTTCGCCTGAAATTGTTTTCGAAACTAAGAAATCTACAAATTTTTGAGAAGGCTTAATTCTCTTTTCTTTTTCAACTTCTTCTACAAAAAATTCTTTGAATTTCTTTTTAAGTTCAATTTTCTCATCTCTTCGTAAAAAGTAATGTTCAAGGATTTGATGAATTTTCAAGTGGTCTTCATTAGATAGTCTTTCTTGGAAATTTAAAAGTTTATCGACGAGATCTGGAATTTCTTTTTCATTCAAATTTTCGAAAAAATGTTCAATCTTAATTTTGTCGGCCTCCTCTTTGGGAATAACGTTCGATTTCACTGTTTACCCCCAAGTTCTGAAATAACTTTTGGTATATCTTGTAAAGGAACAACTTCATTAGCTAATTTTGCATTTATTACAGAGCCAGGCATACCAGCAACAACACATGTTTCTGGACTTTGTGCAATAACATAACCACCTTTTTCGCATAAAACCCTCAACCCATCGGTTCCATCATTTCCCATACCAGTCATAATAATACCAACAGTATGACTCCCAAAGACTTCTGCAATTGATTTAAACAAAACGTCAGCAGAAGGTTTAAACAGCATATTTCTGGGCTCATCGGAAATTACAATTCTACCTTGTTTGTTCAAAGTCATTTGAAATCCACCAGGTGCAATATATGCCCACCCATTTTGAAGAAGGTCCATATGTTCTGCTTCTTTCACATTAAGAGCGGATAACGAATTCAACCGATTTGCCAACGAGCGAGTAAACAAGGGAGGCATATGTTGAACAATAAGAATCGGAAAAGGTAGTGTGTTTGGAAGATGAGCAAAAACATCTTGAAGAGCTGCAGGACCTCCCGTAGATATCCCTATACCAACAACATCGATTTCGGAAGAAAGAGGTCTTTTTCGCTTAACTACTTCAAAGGATTGTGCAGTAGTTTCAGATGGACTGGCAACACTTACCGAAGTTGCACTTTGATGAGCCTTTTGGCTTTCTTGAAACTTTTGAAGAAGCCTTTTTCGAATTAATCGATTTTTGATTTCTGAATTCTTTGCAATGTTTCTAACTTTAGAAAGTAGTTCATCTTTTAGCGAACTCATTTCTGTAAAATTGCTTTTTTTGGTAACGAAGTCAATAGCGCCAAGGGAAAGTGCTTCAAGTGTAGCGTCTGCCCCATCTGATGTAAGAGTACTAACCATAAGAACTGGTATTGGATTAGTTCTCATAATTTCTTTTAAAGCTTCTAACCCATTCATCACGGGCATTTCAATGTCCATTGTAATAACATCGGGAGATAGCTCAGTAGCCATCTGAACAGCTTCGCGTCCATTGCGAGCAAGCCCCACAATTTCAATATCTGGTTCAGAGAAAATTTTCGAAAGGGCTTGCCTCATAAAAATTGAATCATCTACAATAAGGAGTTTTATTTTATTATTCATATTTTCAGGGGAAAAATTAATTTCTACTATACACTAATTCACCAACGTCAATGATTATTACAACCGAACCATCGCCAAGGATGGTAACACCAGCAATTCCATTGATATGCCCTAAAAAATCACCAAGTGATTTAATCACTATTTCCTGTTGTCCGAGCAATTCGTCGACAACTAAACCAACTCGAAATTCACCTATACCGACAACAACTACATATTTATTATCCAAAACTTCATTTGAACCATTTACATTTAAAACCCTACTTAATCGAATTAGGGGAAGAATATCGGAACGAATCTTAATTACTTCTTTCTTGTTAATGGTACTAACTTTAGAAACATCACAATCAACAACCTCGAGAACACTCGCAAGAGGAATTGCATAAATTTCATTGTGAACACGAACAAGAAGCCCCTGGATGATTGCTAAGGTTAAAGGTAGTTTAATAATGAAAGTGGTTCCAATTCCAACTTCCGATTCAATATCTATCATCCCTTTAAGTTTTAAAATATTAGTTCGAACAACATCCATTCCAACTCCTCGACCCGATACATTTGAAATGATTTGAGCAGTGCTAAATCCAGGTTGGAAAATCATTTGATATGCTTCTTTTGTAGTCATTTGTGCAGATTCTTCAGGAGTAATCAAACCTCGCTCTACGGCTTTAGCTTTAATTTTTTCGGGATCCATCCCTTTCCCATCGTCGGAAATACGAATAACAATATTATTACCTTCTTGTTCTGCCCCAAGGTAAACTGTTCCAACTTCAGGCTTTCCTAATCTGATTCGTTCTTCTGGACTTTCAATCCCATGGTCACAGGCATTTCTAAGCATATGTACAAGTGGATCGCTCAATTCATCGATAATCCCTTTATCGATTTCCGTTTCTTCTCCTTCCATTATCAATTGAATCTTTTTGTTAAATTGTTTTGCCAGGTCACGAACTATTCTCGGAGCTTTTTGGAAAAGTTTTCCAATAGGTATCATCCTCATTCTCATCACCGATGCTTGAATTTCGGATGTAATAAAATCTATTTGCGAGGTAGTCTCTTCAAGTTCTTTCAAAGTATCCTTGGATAACTCACCAGAAAGTAAATTTTTGGTGATTTGTTCGAGTCTATTTCTACCTAAAACAAGCTCACCAGATAAATTCATTAAATTTTCAACTCTTGAAACATCTATTCGAATAGTTTCAGCATTGGAAGAAATTTGTTGCTTTGCTGTCTCTTTTGTTTTTCCAGGTTCAGAAGCAGAAGTTTTTACTTCGTTCACAGATTTTTCAGATTTTTTTTCAATCTCTTCACTTTCAAATTCAACTTCACTGCTTTCAACTCGCTCAGATTGCTCATCTTGCGAAACAGTAAATTCATTCGTCTTGAATAATGATTCAGCATCAATTTTTGCAGAGGCTTCGGACATTAGGCTTTTGTTTACTTCTTCGAAAGCTGCATTTATTAATTCATATTCTTCAGGAGAAAAATCCCCTGGTTTGGAAACAATGTCCGAAGCAATACTCAAAACCTCTTCTACTTTCGAAGTAGTAGTATCCGATTTTGTTTCGGATGAAGGCTTTTGTGTTCCAGAAGATTCAATCTTTTCTTGGTCCTCTTCAACTAATGAACCACCGGACTTTAATATTTCAATTTTATTAATAGTATTTGAATAATCTATATGAGAAATATCCTCACCATTTTTAACTTTTTCAATCATCATAATCAAAAAATCATAAACTTCAAGCAAAACATCAACGATATCTTGGTTAACTTTTAATTCGAATTTACGAAGTTTATTCAGGATATCTTCAGCTGAATGTGTCAAAGTTGCTATTTTGTCGAAACCCATAAAAGAAGAGGTTCCTTTAATTGTATGAAAAGCTCTAAAGATACGGTTCAATAAATCCTCATCATCAGGATTTTCCTCAATAAGCATAAGATCTTGCGACAAGTTTTCAAGAAGTTCAGTTGATTCAACAACAAAAGCCTGGAAAATTTCTTGCATTTCTGGGTCGTTGAACATTTTCACCTCCTTTCTTACGGGTTTTGAGTATTTTGATTAAAAAGTAAGTCGATATCGCTTTGTGAAATCTTTTCGTCGGAATCTTGTTGAACTTGGTTTTCGGTAAGATTTTTTTCAATTATTTTCTCATTCCAATTTTCATCTATAACTTTTTGTTCAAAGAGCTTATCAATTTCATCTTGGCGAGCAGAATTCCCAGAAAGAGAATCGACTGCATCTGGGTCGAATGCAATTACACGGTGAAGTTCAGAAACATTGGTAGTTTCGCTGAAATTGTTTGTCATCTTGCCAATTTCCCCAGGTTGAAATTTATTTAATAATGAATTAAGTTTACTTTGAACAGTGTTCAGAAGGTGATTTACCGCGGCTATTTGCTGTGAAGTAATATCTTGAACTTGAAGAGAAAGCATTATAGAGGTGGAATCATTTCTTATATTTTCAATCATCTCTTTCATCGAGTTAATGTAAGACTCCAATGCTATAAAGTTATATACTTGAACTTGAAGAGATTGAAGTTTTTTTATTAATTCCTCGAAAGATAACGAGTTATTAATATTTTCTTCGATAAGTTTTTTTAGTTCGGAATAAATATTTTTAAGAGAATTATTCTGCTTTTCAATTTCAATAAGATTTGAATTAAGAATATCTAATTTATAGAAAACCCCATCGACAATATCCAAAATTTCATTTGTTGCAAGTTCGGTAGCTTCGGTTACTTTTGAAAGTTGCTTAGAAAGGTTTGGCATCTTGGAAAGGTTATCTTTTATAGAAGTGTTAATTTCTTCGAGAAGAGGTTGGATTTCGCCAACAAAAGAAAATAGTTCCTCGAGAAAAGGTACGACCCTTTGCCCAAGAATAAAAAGGGCTCTTAATTCTTCGGCTTTTTTAATTAACCCCTGAATATCAAGTTCTTTCATTATTCCTCCATATTTACTTTTCAGTTGCTTTCAAAATTGCTACTATTTTTTCCTTTAAAACTTGTGGAGTAAAAGGCTTTACAATGTAATTATTAACTTTTGCCTGCAAAGCTTGAATAATGTCCTCCTTCAGTCCACGGGTAGTAACCATCAAAATAGGTAAGTTTTTCCACTGATCGGAAGCACGAATAGTCTTTGTCAAATCCAATCCACTCATATTTGGCATGTTCCAATCAGTAATTACAAAGTCGATTTTATGAGTTTGAAGTTTCGATAAAGCATCCTGTCCATCTTCTGCTTCAACAATATCATCAATTCCAAATGTTTTTAGTGCATTAATAACTATTCGACGCATTGTAAGAGAATCATCAACAACTAAAAATTTCATATTTCATACCAAATTTGTTAAACACCTAATCATCTCCTGAACTAAGATATTTTGAAATCTCATATTGGATTCTTTTAGCATTAAAAGGCTTAATAAGGTATGAATTTGCCCCAACTTCAAAACCTTTTTTGATATCTTCATCTTTTCCAAGAGAAGAAAGAATAATAATTGGTAAATCTTTGTATTCTGGATTTTCACGAATAGTCTTAATTAATGTAAAACCATCAATATTTGGCATATTTAAATCTGTCACAAGCAAATCAATTTGATGTTGAGGAAACTTCTCCAGGGCATCCATTCCATCGACAGCTGTTATTACTTCGAACCCAGCAAGCTTCAAGGACATTGAAATGAAGCGCCTAATAGTTTCCGAATCTTCCGCAACTAAAATTGTTTTTGGCATAATTCTATCTTCTTATTTATTATTCTTTTTTATAAGCAATTGCTTTTGGCAAATGAACCAATTTAAATGCTTTTGAAATACCGTGTAAGGATTCGGAGTAGCCAACAAATAAATAACCTCCGGAATTCAGAGCATCATATAAATACGAAACAACTTTTTGCTTTGCTGGAATATCAAAGTAAATCAAAACATTTGCACAAAAAATTACATCACAATTGCTTACCATCCTAACTTGAGTTGAATCAAATAGATTAATATTCGAAAATCTTACAAGTCTTTTTACTTCATCTTTAAGATAAAACAAACCATCTTTTGGAATAAAGTATTTTTTTAAATAAAACTCGGGCATATTACGCACTGAATATTCTTTGTAAACACCATTTTTTGCAACTTCAAGCACTTGTGTACTAATATCGCTCCCAAGAATTTGAAATTGAACATTTGGGTATAAAGGTTTAATTTTTTCTAACACAATCATAGCGATGGTATAAGGTTCTTCGCCAGTTGAACAGGCAGCACTCCAAATCCTGATGGTTGGTGTGGAGTTTCCTATTTTATTTTTAATAAGTTCAGGAATAATTATTTTCTCAAGTGAATCAAATTGCTGTTCGGCACGGAAAAAGTAAGTCTCATTAATTGTTATAGCATCGAAAAGGTTTTTTAGCTCACCACGGTTCATCGGGTTTTTGATGAAATTGACATAATCATATAGTGAATTTAATTTAAGAGCCTGAATTCTTTTCAAAATACGACTTTCGAGCAAATATTTTTTACTTTCTGAATAATAAATTCCACTTGTTTTGTAAATTATATCACGAAGCTCACGAAACGCTTCATCAGTTAAAGTATATTTCGTTTCGATTTCCGCACTCATAAATTACAAATCCTCAATTTAGGTTAATTACAAAAGTTCATACTTGTAACCTATCTCTTCCAATTTTTCCCTGTTTACAAATTTAGAATTTCTGAACAAATTTTCAAAAACATTCTTAAACAACTGATTCTCCCGGTAGGAGAAAAAGTCGCAAAAATCTTCTAAAATCATTTCGGGAAGAACATCAGAAAGATTAATAATTGATTCAATAATAACTATTTTTGTTTCTTCTTTTAAGCCATCCCAATCTCTTAAAAAAAACTCTAAAAGAATACTAAAAATTTCACCATTATCTTTTTGATATGCAATTTTTTCTAAAAATTCGCTAAGAAGTTCTATTGGACAGTTGTGTAAAAGATTTGTAAGTATCAACTCAACATTTTCTTGTTCAAAGTGAAATAATTCAATTATTAAATAATCCAAATCTAAACTCTGATAAGTACTTCCCAAAGCAATAAGGGCTGCCTTACGAATTTCTGGGTCTTCTTCTTTTAAGGAATCTCTTGCAATTTGCCGAAGTTCACCAGGGATTACTTTATCTTTACAATATTTTTTTCCTAATTTACATAAACTTTTAAGAAAATAAGGTTGTATTTGCCTAGGGACTGTTGGCAATTTTGAAAGCAAAAATTCGAAGAATTCCTCGTCTCCATCTATGTATGAAAGAGAGTCAATTGCTGCAAGTTGAAGGAGTTGGTCGTTTGAATTATTAAGTACATCAAGGATAAAATTCTTGGCTTTGTCACCCCCAATTTTAGCTAATGTATTTAAAACAAATGGTTTATATTCATCATCCTCTTCATATTTTTTGATCAACTCGTCCACAACTTCTGGGACTTTAATGTTTCCAAGGGCAATTATTGCAGAAACTACGACATTTTTATTATTATCATTTAACAAGGAGCGAACAGTCTGCCAGTCTTTTTTGCTACCAATTGAACCCCAAATATCAAGAGCAAATTGCCGGAAATCGGCATCTGGGTCAAGTAAAAATTCCTTTAAATATTCGTAACAAACGTCATCGTATTTTGTAAGAATATCGGAAACTATATTACGATGTTCAATACTCTGACTACCAATCAATGGTACAAGATATTTTGAGGCTTCCCCTTTAAATTCATCTGGAATATTCATTAAACAATCAATTGCAAGGTTTTGTATTCCTTTATCTTCAGAGGTTACCAAAGAAGCAACCAATTTTACAACTTCATTGTCATATTTTTTGTGATCGAAAAGGAAGTACAAAGCTTCCTTAATCTGTGGAATTTCACTGCTTTTCAATTGCTCTTTAATTACATCAATATTCATAAGTCAAATATATAAAATTTAATTAATAACTTTTCCAGAAATATTTATGCCAAGTTGTTCAATCCTATATCTAAGTTTAGCACGGGAAATTCCTAAGATTTTAGCTGCTTTAATTTGATTTCCATTTACGAGACGGAGTGTTTGAATAATCAAATCACGAACAACATTGTTCATCGTAGCACCCTGCTTTGATATGATTAACTTATGTTCCCCAGGTTTAAGTTCAAGAGGTATCTGTTCGTTAGTAACATTTTGTTGAACAACATCACTCACCTTCAAAAAGCCTAAAGACTCCTTGGTAATAACCTCATCTGCTTCGAGCAAAACAACCCTTTCGATAACATTTCTCAATTCGCGAATATTTCCTTTCCATTGGTAATTTCTTAAAAGATTAACAGCATCCGGTGTAAATCCGGAAACCTTTTTCCCAAATTTCTTATTAAACTCTTTAACAAAAGCAGTTGCAAGCAACATTACATCATCACCTCGTTCTCTTAATGGCGGCAGTTCCAAACGAGCAACATTTAAACGATAGAATAAATCTTCACGAAATTTCCCTTGTTCAACTAATTCTTCTAATACCTTATTGGTCGAAGCAATTACTCGAACATCAACAGAAATTTCCTTTGTTCCACCCAAACGGAAATATCTTCGTTCTTGTAATACTCGTAGTAACTTCACCTGAAGTTCTAAACTCAATTCAGAAATTTCATCCAAAAAAATTGTTCCATGATTTGCCAGTTCAAACCTACCCTGTTTAAATTTTTCTGTGGCACCAGTATAAGCTCCTTTTTCATAACCAAAAAACTCGGATTCAGCAAGGTCTTTTGGGATAGCTCCGCAGTTGATTGCAATAAATGGTCCTTTGGCTCTTGGAGAATTTTTATGTATATATTTTGCGAGTAATTCTTTCCCAGTTCCAGTTTCTCCGATAATAAGGACGGTGGAATCTGTTGCTGCAACAATTTTAGCAATATTTAACACCTCCTTAATTTGCTCGCAATTGCCAATAATCTCACTTGGTTGTTCTTCTTTTAATTTATCGGTTAGAATTTCTACTTGGCGACGGAGGTTATAATTTTGCAATGCTTTATCGACCGCAATTTCAAGTTGTTCAAGGTCAAGAGGTTTAACAATAAAATCTTCCGCCCCAAGTTTAATTGCTCGAACTGCCATTTTGATATCGGACGTGGCGGTCATAATAATAACTGGTACAGTATATCCTTGACCTCGTAATTGTTCAAGGATTTCAAGTCCATTATGTGGTCCAAGAAAGATATCGAGAAGAATAAGGTCAGGTGAAATTAAATTTATATCATTTAAGGCTTCGGTAGCATTAAGATAGGAAAAAACGCGATTATACTTTGTGGTCAAAGCATCCTTTACAGCTTTGTTAACCAATGGATCGTCTTCGATAATCAAAATCGTGTAATTTTGTAATGCCATTGTAAACTAAAAAAATCAGTAACTCAAAAATAATATTTTTTAACGAATTATTTCTAATTAATCTCTTATTAGCACGGGGGAAATTTTATTGTAATATCAGTTCCTTCTCCTATTTTACTCTTTACTTCGATTGAACCTTTGTATTTGTAGAGCAATTTTTGTGTAATTGCCAGTCCTAATCCTGTGCCCGAAGTTTTCTTGGTGAAAAAGGGGTTAAAAATTTTGTCTAAATCTTCTTCGGCTATTCCAACCCCATTATCAATAACACTTAAACAAACTAATTTATTATTTTCAGAAAACTCTTCAATAAATGTTTTTATACAAATTTCACCCTTTTCTTCAACTGCATCAATAGCATTTGTAATAAGATTAATAATGATTTGTTGCAAATGTTTAGAATCTGCACAAATTAAAGGTAAATCACTT
This sequence comes from Ignavibacteria bacterium, assembly GCA_037440445.1. GTDB lineage: Bacteria > Bacteroidota > Ignavibacteria > Kapaibacteriales > UBA2268 > Naka2016. The sequence continues at coordinate 46,994 of JBBIUA010000001.1, forward strand.
TTTAAATCCAAAGTAATTTTTATCTCTTTTTTCTTAAGCAAATGATTCATCAAATCGATTGTGTTGATAATAATCGAATTAAGGTTCAAGTTCTCAGTTTTTGATTCGCTTTGTCTTGAAAAATTTAAGGTGACATCGATTATTTTGGAGATTCTTTCGACACCCTTGAGTGCAGTATCTACATAAGAAAGAAGTTCCTTACGATTGGAAAGTGACCTAGAAAGTAATTGTAAATTCAGATTGACAGCTGCAAGAGGATTTCTAATCTCATGAACTAATGAAGCACTAAGTTGACCGAGCAGAACAAGTTTATCGGCTTGGACAAGTTTCTCACTCATTATGTATTGGTCCGAAACATTTCTAATTGAAGCGATAATAATTTGTTTTCCTTCAAATTCAACAACACGAGCAAAAATATCAACAAGGATTTCACCAATTTCTGAATTATCCAAAGTTAACTCAGAAAAAATGCTTGGAGAATTTTCTTTTTTTACAAGCTTGATAATTCGCCGGAACTGTGGAAAAGAAAGCTTTTCTACATCGCTATCATTAATAGAAAGTAGTTTTTTTGCAAATTTGTTTGCGGCAAGCAATTTCCAATTAGATGCATCAACCATCAAGATTGCTTCGTTTGCTTCTTCGAAAAATAATTTAAAAATATTGCTTCTTTCTGTGTCCATTTCTCTTTATCTCTTAGGTTTTTCGGGTTCAACATCTGGATTTTTTTGTAACTCAATTTTTGTAGAATCAGGTTTAGGTTTAAACTCATCTAAAGGATTCTGGGGTAGTTCCATTTGCGGAACTAAATTCTCTGGAGACAAAACTTTTTTTACGTCTTTTATCATTTTGCTGGGATCTTTGAAATAATCAAGAGGATTGAACCCTTCTTTCTCAGATTGATTTTCTGTTGAAGGTTTTAAGGGTTGCTGGATTTGTGGTGAAATTTCTAAACCTTTTAAAGGAGCCCCTGGTACACGCGGAGGTAAAGTTCTCTCCTTAAGCGAGTCGGGTATTGGTTGTCCACTTTTGACAGCAAGATAATAAGCAAGAGCCAGATTTACATCCTTTGCATAAATGCTTTCTGGATACCTATCCTGCAATAGTTTGTAATAATAGAATGCACTATCATAATTAAAAAGTTTTCTTTCGAATACATACCCGACAACATAAAGTGCTCTTGGAGCAAAAGGATGTTCAGGATAGTCATTAAATAATTTTTTTAGTTGGGACAAACCAAACGAATAATCATTAATTCTAATCAATCTTAAGCCCGACTGTATAAGTTCTTGTGTTGTATCAATATAAAAATTACTTGTATAGCCAAGTTCTTTCAAAACTTCTTTACCAAATTCTGTATTAGGATACCTTTCAACAATGACGTCTTTTAAACTATCAGAAAGAAATAAGTTTTTGTCTCGTATTATTCGGGAATACGAGTATAAATATCGAGCAGTATTCGTATCATTGGCAGGGGAAACTATAGCGGAAAGTCTATAATAGTGTTCGGTGGAATCAAGAAAACCGAGCCTTTCAAAATTTGCTCCAATTTCATACAATGATCCAGCAAGAAACATCTTCGAAGTATCGCTAAGTTCTTCTCCCTTGTTATACCGAGAAAGCAATGGTTCTGCAAACTTATACTTTTGTTCCCAGTTATTCAAAAGATTATACATTTTATCAGCAGAAGCATAAACTGGTGTACGAATATTCCTTGCACGAGCAAAATACTTTTGAGCTTCAAAATATTTACCTGAATAATAATCTCTAAGCCCCTTTTCATAATACACGGCAATTAAAGGAGGGGAAGCCTTAAAAGCAGAATCGGCTTTAATCTCGAGTTTCCGAAAACCGGCGGAATCTCCTTTTATAAGGGCAGAAAGCATAAATCCAGAATGTGTGTATTCGTTCCATTCTTGGTATTTACCATCTTTTTCCAAAGTTCTCAGAATTTTTTCAGCCTCATCAAATCTTTGAAGTCGAATATTAGATAATGCTTCGTAATAATATGAAGAGTAAAGAGTAAGATAATCGGGAGAATAATTCCTAACTTTTCTGAAATTTACCAAAGCATCTTCCCAACGACCAATTCTATAGTATATAGATGCCAATTCTAATTGCCACTTTGCTCGTATATTGCTATCATCGCTTTGTATAATTGCTTGTTTATACGGTTTAATTGCACCCTCGAAGTCGTTCTCATATAAAGCAAGGTCTGCTTGCAACCTGAAAGCTTCTGAAAGAATATCATATCTTTGCTTTTGCCAAGCTATATCAATCGTTCGCGAAAGTAAGAGTTTTCCGCTGTAAAACTTCTTTTGAATCAATAAATTTTCGGCAAGTAGTAAATGAGCATCAGGGGAAAGTTCTCCATTTGGAAACTTATCGATCAATTCACTGCATTTAATTTGTGAAGGCAACCACTCATTCTTATAAAAATAGGATTTGGCCATTAAGTACAAAGAGCCTTCGACGAAGCTACTTTTTGACTTCCTGGAAAGTATCTTCGACCCTTTGATTATTATTGAATCTAATTTTGTTTTGACGGGCTGTAATTTAAGAGGCGGAACAATAAACTCTTGCATAAATGGCGGTGGACCGGTTGTAATGTCCTGTACAGGTTGCAAATCTTTTATCGGAAAATAAATTTTGGGTGCCGATTTTAATTTAGTCTCTTGGTACTCGAATTCATCTTCGGATTCCTTCATCAATCGCTGTGCATTATAGTATGTATTAAAATATGTGGTAAAGTTCTCGTAATAGGAACATCCGAGAACGAAAAATATTAAAGAAAAAATGATAACAAAAATTTTGATCATTAAACTCATTTAAAAAAAATTAATAAAAGTAGACTGCAATTTAATTAAAATATTGCTTCACAAACAACTAAAGAGAAGCAAACCAATTTATTTCTCTTTCCTTGTTTTCCATTTACCAGGGGTAATATTAATTTTGTATTTTTTAGTTATGCGACTTTCATTATCTACTGCAGATATACTAATTTTCTTATTCTTCTATTCGATAGTTACTTTTTTGGGGTTTTTTCCATTTATTCAAAAAAGAAATAGAAAAAAAGTTGAAAGTACGGATTATTTATTCGCTGGAAGAAAATTGACTTTGCCTTTTTTTGTGGCTTCGCTTGTTGCAACTTGGTATGGGAACATACTCGGGATTGGAGAATTTGTTTACCGTTATGGTCTTGTTGCTTGGTTTTGCTTTGGAATAGTATATTATTTTTCTGCCTTATTCTACGCATCTTGGGTAGCAAGAAAAATTCATCAATCTTCCGCATCAACTGTTGCTGAACAAATCTCATCAAAATTTGGCGAAAATGCAGGTTTTCTTGCTTCTTTAGTTCAACTTATCATTGCTTTCCCAGCAGTATATGTTTTAATGGTTGGAACTTTCATAAACTCGATTACTGGCATCAATTTTTTCTCATCAATAATACTTGGTACAATATTTAGTTTTACTTATATCGGTATCGGAGGCTTTAAATCAAATATACTAACCAATTCCTTTCAATTTGTTCTTATGTATTTGGGTTTTGGCGTATTTGCATATTTTTCATTAAAAGCAAACAATTTCGAATTCGAAATATTTAAAAGTCTACCACCTTCCCATTTAAACTTTTTTGGGGATGTTTCTTGGCAATTTCTCTTCTCTTGGTTTTTTATATCTCTTCAAACTTTCATCGACCCAAGCTTCTACCAAAGATGTATTAGTGCAAAAACTACCAAAATTGCCAAAACTGGCATCTTAGTTTCTATTTTCTTTTGGTTTCTATTTGATTCAATAACCATTTACATAGGATTGGTTTCGCGTGCTACATTCAACAATATTGAACCACTTTATGCTTACCCCTACTTACTCGAAGTCATTGTTCCACCATTTTGGAAAGGCATTGTATTAGTTGCAATGCTTGCTACAATTGTATCTACTATGGATAGTTACATCTTTCTTTCTGCTTTAATAATTGGCAAGGACATTTTGGGAAAATTGAATAAAACTAAGCATATAGCACTTTGTGTTCGAACCAAAACTGGACTTATTTTTTCGGCTTTGTTTTCTATTTTTCTTTCTTATGCAATACCTTCCGCAATTGATTTGATATACAAAACCTCGGCGATTGCTGTCCCCGCCTTGTTTTATCCACTCATATTGAGTTTTTCCAGTAAAAAATATCTAAAAGATCACCAAATAAGATTATTAATAATAACTTCCTCCTTTTTCACATTAATTTTTTCTTTAACTAAAGAGTTTTTTAAAGGAAAGATAATACAAAGTAATATTAGCCAGGTTTTTTATTTTGAACCTATGGTTATTGGTTTTTTGTGGTCGACATTTTTATTAGCACTGATGATAATTTATAATAAAACTGAAAAGAACTTTACCACCACCACTCTGCTTTAGTTTCTCTTAACATTAAATCGGAAATTGCTATTTTAGGATTTAGGTTTTGAAACAATATTTCGTAAACTTTTCTAGTAATTGGTAAGTCCACATTATACTTCGAACCAAGTTGGTAAGCAGAAATTGTTGTATCAACTCCTTCAGCAACGGCATTCATTGACGATATAACTTCTTTCAAAGAGTAACCTTTCCCAATTTTTTCTCCTACAAATCTATTCCGGCTGTGCTTGCTCATACAAGTTACAACTAAATCACCCAAACCCGAGAGCCCCGAAAATGTTAACGGGTTTGCACCCAAAGCAATCCCCAAGCGTGTAATTTCGGCTAAACCACGTGTGATCAATGCAGCTTTTGAGTTATCACCTAATTTCAATCCATCAATAATACCCGCTGCAATAGCGATGACATTTTTCAGTGACCCTCCCAATTCACATCCAATAACATCTTCGGAGGTATAAACCCGAAAATAGGAATTTGAAAAAATCCTTTGGATTGTCTTTGCAAGTTCTTTGTTCGTCGAAGCAACAACAGTTGCAGTTGGAATTCTAACAGCAACTTCTTCGGCATGACTAGGACCCGTTAGAATCAAATAATTTTCCTTTGAACAGCCAAAAGCTGTAAGTATTTCAGAAATACGATTAAGAGTATACTTTTCGATACCTTTTGCTAAGTTTACAACAGGTTTCCCATTAAAAAAAATTCCAAATTTTTCAAGGGTTTGTCTAATGAATTGAGTTGGGATACCCTGAATGATTAAATCACAATCTAATATTTTATTAATATCAATAGTAAAGTTAATATTGAAATTCAAAGGTACTCCCGGTAGATATTTTGTATTTTCTCTTTTTTTATTTATTAGCTCAATTGTATCTACTTCGTGCGACCAAACAAAAATCTGGTTTCGAGTTTCAGCAAGCAAATTTGCAATTGCAGTTGCCCAGGCACCAATTCCTAATATTCCTATTTTCATTGGCTTGTTTTTGTTTTTTTGAATTTGATAATGTGAAATTTTTCGAACTTGTTTTCCTTTCCTTGAATTATTCTTTTAATATTTTCTCTATGAGTATAAAGACTAATTAAAAAGAATATTACCGAAAACGTTAAAAGTAAAGAAAAATTTGTATATGGATAGTCGAAAACAAATTTTCGGATAAGGATTACAATGGGATAAGAAAATGAAGCAAAAATTGAACCAAGCGATACCATACCCGATGATAGAAAAGACAAAATAAAAACAACAAGGCATATTCCAATTTCCCACGGTGATATAGCTAAAAGAAAACCTAAACTAGTATTTATACCTTTCCCACCTTTAAAATGAACAAAAATTGAAAAAATATGACCCAAAACAGCACCCAACCCAATAAGCATTTTAAAAGCAAGTAATCCACCAATGGAATTTATCATACCCTCAACATTTTGTGCAAAAAAATTGGATAAGTAAGCCACGGGAACGTAACCTTTTAAAATATCAATTACTTGCACAAGAATCCCCCAAAAAGTTCCCAATACACGGAATACATTCGTACTACCCATATTCCCACTTCCACGAGTTCTGATATCGAATCCAAAAAATAATTTACTTACAATAACAGCAGTAGGAAAAGAACCAATAAGATAACCGCAAATTATTCCTAAAAAAATCCAAAACATTTTACAAATGCGCTTAGATTCAATCACGAAAATACAATTTTAATAAATACGAAAACGATACTACTTAACATAAGTTAATATTCGTTTGAAAAACTATTTAAAATTGTCCCCAAATTCCTCCTATGAAAGGACAAATATTCTTCAAATATGAATTCAAACAAATGCAATTCCAAATCTCGACAGATTTTGCATTCAATCAAAACAATGTTGGAGATTTCGAGGAACCAACACCAGCATATGCCATCTTTAACGCTGATAATTATTTGATGGATTTTAATAAGGTCGTAGGTGTTGTTGGGCTATCAATTGAAAATATTTTTAACAAATTGTATTTCAACCATTTATCTCGAATTAAATCCATATTTCCCGAAACAGGTCGCAACATTAAGGTCCATTTATCATTGTACATTTAAAAATTTGAAAAGTTTTTTTTTAATTTGCTTTTTTTGTAATGGTTTGAGTTTAAAAATGAAAATTATCATTTCTGATGGTATCGACAAGAAAGGCGAAGAAATTCTTCGCAACGCAGGTTTTGAATTAACAATCCAAAAGTATTCGCCCGAAGAATTAATTCAAAACATTGGCGAATACGACGCGATAATAGTTCGATCTGCTACCAAAGTAACCCGAGAAGTTATCGACGCCGGAAAGAATTTAAAAGTAATTGCTCGCGGTGGTGTTGGATTAGATAACATTGATGTGGAATATGCTAAAAGCAAAGGAATTGAGATTTTAAATACTCCTGGAGCCTCCTCGATTTCTGTTGCAGAATTAGCACTTGCCCATATGTTTGCTGTTGCTCGATTCTTAAATTTAAGTAACATAGAAATGCGACAAGGTAAATGGCCCAAAAAAGAATATTCAAAAGGCTTCGAATTAACTGGAAAAGTTTTAGGAATAATCGGCCTCGGAAATATTGGTAAAGCAGTTGCCAAACGAGCCATCGGTTTACAGATGAAAGTTATTGCTTTTGATCCCTATGTTAGTTCAACCGACCTTGAGGTTGAACTTGTTTCAAAAGATGAACTTTTAGAAAGGGCAGATATTATTACTCTGCATTTACCAAAAATAAAAGGTGAACCACCCGCAATTGCAGCGACGGAATTTGCCAAAATGAAAAACGGTGTCGTATTGATTAACTGTGCCCGAGGAGGTGTTGTCTCCGAAAAAGATTTACTAGATGCTCTGAACAATGGCAAGGTTCTGGCTGCTGGAATTGATGTTTTTGAAAATGAACCTCCAACAGAAGCCCAGAAAGAACTTATCAATCATCCAAGAGTATCTGTATCTCCTCATATTGGTGCTTCTACCATTGAAGCCCAAGAAAGAGTTGGAATTGAAATTGCACAAAAAGTAGTTAACGCATTATCAAAATATCAATAAAAGAACGAGGTGAACTTATGCCGGTGTTCAAACCATTTAAAGCTTATCGCCCCAAGACAGAATTTGCACAAAAAGTTGCAGCAAAGCCATATGATGTTCTTTCCTCTGAAGAAGCCCGAGAAGAAGCAAAGGATAATCCCTTTTCTTTTCTTCATGTTGGGAAACCAGAAATTGACCTTGACCCATCTATCGATTTATACGACCCTCGTGTTTACGAAAAAGGGAAAGAAAACTTAATGAAATTCATTACGGATGGCGTACTTGTTCAAGACCCAGAACCCTATTTTTATATTTGGTCCCAAACAATGGGTAATCGCACTCAAATAGGTTTGGTGGGTTGTGCTTCAGTTGATGACTATTGGAACGATAAAATTAAAAAACACGAAAAGACAAGAAAAGACAAAGAAGAAGACCGTTGCAACCATATCAGATATACTAACGCACACACTGGACCGATTTTCCTAACCTATCGAGATAATGCAGAAATTAATTCAATAGTTGCAAATTATATTACTACTTCCCCAGTTTATGATTTCATTTCCGAAGACAATGTTCATCAAAAAGTTTGGGTCATTAGAGATAAAGAAACCATTAACATGATACAAAAAATCTTGAATAGTGTCGATTATTTTTATGTTGCCGATGGACACCATCGCTCGGCTGCAGCCGCTATTGTTGGTAAAGAAAGGCAAAAAGCTAATCCTAACCACAAAGGAGACGAAGAATACAATTTCTTCCTTGCTGTGCTTTTTCCAGCAAGCCATTTAATGATTATGGATTATAACCGAGTTGTCAAAGATTTGAATGGAAATTCCAAAAAAGAATTTTTAGAGAAAATTTCAAAAATTTGCAGTATTGAACCGGTTACTCAACAATTTAAGCCGCAAGCAAAAGGTGAAATCGGAATGTATTTAGAAAAGCAGTGGTATAAATTAGTTATAAAACCCGAATTTTTTTCAACTAACGACCCAGTAGAATCTCTTGATATTTCAATACTTCAGAATCAAATCCTTGCCCCGATTCTTGTAATCTACGACCCAAGAACATCTAAAAGAATTGACTTCGTAGGTGGTATTCGAGGACTTGGTGAATTAGAGCGTAGAGTTGATAGCGGAGAAATGGCTGTTGCTTTTGCAATGTATCCAACTACAATTGATGAACTAATGGCAATTGCCGACGCTGGAAAAATTATGCCTCCTAAATCAACTTGGTTCGAACCTAAACTTAAAGATGGCCTTTTTGTCCACTTCCTTGATTAATTATCAAATTTGGTTTTTATTTTTACTTAACTGCGACACAATGACCAGATGGTCGTTGTGTTTTTTGTATTTTTTTAACGAAACTATTCCAATTTCGATAGAAAAGAATTATACATTCGATAATAATATCCCTTTTTATTTATTAATTCCTTATGATTTCCTTTTTCGACAATTTCGCCGTTAACCAATACTATTATCTCATCAAAAATCTCTAACCAGGTAAGTCTGTGGGTGATGAACAAAATGCTTCGACTTTTGGCAATTTCTATCATTGCATTTAAGATATTCAATTCCGATTGCAAATCCAAATGTGAAGTCACTTCGTCAAAAACAATTAAAGGCGAATTTTTAAGTAATGCCCTAGCAATTCCAATTTTTTTGATTTCACCCCCACTTAGATTATTACCAAGTTCAAGGATGTATGAATCAAGCTTTTTTGGTTGCTTTTCAATAAATTCCAACAAATCTGCTTGTTTTATTGCCCAAAAAAGTTCATCTTCTGTGGCATCTGGTTTTGCAACTAATAAATTTTCCTTAATAGTGCCCGAAAACAAATGTATCTTTTGTGGTACCAAAGAAACTATTTCCTTTAAATTGGGAGAAAATTCATTTTTACTGAAATATCGCCCAATAACGATTTTTCCAGCATCAAAAGGGAAAAGGCCAGACAAAATCCATGCAAGTGTTGATTTTCCAGAGCCACTTGGACCGACAATTGCGAGTTTGTGTTTTGGCTTTATTTCAAAATTAATCTTATTCAACACTGGTTTTTTCCTGTCATACGAAAATTTTAAATCACAAATTTTTAAAGTGAAATCATTTTCAGTTACAATATTAAAAGTATGGTTTATTTGGCTACCAATTTCGTTCAGTTCAATTATCGAGAAGAGCCTTTCTGCCGATTCCAAGCTTTTGTTTAGATATTGAAATGCTAATGGCATTTGATAGATTATTTCGAAAGAAGCCATGATTCCAATGATTATTACGGACAGTTGAACCCCATCCAGTTTTCCAATAGAAACATCCGGTATTGCTTCTAAAAGCATCATCGCAACAGTAAAATTCATAAATAGTGTAATCAAAACTTGGTGCAAGTTTTGAATGAAATTCATTCTGTATTCATTTTTAATAATTTCGTTATACACTGTAAGTAACTCACGTTTCCAATTATTATATAAATCGTAAACGAGTAACTCTCTCACGCCTTGAAAATAATCAACCGAAAGTTTTTCGAGCTTAGACTTTAAACTAACTAAACTTTTTCCTGGTTTATAGCTTAGCCAAAATGTTAAAAAAGGAATTAGTATTCCAGAAGCAAGATAGAAAGTAATAAATAAGATAGAATATTTTATGTTAAACATCAATAGAAAGAAAAACATAAAACAGGAAATTCCAAGAAACACTAAAGGAGGTGAAATAACACGAACGAAAATATGCTCAAGACTTTCGACATCATCTATGCTTCGAGAAAGCAAATCACCGCTCGAATATTCAATTGATTTTGATGGAATCAAGGGCTCAAGAGATTTAAAAAACCAAATACGGAATCTTGCTAATAACTTAAATGTTACATTATGTGATAAATACCTTTCAAAGTATCTAAAAACTCCACGTGCAATTCCAAAAAACCGAACGCCCACGATTGCGACTTGTAATTTGAAAATTGGTGTTTGTAAAGCGGCACTAGCAATAATATAAGCAGAAATTATCATTAATCCAATACCACTACCAATCGTTAGAAAACTTAACAATGAAGCAAAGAGCATTGCAAACTTATAATTCGAAATCACTTTAAATAATTTATTCAATGTATTAATCATTTTGATTAGTAGAAAAAATGAAATTTCTATAATCTGCGGAATTTTTAATTAAATACAAATGAGAACCTTGCCCCAAAACTTTTCCATTTCTTAAAAAAACAACATTATCAACTTTTTGTATTGTATTAATATTATGAGCAATGATAATAGCAGTTTTATTTCGACAAAGTTCAAACAAAATTGAAAGTATTTCTTGCTCAGCGAGTGGGTCTATGTTTGCAGTTGGTTCATCAATCAAAATTAAAGGTGAATTGCGTAAATATGCTCTTGCAATGGCAATCCTTTGCTGCTCTCCACCACTTAATTTTGAAGTGTATTCACCAATTTGAGTTTCATATCCGTATTCCAGTGATTCGATAAACTTGTCAATTCCGGCACGACGACATACATAAGAAATTTCTTCAAGTGAAGCCTCGGGTTTGCATATTTTAAAATTATCTAAAATTGACTTATTAAAAAGTCTGGGATTTTGTGGTACCCAGGAAATATTCATTCTCCAAAAAATATTATCAATCTCGTTTAATTTTCTGTCTCCAACTAATATTGAACCAGATGTGGGTTCGATAAATTTAAGTATAAGATTAAAAATTGTAGACTTCCCAGAACCACTTTTCCCTACAATAGCAGTTATTTGCTTTGGTGGAATTCTAAATGAAATATCGTCGAGTGCTTTCACTTTATCAAAATAAATTTGAGTAACATTTTGAAAAGTAATTCCATCCTTTTCAAGCAATAATTTTACCTCTTCCAGATTAAAAATTTCAGTTTTTAAATTCGCATTTATCGAATTTTCTCTAATAAAATATTGTTGAGAAAAATGCGATGTTGCTTTGGCTGATGTCCCAAATGAACCAAAATCTTCTCCATTATCAAAGTTTGAAACAAGAATAATTTCTTTTATTGTCTGAAATGCAGAACTTCCATCAAGTGCTGAATGATAATATAAACCCAATTGGCGAAGAGGAAGATAGAATTCAGGCGCGATTATTAATATAAACAGGGCATCCGCAAAATAAAAGTTTCCATTTAGCAACCGTAAACCTATTGTAACCGCAATAATTGCAACACTAACTGTAGATGTTAACTCCATTACTAAAGAAGAAATGAAAGCAATCTTAAGGACATTTAGTGTTTTTACGCGAAATATTTCAGTAACCATTTCAATATTTTTTAAAGCTTCTCTTGTCCATTTAAACAATTTAATTGTAAGTAGTCCCTGAATAACATCTAAAAAGTATGAACTCAAGAGTCTTAAAGAATTCCATTGCTTTTGGCTCATTTTTTCGGCAATTGAACCAATTAGAAACATAAACAAAGGAATTATAGGAAAGGTAAAAATAAATATAATTGCACTTATATAATCGATTGGGAAAACAACAAAGAGGATAAATAAAGGAATCAAGCCAGCCAGGAATGTCTGTGGAAGATATCGAGCAAAAAAATTTTCCAGACGGTCAATTCCAGTTGTAAAAACATTGAGAACCTCCCCGGTTCTTTTATTTCTAAGAAGAATTTTGGGAATTTTTTCGAGTAATTCTTCTCTCAACTGGGTTTTAATAGATAAAGCCAAAGCAGTAGAAAACTTAGTTTGAAGCATTGAAACTACTGGTTTTGTAATTGAAACAGAAATGAACAAGTAAATAAGAAAACTTACTTTCCCAAGAGGATACTTTTCTATAAATACATTATTTATTATCCGACTCAAAATGTATGCTTGGGTAACCGTCAAAGCAGCGGAAATAAAACCAAAGACGACAGCAAGATTTAATTTATGTTTTCTTTTATAAGTTAAAGCAATTAATTCTTTATCAAATAACATAAAAATTCCCTAATGGAAAATATAATTAATCTCCCAATTAACAAACTTAATTGGGTTTATTTTTGTTTTAGTGAATAAAAAATATCTAAGATTAATATTCCATTTTTGATTTTGTAGAAATTCTCTTACGGAAAACCCAATAACTCCAAGCTTGGTAGACAAGAACAATTGGAACAAATATTAAGGCAACAATAGTCATAACTTTAAGTGTATAAGGACTGGAAGATGCATTATAAATTGTCAAACTCCAGTCGGGATTGGTTGAAGAGACCATAACTCTTGGATACAAACCGACGAATATAGTAATTGTAGAAAATGCAATAGTTAGTGATGTCATTAGAAAAGCCCAACCCTCTTTTTTTATTTTTAACAACCACCCAACTGAAAGAATTGACAAACCAGCAAGAATTGGAGCCACTCCAGGATTGACTCCAAGTTTTTTGAACATATCTGTTTCAAAATAGCCAACAATAATGTAGGCAAAAAGCAAGATAACCGTTGGTAACCAAAACATTTGGGCAATTTTTCTTGCTCTTTCGAGTAGATCATTAGTCAATTTCAAAGAAAGAAAAATTGCACCATGTAATGTGAAAATTGACAAAGCAGTTAATCCACCAAGAATAGAATATAAATTAGGCAAAGTAAAGAAAGTTCCAGTATAATTCATTTTATCATCAATTGGAACACCTCGAATCAAGTTTGAAATTGCTACACCCCAAAGTAAAGCGGGGATAAAACTTCCAATAAATATCATCCAATCCCATCTATACCTCCAGACAAGACTTTCTTTTTTGCTTCGGTATTCGAAAGCAACTCCACGAACAATTAAAGCGAGGAGCATCAAAACGAGAGCCAGGTAAAAACCACTAAAAAGTGTTGCATACCAGTTGGGGAAAGCAGCAAACATTGCCCCACCAGCAGTAATCATCCAAACTTCATTACCGTCCCAATGGGTTCCTATAGAATTAACAATTGCTCGTCTTTCAAGATCATTTTTACCAAGAAAAGGTAGTAGGATTCCCACACCATAATCAAAGCCTTCCAGTATAAAGAAACCAATAAATAATATAGCAATTAAAACAAACCAAACCGTGTTTAAGTCCATTTTAGCCTCCTAAATTTTATTTAAAACAGAATTTGGAATTTCAGATTCAGGTTCATCTTTTTCGATTTCTTCTGGTGTCCTTTTTGCATACTTAATCATCAAACTAATCATAATTATCATCAAAATCGCATAAATTAATGTAAAAGCAATCAAAGAAAAGAGCACAGAACCAGTAGAAACATTTGGAGATACAGACTCTTCTGTTCTGATTAATCCAAATACAGTCCAAGGTTGACGAGCTATTTCTGTAAATAACCAACCTGTAGTGTTGGCAATAACTGGCAACAACATACCCCAAAAAGTAACTTTGTACCAAAATGGTTTAAGTTCATATTTTTCTTTAAAAGCTTTAATTAAGTTAATAATCGAAATAAATAACATCAAAAATCCAGCCCCAACCATAATCCTAAATGTCCAATAAGAAACAGCAACTGGTGGAACAAAATTCCCGGGTCCATATTTATGTTCCGCTTCTTGCTGCAAGTTTTTTATTCCTTTTAGTTCTCCCTCGAATTTATTATAAGCAAGAAAGCTAAGTAAACCAGGAACTCTGATTGCCCAAACATCTCTTCTATTCTTTTCGTCGCCAAAGGTAAATAAAGACATTGCAGCGGGGTTTTCGGTTTCCCATAACGCTTCGGCAGCAGCCATTTTCATCGGTTGAACCTTTACCATATATTGTGCTTGTGTATGTCCGACCAAAATGACCAGCAAGCTACCGATAAAAGCATAACCAGCAGCAAACTTGAATGACTTAATAAACATCTCGTTTTTATTTTTACGGAATAGATGGTAAGCACTAATTGCAAGAATAAGAAAACCAGAAGTAGCAACGGCAGAGAAAAAAACATGGGGAAATTGTACCCAAAGGTGACCATTTGCAATCAAAGCAAAAAAGTCCACCATTTCTGCTCTTCCGTTTCTTATAACGTAACCAACAGGTTGTTGCATAAACGAATTTGCAGCAAGTATCCAAATTGCAGAGAGATTTGAACCAATAGCTACAAGCCAAATCGAGGCAAGATGCACCTTCTTCGAAAGTTTATCCCACCCAAAAATCCAAATCCCAAGAAAGGTAGATTCCATAAAAAAAGCAAGTAAAGCCTCGATAGCAAGAGGTGCTCCAAAAATATCACCCATAAACCTCGAATAGTTCGACCAATTCATTCCAAATTGAAACTCTAAAACTATTCCTGTTACCACACCAATTGCAAAGTTGATTAGAAAAAGTTTTCCCCAAAATTTGGTCATCTTTCGGTAGACATCTTTCCCAGTTCTGTAATACGCTGTCTGCATTATTGCAACTGCAATAGACAATCCTAATGTTACTGGCACGAAAAAGAAATGATAAACAGTTGTAATAGCAAATTGCCATCGTGCAAGTGTTAATGCATCCATATTTCACCTCCAATACCAATTATTGAAATATAGAAAAAAGTTGATTCTAAAACTATAGAACTTCGGTGTGAATATGAAAAAACATTTGAAAAAATTCTATGCATCAGGAAATGGAAATACTTAAAAATTTTAGCAAAATCTTCCATCCACACCCTTAAATTTTTGGACTAAATTACTAAAAATTCATATATAAACAAATACAAGTAAAATTATTTTGTAAGTAAGTTTTAAAAATTTAAATTGTCTAAGAAAACTTAAATCATAAAATTCACTTTGGGTTTGAATTAATGCGCAACTAAACCCCCATAAAATCCCGTTAAAGAAATCAAAATAAAAATGATTAATCCAATGATAATATGAAACCTTCGTAGTTTTGGGATGTTAAGAAAGATAATCCACACCAAAGAGAAGAAAGTTGTTGCATATGCAAATTTTTCGTGTATTTCGACTAAAGATTCTTTTGGAGTTCCTTCCAATACTTCTTCTTGAAACTTTCCAGTTATAAGTGCAAAAATTGAAGTAAAAAAAGCAACAAACACAAGAATTTTAATTGTATAGTCCAGGCGTTCCCATTTTAACTGAAAAAGACTTAACGCAAAGGCTAAAATAAGCAATGCAACAGGAAAGTGAACGATTTTGTTATGCAGATGTTCAAAAACTTTATTAAAAGTAACATCAGGATTTTTTGGGTTTTCTGTTTCTTCATCGACAGTGAATTTAGATTGATTCGTTGCGGATTTTTCATCTCTTTCATAAAAATCTTTGGGCTCTTTTCCTTCATTATGTGAAAAAATAATCTTATTACTTTTATTTCGAATCAAGTTATCTTTAGTTTCTTTCCACATATCCAAAGAAGAAAATGTGAAAAATGCTGGAACTACAAGAAAAGTTAATAGAATTAATAAATTGACTGAATTTCTCATAAATCCACCCCAATTTGAATTGTCCGAATTTCAATTTATACAAAAATTTTGTATTTATTTCATAATTTTGCAAATTTTACTGGTTATTACTATGAAATTAAGTCAATATTTTGTACCAACTTTAAAAGAAGAACCATCGGAAGCAATGGTTCCATCACACAAACTTATGTTGAGGGCAGGTTTAATTCGTCAAGTTTCAGCCGGAGTTTTTTCTTGGTTACCGTTAGGTTTTCGTGTCCTCAACAAAGTTATCAATATTTTACGGGAAGAGATGAATGCCATTGGTGGTCAAGAATTTCTTCTGCCTGCACTCAATCCAATTGAAATTTGGGAACAAACTGGGCGTGTAGATGCTATGGGCGACGTGATGTTCCACATAAAAAATAGAGAAGGACTCGTATTAGCTCCAACACACGAAGAGATTATAACTTACCACGCTAGACAACATATTCAATCCTATAAAGACCTACCTCAAATATGGTATCAAATTCAGACAAAATTTAGAAATGAGCCAAGACCCAAGTCTGGGGTCCTTCGTTGTCGTCAATTTATAATGAAGGATTCGTATTCTTTAGATTTAAGTTGGGAAGGGTTAGACATAAGTTACAATAAGCATCTGGAGGCTTACAAAAAAATTTTCACCCGATGTAAACTCAACTTCTTCATTGTAGGTGCATCAAGCGGAGCTATGGGTGGTAGTAAATCTCAAGAATTTATGGTAGAATCAAACGCTGGTGAAGATGTTTGTGCAATTGCACCAAGTGGATATGCTGCAAATCTCGAAGTTGCAACTTCGAGCTTACCTCCTGTTGGAAGAAAGGAACCAAGTTTACAATTAGAAAAATTCCCAACACCTAATGCAAAAACAATCGACGACTTGATTAATCAATTTGGGTTCATTGAGAATGAACTGGCTAAATCAGTTGTTTATATCATTAATAGTGAACCAGTATTAATATTAATGCGAGGTAACGATGAACTTAATGAAACTAAATTGCAATCTGCCTTTGGAACTAATAAATTCCGTCCAGCAACTCCAGAAGAACTTTTTGAAATAACTGGTGCCAACGCTGGTTCAATTGGTCCAATAAATCTCAAAACAAAAATTAAAATAGTAGCAGATAACTTATTAAAAGATGCAAATGGTTTGGTAAGTGGTGCCAATGAAGATGGATATCATTACAAGAACATAGATTTCCTCCGGGATTGCCATATCGATGCTTATTATGATTTAAGAACAGTACGCGAAGGTGAGCCATGTCCCATAAACGGAAGCCCGATTAAAATCGTTAAAGCAATCGAACTGGGTCACATTTTTAAATTAGGCACAAAATATTCAGAATCTCTTGGCGCTAACTTTCTGGATAACGAAGGCAACGAGCACCCAATTATTATGGGTAGTTACGGAATAGGCGTTGAAAGAATTATTGCTTGCTTTATCGAACAAAATCACGACGAAAAAGGTATAATCTGGGATTATCCGCTTACTCCTTTCGATATTCATTTAATTAGTGTTAATATTAAAACGGAACTCATTAGAAACGAATCTGAAGAAATTTATCAAATTCTGATTAAAAATGGCTACGAGGTTTTATATGACGATAGAGATGAAACACCTGGTGTAAAATTCAACGATGCAGACCTAATTGGCATTCCAATTCAGATTATTATCGGAGAAAAAAACATTAAAAATGGCTTTGTAGAAATCAAGTTTAGAAGAACACAACAACGAGAACTTATTAGAAAAGAGAAATTGATTGAACATTTGAAACATATTATCCCAAGTCAACCACCTAACTTTCAATAAGAGATTATTTTTCAAAACTTGAAAATATTTAAATTTAATAATTAATTTTTCGAACTTTTAAGAAACAAAGAAATTTTGGTAAATCAACTTTAGGTTCTTTTAAAAACAATAATTTTGTTTCCCACATAATTTGCTGTTCGCAAATGCAAATGATTTGATCGTGGAGGCAGTGTTTTTATAGGAATTATAATTTTTGAGGACCATATATGCTTGTAATTTTTATTATCTCCTTTGCCATTTCGTCGAACAGGACTATTTCTGAATCCCATACTGCTTCACTACCATCTTAGACATATATAACATTTTCTGCTGGATTGGGACTTATTCAAATTATGCGAGTTTTTACCAAAAAAATCTGCTTTCTCCTCAACTGCTTTTGATGAATTTATTGAGATTACAGAAAAGCTTTCGTTACATAATTCTATGTTTTCCATAGCCCATACCTTTACGGTATTATCCCTACTCCCCAAGCAATATACCGACCACCGAGACTTTAGGCGACACCATTGACCTGGTTAGTATGCCCTTAAATTGTCATTAATATGTCTAATTTGTTTGCATCAAGAACTGTTATAATATTCCCTCCACAAGTTACAATACGGCCACCATCAGGCGACCATTTTACAACTACTCCCAATCCAGGGGATGTCCATAACTCTTCTCCTCTTTCGAAATTTGCAACGGCTCTTATTTTGCAACTATTGCTGTTTATATTCGGTATGTTCTCCCATAGGTATTCACTGTTACTTGCTGCACTGGTTATTAAACTCCAACTTGTGCCTCCATCACAACTGAACACTAATTCTTCAGGTTTATTCTTGTTGCTTATTCTCCATTTAATTGAATTTCTACCTCCTGCTTTAACTTTTCACCATTACTGGTATAAACAACTTTTATGAGCTGGGTATTTAAATTCATTAAGTCTATCAAAAGGAATCCAATAAAAAATGAAATTAATTTTTTCATTTTAGCCAACTTTATTCATTATATAACTAAATCTTTTAAAATTATGATAAAATACCCTAATCGAAAAAAATAATTTATCAACTCTGCATTTTTATGGAATTAATTATATTCAAATTTACTCTTTAGAACAGGGTTTGAAGTTGAAAATTATTACACAATACTTAATGAAGTTTTTTGGTATAATTTCTAAACAAATTAGAATAAATTAATTTTCTTAAATAATAAAGATTTGGAATTTTCTGTGGGCCCTGAGGGACTTGAACCCCCAACCTACGGATTATGAGTCCGCCGCTCTAACCAATTGAGCTAAGGGCCCTCACAAATAAAGAACGAATTAAAGCGTTACCTCGTCACATTCAGTTACAAAATTAATAAAAAAATTGGATTTAATAGTTAAATAAACCAACAAATATTCCAAAGTTAATAGCCAAACCATTAGGCTTCAAGGAGGAAGGAACATTTGTAACTTCCGAGACATTATTGACTTTCCATTTTCCTGCAAACCCAAAAGGATATTGAGCACCAAGCCGAATCATCAAAAAGGGAGTCACCGCAAATTCAACTGTTAGATGGGGTTCTAAAAAAAAGAAATTTCCCTCAATAATATTAGATGTGTAAATATTGGATTTCAGGTCGTTCCAATCAAAATTACTAACATTGTATTTTGTAATATCGATTGATGACCAGCCCAGTCCTAATCCAGGTAAAATTGCAAAGTTTTTAAAAATTACAAAGCCATAATCAATTGAAAAGCCAGTAAATCCAACTTCATATTTTAAACCGAAAGTTGTATTATATTCATTTATCTTTTCTTCCTTTTTCAAACCAGAATAACCAGAGAAACCTATTCTTATATTCGGAACAATACCAATAGCGGTAAAACCTTGAGCCCCAGATAGAAATAATGGTGATTTCAAATCATTTAAAGATATTTCTTTAGAAATTTTATTTATTTCGTCAAGGTTTAAAAACAAGAATGACCCAATATAACCACCACCAAGTCCAAAATATGGGGGCTTTTCGATTTTAACATTGCTTTCTTCAAATTGTATTTCCCCAAGTTCATCCTGGGAAAATACCAATCCAGAAATAGCGACAAACCAAAACAAGATTGAAAGGAACCTTTTCATAAACTACCTAAATTAATTGACAAACAATTACAAAATTAAAAAAACAAATAAGAAATATTTTTAATTTTGCTTTTTAATAAGTTTATTTGAGGCTTAAAATGAATACACTATTTTTCATCCTTTTTGGAATTGCTTGGTTTATTTTTGCATACTACTGGTATGGGAATATTATAAAAAACAAAGTCTTACGTTCAACCGATGACCTTCCTACTCCTTCGCATAAACTTTATGACAACAAAGATTATGTCCCAACAAAACCAATTGTTTTGTTCGGTCACCATTTCTCTGCTATTGCTGGGGCTGGTCCAATTATTGGACCAATATTAGCCTATTCCTATTTTGGTTGGCTTCCAGCATTACTTTGGATTTTGATTGGCTCCGTTTTTATTGGTGCAGTGCACGATTACACCAGTTTGATCACCTCCGTTAGAAACAAGGGTTATTCTATGGTAAATATCGCAGATAAGGTAATTTCGCCACGAGCAGGTTTCTTGTTTTCTATTTTTGTATTTCTTACCCTTATCCTTGTTATCGCTGTTTTTGCCGACTTAACTGCAAGAACACTCATGGAAGACCCAACCATTGTCTTGCCAACATTTGGTTTAATTCTTGTAGCCCTATTGTTTGCAATTCTTCATTATAAACTAAGAATGAATGTTTATTTAGCTACACTCATTGCACTTGTTGGACTTGGTTTACTGCTTTGGGGCGGTCAATCTTTTCAAATTAAAGCTTCCTATGAATTTTGGCTGATTTTAATTTTAGCTTATTGTTTTATTGCTTCTATCCTTCCAGTTTGGTTGCTTTTGCAACCACGAGATTATATTTCAATGTATATTTTAATCATAGGTATGTTTCTTGGGTACGTTGGTATTCTATTCCTTAATCCAAGTATTCAAGGTCCCCATTACATAAACTTTTTTGGCAAAGTTGGTCCTTTATTCCCATTTTTGTTTATTACCATAGCCTGCGGAGCAATTTCCGGCTTCCACTCCCTTATTGCAAGTGGAACATCTGCGAAACAGTTAGACAAAGAAAGCCATGGAAAAACTATTGCCTTCGGAGGTATGTTAACTGAAGGTGCTCTTGCTTTCTTAGTAATAATGATGATTTCCAGTGTTCTGCCTTTTAATGGTGACTCAAATAACTCATTCCTCGGAATTCTTTTTAACAAAAATGCTGATATTCTTTTTGGGACAGCCCTGGGGATGACAATTCAATCTCTTGGAATTCCATTAGTTTTCGGTACTTCTTTTGGCATCTTAATGCTCAACGCATTTATTTTAACTTCTTTAGACGCCGGAACTCGTCTTTGTCGATACATTGTACAAGAAGGCTTCGGAGCTAAATATGGTGGAATATTGAAGGATAAATACTTTTCCACTACAATTGTTGTTCTCTCTTCCCTATTAATTTGCTTAAGTGGAAGTTATCAAAAAATATGGTCTGTCTTTGGCTCTGCGAATCAACTTATCGGAACGTTATCATTGTTTGTAGTAACAAATTATCTTCTTGGGATAAAAGCACCTCGTTGGTATACATTAATTCCAGCCATTTTTATGTTAATTGTTACAGAAACGGCACTCATTTATCAACTAATTTTTATTTATATTCCCAAAATAGACATTATTCTCATCTTAATTTCGAGTTTATTAATTGTGCTTGGAATTTTAGTTGCTATCGAATCGTTTGCCAAAATTTTTAAAACTAAAGAAGTCCGCTTGCATTCTCCTGAACCAACACCAATTGAGAATGCTAAATAAAAAAATCGCTATTGTCGGGGGTGGAATTGCTGGCATTTCTGTTTCCATAGAATTATTGAAGAGAAATATCCCCCACACACTAATCGAATCAAAGCGTTTTATTGGTGGTAGATTTTATTCCTTTTTCGAAAAAAGCATTGGCTTTGAAATCGAAAACGGACAGCATCTTTTTTCGACTGCATATCAGAATTTTTTCGAAATTCTAAAACATTTAAATACTTACAAATATCTTTATTTCCCACATAAATTATCAATACCATTTTTTGATTTACTTGGGAAAAAATCAACACTCGAAACCTTTTTCGCGGATAACAAAATAGGTTTTTTTCTTGGATTATTGAAATTCCCTATCCTTCCATTGAAATCAAAGTTTAATATTATAAAACTTCTTTTCCGACTAAATAATTTTCGATTAGATAAAACTCCTCAAGACAATACAAAAGATTTTTTGCGGTCCGAAAGACAGGATTCTTCAGCAATGAAATATTTTTGGGAACCAATTGGAATTTCAGTATTTAATAATCATTTAAAGAATATTCCTACGAATTTGTTTATTAATACAATTCAACTTGCATTTTTGAAAACTAAATCTAATTTTGTATTTTCTACAGTTGGAAGCTCGCAATTAGTTAATCCTTATGTTCAAATTGCAAATAAAAGCAAAAATGTTCAACTTATGCTAAATTTAAGTGTAAAAAGTATTTTTAAAGAGAATGATAAATTTATCCTTGTAGTAGATAATAATCAACGGATGGAGTTTGATGTTGTTTTTTTATGTATTCCACCCAATTACCTAAAGAAAATAATACCAACTGAGTGGTTGAAGTTAGATTATTTTACTTTTTTTAGCCATTTGAAATTTAATCCAATTGTTTCTATTTACTCCACTTTCAAAACAAAAATTACAGATGAATTTTTTGCTTACTTATTGGATTCACCTTTTCATTGGATTTTCAATAGAAACAAAATGCTAAATGATAACTCGAATCAATACCTCTACTCTTTTACTACAAGCAACGCTGTTGAGCTCGTTGATAAAACTAACCAAGAGATAATGAACCTTCTCGAAACAGAATTAGAAAAGCATTTTAAAACTTATTCAAAAAATAATCTAATTAACTTTAAAGTAATCAAAGACAAATTCGCCACAGTCAATCTCGATTTTGAATTTAACAAAAAAAGACCTTGTCAGCTTTCACCGATAAATGGTTTATTCCTTGCAGGGGATTGGACGGATACCAAACTTCCCGCGACTCTCGAAAGTGCTGCATTGAGTGGAAAACTTGCAGTTCAATATATGTTGAACAAAACAAAAAACCAATGACGATACCAAATATTTTAAGTTTAACAAGGTTTATTCTTTCAATTCCTATAGCATTTACTTTGCTAAACAATTATCGAACAATTGGTCTTATTCTTATTTTAATTGCTTGGGCAACTGACTTGCTGGATGGGTATCTTGCTCGGCGGTTAAATGTAATTTCCGAACTTGGCAAAGTGCTCGACCCCTTAGCCGATAAAACCTTAATATTCATAATTGTCTTGTGCTTGATAAAGAACAATACACTCACCCTACTAACAGCCATTATTGTCGTATTGCGGGATATAAGTATTCTTATTGCTGGGCTAATTG
Source organism: Ignavibacteria bacterium (assembly GCA_037440445.1). GTDB lineage: Bacteria > Bacteroidota > Ignavibacteria > Kapaibacteriales > UBA2268 > Naka2016. Next base: position 70,063 of record JBBIUA010000001.1, read on the forward strand.
TTTTAAAAAAATATAAATTTGCTATTCCTTCCAATTGGGTTGGAAAAGTATCAGCATTTCTAATTGGCTCAAGTTTATTCCTAATGGTAATATTACAAAATCCAAAAGTTAGCATATTTATTGAAAGGTTCATAATTTTTGTTGCTATTATTTCTATTTTTCTTTATTCATTTTATTATATAAAATGGGTAAAAAAACTTAGAAGTTCGTAATTTTGCTTTTTTCTAATTTAATATGGGATTATTCGACAAATTAAAAGAGAAAGTTTCAGGCTTTTTAAAGTTTTCTTCCGATACATTATCGGTAGACAAAGTTAAAAGTGGACTTAGTAAAACAAGAAGTAATATATTCGAGAAGATAAAATCTGCAATAGGTATTGGTCGAAAAATCGACCAGAAGTTACTTGATGAAATTGAAGAAATATTGATTTCCGCCGATATCGGATTCGACGCAACTGATAAAATTTTAGAAACTTTGAAAAAAAATTCCTCTAATATTTCTTTAGCAAGCGTTGAGGAAATCATCGAAATCATCAAATTAGAAATTCTTAACATTTTAGAAAACTCTTCTCAAGAACTTAATGCAAACCCATTTCAAATCGATGAAAATCATAAACCACATACTATATTAGTTGTTGGTGTTAATGGTGTTGGTAAAACTACAACCATTGGAAAGTTAGCCTACAATTATCGCAAATTAAATTATTCTGTATTAATTGGTGCAGGCGATACATTTAGAGCAGCAGCCAATGAACAACTTGAAATTTGGGCTCAAAGGGCGGGAGTTCCTGTTATTCAACAACAGCAAGGAGCCGATCCAGCAGCAGTAGCATACGATACTCTTCATTCAGCGATTTCTAAAAAGATTGATATTGTAATTATCGATACAGCAGGGAGATTACACAATAAAACCCACTTAATGAACGAACTTGAAAAAATTTCTCGTGTTATGAAAAAATTAAAGCCAACTGCACCCCACGAAGTTCTCCTTGTCCTTGATGCAACCACTGGGCAAAACGCAATACAACAAGCAAGAGAATTTACAAAGGTTGCACCTATTTCAGGTATTGTTCTAACCAAACTTGATGGTACAGCAAAAGGTGGTGTTGTAATTCCAATAGCAATGGAATTTAAAATCCCAGTTAAATTTATTGGTGTCGGCGAAAAGATTGACGATTTGCAGCCATTTAATCCAGTAATATTTGTTGATGCATTATTTGAATAATTTATTTCAATTTAATTTTTCTTAATTGGTAGTTAAACCAATATGTTTTAATTTTGTGTTTTTTGAACTTAATTAATATTAATAAAGGAGGTTTCAATTGAAGAAGTCGTGGGGAAAGATTTTGCTTGTTGTCGTACCAATAGTTATTGCTATTTTTTTATTTTATCCGACATACAAAGCAAGCAAACTTGAAAAATTAAAACAACAATACCTTGAACAAGCGAAAAAAGCCTTGAACCCATCAGATTCCTTGGCGATTGTTGAAAAGTTCGAAAAACAATATGGTAAAGCTTTGCTGGATGCAAGATCCAATAGAATTAAACTGGGATTGGATCTTCGAGGTGGTATGTACGTAACTCTTGAAGTCGATGTTTTGAAAATGTTAGAAGAAAGTGCCCAAAGAGACGCAATTGATGATATTTTCCTCGAAGTTTTAGAGAAAACCAAAGCTGATGCCCGTACCTCCGACCAAGATATTGTTGATATCTTTCAACGAAATTTCGACCAAATTGCACGCCCCAAAAAGAAATTTCTTTCCGACTATTTTGATTTCGGTGGCGAAGCTCTTGCTAGCGAAGAAAAAATTATCGAAAAACTAAAAGAAAATGCCAAGGAAGCAATTGACCAAGCCTTGCAAGTAATTAGACAAAGAGTTGATAAATATGGTATTTCAGAACCAACAATTCAAAAAATTGGACAAAGAAGAATTCTATTAGAACTACCCGGTGTAACTAACGAAAGAGAAATGAGACAACTTCTGCAAACAACTGCACGACTTGAATTCAAATTAGTTCGTAACGACGAGAACCTTGTTGCTGCATTTTACAAAATCGACGAATTTCTAAAAAAAGAGAAACAGATTACAAAAGAAAGTCAATCTTTGCCTTCAATCCCGGAAGATACTAACAAAAAAGTTCAGCAGATAGTTGCAAAGGACACTTCAAAATCAAGTTCAAATGATACAACATTGGTTACCAAAGAACCTGACACAACAAAAACTACTGTAAAACCAGACACCACCGACCCATATGCTGGTCTATCGCAGGATGAGAAATCAAAAAGATATCTTGAAGACCATCCTTTTACGACCTTATTTATTACAAATTATATGCCGCCAAATGGCGAGCGAACGCAATTCCAGCGAGACGTCCGTTTTTATAATGCTTCACAAGTTCCCAAAGGAGAGTATTCTTTCGAAATATTCGAGGATGTTTGGAATAAGTTTCATGTAATAATTAATCGCAAAGAGGTCAGAGCTTTATTACCATACGATATTGAAATACTACCAAGCGCAAAACCTGAAGTTATTAAAGACAACCAAGGAAAAGAATATCAAATTTTAACTTTTTATGCATTGAAACGAGATCCGGAACTTACTGGGGAAGTAATTACTGATGCAGTTGCTACCTATGACCCAACAACCAATCAGCCAATTGTTACTATGGCTATGAATAGTGAAGGGGCAGATAAGTGGGCAAAAATAACTGGTGCAAACATCAAAAAAAGAATCGCAATCGTATTGGATAACCTTGTTTATTCAGCCCCAGTTGTTCAACAAAAAATTGTTGGGGGAAATTCTCAAATTACTGGAATGAGTAGCCCCGAAGAAGCTAAACTATTGAAAATTGTATTAAAAGCAGGAGCTTTGAAAGCACCAGTTCAAATTGCTGAAGAAAGAATTGTTGGACCATCGTTAGGCGAAGATTCAATCCAACGAGGAATTCAATCACTCTTAATTGCTGCAATACTTGTTCTTTTGTTTATGACAATTTATTATTCTTTAGCAGGAATCTATGCAAACGTAGCGGTCTTAATTAACGTTATGTTAATTATTGGAATAATGGCCGCTTTTCAAGGCACATTAACTCTACCAGGTATTGCGGGTATTATTTTAACAGTTGGTATGGCAGTCGATGCAAACGTTCTAATCTATGAAAGAGTGCGAGAAGAATTAGAAAAAGGTCGTTCGTTGCGTTCTGCAATCGATGAAGGCTATTCAAAGGCACTTTCGGCAATTCTTGATTCAAACATAACTACTTTTATTACTGGCTTAATTCTTTATTTCTTTGGGACTGGTCCAATTCAAGGATTTGCGATGACTTTGATGATAGGAATAATAACCACTTTGTTTACTGCAATTATTATCAGTAAGGCCTTATTCCAGGTTACAATAAATCTTGGTGCTCCTAATATTAGTTTCGGGCAACCCAAATCATTTTATGCATAATAATGAAGGAGGTATTAATATGCAATTTTTCAAGAAAACAAATATTAATTTCATCGGAAATAGAAAAAAATTTCTAACTTTATCTGGTATATTGATTTTTATTTCTTTGCTATTAATAATAATCTTTGGCTTTCGTTATGGCATCGATTTTACGGGTGGAACAGAGATAGCCATTAAAGTCGAAAAAAATCTGGAAATTAATGAGCTTAGAAAATTACTGCTGAATTTAAAAGTTGTTCCAGACGAAATTAAAACATATGGTGAAAAGAATCAATTTCTGCTTCGAATGAAAGAAATTGGTGATGAATCTGCAAAGTTAGAAAACATTATATTGTCTGGATTAAAAGACTATGGTATTCAAATATTAAAAAAAGATACAATTGGACCTAAAATTGGTTCAGAAATCAGATTCCAAGCTTTTATAGCTGTTTTGCTCTCAATTATTGCAATGCTAATTTACATTGGTTTACGTTTCGAGCTTCCTTTCGGCTTTGGTGCTGTAATAGCACTTATACACGATGTTATTTTTACGCTTGGAATGATAGTTCTTTTTGATAAACTAAACATTCTCAATCTTGAAATCAACCAAGGTGTTTTAGCAGCAATGTTGACCGTAGTTGGTTATTCAGTTAACGACTCAGTTATTATTTTCGACCGGATTCGAGAAAACAAAGAAAAACACAAAGGTATTCCTTTCTCTAAAATTGCCAATATCAGTATAAACGAAACGTTAAGTAGAACAGTAATTACAGTATTAACTGTACTTTTGGTTCTTATTGTTATGGTATTTTTCTCTGGACCTGTTTTGCAAGGATTTGCCTTTACTATGACAGTTGGTGTCATCGTTGGAACTTATTCTTCTATTTTCATAGCCACTCCATTTGTTCTTTGGTACTTAAAGAAAATTAAAAAATTAAATGTAGAAGCAGATATTTCCAAAGAAACAATAACTGCAAAGGCATGAAATGGATAAATTATTAATTAAAAACTTAGAAAACTATCCTGAAGTTCTTTATATTAAACTTCCCCCAAATTTCTTTGGGGGAAGTGTTTCTTCACAATTAACTGAAACAATCGAAAAAAGCAAAAATTCTAATCTCAAAATAGTTGCAGTTGATTTAAAAGATATTGAAATGATTAACAGTATGGGGCTTGGTTTACTAGTTGCCTCATACACAACATTAAAGAAAAATTCCATTCAATTAATTCTGCTTTCTCCTAACGAAAAAGTTGCAAATCTTTTGAAGATTACCCATCTTGATACAATTTTCAAAACATTCAATTCTCTGGATGATTTTATTGCAACACTTTGAACCCAGTTATTATTTCGGCTTTAAAAAACAATTCCAATAAAATAATTTTACGTATTTTGCATTGCAAATAATAATCAAAATAAAATGGGCGTAACTCTTGTTTTAGGCGCACAATGGGGTGATGAAGGTAAAGGCAAAATTGTTGATATTTTAAGCAAGGACGCTGATATTGTTGCAAGATTCCAAGGTGGAGCAAACGCTGGACATACTGTAGTTTACAATGGACATAAATTTATCCTTCATTTAATACCTTCGGGAATTTTGAACTCAAATTCTATCTGTGTAATAGGGAATGGTGTTGTAATCGACCCATTTGCATTATTAGATGAAATTAAACTCCTTGAAAAATTCAATATTAAAGTTAACAATAGACTTTTAATCAGCAACAAAGCCCATTTAATACTTCCTTATCATAAAATTTTGGACAAGGTAAGTGAAGAATGTACCGCAAAATCTATAGGAACTACTGGGAGAGGTATTGGTCCTGCTTATGTCGATAAATACGCTCGCTGTGGAATCCGAGTAAGCGAGGCTCTCCACGAGGATATTTTACAAAGCCGATTAGAAAATAATTTCTTAGATAAAATAAAACTCATTAAACAATATTATGGTAAAGAATTCAATGAAGATTATAAAAAACTAATTCAAGATTACATTGAAGCGCTTGGAAAGATTAAAATTTTCATTGCCGACACAACTTATTTTCTGAATAATAGCATTAAACAAGGTAAGAAAATACTCCTAGAGGGTGCACAAGGAACTCTTTTGGACGTTGACCATGGCACATATCCTTTTGTTACGAGTTCCAATCCAACTTCTGGCGGGGCCTGCACTGGATTGGGTATTCCACCAAATTCAATAAAAAACATAATTGGAGTTGCAAAGGCTTATACAACAAGGGTTGGGAACGGACCCTTTCCAACTGAATTAAAAGACCATACAGGAGAAGTAATTAGAAAATCTGGTTTTGAATTTGGTTCAACCACTGGACGCCCCAGAAGATGTGGTTGGCTGGACCTTGTAGCACTTAAATATGCAGCCACAATCAACGGAATGAATTGCATCGCTTTGACAAAAATAGATGTTTTAAGTAATTTCAATGAAATAAAAATTTGCACAAAATATAAAATAAATGGCGAAGAAACAACAGAGTTTCCTTCGGATAATTTTATTTTCGAACGAGTTGTTCCCATTTATAAAACCTTTCACGGATGGGAAAAATCCCTAAGTGGAATTAGTTCATACGATGAATTACCAAAAGAAACCAAAGAATATATTAAATTTATCGAAGACTTTATCGAAATCCCAGTTAAAATAATTTCAACAAGTCCAGACCGAGCTGATACAATTTTACTTTAATTCAAAATGAATCAACACCAAATAGCCTCTATGTTTAATAGAATCGCTGGTCGTTACGATTTAATTAATGACCTTTTAAGTTTTGGCATTCACCGAACTTGGTTAAAAAAAGCAATTGATAAAATTACCAATAAACAGCCAAAAAGAATTTTAGATTTAGCCACTGGAACGGGGAAGTTTGCTTTCTTACTCCGAAAATACTTCCCTAACGCTGATATCTTTGGTTTGGACATTGCAACAAGTATGCTCGAAATAGCAAAAAAAAGAAATGAATCCAAAAAAGGAAATATTATTTTTCTTGAAGGCGATGCATTACAATTGCCTTTCCCTGAAAATTTATTCGATATGGTGACAATGTCTTATGGTATTCGAAACGTAAAAGATATCGAAAGATGCTTGGAACAAATACACAAAGTTTTAAAACCATCGGGAGAATTCATCATAGTTGAATTTGGTAAACCTTTCCGTTGGTTTCTACCATTCTATAAATTATACCAAAAAACCATTGTCAAAATTATTGGTGGATTACTTAGCGGGGACTTCAATGCTTATTCATATCTTGTGAATACAATTGATAATTTCCCTTCGGATGAAGAATTTGTAAAAATCGTTAAAAAAACTAAATTATTTAAAAGTGAGGAGTTCTTTCCTCTTACCTTTGGCATAGCATATGTTTATAAAGGAATAAAAATTAGTTAGTCTTTGCCTTTATAGTTGTAAGTAGCATATTAAAGTCTTCATCTGATAAATAGTATTTTGTATTGCAATATTGACAAACAAGTTCATTTTGTCCTAATTCTTTCATTTCTTTGATATCATAATAGTCAAGAGTTAGTAGTTTTTCGATAAAGTTATCCTTTGAGCAACGGCAAAAGAAATCAACCCTATCGTTTTTTAAAATGGTAAATTCCCAAGGTAAAACTTTTTTCAAAAAATCACCAAGGTCATCTTTAGGATTAAGGATTTCAGTGAGTCTTTCTATTTTGGAAAAATGTTCAGTTACATAATCCTTCTCTTTTTCGGATGCATCGGGCATCGCTTGAACAATCAATCCACAGGAATTGACAATATTCCCATCTTTGTCGGTTTCTGCATCTAACAAGGTAACCGAGAAAATTTGCTCAGACTTGGCGAAATAATAATTCAAATCAGAGGAAATATCGCCCCGAACAAGTTCAACAATTCCAATAAATGGTTCAGGTTCATTGTATAACACCCTCATTACGCGAAGAATACCCGGACCGAGCGCCCTTCCGAAATCTTCTTTCGGGATTTTTGATACATTAGTTGAATACTCACAAAAGCCGCGAACTTCACCTACTTGAATTGCCTCTCCATTAACCCTGGATACAACTCCATCCCCAATAGCATCAATAATTACGCGCTCTTCTCCATTTAAAAAAACTGCAAGTAAGGATGCTGCTGAAAGAACTCTTGCGAGAAGTAAAGCAGGAATCTCTGGAAGATTATGCCGTTGTTGAGCTTCTTTTGCAACATTTGCGTTCTTTATCGCGGATAATCGAAAATGACCATTTTTGGACATTGCACTAACAACTCTGGATTTTTCCTGATGTTTCTCAAATGTTAAACTCATTTTATCATACAAATATTATTAAAGATTTAAAGAGAAAAAACGTCTATAGTTTTTATTAATTGCTAAATTATGGAAATAACGGAATTCTGGACTATTCTTTCGGCAAATGGCATTATTCTTGAAAAAGACCAACTAAAATTAATCGAAAGATATGTAAATGAACTTATTTACTGGAATGAAAAGGTAAATTTAATTTCCAGAAAAGATTCAGGAAATATCTTAGAAAATCACATTTTACACTGTCTAAGCATTCTAAAATATGTGGAAATACCTCAAAAAGCAAGATGCTTGGATGTTGGAACAGGTGGAGGACTTCCTGGTATACCAATAAAAATTGCTCGTCCAGATTTGTTTATTACCTTAATTGACTCAATTAAGAAAAAAGTTAAAATTACCGAAATGCTTGCCAAACACACTGGATTAAGAAATATCAATGTAGTATGCAATCGGGCCGAAGAATTTGCCAAAGAAAAAAATAATTTTAGTATTTTCGACGTTGTATTTTCGAGGGCCGTAGGAAAGATTGCAACTGTCGTTGCATGGATAAAAAATACTTTGAAGCCAAATGGTGTACTTGTATTTCTTAAAGGTGGTGAACTGAATGACGAAATCGAAGGCGCTAGAAAAATGTTCAAAAATTTAGAAATTAATGAATATTTAATTGATTTGGTTGGTTATGATAAATTTAAAAAAGATGAAAAGAAAATTATTCTGTGCAAGTTTAAATCATAAAATTATCATTTTTTACTTTTTAATCTTTTCTTTTGTTGCGGAGTCTTATTCACAAGCATCTCCAAACACTTCCAAGATTAAAATTGCTCGAGTCAAATATTCTGGAGGCGGGGATTGGTATAACGACCCTTCAGGGGAAGTCAATCTTTTAAAGTACATTCAAAAAAACACAAACATACCTGTTGAACCAATTTATGAATGGGTCGACCTTTCAAGTCAATTACTTTTTTCGTATCCAATTATTTTTCTTACTGGTCACGGGAATGTAAATTTTAGCGATAAAGAAGTTGAAAATTTGAGAACTTATTTAAAAAACGGTGGATTTTTGTATATTGACGACGATTATGGTTTAGACAAATTTATACGACGAGAAATGAAAAAAGTTTTTTTCGACCAAGACTTCGTTGAACTACCCTTTAATCATCCTATTTATTCGATTCATTTTAAATTTGAACGCGGTTTACCCAAAATTCACGAACATGATAATAAACCACCCGCAGGTTATGGTCTTTTTTACAATGGTAGGCTCTGCGTTTTTTATACCTATGAATCCAATCTTGGAGATGGCTGGGCTGACCCAGATATTCACAAAGACCCACCTGAACTTCGGGAACTTTCTCTAAAAATGGGCACAAATATTGTTATTTATGCATTAACAAATTAACTTTATGGAAACAGTATTACAGAAATATCAAGAAATTACAAACAAACTAATTAAAACAAGATTCTGGCTTATTTTTACTGATTTGTTAATAAACCTATTTGATTCACTGTTTTTCGGAATTATTACCCTTTTCATATCTATTCTTGTTGAATTCTTTTTAAATGGTGATGTTGGCTTTCGCACAACATTGTTTACTTTGACTTTAATTATCCCTCTCATAATTTTTTTTGCTTTTGCAACACCTACCCTCTTAAAAATTTTTAGCAAAAACCGCAGAATTCACCTTGATAGACTTGCTTTTGAAATCGGAAAATTCTATCCCGATGTAAAAGACAGTTTTTCAAATACATATCAGCTTCTTAGCCTTGCGGACAATTTCCAAGGAATATCAAAAACATTTATCTACATTGCATCCGAAAATATTTTTGATAAAGTCAAAAATTACGATTTTACAGTTGTTTATAACAAATCTGGTCTTAAAAAATCTATTCTCAGATTGTCAATTGCCCTACTTTTATCGATTTCTTTCCTTTTGATTTTTTCAAATAGTTTAGGTTATGCTTTCTACCGGATAGTAAACTTTAATAAATCATTTATTCCTCCTGCCCCATATTCACTTATTATTTATCCCAAGTACGAAACAGTTAAAAAAGGTGAAAATGTAAAAATAGTTGTCAAATCGATTGGAACTCCACCCCAAAGTGTCTTTTTAAAATTAAAGGAACTTCAACAAAATGACTACGAAAACATTTCTTTACAATTGGATTCGGGGAATGTGTATGTTTATCAAATCCCTTCAATCAAGAATTCCATTAAATTCTTTGCTGAAAGTGAATGGTATTCCGAAAAAATCACTTCCGATATTGGAGAAATCAACGTTGTTGAATATCCGCTTATTAAATCTTTTGAAGGTACAGTTGTGTTTCCTTCATATACAAATAAACCTCCATTTACATTTACCGAACAAAATGCTGATTTAGTAGTTCTACCTGGCTCCAGAATTAATTTTTCAATCCTTTCAAACAAAAAGCTCAAAGAAGCTAAAGTTGTATTATTGAACGAATATTATCAAGGTGACAAAAGATTAGTTGATACGAACGAAATATCATTGAAAATATTCGAGCAAAAAGCATCTGGTTCATTTATTGCAAGTTCCTCTGGATATTATTATGTTCAACTAAAAGATTACGACAACCTTGAAATTCCAAATCCAATTCTTTACAAAATAAATCTCATCGAGGATGAATATCCACAAATCAAACTCTTGGAACCAGAATATGATGTGAAACTTTCCGAATCCGCTTTACTACCTATGATGATTTATATCTACGACGATTTTGGGTTTTCCAATCTCTTTCTTCATTATAGACTAAAATCTTCTCCCTATGCAGAACCCTGGGAAAATTTCAAAAACATAGAAATTCCTTTCACTCGGGAAAAAAATGAAGAAAATATCGCTTATTTATGGGACTTAAATAAGCTTCAAATTTCACCAGAAGATGAATATGAATTTTATCTCCAAGTTTTTGATAATGATATTGTTACTGGACCCAAATCTGAAAGGACACAAACTCTTCGTGTTAAATTACCACCTTTAGAAGAAGCTTTAAAAGAAACATCCGAAAAACAGCAGAGCATTTCAAAAGAACTCGAAAATGCCTTGAAAAAGGCAAATGAATTAAAAAAGGAAATGGAAAATATTAATCGAGAATTAAACAAAAAAGAAAATAAAACACAATTAGATTGGCAGGAAAAGAAAAAGGTAGAAGATTTTATTAACAAACAAAAAGAGTTAACAAACAAACTTTCGGAAATTCAAAAGAATCTCGAGGATTTGACAAAGAAAATGACCGAGCAAAATTTACTCTCCCCGGAAACACTTCAAAAATATCTTGAACTGCAAAAACTCCTAAAAGAAGTAAATTCCCCAGAATTAGAACGATTACAAAAGCAAATGGAACAAGCACTTCAAAAACTTTCACCCGATGATATAAAAAAGGCACTTGAAAATTACAAATTCGACGAGGAACAATTTAGGAAGAACATCGAAAGAACAATTAAAATTCTGAAAAGATTGCAAGTTGAACAAAAAGTGGATGCTTTACATAAATTGGCCGAGGAACTTGCCCGAAAACAAGAAGATTTACAAAAGCAAACAGAAAATACTAATCCTAACAATAAATCAAAATTAGAGGAATTGGCGAAGGAACAAGAAAACCTAAAGAAAGAACTCAATGCAGTAAAAAAAGAATTAGAGAATTTGAAAAACCTAATGAAAGAAATTGGCAATGATATGCCATTAAACGAATTAGAAAAAGTGGAACAAGAACTTTCTCCATCGGAAACCACACAGGATATGGAAGATTCTAAAAATGCAATGGAAAGTGGAAACACAAGTAAATCGAGTAAATCCCAAGAAAAAGCAAAAAACAGGCTTAAAAAATTTGCTGAGCAAATGAAGAAAGTGAAAGAAGAAATCAACAACCGAGTTACCAAAGAAGTAATTAGGAAACTCGAAAAGGCATTGAACGATTTATTGTCCCTTTCAAAAGAACAATCCGATTTAAAGAAACAAACAGAATCTACAGATTATAATTCATCCAAAATTGCTGAACAAGCGCTTCAGCAATCAAGCATTGCCGAGGCAATAATTGATTTAGCAAATTCACTTTTCGAATTGTCGCAAAAATCTTTTTCAATAACCCCCGAAATGGCTCGTTTGCTTGGTGAAGCTTTAAATTTTATGCAGAAAGCAACTGAAAACCTTGCAAACCGTAATCTTTCCGGTGCAAAGCAATTTCAAGACCAAGCAATCCAGGCTTTGAACAGAACTTCAATTCAAATTCAAAATATGCTTTCGCAACTACAAAACCAGGGTGCTTGCGATAATCCAGGGGGTATGGGTCAAAATGGAAAGGGCAACTCGTTTAATTTTATGCAAAGACTACAGCAAATTGCCTCGAGTCAGCAAATGATAAACCAAATGTCCCAACAGTTAGCAAATGAAAACCAAGGACAGCTTTCCCAAGAACAGCAAGCTCAACTTGCAAGAATTATAGCCGACCAAGGTCGTGCTCAGAAAGCACTCGAAGAACTTTCGCGGGAGCAAAAACAGTTTGGTCAAACCGACCAAAGAGTTCTTGGTTCGTTAAATAGAATCATTCAAGAAATGCAAGAAGTTATTTCGGACTTAAAAAGTGGAAAACTCACCACCGAAACTTTAAAACGCCAAGAGCGTATTCTGTCTCGTTTATTAGATGCAACCAAGTCCGTTTATGAGCGAGATTATGAGGAACGAAGGGAATCGACCCCAGGCAAAGAACTTTCCAAAACTCCACCACCTGAACTTGACCTAAAGCAAATCAACAAAAAATCTATTGAACAATTTTTGAATGAAATAAAACTACTTTATTCAAAAGATTACGAAGAAATTATTCGTTTGTATTTCAATCTTATTCAAAATTCCAAACTTCAATACCAACAATAAATAGAATGATTATTACTAAAGAAAATTTCTTTGAATTAATTCAGCAAATAGAATCAATTAAAAACGGTAGCATCATACTAATTGACAAACCAAGGGGATGGACATCCTTCGATGTGGTTAATAAAATTAAAAGAACATTAGAAATTCGTAAAGTTGGACATACTGGAACACTTGACCCTTTTGCAACTGGTCTTTTAATACTTCTCATCGAAAAATTCACAAAAAAACAAAACTTATTTACAAATTTGGATAAAACCTACTTGGCAAAAGTAAAATTAGGTGCAACTACTATTACTCTTGACCCAACTACAGAAGAAATTAACATTCAAGATATTTCGCATATCAAAATTTCAGATATTGAAAAGGCAATCAAAAGTTTCGAGGGAGAATATGACCAAATCCCTCCAATGTTCTCTGCTAAAAAAATAAGTGGGCAAAGGCTCTATAAAATTGCACGAGAAGGAAAAACCATTGAGTTAAAACCAAACAAAGTGAAAATTTACTCAATTAATATAATTGACATTAGTCTCCCATTTGTTTCAATTGAAGTAGATTGCTCAAAAGGAACATATATAAGGTCGCTGGCTCGCGACATTGGAAAAACACTCGATGTTCCTGCATATTTGTTTGAACTCCGTAGAAAGAAAATCGGCAAGTTTTCCGTCGATAATGCTTTAAGTATTTATGATTTTTTAAAAATTCTTGGGAAGGATAAAGCAAATGAAAATATATTACGGTTTCGAAAGGATTGAAAGAAATCCTAAACGAATAATAACAGTTGGAACTTTCGATGGTGTGCATCTTGGACATCAAAAAATTTTGAAGAGGTTGAACGAAATAGCGCAAATCACACAAGGAGTTTCATTAATTATTACATTCGAACCACATCCCCAATTTGTAATCAAAAGACCAGATAAAGACCCATTGAAGCTTTTAACTACAATTGATGAAAGATTGATTCTCTTCGAAAAATTCGGTGTTAATGAAGTTTTGGTTGTGCCTTTTACTCAAGATTTCGCTCGAACAACGGCGGAAGAGTTTATCCGTAATTACCTTTACGATACAGTTGGATTTTCTAACATCCTTGTAGGTCATGACCATCTTTTCGGTAGAAATCGCGAAGGTAATTTTGACCTCCTTGTAAAATTATCGAAAGAACTCCATTTCGAAGTTGAAAAAATACCCGCTTTTATTCTAAACGAAATTACTATTTCGAGCACCAAAATCCGTAATGCACTTTCCCAAAATCAAATCGAACTTGCAAATCAACTTCTAGGTTATGAATATTTTATTAAAGGGAAGGTTGTATCGGGGGATGGTCGAGGTTCAAGTTTAGGTTTCCCAACAGCAAATATTAGGTTTAATGATGGACACAAACTTGTTCCTTCCGATGGAGTTTATTTAGTGTATTCTATACTTGATGGAGAAAAAGTTTATGGAATGGCAAATCTTGGCTTTAGACCCACTTTTTACACCGATAAGAAGAGAATTCTCGAGGTTCACTATCTTAATTTTTCCAATATGTTATATGGGAAAGAAATATTCGTTCATTTTTTAAAATATCTTCGTAATGAGAAGAAATTTAACTCTATCGACGACTTGTTGATGCAGTTGAATAAAGACAAAGAATTTTGCCTAAGCCTAATTCAAAATATTAATTAATTCATAAAAAATTATTATTTTTGTAATTCTTTTTTCGGAGTTGAAATGATTTTAAAGGAACAAAAAGCAGAAATTATTAAAAAATTTGGGGGCGATATTACAAATACTGGGCTGCCAGAAGTGCAAATTGCGTTGCTTACTGCTCGTATTCAAGATATTACAAATCATTTAAATTCACACCCAAAAGACAATCATTCAAGACGAGGTTTAATCAAACTTGTAAGCAAAAGGAAAAGACTTTTGAATTACTTAGCAAAAAAAGACATTAATCGATATAGGCAAATACTTGCTTCACTTAACTTACGTAAGTAAACTTTTGGAGAAATTTTTATTATGGCGGTTTATTTACAATAAGTAAACCGCTTTTTTCGTTTCACTTTTAATTAAATTAAATTTTGATGGAAATGGAAGAAAAGTCCCCTGAATTATTCGAACAAAATCAACGAGAAAGCATAGTGGTAAAAATTGATTTCGATGGACGTGAATACTCGCTGGAGGCTGGCAAATTCGCAAAATTTGCAAATGGGGCTGTCATGGTTAAGTACGATGACACTATGGTTTTAGTTACTGCAGTTGCAAGCGAAAATGAAAGAACAGACATTGATTTCTTACCTCTCCAAGTTGAATATCGAGAAAAAAGCTCATCAGCAGGAAAAATACCTGGTGGTTTTATTAAAAGAGAAGGCAAACCAAGCGACCGTGAAATTCTTTCTGCTCGATTAATAGACCGCCCAATACGTCCTATGATACCAAAATCTTGGAGATATGAAACTCAAATCATTGCTACTGTTTTCTCCTCGCAACCTGACCTTGACCCTGATACGTTGGGAATGGTTGGTGCATCCGCTGCTTTGATGATTTCTGATATTCCATTCAATGGCCCTATTTCCGAAGTTAGAGTTGGAAGAATAAACGGCGAATTCAAAGTTAACCCAACAATAGAAGAATTAAAAATTTCTGATATGGACTTAACAATTGCTGGTTCTGATACTTCTATTGTTATGGTTGAAGGCGAAGCTAAAGAAATTTCTGAAGAAGACTTTTTAATGGCTCTTCAATTTGCCCATGAAAAAATCAAACAACTCAACGCTTTACAAAAACAACTTGTAGAGTTAATTAACAAACCAAAAAGGGAATATAAAGAAATCCTTTATCCCGATGAACTTGTAACCTTAATTGAAGAAACTATTAAAGAGGACTTAGACCGATACATTCATACTGTTACATCAAAGAAAGAACGAAAAGAATGGAGAAATCAGTTCATTCAAAAAGCATTAGATATAGTTTATCAGACTTTTGCCGAAAAAGAAGAATATGCTGAATTTAATTTTGAGATGGCTGTTCCAAACATAGTCAATGATATTGAAAAGAAAGCAATGCGAAAAATGATTTTAGAAGAAAAACGCCGTTTCGATGGTAGAGGGTTGAAAGAAATTAGACCATTGTACTGCGAAGTTGGATTGCTTCCAAGAACTCATGGTTCGGCACTTTTTGTCCGTGGAGAAACACAGGCTCTATGTACAACAACGCTCGGAACCAAAGAGGATGAACAAATCTTCGATGGCATTTTCCCAGTGTTTTCATCTCGATTTATGCTGCACTATAACTTCCCACCGTTTTGCACTGGGGAAGTTGGACGTTTAACTGGTGTAAGTCGACGAGAAATTGGGCACGGCAACCTTGCCGAACGTGCTTTGAAAAATATGCTACCAGACCAAGAAACTTTTCCATACACTATCCGAGTAGTTTCGGATATTCTTGAGTCGAATGGTAGCTCGTCGATGGCAACTGTTTGTGCAGGAAGTCTTTCCTTATTTGATGCTGGCGTTCCAATGAAAAAAGCTGTTGCTGGTATCGCTATGGGACTTATCAAAGAAGATGATAAAGTTGCAATTCTTACAGATATTTTAGGGGACGAGGATCATCTTGGTGATATGGATTTTAAAGTTGCTGGAACTCGGGAAGGAATAACTGCTTGTCAAATGGATATTAAAATCGAGGGCTTATCAATTGATATTATGCGAACCGCATTGGAACAAGCTCGGGAAGCCAGAATGTACATCCTTGATGTAATGGATGCAACGATTTCGAAACCAAGGGACGATATTTCTCCTTACGCACCTAGATTTACAAATATCAAAATCCCAACTGATATGATAGGTTTGGTAATTGGACCAGGTGGAGAAACAATCCGTTCAATTGCAAGAGAAACCAATACTTCAATTTATATCGAAGAGGATGGAACTGTTCAAATTGCTTCAAATTCCAAAGAAGAAAGTATTAAAGCCGCACAGATGATTGAAGCAATTGTTCGCCGTCCAGAAGTTGGTGATGTTTACAAAGGTGAAGTAAAAGAAATTCGAGAAGGTCTTGGTGCAATTGTTGAATTTCTCCCCAAAAAGACTGGTTTATTACATATTTCCCACATAGACCATAAAAAAATAAATCGAATTTCCGATTTTCTTTCAGTTGGTGATAAAATAGATGTAATGCTTATTGAAATTACTGCTGACGGAAAGTATAAACTTAGCCGAAAGGCATTACTCCCAAAGCCAACCCAAACTTCATATCAAAAACCTACAAATTATTCACCAAATAGGGGGAGCAGATAACAAATGAATACAGTTTTTTTAACTAATTTTGTTTAATTATGGCGCATTCGTCTAGTGGTTAGGACACGGCCCTCTCAAGGCCGCGGCAGGGGTTCGAATCCCCTATGCGCTACAATGATTTGACTTTTTATCTCACACACATTTCCAGCAAAAATTGATCTATAAATTATCAATGCAAATCTTCATTTGGTAAAAAGGAATGAAAAAACCTCTCGAAAAGAGAGGTTTTACATTTTTACAGAATTATTATAATGTTTATATTAAGGAATATCAGCTCGCGCAGCAATATTCATTATTATACCTTTTTCTTTGTTAGTTATATAACCATTTTTCATTAGCCAATTTGTAAGATGTGCTATACAACTTACAAAATCGCCATGATTTCGAGCATTACGAGCACACTCTTGTATCTTTTGTGTAATGGTCATTCCATCATCTAAAACCTTATCTTCAATTCCAGTGTCGAATATATTACCATATTTGTCAGTAATAATAATATTCGAAGGAGTTGTAGAATATGGAGGCAGAACCAAAGCTGTGGTTTCCTCATTAACCGTAGAAGTTGGAAAGCTGTCTCGGGTGCAAGATAAAAAGACAAACATAATTCCAAGAAGAAATAATATCGAAACCGCCTTTTTCATATTAACCTCATTTATAAAAAATAAAAAAACGATAGTGAAAAAACAATATTTTATAAATATTCTCTAATTGGAATTTCTCCTTTCAATGCATAATAAACTCCTTCAGTTAATGCAAACATTTCGTCTTCTCCAGGATAGATATAAACAGGTGCAATAAAATAAACTCTTTCTTGAATCCAATTAACAAGCATAGGAGAATTTGCTAAACCACCAGTAATTATTATTGCATCAACATTCCCTTTCAAAACTGTACTAGCAGCACCAACTTCTTTAGCTATTTGGTACGCCATAGCTTTGTAAATTAATTCGGCGTAATTATCGCCACAAGCAATACGTTCTTCTACTTCAAGTGCACTATTAGTTCCTAAATAAGCAACTAACCCGCCTCTACCGGTAATCATTTTACGAACCTCAAGATACGAGTATTTACCCGAAAAACAAAGTCTCGCGAGTTGTCCAACAGGAAGAGTTCCGGAACGTTCAGGAGAAAAAGGTCCTTCACCATCCAAACCATTATTTACATCAATAACACGACCATTGTGATGAACGCCTATTGTAATTCCACCACCTAAGTGGACAACAATAAGATTTAATTCTTCATATTTTTTGGAATGTTCACGTGCAAACCTGCGGGCAACAGCCTTTTGATTTAATGCATGAAAAATACTAATTCTTGGAAGTTCTGGATGTCCAGAAATTCGTGCAATCTCGTCAAGTTCGTCCACAACTACTGGGTCAACAATAAATGCTTGAACATTAGGTCCAATTGAATTAGCTATTTCAAATGCAAGAACGGCTCCAAGATTCGAGGCATGTTCGCCATACAACTCGTTCCGCAAATCATCAAGCATCTTCTGATTAACTTTGTAAACACCGCTTGGTATAGGTTTCACTAAACCACCACGACCTACTACAGCATTGATTTTTTTTAGGTCAAATTTTACCTCTTCGATTGTTTTTAGTATGACATTTTTTCTAAATTCATATTGGTCAAAAATTCTTTCATACTGCTTAAGTTCATCAACACTATGGCGAATTGTAACTGTAAATTCCTCATCTAAGTTCTTATAAATAGCAATTTTTGTTGAAGTTGACCCTGGATTGATTGACAAAATATTATATTCCATTCCTTTTCTTTATTATTAATAATTTCTTTCTTGAAAATGCAACCAAAACTTAATAGTTGTTCCTTTACCAACCTCACTGTGAATTTGGAAAATTCCATCGTGAATTTCTACAATTCTTTTCGCAATAACCAATCCCATACCTACACCTTGTTGTTCGTAAATCTCACGTTCGAACTGAGTCAAAGTATCAATATAGTTTAATTTATCTTTACTAATACCCCTTCCCTCATCAGAAATAACAAACAGAGCCAAATCCTTATCGATTTGTGAAGAAATTCTGACCTTATTCCCAGATTGAGAAAATTTAAAGGCATTATCTAAAAGTTCATCAACTATCTTGTAAAAACTATCAGAGGAAATCTCTAATGAAATATTATAAGAAGGTTCTTCGATAATGACATCCTCAATTCTGTTAAACGAAGCAGCCTTAAGTAAAGCAATATCTTGTATAATAGCGAAAGGTTCGTCGGTAAAATGCATTCGAAGTTTGGCTTTTCTTTCAGGAATATTTGCCAAGGACTCTACTCTTGTATATATCAAAAAGTTTTCGGTTATTTTCCATAGGCGATTAGCAGATTTGACTATATCGTTTGCAATTTCCATAACATCTTCTTTTGTCAAATCATCATATGAAGAAAGAATAAATTTTGCAGAACCAATAACCTCATTCAATACAGTACGAAATTCATGTGGAAGTGCAAAAGAAATAGCTTTCCCGACAGTTTCAACCCTTTCTTTAAGTTGTTTTTTTAATGTTTCTATTTTTTTACGTTGCGTTTCAATTGCTTGGATAATTTCTTCGTGAGTAAATGGTTTAGTTATGTAATCATCGGCTCCTCGAATCATTCCTTCTCGTATGTTTTGTTTTTCACCAAAAGCCGTTAAAAAAATAAAAGGAATACTTTCTGTGCTGGGATTTGAACGTATTTTTTCAAGCATACCATATCCGTCCATAATAGGCATCTGAATATCACACAAAATCAAATCTGGATGTATCTCGCAAGCTTTCTTGAAACCTTCCTCTCCATTAGTAGCAGTATAAACCTCGTAACCTTCGAGCGAAAGAAGAACACTCGTGCTTTCTAAAATGTACTCAGAGTCGTCGACAACTAAAATTTTTCTCATAAGTTTAGTTCGAGCAATTATCCATATAAATATGCAAATTAAAAAAATTGGTTGTATATTTGCTTTGGTTTAATGTATTAATATTAATATTGTAATTTAAATGTGATTGTTTCAACACAAGGAATAATAATCAAATCATTCAATTATAGAGAAACAAGCAAAATAGTAGAAGTTTTTACAAAGGAAGATGGTTTGATATCACTTGTTGCAAAAGGTGTAAGAAACAATAAAAAAACTTTTGGAGTCTTGGAACCACTAAACATTGTTTTTGTTAGTTATTACAAAAAGAGTACCTCCGAACTTTTTCTTCTTTCAAAGGTCGAAACTATCCAGAGTTTTCACAAACTATTAAACGATTCTAAAAAGTTAATATCTGGTTTAACTATTCTTGAATTAATTCATAAAACTCAACCTTTTGGAAATCAAAATATTCATTTGTTTGAATTAACAGATAAAATTTTGAACATTCTCAAAAGAGACGATATAAACCCATATATCATATTAACTTATTTCTTAATTTGGCTGCTAAAAGACCTGGGAATAGATTTCGTAGAAAAGGTTAGACAAATTAAAGAAATTACTGATTTTATATATTTCGATTCATATACTGGAAATTTATTAATCAAGCCCCCTAACAAAACAAATGTTACAAAATTAAATAAAGGAACGATTAATTTAATATTTGATATTTATAGGCTTAGTGTAGATGAATTAAATCGAGTAAAAGTTCTATATTTTAACGTAATCGAATTTTTAACTTTTTTTGAATCTTATCTTTCTTTTTTTCTTGATAAGCCTTTCAAATTCCAAACAATTGAATTAATAAGCAATGATATTTAACATTATAATTACTTCATTTTTCGTTCTACTTAACGCATTTTTCGTGGCTGCCGAATTCTCGATAGTCAAAGTTAGGTTAACACAAATCGAAGTTAAAATTAAATCTGGTTCAAAAATAGCAAAAACAGCAAAACACTTAGTTGAACATCTAAACGAATATCTGTCGGCCTGTCAACTTGGTATTACTTTGGCAAGTTTAGGACTGGGTTGGATTGGAGAACCAGTTGTTTCAAAAATTATCCTAGATTTTTTCTCATTGTTTAAGTTTGAAATATCAAATGAAACTGCGCACAGTATTGCTTTGCCTTCTGCATTTATTTTGATTACCATTCTTCATATTGTTCTGGGAGAACTTGCCCCCAAAAGTCTTGCAATAGTAAAATCTCAACAAACTGCTCTTTTTGTTGCATTACCTTTAAGGATATTTTATTTCATCTTCAAGCCTTTCATTTGGTTTTTGAATGAATTTTCTAATCTAATTTTGAAAATTCTTGGAATTAATATCTCACAGGTAGAAGATTTCCACTCAGAAGACGAAATTCGTGAAATCCTACGTTCGAGTTACCAACTTGGACAAATAAAATCCGAAAAAGAAAAATTACTCCAAAATGTTTTCAATTTTTCCGAAAGGAAAGTAAAACAAATTATGATACCGAGAAATAAAATCGTGGGTATCGAAATTCATTCCTCAATTGAAGAAGTTATCCATAAATTTCTTAATGAAGGTTACTCGAGAATGCCGGTATACCATTCAAATATTGACGACATCGTAGGAGTCATCTATGCAAAAGATTTGCTTGGACTTTCAAAACACACACAAACTGAAAAATTAAGCCTTGAAAATATACTTCGCGCTCCCCTTTTTGTTAATGAAAATAACAAAATTGAGGATGTTTTAAAAGAAATGCAAAAAACCAAGGTTCATATTGCAATAGTTGTCGACGATTTCGGTGGAACAGCAGGTCTAATTACAATCGAAGATATACTGGAAGAACTTGTTGGGGAAATTCAAGATGAATACGATGAAGAGCAACCTTTAATAACTAAAATCAATGACTTTGAATATGAAATTCTTTCGGAAACACCTATTGACGATATTAACCTTCAAATTCCTATAAGTCTCCCAAAAACAAAAGATTACCAAACCATTGGTGGAATGTTCACATACTATTTAGGAAGAATACCAAAAGTTGGCGAAAGGTTGTCTTTCGAAGATTTTTATCTTGAAACAATTAGTTCCAGTAGTAGAAAAGTGGATAAAATTCGGATAAAAATTACAAAGCAAAAACAAGAAAATTAATCGATTTTATACCTTTCTAATTGAAAAGACTCCCCGAGATATAGTTTTCTGACATCGGGATTTTGTGCAATTTCTTCAGCGCTTCCAGAACAAAAGATTTGTCCATCAATAAGGATATAAGAACGGTCGGTAATAGTTAGCGTTTCATGAACATTATGGTCTGTTATTAAAATTCCGATTCCTTTACTTTTTAACTTCAAAATCATTTTCATAATATCTTCAACGGCAAGGGGATCGATCCCTGCAAAAGGCTCATCGAGAAGAATAAACTTTGGATTAGATGCAAGGCTTCTGGCAATTTCGCAACGACGACGCTCTCCCCCAGAAAGCATATAACCCATTTGCTTCCTCAAATCCTTCAAACCGAAACTTTCGAGAAGCTCCTCAAGACGGTGTTTCTGTTCCTTCTTCGACATATTTTGCAATTGAAGTATTGCAAGAATATTTTTCTCAACGGTAAGTTTTCGAAATATGGAAGTTTCTTGTGGCAAATAAGCAATTCCCATTCGCGCACGCCTATACATTGGAAAGGAAGTTATATCAACACCATCAAGAACTACCCTTCCAGAATTTGGGCTAATCATCCCTACAATCATATAAAAGGTGGTAGTCTTCCCTGCACCATTAGGTCCGAGCAAACCTACAACTTCCCCCTGACTAATATTTAAACTAACATTACGAACAACCGCCCTTCGTTTGTATTTTTTTACCAAATCGAATGCTTCAAGAAAGGAAAGGTTCATTAAGATTTCGATTATTTTACTTCAACTTTAAGTTCGATTATTTTATTTCCCCTTTTGACCTTAAAATTCAATTCATCACCAACAAAGGTATCCATTAAGATTACATTGAAATCCGAAATAGAATTAACTTTTTCCCCATCTATTTCCAAAATAATATCACCAACTTCAAAGCCAGCCTTTTCAGCAAGAGAGTTTCTACGAATTTCACGAACAAACAAACCTTGGTCAAAATTAATATCTAAAAGACGAGCCTGTTTGGAATTTGGACCAAAAACAGATATACCTATATCTCCAATTCGAAGAAGTTTCTTTGACAGCATCTTATTAATAATTTTCTTCACTCTGTTTATAGGAATTGCCCAACCTATACCAATACTTCCAGCACCAGAGGAACTTTGAGCCGTCGAGTAAATCATTGTGTTTATGCCAATTACTTCACCCAATGAGTTGACAAGGGGGCCTCCAGAGTTTCCTGAACTGATAGCAGCATCAGTTTGAATCATATCGCGATAGTACTTATTATCCATAGAAATATTAACATTTTTGTTCGACACTACACCAACAGTTACAGTTGGTTTCCTGTTCAAGTCGAACAAACCAAAAGGGTTACCCAAAGCAATTACCCATTCTCCAACAATAACATCTTCAGAATTGCCAAGTTTCAAATACGGAAGGTTTTCCCCATCGATTTTCAACAAAACAATATCGGATGGCTCATCGCCCCCCACAACCTTTGCTTTATGCTGCCGACCATCAGTAGTTGTAACGATAATATCTTCGGCATCACCTGCAACGTGGTAATTAGTAAGAATATATCCATCTGGAGAAATCAGAAAACCAGAGCCAAGCCCTTGGACAGGATAAGTTTCATATAACCGAAATCGACGAAAGGGCCAAAAAAAAGGGTCATCGAAAGGATCCCAAACAGGAACTTTCACATATTGCAAAACAGTTATGCCTACAACGGCAGGAGAAGCAACTTCAACAGCATTAGTAATTGCATTCTTTCGTGAATTATACAACGAATTGGAAATGCTATCTCGATTCGAAATGTTGCTTTCCTCGTAAATTTTGACGGGTTTTTGGCTCGAAGAGGCACTTTCTTTAGCTGAACAACCAGCACTACTTAACAAAAGGACAAGTAAAAAACCTAAAATAGTTATTTTTGAATTCATATTATATCTTTAAAAAAAAGATAAACGAATGCTTGATAAAAAAATTTCAGATTCTATTAATACTCGAAATCTTGTTGATGTTGTTCCATTAACTAATGTCGACGAGATGTTTACATATGTGATAAATGAACTAACAATTAACGACTTTACTGGTTACCGCGTTCTGATACCTTTCGGGAAAAGAAAAATAACTGGAATTGTAATAAAAAAGCACACGGAACCTCTTTCTTTTCCCATCGAGAAACTTAAACCAATCCTAAAGGTTTTAGATAGCAAACCAATTCTTACTAAAGAAATGATTGAATTATGTAAATGGATTTCAAAATATTATGTTGCTCCTTTTGGCGAAGTGTTGAAAGCAGCGATTCCGCCGAAATTGTCTACATCAACAGAAATTTACATTCACTTAAAAAAAAGGGAAAACTTAAACATTGCTTTGTTTAACAATAAAGAAGCGAAAGTAATAAATTTTTTAATAAAGAAAAAAAACCCTCAGTCTATAAAAAGCATAAGAAACAAATTGAAATTTAAAAATTTACTCAAAATCTTGGACGAATTAGAGGCAAAAGGCATTATCACAAAAATTAATAGAATGTCCGGTAATTTGCAATTAAAGAAAATTGTAATATTGAATAGAGATATGTTTACAAACGATAAAATCGGGGAATTTTCCTCTATTTTTCGACGTAAAAAGAAAATAATGCAATTAATAAATTTCTTTTATGAAAAAGTCCAATCAAGAATAGAAAGAATACCACTTAAAGAGATTAAAAATGAAATTGCAATTCAAAATCTTAACAAACTCCTACGTGAATTAGAAGATACTGGCTGGATAGATATTGTTTATTCCGAGGAACAATCAGAAGAAGATTTTGTTAAAACTAAAACAGAATTTAAATTCCAAAATGAATTATATCTTGAACTCAATAATGAACAATTAGAATGCTTAAAAAAAATCAACGAATCTCTTGAAAAAGGAAAATTTGATTCTTATCTACTTTTTGGTGTAACAGGAAGCGGTAAAACTTTAGTTTACATTCATTCAATTAAGAAATGTCTTGAACTCGGAAAGACAGCAATTGTTTTAGTTCCAGAAATCTCCCTAACTTCTCAACTAATCGAAAGATTTAATTTAGCATTTCCTAACTCTGTTGCAGTTTTACATTCTCGACTTACTCAACATCAAAGAACCAAGGAATGGATTTCGATTTTAAATGGGACAAAACAAATAGTCGTAGGTCCTCGTTCCGCTATCTTCGCGCCTACTTTGAACACTGGCTTAATAATTGTCGATGAGGAACACGAACCAACATACAAACAAGAAGAACCACAACCAAGATATAATGCTCGAGACGTTGCATTAGTCCGAGGAAAAATAGAAAATGCTGTTGTAATATTGGGAACAGCAACTCCATCTATTACAACCTTTTATTCTGCAGTTCAAGGTAAGCATAAACTGTTGAAAATAAATCAAAGGGCTGATGGGGCAGAACTTCCAACTATTACTCTTGTTGATATTCTTGAAAAAAGACGCCAAAGAAAAATGTTTGGTCAATTTTCGGATACCCTCATCAATAAAATTATTGATAGATTAGTAAAAAAAGATGGAATAATTCTATTTCAGAATCGTCGTGGTTTTGGACTTATCCTTGAATGCCGCTCTTGTGGATATATTCCTAAATGTCCGGAATGTGAAATAAGTTTGACATACCACAAAGTAGAACAAAGGTTAAAATGTCACTATTGTGGTTATCAAAGAAACTATGAATCGACCTGTCCAAGGTGTGGCAAACCTACAATGCTTATTTTGGGATATGGTACACAAAGAATTGAAGAGGAATTAAGCAGCTTACTCAATGAATTAGAGTTTAATCCAAAAATTGCTCGATTCGACCTTGATGTGCTTTTAAGTAAAAAAGAAAACACAAACATATTAAGAGATTTTTATAAAGGTGAAATCGACATATTAGTTGGAACACAATTAATTGCAAAAGGATTAGATTTCGAAAGAGTTACTCTTGTAGGAATAATCAATGCGGATTTGCAGTTAAATCTACCCGACTTTTCTGCGAGCGAAAGGAGTTTCCAGTTGTTTACACAAGTAGCAGGTCGAGCGGGTCGGCGCTCTCTTTTTCCTGGTGAAGTAATAATTCAAACATCTTCTGTTGATGCCTATCCGATTAAAGCTTTCTTGGATAACAATTATGAGCAATTTTACAAAATAGAAATAAATTTTCGAAAAGATTTGAACTATCCACCATTTGCCAGATTAATCTCAATTGAAATTCGTGCAAACAAAACTAATATTGAACCAAAAGTAATAGAATTTGTTCAAAAATACCTTGAAAACTTAAAATTCGCTATTATCTTGGGTCCGATAACTCCTATTATTCCTAAAATTCGTGGTTGGAATAGAAAAGTCATTTTATTGAAAGTAGAAAAAAACAAGGATGTAAGTCTTTTAAAAACAACAAAAGTGCTTAAGCTTCTTTCAACAGAATTTTATAAAAAATTTAATCCACAAAAGTTTAAACTAATCATTGATGTTGATTCGCAATTTTCTTTGTTTTAATTTAATACTTTACAAATATCAAATTTTATGAAATCAGTAACAATGTTAATTTTCTTCTTTATTTTCCTTTTCGTGTTTGGATGTTCAACCAAAGTCCAAACACGTTACAATATCAAGCTCCCTGATTCCAAACAAAAAAGTTCAATGATTGCATCTGATACAAATACAATTATTGTAATTGACCAAACTACTCCCAAAGAAAATCTCAATCCACCGAACATTTTGCACAACCCAAAAATTGATACAACCGTAATAGACCTATCAGAAAATCTTGATATTGAGATAAGCAGAGCAAATGAACTTTTTGAAAACAAGGATTATATCAGCGCTTTGAAGCTATTCATAAGTTATGTAAACCATAATACTTCAAACAAATCTTTTAGTTATTGGTTTGCCCGTTATAAAATTGCTGAATGCTTATTTGAACTTGATCAAAACAAGCAAGCCTTGCAAGAACTTGATGAAATAAAGCAGGAAAAAGAAATTTCTCCACAAATCTTTGGCAATATTCTTCTTCTACAAAACAAAATCTTTTGTAAGCTAAAACAAACAAAAGATGCAGAAAAAATTATGTTAGAAATTAAACAACATTTCAAAGATAATATTCCAAAAGAAATTCCTTCCTGCAATTCCACAAAAATGTAGTTAAAAATTTGACACAAAAAACATTTTAACCTTTACACATTATTTTTTAAAAAAAGTTTAATTTAACTAGGAAATGGAGGGCTATAAATGAAAAGGTTACCAGTTTTATTAAGTTTTGCTTTTCTTTTATCTTCATTAGCAGTCTATGCTATTATTCCTACCGGTTATTTTGTTAAAAACGAAGGCCAGTGGAGCAAAAACATTTTATTTGCTTCTTTTAACAATAACTACAATTTTCTAATAACAGATAACTGTTTTATTTTCGATTATTACAACATTAAACAAAATGAAAACAAAACAATCAAAATTTCAAATGTCGTCACTTATAAAATCGAAAATGCCAACTTCAATAATTTTGTCGAAGAAGAAATATCCGAGTGGTTTCTAAACTTTTTCCTTTCCAATAATCGCTCAAACTGGAAAAAATTTGTTAGAGGATCAAAAAAGGTAATTATCAAAGACTTGTTACCAAAGATTGATGCAGTTTT
Source organism: Ignavibacteria bacterium (assembly GCA_037440445.1). Classification (GTDB taxonomy): domain Bacteria; phylum Bacteroidota; class Ignavibacteria; order Kapaibacteriales; family UBA2268; genus Naka2016. Next base: position 97,593 of record JBBIUA010000001.1, read on the forward strand.
ATCTTATTCCGACAACCTCAGATACGATTTTATCGTTCATCCTGGAGGAAATCCTGAACATATTAGGTTTACCATTGAAGGTGCTCAAGCGGAAATTGTAAATTCCAAAATTATCAAAATCCATACAATTTTTGGTGAAATCACTCATAATAACTTATTTGTCTATCAAAAAATTAATGGGAAAATTTTCAAAATATCTGCAACCTTTAATAAAGTTGATGATAACGTTTTTGGTTTTGATGTTGAAAGTTACGATCAAAACCAAGATTTAATTATTGACCCAACTGTTTTTAGTTGTTTGATTGGAGGTACAAACTCCGAAGAAATTGTTGACATTATTGAACCTGAACCTGGAAAAATTATCGTAACCGGGTGGACAGAATCTTTTGACTTTCCAACAACACCCGGGTCATATTCTCGGGACTTGTCAGGACAGAAAGACATTTTTATCTCTTCTTTTTGCGTTAAAGGCTCGAAAAGAAATTTAATATTTTCTACATTTCTTGGGGGTTCTGAAACAGATTATCCTTCAAATATCCTAATTGATTCAAAAAATAATATTATTGTTGGTGGAACAACAAACTCCTCGGATTTACCATTAATAAATTCAATTTCCAAATCTGCACTTGGGCAATATGATGCCTATATTTGCAAATTTAATTCAAAGTGTGATAGCATAATTTTTTCAACGTATTTAGGTGGGAATAAAGATGATATTGCAACTGCTTTTAAATTGGCAGAGGATAATAGCATTTACTTAACAGGTTATACTAATTCAACAAACTTACCAATTACTGGTGGAGCACTTCAATCAAATTTAAAGGGCAAAAATGATGCTTTCTTTTTTAAATTATCAAATACAGGGCAAATAATATTAATTTGCACCTACATTGGTGGAGTTGAGGATGACTTCGCATACTGTATGGATGTTTCTCCTTCGGAGTATGTATATATTGGAGGAGCTACAAAATCGAACGATTTCCCTGTCTTTCCTGTACGAATTTGGGGTAGCCCTCCCTATGAATATGTTATGGAAACCCCTTTCGATCGCTCATATAATGGCAATTTCGATGGTTTTGTAATAAAATTGTTTGGAAATGGGGGTGGTGTTGAATACATAACCTTCTTTGGTGGGTTAGCCGACGATTTGGTAACTACAATTTCATACTTTTCCCCCGACGAAAAAGTTGTTTTCGCCGGAAAAACATTTAAAGAACCTTCCACAATAAGTTTCCCTCTTACCCAAAATGCTTATCAGAACACAATTAAAGGAATGGCAGAAACTTTTGTTGCATCTTTATCGAATATTCTGGTTACTCAACGATATGGGTATAACTATAAAAGCCAAGACCTTGTTTTTTCCACATTTCTCGGTGGTTCACAAGATGACATACCCACTAAAATAACTTTCAACCCTCTTACACAAACATTCCTTATTGGTGGGTACACAAATTCAAATAATTTTCCAATTGTAAATAATCCAACTGGAAAGAAACTCCAGAAGAATGATATTTATCTTGTTTCTTTATCTACCGATGGTAGTTCTATCGTATTTAGCGATATTTATGGTGGAAATAATGACGATTTACTCACTTCAATCCTTTTAACAGTTGAAGGTGATTTCTATCTAACAGGTAAAACTTCTTCCTCTAACTTTCCAATAGTTAATACTATAGATAAATTAGTTGTAGGAAATCTTCCGAACTCTTTTATTCTTAAAAGTGTTGGTACAAACCTGAATTGGGATTCTCCAAATGGAAACGAAGAATACTGCCCTGATTCTAAAATACCGGTTAAATGGTCTTCCGACGGTTTAAAATCTACGGATACTTTCAGTATCGAAGTAAAAGCCGAGGACTCGGACAGTTGGATATTAATTGATTCGAATGTTATTGGCTTTTCAAAATTTATTAACATTCCAGAAAATATTTTTGGAAAAGTTTACATTAGGGTTTCCCACAGGCGCGGATTGATAACCACTTCCCAATTCCCAATAAATATTTTGAAACCTCCAATAATTAATAAAGTTTACCCCGAAAAAACCTCAATTGAACTTTGCGAAGACGATTCAATAACTTTTTATGCAACAGCAGAAGGCTCGAAAATAAAATACCAATGGATGTTTAATAACGAAAAAATCCAAAATGCAACAGATTCATTTCTAATTCTAAAAAATTTAAAACCACAGAACTCTGGAAAATATAAACTAATTGTTTCAGGATTTTGTCCTCCAAACGCTGAAAGTAATGACATCTTTTTGGATGTGATTCCAAAAACAAAAATAATTGCTTCTTCTTCGGACACAACAGTTAAAATTGGTGAAAAGCTTGTCCTTTTTGTTGATGCCAATGGTAAAGATATTAAATATCAATGGTATAAAGACAATTCCAAACTACTTGGTGAAACTAATAATACTTTTACAATACCTAAAGTTTCAAAAGATGATAATGGTCAGTATTTCTGCATCTTAGAAGGTACTTGTGGAAAAGATACAACCCAAATCATAAATGTAATTATTGATACTGTAATTGCTAGTTCTCCTAATAATGATAGTTATCCACACAAAATAAAATATCTCATTGCAAATGAAAAGTTAATTGTTGAATTACCATTCATCGAATTAGCAGATCCAATTTGCCTTTCGATTTTCGACATACTTGGGAATCTAGTTGAATATAAAGAAAATTTACCTTCAATAAAAGAAAATATTGAAATTGATGTATCCCAGCTTCCAAGTGGTAGTTATTTTACTGTAATTAGTTCTTCTGGATTTTCATTTAAGATACTTTTTATTAAGTTCTAGTTAAGTGAATAAATTTCAGATTATTTATTTTTGAACTTCGAATTTTCGAAATTTGTAATTTTTTATGTTCAATATCGTATTCGATGAAAAATTCGATTGCCTTATTTGCTTAAATTCTGAATTGCCTTCTTTGGGTTTTTTTATTAAATATTTCCCTGATTTACCAACTATAGGGGCCGACGGAGGGGCTGTCCGTTTATTCGAAAAGGGAATAATTTGCGACTATGTTGTTGGAGATTTGGACACTTTTTCCAAGTCAAATATTGAAAAATATTTTACTAAATCCAAAATCATTTATGAACCTGATCAAGAAATTAATGATTTCGAAAAATCGCTTTTATTTGCAAAACAAAATGGTTATCAAAAAATTCTTGTCCTAGGTTTCCAGGGCGGTGAACTCGAACACACTTTAAACAATTGGAGTATATTCAAAAAATATTGCCAAAACCTCACTCTTTGCATCTTTGAAAAGGGACGCTATGGAATTCCTTTATATCAATCATTTTCAGTATCAACCAAAACAGGTGAACTAATCTCCATAATACCACAGCCAAAGGCAAAATTGAAAACAAATAATTTAAAATGGAACCTTGACAATGAAACTCTGGAATTGGGATACAGAGAAGGGGCACGCAACATTGCTACAGATAATTCCATTTCGATAGAACTAATCGAAGGGCAAATACTTTTATTCATTGATGCAAGGCTGCCGTTTTGCTACAGAAAAGAAAAGTGGACCCGATGAGACTCGAACTCACGACCTCTAGAGTGCGATTCTAGCGCTCTCCCAACTGAGCTACGGGCCCACTTGAAATGCAAAATTAAAAAATCTTAATTTAAGTTCAAAATCATACTTTCGGTTCAAGAATAACAATAGGAATAATCATTTCCTCTAATGAGATTCCGCCGTGCTGAAAACTATCCTTATATCTTTGTAAATAATAATGATAATCGGTTGGATAAACGAAATAGTAATCCTCTTTTGCTATAATATTGTTAACTGTAATTGAAATCTTGGGAAGTCGAAGCTCTGTTAAGTCCTTAACTTGCATTGAATACCGAGGGTCGCATTTAACATTTTTTCCAAACTTGTAACGCAAGGAGGTAGACGTTTCTCTATCGCCGAGTACTTTTACTCCTCTCATACAACGAATTGAACCATGGTCAGTAGTTAAAACTACTCTTAGATTTGGGAACGAGGACAAAGTTTTTAGCATACCGAATAAACTTGAATGAATAAACCAAGAACGTGTCAGCGAGCGATAAGCAGATTCATCGGGGGCAATTTCTTTCAAAATTGCAAAATCAGAGCGTGAATGAGCAATCATATCAACAGAATTGACAACTATCGAAGTTAAATGATTCTGAGCAATCCGAACAATGTCGTTTTCGATTTTCTTTCCAAACTCCGTTTCGTGAATTTTTATATATTGCAGTGGTGTCCGAAGTTTAATACGCTTTCGTTTAAGTTGCTCATCGAGCAATTCCTTTTCGAAAGCATTTTGCCTGTGGTCTTCGGTATTCAGTTCTCCTACCCAATACTGTGGATAATATTTTTGAATATCAATGGGAAAAAGACCTGCAAAAATTGAATTCCTTGCATAGGGTGTTGCTGTTGGTAAAATAGAACAATAGTAATTCCGAGTAATTTTATAAAATTGTTGCAAAACTTCTTCCATCACCAACCATTGGTCAAGACGTAAACAATCAATAACAAAGAAAAATATATTTGAATTTGGGAATTGCTCTAATTGTGGAATAAGAAACTTTTCAACAATTTTTGGAGATAGTAAAGGGTTTTTCTTTTCATCGGTGGAATGGATGAAATCGAAATAATTATTTTCAATAAAATCAGAAAAAACTGAATTGGCTTCACGAAAAATGTCGCGTAAAGGCTCAACAAGTCCCAAGGCAGGAAATTTATCCAATTCTAATGACCAATTGACCAACTTTAAATATATTTCAACCCAATCTTCCCATTCTAACCTTTCTCCCAATTGGTTTCGTATATTTGAAATTTCGAGAAGAAAATTTTGCACAATTTTCTCTTGATTAATTTTTTCGTATTCAAGAAACCTTTTACAAATTGCCAAAATTTGTGTAGGATTTACAGGCTTCGTCAAATAAGCATCAATTTTTCGCCCTATAGCCTCTTCCATCAAAGTTTCAGCCTCGTTTTTCGTTACCATCACAATTGGTACATATGGATTAATCTCTTTTAAAAGACTAAGCGTTTCTAATCCACTCATACCAAGCATTATTTCATCGAGAAAAATTAAATTATATGAATTAATTCTAGCTAATTCAACACCATCTTCTCCATTAGTTGCTGTTTCGACTTCATACCCTTTTTGTCGGAGCAAGATTAAATGTGGTCGCAAAAGTTCAATTTCATCGTCAATCCAAAGAATTTTTCCTTTTACATCCATTTGGCAAAATGTTTTTACTAATTAAACAATAACTATTTTACAAAACAAATATTTTTTGATAAATTTACTTTTTTGAAAATATTTTTTCGTCTATAATTATTAAAACTATTAGAAAGGAAAAATGAATCTGCAAAAATTTACTTTGCGTTCGCAGGATGCCATACAAACAGCCCAAGAAATTGCTTTAAACTATAATAACCAAGCATTAGAACCAATACACCTTTTTGCTGCATTAATCCAAGACGATGAAAGCTTTGTTGTTGAAATTTTAAAAAAACTTGAAGTTAGTATTCCAAAAATTAAAGTAAAAGTAAATGAGTTACTCGAATCTTTACCAAAAGTAAGGGGCTACACTGGAAATTTATATCTAAGCCCATCTTTAAACGAAGTATTCGATACTGCATTCAAAGAAGCGAAATCGATGCATGATGAGTATGTAAGTGTTGAGCATCTCCTTCTTGCTCTTGTCTCTGTTCGTTCAAATGTTGCCGACTTGCTTCGCAGTCATAATGTAAACCGTGATGATATTCTGAAAATCCTAAAAGAAATTCGAGGTGGGCAACGGGTTACCGATCAAAGTCCAGAAGAAAAATACCAGGCACTTCGTCGTTATGGTAGAATATTGAATGACGAAGTTCGGGAAGGAAAACTTGACCCTGTAATTGGCAGAGAAGAAGAAATCCGAAGAGTTTTACAGGTTCTATCACGAAGAACAAAGAATAATCCTGTATTGATTGGCGGGCCTGGTGTTGGGAAAACAGCAATTGTCGAAGGAATTGCCCAAATGATAGTTGCAGGAGATGTTCCCGACAATTTAAAAAACAAAATAGTTGTAATGCTCGATATGGGGGCACTTGTTGCTGGAACCCAATATCGCGGACAATTCGAAGAACGTTTAAAAGCAGTTATCAAAGAAGTTGTCGATTCAGAGGGTCAAATAATTTTATTTATCGACGAAATTCATACTTTAATTGGAGCTGGGGCTACCCAAGGAAGTATGGATGCTGCGAATATTTTAAAACCTGCACTTGCCCGCGGTGAACTTCGTTGTATTGGTGCTACTACCTTGGATGAGTATCAAAAATATATTGAAAAGGATCCTGCTCTTGAGCGACGATTCCAAAAGGTATTTGTCGACGAACCAACAGTGGAAGAGACAATATCTATCCTTCGTGGCTTAAAAGAACGATATGAAGTTCATCACGGAGTAAAGATTTCCGATTCTGCAATTGTTGCTGCTGCTGAACTTTCCCATAGATACATTACTGATAGGTTCTTGCCCGACAAAGCAATAGACCTAATCGACGAAGCTGCCAGCAAAATTAAATTGGAAATAGAATCGATGCCAGAAGAACTCGATACAATAGAACGAAAAATTCGTCAACTCGAAATAGAAAGAGAGGCATTATTACGTGAATTGAAAAGCAAAGGAGTTGAATAAAGATAATATATGGAAGACTTTTTTATTCCTTTTTGCTTAGTGGAAAAAAATGAATCGACAAAAACCTCTTTGAAAAAAGTTATTGAGCGAGTTTTCAGAAAATCTCCAATCTTTACTGTTGATGACGGTATTGAATGTTGGGACTTAGTTCAAAAATTCAACGACTTGATGATAATCGTTGCAAATTATTTAGAGGACCAATTCCATACTGAGCAAATGGTAAAAAACATTCGTGAATCGGAAGACCCAAAAATTCGGAATATTTTTATTATCTTCATTACATCAAATTCAAATGCTGAACTGAATTTTAAAGCTCTACAAGTTGGTGCCGACGATTTTATCAATAAACCATTTCTTATTGACGAAGTAATCGCAAAATTTAACAACGCTTACCGTATTATGCATCTTTATAAAGAAATTTACAAACGCGACTCTGTAATCGGAGATTTACGAGAAGAACTTCGACAAGATACTTTACGTATGCGAGACCTTCTTTATCTTTTTGAATGTTTGCGAATCCCTGATGGCGCTGATAGAATTTACAGAATAACTGAAATTGCTCTTTGGATTGCTAATGAATACGAACCTCAAAATACTTATCTTCAGAACCTAATTAAAGATTCAGCCAAACTTTGTTTTATTGGTAGATTAGTCTTACCTGAAAGAAATATTGGCGAAATACCTACTCAAAATGGTTTTCTGAAAAATGAAAAAATGGAAAAGATTCCTTTGTTTGCAAAGGAATTATTTACCTATTTTCGTTCATTTGAAGATGTCGCTGATGTTGTAATTCATATCTATGAAAACTATGACGGTAGTGGACTTCCCGATAAACTTGAAAAAGGAAACATCCCTCTTGCATCCCGAATTCTTCGAGTCGTTATTGACTATGACGATTATTTTAGCCAGAAAAAATTCGAAACAAATAAAATTGTTTCGATGTTGGAAGCCGAATCACGCCGTTTATACGATTTTCGCGTAGTAGTCCTTTTGGATCAATACCTTGCTTATCGTTCATCCTTGCTTAAAGTTCCAACCGAAAGACCTATTGAACCAGATGAATTAAAAGAAGGAATGACACTTTCAAGAAATATTGTCACTGAATCTGGTTTAAAAATTGCCGTTGCAGGAACTCTCCTTAACTCTGAAAATGTTGAAAGAATTCAAAATATCTGCAAAACTGACCCAATTATCGGTAAAATCTATATTAAAATTCAATGATTCTGCTGACTAAAATTGATGGTCAACATATTGTTATTAATGCCGAGGAGATAGAATCCATTGAAATTGGTATTAACTCCATTATCTGTTTGAAAAGTGGCAAAAAATATATTGTACAAGAAACTCACGAACAAATTACTGAAATGGTTATTGAATATAAACGAAAGTGCAATCAAACTCCCTTACAAATTGAAAATAAAACCAAATAATTTTTTAATAAACTTTTTGATATATTTTGTTTTCTTACCATTACCTCTCCTAACTCAATATTTTACAATTTGGCAATATGATACAACAATTCAGAAAAGTAACCTTTTTTCCAATATATTAGATAAACAATATAACATTTATCGACTTAACAATTCCTTTTCTCTTAGAAGAAAAATATTTAATGGTGAAGTTTTCCTTGCCAATGAATATAGTGGGCTCATTATTCAATCCAATGAAAACGCAGTTAGAGATTTCGAAAATTTTAAATTTCATATAAATTTCCCAATTAGTACTTTTTTCAATGTATTCGCTACAGGTAATTACAATTTAAATTCAGATTCTAAATCTATTGGTTTAAACCAAGCGGAAAAAATGAATAGCGAATTTGGAATTTATTTTACCTTGACCGAAAAGATAAACCCATTTATTTCGTTTGGTATCGAAAGAAACAAGCAAATTTCTGTTATCAATTACGGACCTCGATTTACTTTTGGATTAAATAATATTAATATTAAACTTCCTGAACTTAACATTGAAGGTAAATTTTTAAGCGAAAATTGTTATTTGAATTTTGCCAAACGAAACAAAAACTTAATTTCACAACTAAAAATTTATGGACTTTTCGACGAAGTAAATTCTTTCGATCTAAGTTTAAACTATTTCAATAATCAACGGGATTATGTTGCTTACCCAATTATCACCAATGAATTTTTCGAAAGAAGAATTGAAAGTAGACTATCGCCTGTTATCGCATTTGATTATAATATTTGGGATAGTCTAAAAATTTCCTTTAATGCAAATATTAACTCTTACCAAATTAAAAGAACTTACAATAAGCCAATAATTGACAATCCAAATACTTCAATCGAACGAACACTTTTGGAACAGTCCTTTGATGTTACTTTTAAGTTTAAGTTCATAAATCAATATTTTTCTCCTTTGATTGGAATTAATTTCTTTTTTAGAAACGAAGAAAACTCTTTGAACAAACTTTTTCCAATCGAAGAACAAAGATTCAATCAAATTGCATTAATAGAATCACAAAAAAATAACTACCAAAACAAAATAAATTTCTTTTACTATATTCAATCCAATTTCAACCAAAATAACGCACTTGCATTAAATGGAAGTTTAAGCATATTTCGCTACGACACTCCTTCGAACTTAAACGATGACGACCGCGATGAATTTAACTTTTTATCAAATATTTCATACTTACTTAGATTTTCGAAAATATTAAGTCTTAAAACGGAATTGGACTTACAACTGAACCATCTTGTTTTTCTCAAGGCAAGTAAAAGTTCGTTAAATAATTGGAACAGAGTAATCCGATTTTCTCTATCACCCGAACTTAAAACACAAATTGTTCATTTTTCCCCAATGTTCGAGGTAATTTCAAATTATATCGTTTACGATTTTGAAATCAATACTAATACTATTCAAAGCTACGCTTTCAGACAATTTACTTATCGCGATACTCTATTAATCAATTTCACAAAGAATTCCTTTTTAAGCGGCAACCTTGTTTACAAATATTCCGAAAGAGGATTACTATATTGGAAGAATTTTGCAATGACCAAAGAAACGGAAATTTATGAACTCTTTCTTCGTGAATTATTGTATTGTCGATTCGGGAAAAGAACCATCTTTGGTATTGGTACACGAGTTTATAACATAAAGCAATCATCATTGTCGAAGCTTAGTTTACAAAATCTTTACACTTTTTATTCATTTTCTCCTGAAACCGAAATAAGGATTTTTTTAAGTAACAACAATGTGGTATTTTTGCAAGGTTGGTATGAACTAAAATTCGGGGATTATAAATTGATTGGAGAAACACCTAATTTATTACTTTCAGTAAGTTTATCTTTTTGAAAAAAATAATGAATAGCGAAACTATATTAATCTTTAAAGCAGAATTTAATTCCGATAAAAAAATTTTAAGTGAAATAGAATCTATTTTCGATAAAATAAAATTGAAAATTCCAATTGGAAACGATAAACTACACAATATAATAGTTGCTACAACTGAAGCAGTAATTAATGCTATTCAACATGGCAACAAATTCGACCAATCAAAAAAAGTTAAGCTCCGTGTGTCAGCCAGTAGCGAAAATATTCAAGTAATTGTTCAAGACGAAGGAACCGGCTTCGACCCTTCAACAATCGAAGATCCTCGTTCTCCAGAAAATCTGTTGAAAGAAAGAGGAAGAGGAATTTTCCTTATCCGACAACTTTCAGACTCTGTAAATATCACAACAAGTACAAAAGGAACAATTGTTGAAATGAATTTCTATTTAAAAAATGGATAAAATACAAGAATTAATTTCATCATTCGATTTTTGGGATTTTTCCCAACCTTTTTTAACCTTAACTGGGACGTTTGGAACAGGGAAAACCCATTTCATCGAAAAACTTATTAGCAAAATTGCCGAAAATCAAAATGAATGTACCATATTTGTTCATTTTGACTTTGAAAATATTACCAATTTATTCGAACTTGGAAATGCGATAAAATGTTATGCTAATTCCTTGGATTCCGAAAATAAAATAAATATTAACGATATTGACTTTTTTTTAGGCCGTTATTCAAAATTACTTGAGCAAGTTAAAGAAAAAGACAAAGAATTGCTTCCAAAAATAACTGCTCTAAACAAGTTGAAAGACCACTACTACGCTGAATTACCTGAACCAAATCTTTCGTTCAATAAAGAAGAAATTTATAAAAAAATTGAGACCTATTTCCCCAAAAAAAGCGACAGAAGAATCCTTTTATATTTGTTTGACGTTTTGACCGAAGCCATCTTAACATCTATACTTCAAGCAAGTAGTCAAATAATTGGTGAGGATAAAAAGTTAAAACTTTTTTTCATCTTCGATAATTATGAAAAGTTTGGTGCAACAATTGAGAATTGGGCATATAATTCAATTTATCGATATTTAACATTAAATTTTATTGAAGATTTTAAATCCTACGAGTTAGTCTTTCCTTTTAGGAATACAAAACTTTCAACAATTTTTGAGCATAAATTTATTTTTTCAACTCGCTACGATTTCGTACAAAAATTTCTTTTAAAAAATGAACCCAAAGAAAAAATTAAAGTCATTAATCTTTTACCTTGGTCCAAAGAAGAAATCAAAACGCTTTTGGACAATAAAGAACTTGAAATAGATGTAGAAAAAATCTATTCTGAAACATTAGGTATACCATTTGCTATCGAACTCTTTTTATATGAACTCTCCAATAATTCTGTTGAAATAAATAAAAAAGAATTTTACAAAAAAATTTACCACAAAATAATTTCCAAAATTCCACAACCACTCGAAAAAACGTTTAAATTACTTTCGTGTTTCGAAAGGTACAGCGAAGAATCAATTCGTTTTTTACCAGAAAATTCTGAAAATTACGAGATAATATTCAAATATTTTAGCAGCAACAATGACCTAACAGAAGTAATTTGGTTAAAAAATCAAATTTTTAAAATCAGAGACCATTACCGTTTCTTCATTTCGAAACATTTAGAAGAAAATGAACCCGAAAATTACTCGAAATTCACCCAATACAACGCTCTATTTCAAAAGGCATTCGGTTTTTTAGAAAATCTTTCATTGTTAGAAAGGAAAATACTTAGAAACCTTGCTTATCTCAAAGAATTCCACTTAGGAATTGTACTTGTAAATATTTTTCAGGATGATTACCATTCAATAGAGGCTTTTGTAAAAAGCCATCCAGAATACTTTTATGCTGATGAAAGTGTCTATCGTATTAAGCCAGAGATTCGTAGCATTCTTTTGGATATGAATACCATTATCGACCACAAAAGTAAAGCAACAAAGATTGAACATATCGAAAATTTAGCTTCAAGTTCGAAGAAAGAAATAGCACACAAAATAGAATTAATTCAACAAGAAATTGAAATGCTTAACAAGAAAAAATATGAATTTGAGAAGCAGAATAAAGAACTCGACAAGGAAATTTCCGTATCAAAAGAAAAAATAATGGAGCTCGAAAACTTAATCATCGATACAAAAAATAAAAAGATTAAATATTCTAAAGAGTTTACTTGGAGAATTTATTTCTTATTGACTTTTATTTCACTTTTGTTTTTCTGTATTGGGAATAATATAATTTATTTATTTGATGAAACATTTAACTACGAGATTATAAGAGGACTTGGGTTATCTTTTAAAATATTTTCAATTTTCATACTTGGTGTAATTGCTTATTTTTTAATAGATTATTTCGCATTTTCGAAAAATAAAAAAGAATCTTTGAAAAGAGTCGAAGAACATATTAACCAAAATGAAAAAGCAAGAATTGAAGAAGAAGAAAAGTTAAATGAACTGATTCAAACTAAAACACAAACCAATGAAGAATTAAAACAAATAGAGTTAAAACTTGTGGAAATTATTAAAGAAAAAGAAGAACTTGAAATTGCTTTAAAAATTGAATTTATTGACATCGATAACTAACTTCACACAATATAGTATACAGAACCAAAAAAAATATTTTCAAAAATGTTTCAATATCAATCTTTTGTCTTTTTTTTATAATTTAGAGATTTTGAAATAATTTTCGTTTTGTTTGTTTAAAGGTCGAGGATATATGGGGTTTTTTAGTTATCTCCGCTCAACTATTCTAAGCAAGATTGTAATGGCAATAACGGGAGCGATATTAGTTCTCTATGTTATTGTCCATACCGCTGGAAATATGCTAATTTATTTCGGCAAAGATTCTTTGAACTCTTACTCTGCGTTTCTTCATAGTTTAGGCCCTTTGCTATGGATTATACGTATTGTTTTGGTTCTCTCAGCCATTTTACATATCATTACCTCAATCAAATTAAAATTTGAAAACTGGGCTTCCAAACCCACAAAGTACGCTGTCACAAAATATCTCAAAGCAAAATTTACCTCACGAACAATGATTTGGACTGGATTAATGATTTTGTGCTTCGTAGTTTATCACTTATTGCATTTCACTTTTCGAACAACTAATCCCCAACATTATTATCCCGAGTTTTACCAACCGCATAACGCGGTAAGTTCCATTGTACTGGAAAGATTTGATGTTTACAGAATGGTTGTTTTAGGGTTTAAAAATCCTATTATTTCTCTTGTTTACATTGTTGGTGTAATAATCGTTGGATTTCATCTAGACCATGCAATTCAAAGTATGTTTCAGACACTTGGTTACAATCAAAAACATTACTTCCCAACAATTCAAAAAAGCAGTACAATTTTATCTATTATTATTGTTCTTTGCTTGATTTCAATACCAATTTCAATTTTGTTAGGTTTGGTTGGAGGTGGAATATGATACTGGACCCAAAAGTACCATCAGGAAGAATAGAAGAAAAGTGGGACAAACATCGCTTCGAAATGAAGCTTGTTAGCCCAGCAAATAAACGCAAGTATAAAATTTTGGTTGTTGGAACAGGTTTAGCAGGAGCCTCTGCTGCCGCTTCCCTTGCTGAACTTGGTTATAATGTCGAAGTATTCACATACCACGATAGCCCAAGGCGAGCCCACAGCATCGCAGCGCAAGGGGGTATAAATGCTGCAAAAAACTATCCTAATGACGGTGATAGTATATGGAGGCTATTTTACGATACTGTTAAAGGTGGAGATTTCCGTTCTCGTGAAGCAAACGTTTATCGTCTTGCTCAAGTTAGCAACAACATAATCGACCAATGTGTTGCCCAAGGTGTCCCTTTTGCCCGAGAATATAGCGGATACCTTGCAAATCGTTCTTTCGGTGGGGCCCAATTATCCAGAACCTTTTATGCACGAGGTCAAACAGGTCAACAACTCCTTTTAGGAGCATATTCAGCAATGATGCGGCAAGTAGGTTTGAAAAAAATAGTCCTCCACACCCGAACAGAAATGCTTGACCTTGTTGTAATAGATGGAGTAGCAAGAGGAATTGTTACAAGGAATCTATTAAATGGTAAAATTGAGTCATTTGTTGGAGATGCTGTAGTTCTTGCCACTGGTGGTTATTCAAATGTTTTTTTCCTTTCAACCAATGCTCAGGCATGCAATGTTACTGCAACATATCGAGCATACAAGCGAGGAGCATTTTTTGCAAACCCAGCATTTACCCAAATCCATCCTACCTGCATTCCCCAAAGTGGAGAACACCAATCAAAGTTAACATTAATGAGTGAATCTTTGAGAAACGATGGACGAGTTTGGGTTCCTAAAAACCCTGGGGATAAACGACACCCAAATGATATTCCAGAAGAGGAAAGGGACTACTACCTTGAAAGAATGTATCCAAGTTACGGAAACCTTGCTCCAAGAGATATTGCTTCACGTGCTGCAAAACGCGTATGTGATGAAGGAAGAGGTGTTGGTCCTATGGGGAATGGAGTTTACTTAGACTTTTCTGATGCAATTAAAAGGCTTGGAAAGAAGGTAATAGAAGAACGATACGGTAACCTTTTTGAAATGTATGAAAGAATCACTGGCGAAAATCCTTATGAAACACCAATGAGAATTTATCCAGCGCCACACTACACAATGGGGGGGTTATGGGTAGATTACAATCTAATGAGCAACCTTCCGGGCTTACACGTTATCGGAGAAGCAAATTTTTCTGATCACGGTGCAAATAGATTAGGGGCTAGCGCATTGATGCAAGGACTTGCCGATGGTTACTTTATTCTTCCATATACAATAGGACATTATTTTGCTACTACAAAATTAGAAAAAGTTACTACTGACCATCCAGAGTTCAAAAATGTTGAAAAAGAAGTCGAAGAAAGAATCAAAAAAATTATGTCAATTAACGGTAAAAAGACACCAACCCAATTCCATCGAGAACTTGGGAAAATTATGTGGGATTATTGCGGAATGTCGAGAAATGAAGAAGGGTTGAAAAAAGCTTTGGAATTAGTTCCAAAAATACGAGAGGAATTTTGGCAAAACCTTACTATGGTTGGTGAAGAAGGTGACTTAAATATTGTACTTGAAAAGGCTTTACGAGTCGCGGACTTCCTTGAATTTGCTGAATTGATGCTTTGGGATGCTTTAGAACGAAACGAATCTTGTGGAGGGCATTTCAGAGAAGAGCATCAATATCCTGATGGCGAAGCTAAGCGAGACGACCAGAATTTCTGTCATGTCGCTGCTTGGGAATTTACTGGAGTTGGGAATAAACCAATCCGACACATTGAACCTCTTGTTTTTGAGTATGTTCCACTAACTGTCAGGAGTTACAAATAATGAAACTCACATTACATATATGGCGGCAAAAAAATGCAAACGAAAAAGGACATTTCGAAACATATCAACTTGATAATGTCATCGAAGATATGTCCTTTCTTGAAATGCTTGATGTTCTTAATGAAAAATTAATTTTAGAGGGGAAAGAACCTGTTGCATTCGACCATGATTGCCGAGAAGGAATTTGTGGAGCGTGTTCCCTTACTATCAATGGTATACCACATGGTCACGAAAAAAACACAACTACCTGTCAACTCCATATGCGTAAATTTAATGACGGTGACGAAATATGGATTGAACCATTCCGGGCTAGAGCATTTCCTGTAATAAAAGATTTAATAGTTGACCGCTCTGCTTTTGATAGAATTATTCAGGCTGGTGGATTTATTAGTGTTAATACAGGACAAGCCCCCGAGGCAAATTCAATCCCTGTACCTAAACAGAATGCAGACAATGCAATGGATGCTGCACAATGCATTGGATGTGGTGCCTGTGTTGCTGCATGTCCCAATGGCGCTGCTATGCTTTTCGTGGCGGCTAAAGTAAGCCACTTTGCATATTTGCCTCAAGGACAACCTGAACGGAAACGAAGAGCTCTTGCAATGGTTGAACAAATGCAAAAAGAAGGTTTTGGGAATTGTAGTAATCTTTACGAATGCGAGGCAGCCTGTCCGAAAGGAATTTCAGTTCGCTTTATTGCACTAATGAATCGCGATTACTTGAAAGCATCTTGCAGCGAAGAAAAATTGGAATTCTCTACACAAGATTAATTTTACATAAAATCTTTTTAGAGACATAGAATCAGGTGGATTCTATGTCTCTTTTTTTGTTTAGTTTTGCATTCTTATGAAACTTGACGATAAAATAATCAATTTTTTGAGCTTTTTAAAAGAAAATTACGGTAAGGTAATTTTTTTTGAAAATGAAATCTCTTCCGATGTTGTAAAAAACACCTTTTCGGAACCTACAGTTGAATATCAAAAAGAACAAATCACTCTTCCCCATTCATTAGATATTTTTTCAACAGAAAGCAATTGGTTTAATTCTAAAACATTAAGCGAATTAGAACAAAGAATTAATAAATGTACTAAATGTAATCTTGGACATACCCGCACGAAATTTGTGTTCGGAGCAGGCAATCCAAATGCTGAAATAATGTTCATTGGCGAAGCCCCTGGTGCCGACGAAGACTTACAAGGTCTTCCTTTTGTTGGGCGAGCTGGGCAACTACTTACGAAATTACTTAAATATGTCGGTATTGAAAGGGAAAATGTATATATCTGCAACATTTTAAAATGTAGACCACCTAACAATCGGAAACCTTTACCTTCAGAAATTGAACTTTGCAGACCTTATCTTTTGAAACAAATCGAGTTGGTTAAACCAAAAGTAATTGTCG
The DNA here is from genome assembly GCA_037440445.1 of Ignavibacteria bacterium. Taxonomy (GTDB): domain Bacteria; phylum Bacteroidota; class Ignavibacteria; order Kapaibacteriales; family UBA2268; genus Naka2016. Next base: position 114,326 of record JBBIUA010000001.1, read on the forward strand.
CTCTTGGAGCTACTGCAATCGAAGGATTACTGAATATAAAGAAAAAAATGGGCGAATTACGAGGTAAAATTTTGAACTTTAACAAAATTCCAGTGATAATTACTTACCATCCGGCAGCACTCTTACGAAATCCAAATTGGCAAGAAGATTTTATAAATGACCTAAAATTACTATTTGAAAATTTTCCAGAATTAATAAAAAAGAAAGGATAAAATGAATATAGGTGTAATATTTGGGGGGATTTCAACAGAAAGAGACATTTCAATCAAAAGTGGTATAGCCGTTTTTAAAGCTTTAAAAGAACTCAACCACAATGCTATACTAATCGACCCTGCTTTAGGAAATAATGGCTTTTTTTATTCTTTGAATGAATTGGATAACTTACCAACCTATTCTGAACTTGATTTATCGACTTATTCCAAGCAAAAATACCTTGAATGCATTGAAAATCCTACTTTCGACACAATTGATTTGGCTTTCATCGTTTTACATGGTAAATACGGAGAAGATGGCACTATCCAAACTCTTTTAGATTTTCGAAATTTACCATACACTGGATGCAAACCATTAGCTCATGCTATTGGACTAAATAAAAATTTATGTAAACTGCTCTTTTCTTCTATAAGGATACCAACTCCCCGCTGGACAATAGTCAGGAAAGAAGACCTTAACAACTATGAAATAGCCGAGGAACTACGGAATGAATTTGGCATAAAAATGGTGATTAAACCGAACGACCAAGGTTCAACTATTGGAATTACAATAATTAAAGATGGAAATCTTGATGACATTTTCAATGCTTTAACTCTTGCCTCTTCATTTTCAAATATTGTTATAATAGAAGAGTATATTGAAGGGAAAGAAATAACAGTCGGAATTATTGGCAACGAGGCTTTACCAGTAATAGAAATTGTCCCCCAAAGTGGGTTCTACGACTTCGAACACAAATATACTATCGGTAAAACAGAATATATTTGTCCAGCAGAAATTCCAGATGATGTAACCGAACTTACTCAAGAACTTGCTTTGATGGCATACAACATAATTGGGGGCGAAGGCTTTGCCCGAGTCGACTTCCGTCTAAACGAAGATAATCAACCCTTTGTATTAGAAGTTAATACGATACCTGGATTTACAGAAACTTCTCTAGTACCAAAAGCCGCAAAAGCAATTGGCATTGAATTTCCCGAATTATGCAAAAAAATTATTGATGAAGCTTTAAAAAACAAATAAAATCATTACTTAATCTTAGTATAATCAATTTCGGAACCAAGAACACTGTGTGGAATTAAATAAACAATTACCATTATCAAAGAAGCTATTATTGCCCATTTAGCATCATTTGGATTTTTTCTAAGTTTCACTACAGCAATTAGCCAAAAAATTAATGAAATTAAAGTTTTATTATCGGTTAAATCGTGCCCAAAGGGCCAGCCGGACCAAAATACTCCAAAGGCATAATGCTGAACGATTGGCCCGAAAATAACCCCTCCAATAAATAATAGTATTAGAGTTACTACGGAAAATAGTAAAACTTTTTTTCGTAAGTACAAAGATTCGAAAAAAGTTCTAATTCCAAATACCATTGAAAAAAACATAAAGAAAATGTGTGGAATTAAAAAATAAATTGGGACATCCCCTTTAAATCTAATTATCACAGGTTCACGAGTTAAATTATACTTTTTGCCTTGCTCATCTTGGATAACTATTTTATACATAACTTTACCTGCTGCAGGCTGACGAGGAATCACAGCAACCAAGCCATTGTTTGATTTCTCCAATGGTTTAATACTCCAATCATCATAGCTGGGATGCCGACGGAAATGCAAAAACCCTGTAAGATTTTTGTTGTTTGTTTTTATCTCAATTCTTGCATCAGAAGTATTTGTCCATGACCTATCTAATTTATATTTGATTTTTTCTGAAGCAATCGTAATACTTCCTGACTTTGGATAAGTTGGTCCAGTCATTCTCTGAAACATTGCAAAGCCCAGCATAATAATGAAAGAAAGTGTCCAAAAAAGAATTCCTTTTAACATAAACAACCCCTTATTGTTGAACAAGTTTTTCAACTTCCTTCAATAAACTTTGAACCTTATTTATTACATTATCCTTTTGTAGAATAACAGAAAAATAACCTAAATCTCCAAACAGAATGTAACCAAGTGTAGCCTTTATCTCAAGTTTAATTTTATAATATTCCTCTTCGAAAAATTTATCAAGGTAACTATTTGTTTGCATCAAGTATTGCCTGAAAGAACTCATTACTTTCTCAGAAATGTCAAATTTCAATAAAAAATTTTCAAAATCTAATTTTGAAATTTCCTTAAAACCAATAGGCGAATCAACAAAAAATCTTAAGACGAAGTCATTTAGCAGACCATTATTTTTTAATTTTTGTAAATATGGTGGCAAAGTATCGTATTGAAAGAAATAATCTGGGAAAACACCACCTCCGCCAAGAACAGTTCTGCCTTTTTTTGTGGTAAAAACAGGTAAATTTTTCTGTAAACCCGACTTTTCTATCATATTTTCTATGGTTTCTTTTTGTTCAGCACTCAAGGTTAATTCAGCGAAAGTTCCAAGGTCGAGGTTATCTATTTCGGGCTTTTGAATTTGCCGACCCAAAGGCGAGACATACTCCGCAGTAGTCAATCTAAACGCTGAACCATCTTTGAATTCCCAAGTTCGTTGAACTAAACCTTTTCCAAAAGTTCTCTGGCCAATAACCAATGCCCTGTCGTTATCTTGCAAGGATGAAGCAAAGATTTCGCTTGCTGATGCCGAATTATTATCTACCAGAACGATTAAAGGAATTTGTCTGTATTTACCATCTTCTTCGCAAACATAAACTTTACGATGAATTTCCCTCCCAGAAACAACGACAACAGTATCTCCTTTACTTAAAAACAACTGGATAAGTTTAACTGTTTCATCCAAATAACCACCCTGGTTACCTCGTAGGTCTACCACAAAATATTTACATCCAATTTCAATTAAACTATCGAAGGCTCGGGTAAATTCCGATACACTTTTAAGAGAAAATCGTGTTAATTTCACAAACCCAATCTTTTTTTCATCAAATTTTATCGAAGCAACTACAGAAGGAATAATTGTCTCAACAACTGGAATTTCTATTTCTTTTAATGTTGTTCCTTGCTTAATTGTAATTATACACTTTTTGTTTGGAGATTCTAAAATTTTTTTATATGCACTTTGTGCATCCTTTCCCACGAAATATTCATGGTTAATATAAATTATTCTGTCACCAATTTTCAAACCAGAAGATTCAGCAGGGCTACCCCGTAAAATGTTGAATATAATTAGTGAATCCCCGCGACGAAAAAATTGGACACCAATTCCTTCGACTGACCCTCGGTAAGCATCCTTGATTTTTTCATATTGTTGAGAAGAATAATAGTTCGAAAACTTATCTAATGATTGCAAAAGCGAACTGAAAGCATTTTCCGAAATAGTAGTAACATTAATATCTTCTTTGAAGTAGTTTGTTACAATAGTTTCTAAAATATTTTTGAACTTTTGAGTTTGAACCTCAATTATTTGACGAATGGAATCATTTTCACAAAATGCAAAAAAATAAGAGAAAAAAAATATAAACAAAAAACTAACTTTTTTCATTAAAAATACCTTTTAACTATATCAACAAATAGCCTGCTCCAAATTGTAATTTTGTCGCCCTCCGTTGAATTATATTGTTCGAAATTATGGTTAATATTCTTGCTTTTGAGGATTTGACTTAAGCGTTGAGCCTGTATCAAGCTTTCATTATCTGTTTCATCAGCAAGAAAGTGAATATACTTTCGGGCACGTAAATGAATTAGCCAATATTCCTCTTCAAGATTTGGTAGAAAATCCAGAGGCGAATTAAAGTAACAATTTTCGTCGAACCTATCCCCACAAAAACGACGAATATCAAAAAAGGCATCGAAGAGAACCGTCCCAAAAAACAAATCTGGATGCCGAAAGAAAGAATTCCCTGCAAAATAACCTGATTCCCCACAACCAAATGTAATAATTGGAGTGGGACTTCCAGCAATTTTGAAAATACTGGGTAAAACTTCTTCTACCAAAAAAGAATTGTATTTATAATGCAGGTTCGAACGTTCAGCCCAATCCAATTCTGTGTTTTTCCAGATTCGATTTTCAACAGTTGGAACAAAAACGAATCGAAATACTCCATTATTAATGTAATCTGAAACCTCATCAATTATTTTGCGGTCATTTTCCTCACTATACTCATCACTAACTAATGGGAATGCTAAAAAAACGAAACCATAATTCCCAAAAATAGTGATTTTCATCTGCCGCTTTAAATGCTCACTATTAATTATTATTTCATTTTGTAATCTTTCCATTTACCTGCTTTGTTTGTAAATACTATGGTTGATTATAATATTCTTCAAAATATGAATTATAATTTAATCCACCTTTGAGACTCAAATAGTTCACAACATACTTTCCGATGATATCAAATTCAAGATTCACTAAGTCCCCAATTTTTTTTGTTTTCAAGTTTGTATGTTCAAAAGTAAAAGGAATAACAGATACAGAGAAAATATTGTTCTGAACATCAACTATTGTTAAACTAATTCCATCAACAGCAATAGAACCTTTAGGAACTACATATATCTTATAATCAATTGGAAATGAAATAAATAAAATTTTGCTTATTCCTGTTGGAATAATTCTTATAATCTTACCAGTTGCATCGATATGTCCTTGAACAAAATGACCATCTATTCTATCGGAAAGTTTGCGCGCTCTTTCTAAATTGACATCATTTGCAACTTTCAAAGACCCCAAATTTGTTCTTTTGATTGTTTCCTCAACTGCATCAACCTCAAAGTAATCCACATCGAAATTCACAACCGTTAAGCAAGCTCCATTTACAGAAATCGAAGCACCTTTTTCAAGATTTTCAACAACTTTCTTTGCTCCAATCTTAAATCGGACAGATTCTCCAATACGATTAGTCGACAAGATATTTCCAACTTCTTCAATGATACCAGTAAACATTTTTTTCAATCTTTTAAAATAAAAATATCTTTTAAATTTCTTCCAAACTCTGCATAATCCAGACCAAATCCAATTACAAATTTACTCGGTATTTCAAATCCGCAATACTTGATATTCAAATTGAATTGCAATTTTTCTTTTTTCAAAAGAAGTACAGCCAATTCAATAGTTTTGGGTTTATATTTTTTTAATTCTTCCAAAACTGTTTTAATTGTAAGCCCAGTATCAATAATATCCTCAACTATTAAGATATCCTTATTTTCGAAATCATGGTTTGTAAGGAAAAGTTTTACTTTACCGGAACTTTCAAGTCGATTCCCATAACTTTCAGCTTTCAAAATCTCCAAATGAACTGGCAACTTTATGTTTTGCATCAATTCTGTAGCAAAAAAAATTGCTCCTTTCAAAACAACGAGAAAAACTGGGGTTGTACTTTGATAGTCCAATTGGATTTTTTGGGCTAAATCTTGTATTCTTGAAATGATTTGCTGGTGAGTTATATAAGGAACAAACTCTTTGCCATTAATTGTTATAAGGTTATCTTCATAAACTGCTGTCATCACTATTTCCTTCTAATTTTTTTATTATTCCTTTTAAAACCCTTTTTGTTCTTTTGGTCACTTTGAATTTTTCGGAAATTCTTAACCCACCGACCCAAAAAATTTCTTCGTTTGAAATAAAAATAGGAACTTTACTTTTCATAATTAAAGAGATTTTTTGGTTGATAAAAAAATCACTTAGTTTTACTTCTTTATTCATTCCTAATGGAACGAAACGGTCGCTTTCTTTCCAAGAACGAACTCGAATTTGGTCCGAAATCTTATCGAAATCAAAATATTCAATATTTGGATAGTCTAAAATTGCAAATTCATTTTTCGGTACTTCTACAAACTCAATAAAAAGATCATTCCAGATAAAATGCGAAACTTTCTTAACAACTAACTCGTCAGACTGAGGTTTCAAAAAGTCTTTGCGAAGAAAAATGATTTTATCACGATTTTTAAAAGCAAATACGTCTTTCTGGATTGTCAATATTTTACCAGAACTTGCTTTGAATAGTTTCTTTAATTGTTCAATTTTCTTAAATGTGAGAATTGAATCAAAATTTTTTCGAAAAATTTCTTGAAGCAATTCACTAATTAGAAAATCATCGTAAAGTTGGAGCCCTTGTAAACTCAACTCAACTTCAAATGAGTTACGTTCGAAAACAAACTGCTCGTATAAATCTTTCACAAAATTCGAAACAATCTTTTGAACACTTTGAGCGAGTAATGCGGTTTGATTTAAATTTTCAACTATGTTAGGATTGTATTCTTTTTGCAAATAAGGGATTAATTCGCGACGGATTTTATTTCGAACAAATTTCCAAGATAAATTTGACGAATCTTCTCTCCATTTTAAATTTCGAAACTTAGCATATGTTTCAATTTCAGCACGAGAGAAAATCAAAAAGGGACGAACCAGGTACAAATCCTTTGATAACTCAAGTTTTCGGTTGATTCCTTGTAAACCGGCAATCCCAGTGCCCCGAAAAAGTCTGAATAAAACAGTTTCGGCTTGGTCGTTCGCATTATGACCAGTTGCAATATATTTAGCCGAAAATGATTGACCTGCTCTTTTAAGAAAATCATACCGCAAGATTCTTGCAGCCTCTTCAAGATTTAATGAATTGCTTTCAGCAAATTTTCTAACATTTTTCTTTTGCAGAAAAAGCAATAGTCCATATTTTTCGGCAATTTCCTTTACAAATAACTCATCTTCAGTGGATTCTTCACCTCTTAGCATATGATTCATATGTGCAATTGCAATCTCAAACGGGACATAAAATTTCAAATTGTATAATGCATCCAATAACGAAATCGAGTCCACACCACCACTAACTGCAACTAAGATTTTGGAATTGGGTTCAATGAGCAAATATTGCTTTAAATGATTCAAAAATTTCTGAATGAAAGAATTCCTTAAAATTTCCGGCGCGGGAAACTCTTCTTTTTTTTGTTCCTCGCTGGGAATAATTTTTATTATTTTTCGTTCAGATGGCAAATTTTCAATTTTTTTCAAAACAAAAGTTTTAATTATTTCACTAATACAATAGGAATACTTCGAGGAATATTATTCAATTTGTACCTAATAAAATATATTCCTTGACTTAGGTTTTCTAAATTAATGTCAAAACGAAATTCCCCGGAAGAAAGGTTCTGTTCCTGAAAGATTGTTTTGAGTGGTCTGCCAAGATAATCAATAATTTCAATTTCCAACTTTGCTGGAAGACTCAATGTCAATTGAAATTGTGAATAACCAGTTGTAGGATTAGGAACTATTATTGCATCCATCACTTCAGAACCATTCAGCAAATCATTAACCCAGTCTACACTTGCATCAATTCTCAAATCATCAATATACCAACCATCTTTATTTTTTAAAGGATTAGTGGATAAAGTAAATTTAATAAACACTGTGTCATTTTCAAAACTTGCTAAACTTCGATGTTCAGTAAACCACTCGCTTTCAGTTACTTTATCTTTAAATCCACTTGAACGACGCATATCTATAAAAGCAATATCTTGCCAAGTTTTACCGAAGTCACGCGAAACACTAATTATTCCAGCATCACCTAAACTATCAATTATTGCAATTTCTTCAAAACTCAAAGTTAAGTTTGGTGCTTTCAAAATAACTGGAGCAAAAATGATGTAATTTTCCGACTTTGGTTTATAATCTCCATTGGGGGAATCAGTAAGAGAATTGGGAAGTGAATAGGCAGCATTACTTGTTAACCCCCAAACACTAGTAGTTCCTTCTGTAAAAAATGGAACAATAGAACTTGGATCATCAAAATTTTCAATAAGAGAAGTCAAAGGAGCACCAGAATAGGCTAAAACTTCATTAGAAAATTCACTCGTTGTTAATTTTTCACCTCGTTTTGCAACGGCCCTAATTTTAATTTTATAAAATTTATTTGTTGGAAGAGGAATCAAAGCAGTTTGGATTTCTCCAACGAGCAAATTACTTTTTTCAATGGTGTATAACTTTGTTGTGTCGGAAAAAACTTCAAGCAATTCATAATCGTGAAAATAGGAACTATCGGTATGAATGGATGGGTTCTGCCAGGTTAAAAGAATACCACCTTCGTTAGGCTTTGCAGAAATAATTTCGGGAGGCAAAGGTTGAAGGGCTCCACCTGCAACCCCCGAAATAGTTACAAATGGACTTTCCAAACCACTTTCATCAACAGTTTTAAGACTAAACGAGAAATATTCACCATCGACAAGATTTTCGTAAGTGTATGTTCCGACCCCTTTTTCAACCTCTGCAATTTTATTGCCTTCCTTATAAATATGAATTTTGAAATTACCAAGAACTCCACCAAGTTGATTTTCGATTGGGTCCTTCCATTTCAAAATAATTTTATTTGGTTCGAGATATGTATTTACATATCTCAGACTATCTGGTGGTTTTGGGGCAGTGGTTAAAATAGCAATGTACGCATTATTGGAGTAAAATGTCCCTCTGGGTTGGTTCGGCATCCAAAAGCAAGGAATGATTTTCCCATCATAAGCAATCATAGATAGATAATCTCCCCAGTAGCGTCCAAGTGCAGCACCTCCAGCATCAATCACAGCATTAGAATGGTCTAGATACCAAGACTCCGGAGTGACACGAATATTTTTCCAGGTCTTACCTTCATCAAATGAAACTGCAACAAACAAATCAACAGCCTTGTTGTTTGGATCCATTTGAGATGAATAATAAGCAACAGCAAGAATTTTTGTTTTAGGGTCAAAAGCAACTGCCGGGAAAAACATATCATTCCCATAAGGATTATCGTCCACTTTTATTTGATTCGTCCAAGTTTCACCTCCATCGGTTGATTTAGCAAGATATATACCATATTTTCCCTTATCATCTTTTCCTGCTTGAACTAAAAAAAGTTTGTTTGGGGTATCGCCCAGACATATATACGGATGGGACGAAACTCGCATATTACCTTTGTTTGGTAATGCCATTCTAAGATTAACTTTTTCTCCAATTGTAACAACAGTTTGAGCAACTTTAGGACTTGTCCATGCCCAACTAACTCCCCCGTTGGTAGATTTTTGAACCATTATGCTTGTGTAAATATTATTCTTGCTTTCCCAAACAACATACAAAGTACCATCAGATGCAACAATTGGCATTGGGGATTGGACGCTACCAATTCCAACACTGCCAGGTATTTTAGTTACAGGCGAGAATTCTTCACCGTTGGCTGAAAAAGAGAAGCCAATAGTTTGGCCTTGACTTGGTGAAATCAAATACCAAGTCACATAAACGTGGTCCTTGAACGGAGAATTTGGATTAGCATCGCAAGCAATAAAAGGCTTATCGTGGGAATCTTGAGACGACCCTCCACCTACTGACAAAACAACTGGAATTGGTTCACTCCAAGTTGCTCCTCCATCCGTTGATTTATTAACAAAAACTCCACCATCTTCAATATTCCCTTCATTTGAAACTTGGGTAAAAATATATGAATAATACAGATTACCCTTTGAATCGAAAGCTAAACCAGGATCGACATTTGTCATTCCTCCATTTGAAGGTGAAGGAACAAAAACATCCGCATTTGGTGGCGTTAAGGAGATTTTCCAAGTTTGTCCACCATCCGTTGAATAATAAGCAGCCATTCGATAACCTGAAGAAGGAGAATTGTATCTCATATCGTTTGCTGAAGCCACAAGTATATTTGGATTTAAAGGATGTCTTGCAATAAAAGTTTCCGATTGCCCACCACCAGAATTTACGATGTTAATTATTTGAATTCCAGAAGAAGTAAGTATTCGCTCTGGTCCACTTTCAAACTTATCCCAAGGGATTTCACGAGGCTTAAAGACATCAAAGTAGTTTAAACTTTCCGACTTTTCAGCATCAAGTATAGTAGGTAATAACCTATATTCTAATTGGGAATAACCAAACACTGGAAATAATAACCAAAAAGCAATTAAATATAAAATCTTTTTCATTTTTAACCCTAAAAAACCAACCTCAAAAATAATAAAAAAGAAGGGAATTATTTGGTAGTAACTAATTTGCTCCTGAGCGGGGATTTGAACCCCGGACCCCCTGATTAACAGTCAGGTGCTCTAACCAGCTGAGCTACTCAGGAATAAAATTCAAGTACAAAATTAATACAAATTACCAAAATAACAAAACAAAAAATTCTCTTTGTTTTATTCTAAACATACCTTTAAAAAATTAAAAATAATTTTTCCAATTATCGAAAGCTCAAAATCACTTCAGTATTTTTCAATAACATTAAAATTTATTAAGGTATACTACTTTGAAAATTTCAAAGATTGTGTTTGAATGATTTCTGATTTGACAACAGGCAAAAAATTATTAAAGTTTTTATTTATAAATGTGTTGCCAAAAGGAGAGTTCCTTTGTCATTAAATATATGTTTTGAATAAATGCCAACGATAGGCTGATGATATCCATCAACTTTATGAAAATAACTTGCATCTACCTTTTATATGATACGATGTAATTAATTATCTTAGTTAAAATTTAAAGGCATTTCAAATATTAAACAAAAAATTTTATAAAAAAATTTTCAACACAGAAAAAATTTAGATTGTGGACATTAATTTTGAAAAAACTTAAAAAATGAAATGCTAAAAAATTCTTAATCTTTTAGATTATAATTAATTAGAATTATCGCTCCAAAAGTCGACCAATGCAGTCTTTCGATTTTTACAATTATCGTAGATTTTTGAAATTCCCTTTCATTCCCCCTTAACTTAACCCTACAGAAAGTATCATTCCAAGTGTATCTTAAAAATTTCATTTTTACTCAGGTTTTATTCAAAATATCATCAATCCAAGTTAGACCAGCCATAGACGCAGGTAAACCAATTGTAGGAATAGCAAGCAAAGCAACCTGCCTAATTTCTTCAGGTTGACATCCAGAATCCAAAGCTTTACGAACATGGGAATGAACAGCACCCTCAAGTCGGGCACCAATTGAAATGCCTAACTTAATCAAAGCACGAGTTTTATCATCCAATGGACCAGCGGAATGAACTGCTTTTCCAAGAGAATCATATGCTTTGGCAATTTCTGGATAATTTTCAGTAAATTTTTGATATTGTTTTGGTAAACTCGACATAATTACCTCAAAATTTTTCAAATTCAACAATTCTAATCAAAATTAAAAAAAACAAATTAGTTTATTATTAATTTCAATTCAATAAAATTAAGTTCACGGGTTAATTTTTCTGTTACCCTAAGTGTTACACTTATAGAGTCAAATTTTTATCTTAAAAAAGATTTGTAACAATTTATTAATTTTGCGTTTGTCCGTTGGGGGTGCTCAATCTAAACGATTGGGCTGAGAGGATACCCCTGGAACCTGATCCGGGTAATACCGGCGGAGGGAAACGGACGCAAGTCCCAACCCAGGCACATCCTCTTAAAGCCTCCAAACGGATAGTTTGTATGTTAAACTATTCGTATGGTGGCATCATGATTAAAAAAATGTTTCTTTCAATCTCAATCTTGGGAGTTGTAATGTTCCCTGCTTTTGCTTCGGAAGAAGCAAGCGACACACTAAAAAAATTTACTCTACCAAGCATAACTGTAACTTCAACTCGAGCAATTCGCGGTGAAACTCCAGTTCCATTTTCCGAAATTTATTATCTCGAATTTAGTCCAATTTACACTACTCAGGACATTCCTCGCGTTTTATCTCAATTGCCTTCAATTATAACCTTTTCGCAAAGTGGAAACGACATAGGTTATTCCAACTTGACAATGCGCGGTTTCAACCAGCGAAGAATTTCAGTATTAATCAATGGGATTCCACAAAATGACCCCGAAGACCACAATGTTTATTGGATTGACTTTCCTGATTTCCTCCCAAATGTACAACAAATACAAATTCAAAGAGGTGCAGGTTTGAATAACTATGGACAAGCAGCAATTGGTGGTTCAATAAACTTTAATACAGGAAATTACTTGCAAAAGAAGGGTGTGAGGTTGTTTTCCGGAATTGGTTGGCAGGAATTTGGCTACAAAGACAAAACCAAGTTCCATCCGAATGTGAGTAAATTTTCAATTGAGTTTTCTTCTGGCTTGGTCAATAAATATGCATTTTATGGAAGACATTCGAGAGTTAATTCTTTAGGTTATAGAAATCACTCTTATGCATTCCTAAACAGTTACTTTTTTAGTGCTGCGAGATTTGATGAAACCCTTTCAACACAGGTTAATATTTTTGGTGGTCCCCTTACGGATGGTTTGGTTTATAACGGATTACCTAAAGATTTCGTAAAAGATAAGCAAAAAAGGAGATTGAATTTGAGTTACTGGGAATATGATTCGACTGGGAAAAATGTCACTTTTTCAATTGAACGAAGAAAACAAGAAATTGAAGAATTCTCCCAACCTCATTACGAAATCCTCAATGATTGGCAAATTTCGAAATCTTTACGTTTACTTTCGGCTCTATTTTACTACACTGGCGACGGCTATTTCGATTACGACGCAAGTTGGGCAGACACTAATATGCTCCGTTTGACATCGGAATATGGTTATAACATTTCGGCCAATCCCACAGGTACAATTTTCAGAGCATTTGTTGGCAACAAACAAGGGGGTTGGATTCCAAGAATAATCTGGACACACTGGGAAAATGAACTAACAGCAGGTTTTGAATTTCGTATTCACCGCTCCGAACACTGGGGAAAAATTCGTTACGCAGAATTATTACCTGAAAATTACGACCCAGACAGTAAGGTATATTCAAACAACGGGGTTAGAGACATTTTATCTGTTTTCGCAAGAGAAAAACTAACTTTAACCAAACAAATCACGCTTTCGCTTGAAGGTCAATTCACATATCAAAGATACGCATTGAAAAACGAAAAGGCTCGGGACAAATATGTTTATTTTAAAGACATAAACGGAAATTATGTGGGTGGCGACAAATATTTATTCGACATCAAATATCTTTTCTTCAATCCCAGAGTCGGAATCAATTATAAGTTGAATGAGCAAGTTAACTTCTTTGGCTTTGTTGCTTATACCTCTCGTGAACCTCGAATGCACAACTTATACCGGGCGGAAGATTCTTATTTTGGAGCTACTCCACAATTTGAATTTAAACAGGTTGGGAATGACATTCGTTATGATTTTGCCAAGCCAATCTCAAAGCCAGAAAGGCTACTCGATATCGAAATTGGTTCAAATTTCAATTTATTTAATTCAATTGATGGTAGTCTAAACATTTTCATAATGGATTACAAAGATGAACTTGTCAAAACAGGAAGGTTGGATATTTTCGGCAATCCTGTTGAAGAGAATATTCCTAAAACACGTCACATTGGATTTGAACTTGAGTTAAATACTAAAATCTTCGATAACAATTACGGAAAACTCGAATTGTATGGAAATGCAACCTTTTCAAAAAATGAAATCATCGACTTCAACTTTGTGGCCTTCGACAATTCAATCATTTCTTTCAAAGGGAACCCAATTTCTGGATTTCCTGAATTTATGGGGAATATACGCGCCTCGTACTGCTTTAAAAATCTTTTTGTTTCCCTTACAGGACAATATGTCGGGGAGTACAGAACGGACAACTACGGAGACCTCCTTACTTATAATCCAAAATTAAATGAACATTTGCTTTACCGAGGAGATTATTATTACGATAATAAACTGGAATCATATTTTGTTCTGAATTTTGACGCAAATTATACAATCAAAAATCTTGGTCTCTTTAATGAAATTTTATTAAAATTCCAAGTACGTAATTTACTGAATAAATTATACGCAGCAGGAGCCGAAGGCAAAGAATTTTTCCCAGCAGCGGAACGAAGTTTCTTTATCGGTATTGAACTTGGCATCTAAAATAGCTGCCCCTTAAAGAAAGGGGCAGTCTTTTATTCAATATTTTGTAATTGTTCGCGAATTTTTTCTACTTCTTCTTTTGCACTAATAACAAGTTGAGAAATATCCGCATCTTCAGATTTTGAACCAATTGTATTGAACTCTCTATTAATTTCCTGAATGATAAAATTAATTTTTTGTCCAACAGGTTCACGTGATTTAAAACTATCCTTTAAAAATTTCAAATGAGAATGCAGTCTTGTACATTCTTCGGTGATATCCAACTTATTAGCCATCAGTAGAATTTCCATTTGCAATCGATTTTCGTCAATTTCTTCGCTTTCGAAAAGCAAAGCAACTTTTTGACGAAGTTTTTCTCTTTCAGTCTCTATTCTATTGACACTTTTCTGCTCAATTTTTTTTAGGATTTCCTGCAATTTTTTAGTTCTATTAGAAATATCTTTGTAGAGGTTTTTCCCTTCTTTTAATCTATATTCATCGAGCAAATTTAAAGCCTCGATAAGTGCATCTTTAACTACTTTCCATTCGATTTCAATGTTATATTGAGGATTTTCGTCCACTAACAAGTAATTAGGGAAAGCAAGTATATCCGAAATAGAAATTGGGCTACGAATTTTTAACTTTTTTGCAAGAGAACTCAATGAATTGTAAATTCCAAAAGCAACTTTTTCGTTGATTTGAAAAGGTTTTAATGACTCGTCAAGTTCGGTTGTGATAAAAACAAACACATTCCCCCGCGAAACAAATTTCTTTACGAGTGCACGAACTTCCATTTCGTAGCAAGAAATGGACTTAGGTAATTTACAATTAAGTTCAAGGAATCTGTTGTTTAAAGACTTAATTTCTACAACAGCCTTTACACCCTCGGAAATTTTTTCGACTTTTGCATAGCCCGTCATACTTTTCATTTTGTTTCGTCATTAATTTTTAAAAATTCAAAAATAACAAATAAACAATCATTCATTTTGCTTATAAATTCAAGGGAATGAAGTCTTATGAGTTTAGTTGCAATTGTTGGAAGACCAAACGTTGGAAAATCGACACTTTTCAATCGATTAATTGGTGAAAAAAAAGCAATTGTAGATGATGTTCCTGGTGTGACACGAGACCGATTATATGGAACTGCAGAGTGGAGTAGGAAAAAGTTTACTTTGATTGATACAGGTGGGTTTGTTCCCAAAACTGAGGATGAAATTGAAATTGCAGTTCGTGAACAGGCTTTGATTGCAATCGAAGAAGCCGATGCAATACTTTTCGTTTGCGATGGTCGAGATGGTGTTACAAACTATGATATTGATATTGCAAATATTCTTCGAAGAAGGAAAAAAAATGTTTTTCTTTTGGTAAACAAATGTGATAACAGCGAACAAGACCAAAATTCATATGAGTTTCATAAACTTGGTTTAGGAAAACCCTACCCTATTTCTGCTTTGTCGGGAAGAAACTCTTGGGAATTCTTAGATGATTTAGTTGAAATACTTCCTGACAAAAACAGGAAAGAAGAAGACCCAAGATTAAAAATTGCTATTGTGGGAAGACCAAATGTTGGAAAATCCTCCATTGTAAATTCTTTGGTCGGGAAACAACGTTCAATTGTTACCGATATTCCTGGTACAACCAGAGACTCAGTCGATACCATTATCAAATATTATAACGAAGAGATTGTTTTAATCGATACTGCAGGGTTGAGACGAAAAAGCAACATAAAGGAAAGCGTTGAATTTTACAGTGTTGTCCGAACTGCAAAAGCAATTTCACGATGCGATGTTGCAGTAGTTGTTATAGATGCAACAAGAGGATTAGAGGAGCAGGATAAAAAAATCATAAATAATGTCGACGAAGCAAGAAAAGGAATTATTATCGCTGTCAACAAATGGGACTTGATAGAAAATAAAGATGACAAGACAGCAGACGAATTAAAGAAGAAAATTTACGAAGAGCTTCAAACTTACTATTATGTGCCAATTGTATTTATTAGTGCCAAAACCAAACAAAGACTTGTAAAAATCATTGAAAAGTCAAAAGAAATTAAACGTAATAGAATGCTTAGAATACAAACCTCACAATTGAATCAGGAGATACTACCCGAATTAGAAAAGACTCCACCTCCGGCGATTCGAGGCAGAGATTTAAGAATTAATTATATTACTCAAACAAAAGTTGAACCTCCGGTTTTTGTTTTCTTTTGCAATTTCCCAGAACTAATCCCAGATTCCTATAAAAGATTTATCGAGCATACCATTAGAAGAAAATATAATTTCAAAGGAACCCCAATCTCCTTCGTTTTTAGGAAAAAAAATCAAAGAAAAAACGAAAGCAAAGAATGATTACCAAACTTCTGGATTTTTCAAATATTCATCAATAGCCTTAGCGGCTTTGCGACCAGCTCCCATTGCAAGTATTACAGTAGCTCCACCTGTCACTATATCTCCACCAGCAAAAACACCTTTCTTACTCGTTTTCATTGTTTCGGGGTCAACAATAATGTTCCCCCATTTGTTTACTTTCAAATCTGGAGTTGTCTTGCTAATTATTGGATTTGAACCATTACCAATAGCAATAATGCCAGCATCGATTGGAATAGTTTCAATTGCCCCATCAATAGGAATTGGTTTTCTTCGACCAGAGGCATCAGGTTCTCCAAGTTGCATTTGTTGAACTTTTACAGCACGAACCCATCCATCATCATCACCCAGGAATTCCAAAGGTGCACTGAGAAAGATAAACTGAACACCTTCCTCTTTTGCATGCTTAATTTCTTCGATTCGGGCTGGCATTTCGGCTTCAGTTCGCCTGTAAATTATCATTGCGTTTTTTGCTCCCAAACGAAGAGCAGTTCGTACTGCAT
Source organism: Ignavibacteria bacterium (assembly GCA_037440445.1). Taxonomy (GTDB): domain Bacteria; phylum Bacteroidota; class Ignavibacteria; order Kapaibacteriales; family UBA2268; genus Naka2016. The sequence goes on from JBBIUA010000001.1 coordinate 131,103, forward strand.
CCATTGCAGTATTCCCACCACCGAACACAGCAACATCCTTTCCACGTAAATCCATAATCGGGGTATCTGCTTGAGGAAATTTATAGGCCTTCATTAAATTTACCCTCGTAAGAAATTCATTGGCAGAATATATACCCAATAAATTTTCACCAGGGATATTCAAAAAGTATGGAAGCCCAGCGCCAACACCGATAAAAACTGCATCAAACCTTTGCAAAAGCTCATCAATTGTCTCGGTCAAACCAATAATATAATTAGTCTGAAACTCCACACCAAGTTTCCGAAGATAATCTACTTCGGCTCTAACTATTTCCTTAGGTAAACGAAATTCTGGAATACCGTAAATCAACACTCCACCAATTTCATGAAGAGCCTCAAACACAGTAACATCGTATCCCATTCGAATCAAATCTCCGGCACAACTTAAACCAGCAGGTCCACCACCAACAATTGCAACTTTTTTCCCATTTTTTGGTTTCATCTCTGGAATTCTAAATCCAAGATTTTTTCTCTCCCAATCGGCTACAAAACGTTCCAGGTGACCTATTGCCACTGGTTCGTTCTTTTTACCAACAACACATACCTTTTCGCATTGTTCTTCTTGTGGGCAAACTCGACCACAAACTGCAGGTAATGCATTATCTTCTTTCAGAATCTCTGCGGCTTCTTTAAATTTTCCTTCGGCAACCATTTTGATAAAATCGGGTATTTTTACAGCCACAGGGCATCCTTCGACGCAAACAGGCTTTTTGCATCTTAAGCATCTTTCAGCTTCTTCTCGAGCAAGTTCTATTGTATAGCCAAGATTTACTTCTTCAAAATTTCGCACACGAACTTCGGGAGCCTGCTCAGGCATATGATGCCTTTGAATTTTCATCCGTTCCTTGTTCGTTAGTTCAGGCATTTTGTTTCTCCAATTTTTTTGCCATCAAATCAATCCTACAAATAAATTCCTCAAGGGCTTTCCTTTCGTGTTCAATATACATCCTATTTCTTTTCTTTAAATTGTCGAAATCCACTTTGTGAGCATCAAATTCAGGTCCATCAACACAGGCAAAATATGTTTTGTTATCGACTGTGACCCGGCAACCACCACACATACCTGTCGCATCAACCATAATAGGATTTAGACTTACTACAGTTTTAATTCCATATGGACGCGTAACTTCTGCGACCGCTTTCATCATTGGTATTGGGCCGATTGCCAAAACAAAATCAATTTTTCGTCCTTCATCGATTAATTGTTGTAGTTTATGAGTAACAAACCCATGAAAGCCGTACGAACCATCATCAGTTGTTGGGAATAATTCATCGCAAATTTGCTTCATTTCATCTTCAAGGATAACAAACTCTTTTGTTCTACCTCCGATAATTCCAATAACGTAATTACCAGCCTCTTTTAAGGCTTTTGCTGTTGGATAGGCAATTGCAGTTCCAACACCACCACCAATACTTACTGCTACACCAAAATTATCAATTTCGGATGGTTTCCCAAGCGGTCCAACTATATCGTGAATATAATCTCCTGCATTTAATAGATTAAGTTGCTTTGTGGTTTTGCCGATTCCTTGGACAATAATAGTAACTGTTCCTTCATCAATATTTGAATCAGCAATAGTAAGAGGAATTCTTTCACCTAACTCATCAACACGAACAACAACGAACTGACCGGGTTTCCTTTTTTCTGCTATTTTCGGAGCATGAATTCTGAAGAGTTTAATCTCTGGAGCAATAAATCTTGCTTCTACTATCTTATTCATTTTTCTTATCCTTAAAAAACTCAAAATTAGCAAATTTCATCAAGAAATTTAGCCATAAGTAATAATCAAATAAGCAAATTCTTTTTTGCTAGATCTATCTCGGCTGAATGTTGAAAACTATTATCAAACAAAATGAAATATATATACCAAGAAGTCAATATTATTTTTCAATATTCTCCAAAACAATTTCCGCGATATCTTTTACAAACACCGAGTCTTCCTTATTCATAGTTTTAACTCCATCGGTTATCATTGTAATACAAAATGGGCAATTCGCACCAATTATTTCAGAATTTGTCTGAAGTAGTTCTTCTGTCCTTTCGATGTTTACTCTTTTACCTTTATTTTCCTCCAAAAACATCATACCACCTCCAGCACCACAACACAGCCCTTTGTCTCGTTTTCGTTTTACTTCAAGTAGTCCACCATTATAAATTGCTTTCAAAATATTTCTTGGCTGGTTGTAAATACCATTATATCTCCCTAAATAACAAGAATCGTGATATGTAATTTTATGTTCATTAGAAGACTTTAATTTTATCAATCCTTTCTCAATCAAATCGTAAATAAATTGGGTATGATGAATCACCTCTGCCTTAAAACCATAATCGGGATATTCATTTTTTAAAATATTATAACAATGAGGACAAATAGTTAGGATTTTCTTTACGTTGTATTTTTTGAAAGTCTCAATATTCGTTTTAATCAGATAGTCTGCAAGATATTCATTGCCACAACGGCGAGCAACATCTCCATTGCATATTTCTTCCACACCAAGAATTGCAAAATCAATTCCGGCAAACTTCAATGTTTTAGCAAAGGCTCGGGAAACTTTTTTTGCTCTATCATCGAAACTACCAGCACACCCAACCCAGAATAAGTATTCAAAATCGGGATTTTCGTAAGCAATCTTTAAATCGAGGCCTTCAGCCCAAAGTGCTCTATCGGATTGAGGAAACTGCCAAGGCGCTCCATTATTTTCCAAACTATTAAATACATTTTGCAATAAGGAAGGGAAATTAGATTCCATCAGAACTTGATTCCTTCTCATCTCGATAATTGGGTGCAGATGTTCAATTGATATTGGACATTCTTGCATACAAGCACCACATGTAGTACATTGCCAAAGTGCCTCTGAAATTTGATAATCGCCTATAAATGATTTCTGAAGAATAGAGCTATCTTTATCATCAAGCGAGCTTTCAACAATCTTTTTCTTTAACAAAATTGTTCCTTTTTCATTTGTACGGTATCTAATTTGAACAATTATTTGCCGCGGACTTAAAACCTTACCAGTTAAGTTTGCAGGGCAAACACTATCGCAACGACCACAATGAGTACAAGAATATGAATCATGAATCGATTTCCAACTTAGATGTTCAAAGTCCTTGGCTCCAAAATTTTCAATACTCTCACCTTCAAAATCAATTTTTGTTGGCTTAAAAAAAATATCTGGTTCGCGGAAAAACACGTTCTGGATTGATGTAAATACATGAAAGTGTTTAGAATAATACAAATAATTCATAAAGAAGTAAATCCAAAGGATATGGAGCCACCAAAATATTTTGTATAAAAGAAAAGAGTTTGTATTAACAAAAAGTGTAGCTAATTGTTTTGCAAAAGGTTGAAATGAATTTGGTTCGACACCAAATTCCACAATTTTTGTTGAGTTTTGCAAAAGTAAAGCCGATACAATAATGAAAATAGACGCAAGGACAACTATTGCATCATATCTTTCCCTTTTATCCCCTTGTAAACGTTTAACACGGAAAACAAAGCGGCGGAGAAAAGCAAAAACGACAGCAAATATCACAAGGACGCAAAATAGGTCATTGGAAAAAGTTATAACAGAATAAAACCATCCGAGAAATCCCCAACTGAAATTTTCCCAAAAACCTTGAAAAACCGATTCGGAAGCTGAAAAAAGAAGAGCAAGAAAACCCCAGAAAATTGCTATGTGAATAAGCCCCGCAAATGGTTCACGCAATATTTTGCTTTGAAACAATGCAACTTTAAAAACGTTTTTTAATCTCTTCCAAAAACGGTCTGTACGGTTTTCTGGTTTTGCTAACTTTAAAATTCTCGAAAATCTATATAAATTATAACTCAAAAATCCAAAAGCAAAAAAAGTTATTATTGCAAAAATTAATTTATCCATATCTTGATACCTCCAAAAAAAAACAAAATAAAAAAACAAAATTTCAAAATCGATTGGAAAAAAATCTGGATAAAGTTTCTGTATTTGTCTGTTGCTATCTTTTCAAGACAATTTTTGAAGGATTTACCCCAACCGACAACCGCTTAATCAGTTCTGTATTCTTTTGTGTTACTCTGTAAATCAATACTTCACCTTCGACGGTATAATTACGAGCATTACCAATAATTAAATATTCGTCTTTCCAATCAAACGCAACAGAGTACCAATTTTCTCGTGTGTCAGGATTAGTTAAAATTGTGTCAACTTGATTCAAATTATAAGTTAGCCTTAAAATTTTGTCATTCGAGATAAAGAAAAGCGAGGATGAAGCTCCGACCAAAAAAAGTGAACGAGCAAAAGTTCTATATTCATTTACCTTCGATAAACTATTCAAATCAAAAATTACTATTCCACCAACAGAGTCCTTAAACGAAGGCAGATGATTATACGACACAAACATTAATTTTCTTCGCTCATCAATAATTATTTCAATTGGATTTGGGCCAACAGGCAAAACTCGTTCCTCTACCATTGTACTAACATTGATTACTGAAAGTGTTCCAGCTTTTGGTTCATTAGCACGAAAGTCGCCATATCCAGAATTTGTTACATAAAGTTTTCCATCGAAGTAAGCAACGAATTCTGGGGCTGGACCGACTTTGATTTGCCTGATAATTTTTTTTGTTTTATAATTTACAATATGAATGCAATCTTGATACAAATCTGTAACAGCAAATAAGCTATCATTAATCAAAGCAAGTCGCCTTGGCGCGGAGTTGCCTTCGAATGTAATGTAGCCAAGTAATTTACCACTTTTGACGTCAAAGTATTCCACAACTTTTGATGTTGTGACAACAACAAAAAAAGTATCGCCTTTGATGACAATATCGTTGCCTAAATCCCCAATTTTAAAATTTGGATTTTCAATACTTGTGAAATCTTTAACTAAATTAAAGTTCAACAAATTCAATTTACTAACTATTGAATTATTATACCCCCAAAGACCTTCGCAAAGAATAAGAGCAAAGTTCGAGGATGTTGAATCAGAATTATTTTCGAAATTTAGAGCATTGTTTTCCTTGCAAGATGAAAATAAAAAGTATAAAAACCAAAATAAAATTAATAACTTTGCATTCATTTGAACATTGAAAAGATATTAAAAATCAAATTATGCAAAAGAAATTTAATATTGGGGTAACTTCGGGCGATATTAACGGAATCGGATTCGAAGTGCTTGCAAAATATCTTAACTCAAAATGGTTTGAACAGCACACCAAAAAGGTTAATTTATTCTTTTTTTTCGACCGATCTCTTTTTGAAAATTACTTCCAAACTTCTGAAGAATTAATAAGAATTTTTGAAAGTATACAAGATAATCTCAATCAAATTCAATTTGTAGAAGTAAAAAAGCAACCAAAAATTGAATTTGGTAAAATATCGAAAGAAAGCGGAAGATTCGCCTTCGATTCTATGAACTTGGCATTGGAATATGCTAAAAATGGAATTATTCAAGGAGTTGTTACTTTGCCAATTTGTAAAGAAAGCGTACAACTAAATAAAAGTGATTTTATCGGGCATACCGAGTTTTTTGCAAACTTTTTCTACGTTAAGCAATCTTTGATGATGTTCATTTATAAAAAATTTCGAATTGCATTGCTTACAAATCACCTTCCAATTGGAAAATTATCAAATGCAATTACTTCTAAGTTAATAATTGAAAAAAGCATAATCTTTTATCACACCTTAGAAAAGGACTTTGATATCAAAAGTCCCAAAATCGCAATTCTTGGGTTAAATCCTCATTCAGGAGAAGATGGGCTAATCGGAGATGAAGAAATTAAAATATTTTTACCTGCAATAAATAAACTAAAAGAAAAAGGAATAATCATCGAAGGTCCTTTCCCTTCCGATGCCTTTTTTGCATTCAATCATTATAAGAATTTCGATGGAATTTTAGCCTGTTATCATGACCAAGGATTGATTCCATTCAAATTAATCACACAGGGGAAAGGGGTTAATTACACTGCAAACCTTCCGATAGTTCGATGTTCCCCAGACCATGGAACCGCTTTTGATATAGCCGGAAAAGGCATTGCAAGTTTCGAAAGTATAAAAAATTCTTTTGAAATAGCAATAAAGACAATTAATAATAGATTTGAAATTAAATTAAGAAAATCAAATTATTAACATTGCATCCCCGAAAATAAGGAAGCGGTATTCATTCTTTAAAGCATGTTTGACAGCTTTAAGATACAAGTCTTTTCCTGCAAATGCCATTCCCAAATATGTTGATGGACAATTAGATTCGTGAAAATTGGTAATCAACCGAGTAGCAATTTTGAAATCATATGGAGGGAAAATAAACTTATCTGTCCAATCTTTATTCGGTTTCACCGTACCAGAAATCAAAACCGAAGACTCAAGAGCACGTGCAACACTGCTGCCAACCACAAAAACATTCCTTTTCATTTTTAAAGTCTTGTTAATGGCTTCGGCAGTTTCAATTGGAATAATAAAATATTCACTATACATTCGATGTTTTGTTAAATCCTCTACTTCGATTCTTTCAAATGCACCTTGACCAATAGTAATGACAACTTTGGCGATTTTCACACCTTTTTTCTTCAATTTTTCAACAAGGTCTTTAGTAAAATGTAAACCCGCCGAGGGAGGTGCAATCGAGGTATTATATTGGGGGTTTGCAAAAATAGTTTGGTAGTGATACTTATCCAAAGGTGTATATTCCCGCTTAATATAACTTGGAAGAGGCATCTGTCCAATTCGTTCCAGAATTTTGTGAATATCCCCTTCGTAACTTAAACGTAAAGTACGCCCACGAGAAGTTGTGTTATCAATTACTTCGGCATAGAAATTATTTTCATCAAAGAAAATCTTGTTACCAATACGCACTTTTCGAGCGGGTTCAACCAGAGCATCCCAAAGACGTTCTTCTGCACGTAACTCGCGGAGCAAAAGAACTTCGATTTTGGCGTTTGTTTTTTCCTTTCTCCCAAAAAGTCTTGCGGGAAAAACAGAGGTTTCATTTACAACTAAACAATCTCCTTTCTCAAAATAGTCTACAATGTCTGAAAATACCCTATCCTCTAATTCGCCAGTTTCGCGATTGACTACAAGAAGTCTGGACGAATCGCGGGGATCTGCTGGATATTTTGCTATTTGACTTTTTGGAATAGTAAAATTAAACTCTGATAACCTCATAAATTACCTTGACTTACTTTAATTAATTGAATGAATTTTAACATACATCTATTAATAACGAAAAAAGGAAATTTTAGTTTTATTTTTCCAAAATATTGTATTCTGTTAAGTTCAAAAGTAACTCGTTTGTTCTTTTTATAAATTCTTCGGGCTTCTCAAGTTGATTTTCTAATATCAATGTTTCCTCATATAAGTTCAAAATAATTTTATCTACAAACTTATTTTCTTTATTTGTTTGTATCATTTTTGCAAGGTTTTTAATTAGTGGATGTGTTGTGTTAACTTCTAAAATCTTTTTCGATTGGATATAATTTTTATCAAGCATTTTAAAAATCTTTTCGGATTGAGGATCTAATCCAAAAACTGGAACAACAAGAGTTACAGGAGAATCAACGAGTCGATTTGATTCTTGAACATTCAAAACTTTATCGCCAAGAACTTGTTTGAACTTGTCAAGAAGCAAATTAGCAAGCTCGGGCTCAAGTCTTTCGTTTTCGTCGCGTTGCGATTGTATTTCAACATCAATCTTGTCTATTGATTTCAAAGGTTTACCATCATAGTCACCAATTGTCGGAACAATAAGAGCATCAATTGGATCGGTCAATATCAGGACTTCATAATTGTTTTTCAGGAAAAATTCAAGATTTGGATTTCTGCTGAGTGAGTTCCTTGAATCAGTTAATACATAATAAATAGATTTTTGCTCAGCTTTCATTCGTGCAACATAATCTTTGAAAGAAATATACTCCCCTTCTGGCAGCAAAGTGCTTTGATAACGTAAGAGATTTACAATCTTTTCTTTATTAGTAGAATCAATTAATATTCCACCTTTGAAAATTTGACCAAAATTTTGGATGAATTTGTTGAACTCTTGAGGTTCTTTTTCAGACAATTCTTCGAGGTGACTTAAAATTTTTGTAGTAAGAATTTGCCTAATTTTAGCAATTATTGGGCTATGCTGTATTGTCTCTCTTGAAATATTAAGAGGAAAATCATCAGTATCCAAAACTCCTCTAACAAATCTTAGGTAATCTGGAATAATTTCCTGATTATCGTTTTGAACAAAAACTTTGTGAGAATATAAATGAATTGTTGTATCGAAAAAATCTCTCCAGTAATATGGTGGTGGAGTTTCAGGAATATATAGCAATGCTTTAAAGTTAACAGAACCTTCAATTGAAAGATGTAAATAACTTAATGGTGGGTTCTCGTCCTTTGTTAAAAACTTGTAAAAAGAAGTAATTTCTTCTTCGGTTAAATCATCTCTCCTCTTATGCCATATTGCTTCAACAGTATTAACTTTCTCGTTGTTAACATAAATTGGAAAATCCACAAAGTTTGAATACTTTCGGATTATTTCTTTTACTTTATCAGGATTTGCAAATTCCTTGCATTCATCTTTCAATTTGAAGAAAATTAATGTGCCCCTATTGGGACGCTCGATTTCCTCGATCGTAAACTTTTCGCTTCCAGTAGACTTCCATCTGACACCTACTGAATTAACTTTATAGGAACGTGTTTCAAGAGTAACTTCATCAGTAACCATAAAAATTGAATAAAATCCTACGCCAAAACGTCCAATTAAATTTAAATCGATTTGATTATTATCTTTCTTAAAATTTTTCAAAAAATTAGCAGTTCCGGAGTGTGCAATTGTGCCTATTTGGGTAATTACTTCCTCTTTTGTCATCCCAATCCCAGTATCCTCAATCTTAAACAATCCTGTATCTTTGTCCACAAAAATATCAATTCGCAATTCTGTTTCAGGATTTAGAATTTCAGGATCTGTCAATCTCTTAAATCGAATTTTATGAAGAGCATCCGATGCATTTGAAATAAGTTCTCGAATAAATATTTCAGGATTTGTATATAATGAGTGAACAATAATATCAAGAAGTTGTTTGATTTCTGCAACGAATTCGTATTCTTGTATTGTTTTAGAAACTCCATCCATAGCCATCTATCTTTAAATTTCAAATTTCTTTAAAACGAAATAAACCAGAGATTATTTAGAGATAAATAGGTCTAATCTCGTAAAATTATTAATATTTATATTGTTTGGGGTTTATTAAGAACCAAAATAAATAATTTCTTTACTGAAATAAGTTGTATTTTTGAGTTTATGAAGAAATTTATTTCAAAAAAACTCATCTTAGCAGCAGTTTTTTTCTTTCTTCTACTCGATGTTTTTCTTATCATTAATTATCAAAGAAATGGAATTGGTTACCAGCCAATTCAAAATGTTTCTTTTTCCCACAAATTGCACTCAAAGAAAAAAAAAACATGTTTATTTTGCCACCACCAAGCGGAAACACATTGTTATGCTAATTTGCCTACTACAAAAACTTGTATGATTTGCCACATCGCATTAAAAACTGAAAGTTCTTTGCTCAAAAATGTATTATACTCTTATGATAGTTTAATCTCTTTAAGATATATTAAAATAAATGACTTACCTGACTATGTCCGATTCAATCACAGTCTTCACATTCGAAGTGGAATTGATTGTGCAACTTGCCACGGCTTTGTCGATGAAATGGATTCAACATATCAAGCAAAGAACTTCACAATGGGTTGGTGTGTAGATTGCCACAATAAACCCGAAAAGTACTTAATCAAACCCAGAGAAATATCGGGAATTTTCTATTTTAATGATACAACCTTATTTGAGAAAATTAATTTTTCAGACCCCATGAAATTTGTTAAAATTATCAGCACCAATCTAACCTTAATTTTACCTCAAAAGATTAAACCTGCCTCAACAAATTGTTCAATATGTCACGAGTAAAAATGGATAGGAGGAAATTCACAAAAATTTTGGGTATCTCTTCGTTTTTCCTTGGAACTGGATGTAGAAGACCTGAACTTTCTCACATTAATAAAGTAAAACAAGATTATTCAACAACTTATGAAAATATTCTTGAATACAAAACAAATGTTATTTTTGGTAACTTCCCAGTAGGAATAAAAGTTAGAACCTTCGAGGATATTCCATTTCATATTTCAAAAGATGAATTTAACACTTTCAATTACGGTGTTGTGCCCAGAAGCATTCTTAGTTCTTTATATAACCTATACGATAAAAATAGAATGAAATCTCCAATTGTAAATGGCAAGGAAGTAGACCTTCCTTTTGCCATCGAGAGTTTGTTTAATGAAATCGCCAAAACTATTACAAACAAAAAGAAAGTAGCATTTTTTTTACCACTTTTCAATTCTCCATTTATTCAATCCCTTACGAATGAAATTGAGCAATATAGCGATTCAATTAAGTTTATTGCATTACCCGTTTTCGATTATTTCTCTTCCCAGTTCAATGCAAACAAAACTGTTTTTAATAAAGAATTTTACGCACTTTACGATATTTCCGAAGCGAAAATAATAATCAACTTCGGGCGAGATTTTCTTGAACATGACCCTTTATTCCCTTTTTATACTTCAAGATATGCAACAAATGGTGATAAAATATTAATAACTTTTGAAGATAATTTTTCTCTTACAGGTGCAAACTCAACAATAAGATTTCCTATACAATTTGATTCAGTTGAATCCTTTGCCTTGGCAATTTTAAAAAATGTTATTCTAAACAACTCGAAAAGGGAATTTGCCGACACTTTTAATTTAGTTTTTAATAACCCTCCATTGCCAGAAATTCCCGAAAGTTTAATACAACTTCTTAAAAACAACCTAAAAAATTGTTCTTTCATTTGTAATGATTTCCATTCCGCTTCATTACAAATCATCACATTTCTATTAAATTTATTCTCAACTGAAAATTTGTATGGGATTTCCTTAAGTCGATTTTGTTTTTTCGACTTACAAAATTATCGCAGCAACCAAGATAAATTCCTTAGTCTAATTAACGAAGTCGATAGATACGAACAATTTATTTTTCTGGGTTACAACCCATATTTTTCCCTGAATTCTACATTAATAGACTTAATTCAAAATCATCCAGGTGCTAAAATTTCAACCTTTTCACTTTACAAAAACGCTCTTACAGAACTTTCAACAATAACGATTCCCCTACAACATTACCTTGAGTATTGGCTCGATTATGAAAATTATGATGAGAAAATTTGCTCGCAACAACCTGTAATCCTTCCTTTGATTAAAGATTCGATATCGCTTCCTGACTTTATGTTTAGACTAAGAAAATTTCTTACAAAGTCTTCGGATGATAACAGATATGATGTTTTTCTGCTAAATTATTACAGAAAGTTCTATTCAGAAAAAAATGAATTTCAAAAAAATATACAAAACGGTTATTTTTATTCTAAGTCGACTGACCGAAAAAAACAAATTGTAATTAAATCCTCTGAATTTTTATCAATTTTAAAATTCATCAGACAAGGGTTTATGAAGAAAACAAAGAGCGAAGTACAACTTAGGATAATTCCCAATCAGGACACATACGCAGGAGAATATTCAAACAACATCTATCTTTATGAATTGCCGACAACTCTCGATGGAATCGTTTGGGACACTCCATTATTCCTTTCTAAAAGTTTAGCAAAACAAAAAGGAATTGAAAATGAAGAGTTAGTCCAAATAACTTTTAGTAAAAACAAAAATTTAATTCTTCCTTGTATTGTAAAAGAAAATATTTCAGGTAATTCGGCTTATATTATTTACAGGAACAACTATTATCTACAAAAAAATTTTCGTAAGAATATTTTTGAATTGGATTTAACAGTTGTCGGAAATTTCAACAATTTTTTTGTTCAAAACATAACAATAAACAGAGTTGGGAAAAATTATGAAATTGCACGATTGCAAAGGAATTCAAGCAAAATCGATATGGAAAAATTTGGAATCTATAGGAAAAACCAACCGCAAATGTATCCTAACAAAATTCAACCCAAAGAAAACAAATGGACAATGATTATTGACACGCACAAATGTATTGGTTGCAACTTATGCATTCTTGCATGTCAATTAGAAAATAACATCCCTGTTTTAGGAAAAGAACAAATTATTAAACAAAGGGATTTATTTTGGATAAGTGTTAGCATTCTTAAAATGCAGAACAATAAAACTAAGTTTATACCTATTATGTGCCAGCATTGCGATTATGCTCCTTGCGAAAGTGTTTGCCCCGTGGGTGCAACAAGTCATTCTCCCGATGGAGTAAACGAAATGACCTACTCTCGGTGCATTGGTTCAAGATTTTGTATGGCTAACTGTCCCTATAGTGTCAGAAAATTCAATTTTGTTAGTGCAGAAGTTGCACACTTGAATTTCGACCCAAGAATGATTAATCCATTTGTGACATTACGTTCGAGGGGAATAACTGAAAAGTGCACATTTTGCATCCACAGAATTAATTTCGAGCGAGGTAAAAGCAAGCTGCAAGGATTTTCAGAATTCGAAGTTACTACTGCTTGCCAAGAAATTTGTCCAGTTTCAGCAATCTCTTTTGGACAAAGAAAAAAAATTATACCTGATGATAACAATACCGAAGAATTGTTTGTGCTTTTGCCTGAATTCAATACTATTCCAAATGTATTCTACAAATTGAAAAGAAATGAATAAAATGCTTCGCAAAACAATTATTGTGATTGCTATCCTTTTAACCATTGCTGGGTTAATTTCTGGAATTTACACATTTATTTACGGATTAGAATCTTGGGGAATAAATACAAAAGTAATTTGGGGTGTAGCAATAGTTAATTTTATTTTTTGGATAGGAAATTCACATTCGGGAACGCTGATTTCTGCTATCTTATATTTATTTCGTCAGAATTGGCGCCACCCAATACACCGAATTGCGGAAACAATGACGATAATTTCGATTGTAATTGCAGGATTGTTCCCTCTTGTTCATCTTGGCAGACCTTGGTTTTTTTACTGGATGTTACCAATAACAAACCAAACTAATCTTTGGGCAAATTTCAAATCACCTTTGATTTGGGATTTAGTTGCAATTTTATCTTACATTGTTCTCAGTTTACTTTTTTGGATTTTGGGAATCGTTCCAGATATAAAAAAAATTAGAATAAGAAATAAAAAATTCCAGTCATTTGCTTCTCGTTTTTGGACTGGTTCACTTAAGAACTGGAAAGAGTATATCTGGGCTTACAATATATTTGCAGGTATATTAACATTTGTTGTTATTTCTGTTCATTCAATTGTTTCTTTAGACTTTTCGGTAACAATTTTGCCTTTATGGCATTCAACTATGCTACCAATTTACTTTGTGGTAGGAGCAATATATTCTGGATTGGCTCTTGTTCTTTTAGTAAGTTCCTTTATTAGCAAACTAAATTCAACAAGTGTTAATATCCCATCAACAAGCAGAATAAATCTATCTAAATTGATTTTATCATTTTGCTTTTTAATGATGTATTTTTACTTCCTTGAGTTTTTCTTTGCTTATTATGGTCAGGACAATAACACAATAAAAATACTCATCTCCAGATTCCAAGTGAACTATTTATCTATAAGTATTATTATGGTAATACAAATATTTGCTTTGCCTTTGCTATTTTCTTTTCAAAAAATTAGGGAAAATGTTTCATTCCAGATATTTATTTCAATGAACATTGTGATAGGAATGTGGCTTGAACGCTATTTATTGATAATACCAATTCTTGGAAAGGATTTAATTACAGATGAAATAATCGAATATACACCAGCAGTTGTAGATTACTTATTAACTTTTGGAAGTATAGGATTTTTTGTTTTGGCTTTTTATTTGATTAGTAGAATTGTACCTTTGGTTCCGCAAAGCAAAGATTAATCAACAAACAGATATGGTTTCCAATTTTCATCAATCGAATAACCAACAAAACTTTTAATAAAAATAATATGATTTGGTTTCCTTGGCTTTGTAATTAATTTCATATTTGCTTCTTCGGGTGTTCGGTTGCCTTTTTTGTTGTTACAAGAGATGCAAGCTGCAACAAGATTTTCCCAAGTATCGCTTCCACCACGAGACTTTGGAATGATGTGGTCAACAGTCAAGTTCGTTGAATGAGTACCACAATACTGACAACGATAGCCATCTCGCCGAAGAATGTTTTTTCGCGAAAGTTCAATCCTTTTTCTTGGTATGTTTATATAACGAGACAAACGAATTATGCTTGGAAAAGGAAAATCTTTTTTGACCGAATGAAAAACCAAGCCATCTCTTTTTTCGACCATCTCTGCTTTAGTTGTAAGAAGCAAAAGAATAGCTTTCTTTGCTGAACAGATACTGATAGGTTCATAACTTTGGTTCAATACCAATACTTTACTTTTCAAAGGATTACGCTGTGATTCTATTTCTTCTGTCGCACAGTCTTTGTCGAATTTCTAACCTCCTTTGAAAAACAAAATTAATATTAATAAAGAAAGTAACGAATAAATCGTCAAAATAATTTTAATTTGGAAGGAATATGTTTCAAGATTATACACAAAAAGCAATTGAAGTTGCAAAAAATGCTGGGAAAATATTATTAAAAGGTTTTGGAACTACATTTTCTATAACAAACAAAGAAGGAAAAAATAATTTAGTAACAGAATACGACCATCGTTCAGAAGAATACATAATTGAAAGTCTTTCAAAAGCATTCCCAAATACTACCTTTCTTGCCGAAGAAAGCGGGCTTTCCAGCAATTGGAATCCTGAAATTCCAATTTGGATTGTAGATCCACTAGATGGAACTGTAAATTTTGCCCATAACCTGCCCATTTTTAGCGTGTCTATTGCTCTTTCGGTAGAAAAAGAAATACTAACTGGTGTGATATATCATCCAATACTCGATGAAATGTTTATTGCCGAAAAAGGAAAAGGAGCTTATTTAAACGAAACAAAGCTCAAAGTTTCAACCTGTTTAAATTTAGATGAGTCCTTTTTGGTAACTGGCTTTCCATATAATATTGACTCAAACCCTGGACATTGTGTGGACCAATTTGTGCAAATGCTGAAACGTGGGATTCCTGTTCGACGGCTCGGTTCTGCTGCTTTGGATTTAGCATATGTTGCAGCTGGTCGCTTCGATGGTTTTTGGGAAATCAATTTAAACCCTTGGGATGTTGCTGCTGGTATCTTGCTTGTACAAGAAGCTGGAGGTAAAGTTACTCAATACAATGGTGATAACTACTGGATTACTGATAACAATATTCTTGCTACAAATGGATTAATTCACGATGAATTGTCCAAAACATTAATTTCGTGTTTTTGGGAATTAAACAATGGAAATTGATGTCGAAATAATGTCTGGTGCAGGAAACATTTTTTCAATTATCGATAATCGAAAACTGAAGTTGCCGACAGATTTTTTTCAACACTATGCAGAATTAATTTGTGAAAAAAGTTATGATAAAAAGACAGAAGGTCTTTTGATTATTGAAAATGCTAAAAATGATGAAAAAGATTTTTCATTGAAATATTTCAACCCAGACGGGTCATCAGGAATGATGTGCGGAAATGGAGGTCGATGTGCGGTTGGGTTCGCTTTAAATCGAGAAATAATTGTAGAAAACAAAAATGTAATTAAGTTTGATGTTTGGGGGCAAGATTATGTTGCTGAATTAATTGAAGATAAAATTAAAATTACTTTTCCCCCTCCAATTCAAATTAATCTAAACAAAACTATAGAAATTAACAACTTCACAATCAATGGTGATTTTATAAATGTTAACTCACCTCATTATGTAATAAATATTGATGAGCAAAAACTTTTTGCTAAATACGATTTTTTTACTTTCCCAGTCAATGATTATGGTCGTTCAATCAGATTTCACAATGAATTTTTCCCTGGTGGAACTAATGTTGACTTTTTCAAACTTCAAAACGATATTATTTACCTTCGAACTTACGAACGAGGTGTAGAAAGCGAAACTGGGGCTTGTGGAACAGGGGCAATATCAACTGCAATTTCAGTTTATTTTGCTAAAAAGAAGCAAACAAAGTTCAGAATTGTCCCCACGAGTAGAGAAGAATTAATCGTGGAAATTATTGTGGAAGGAAATTTAATTAAGAATATTAATCTTATTGGCGGATATAAATTTTTAGGAAAAAGTAAACTTTTAATTCAAGATTAATGTTTTATTCTTTAAAAGGTGAGCCAAAACCAATACAATTTTTGAAAGGGGTTGGTCCAGCCCGGGCTAAAGCATTCCAAAAAATTGGTATTAATAATGATGTTGATTTACTTTTTTATTTTCCCAGAAGTTATATTAATCGAACTTCTCTTTTAACAATTAAGCAAGTTTATGGAAAATTGCTCAAAGACAATTTCTTTCTTGCAGGAACAGATAACTACGACTTTAAAGAGGAAGTAACAATATTAGGAAAAGTTGTTGAGAAACAAATTCGGAAAGGAAAAGAAAAAAAGAATTACCTATTAGTCAAAATACAAGATTTAAATGGTGACAAAGGTAACTTATTATATTGGCAATACATAGATTATTATGAAAGATATTTTGAAGTTAACAAATATTACATAATTTATGGTGTCCCAGAAATTGGCTTGTTTAACGAAATTACTTTTCATCATCCAGAGACTGAAAAATTCGATCAGAAAGAACAAATTGATTTGAAGAAAGGAACTACCATACCTATCTATCCTTTAAATGCATATTTCAAGGCAGTAAAGATTAATAACAAAACATTAAGAAAAATAATATCTGATTCGATTTCCGAAAGCCTTAGTAAAATTGATGATATCCTGCCATACGAAATTATTAATCAATTAGATTTTAAAGAATTACGCTATTCTCTCGAAAACATACACTTCCCGCAAAATATATCGGAAGTTCCCAAATTAATTGAACGTTTCAAATTTACCGAAGCATTCGTTTTCGAACTGTTACTTGGAATAAATAGAAAAAAACAAAAAGTTGACTCAAAAGCACCTATCTTTAATAATTACCCAGAAATTATTAACCAATTTACAGCAAAACTTGAATTTGAACTGACAAATGACCAGAAGAAAGTCATAAATCAAATCTATAACGACTTAATTAGTGGAAAACCAATGAATAGACTTTTGCAAGGGGATGTAGGTTCTGGGAAAACAATTGTTGCTATTTGTTCAATGTTACTTGCAAAAGCAAACAACTACCAATCCGCAATAATGGCACCTACTGAAATTCTTGCTGAACAGCATTACCTTACTATAAAAAATCTTTTAAAGGACTTCCCTATTAAGATAGAACTTGTGATTGGAAGTTTGAAAAATAAAGAAAGAGAGTACATTGAAAACAAAATCAAAAAAAACGAGGTTGACATAATTGTTGGAACCCATACACTTTTCGAGGGTAAAATTCAGTTTGCGCGGCTTGGCATGGTAATAATCGATGAACAACACCGATTTGGAGTTGAGCAACGTTCACGCCTACGCGAACTTGCTGCTATGTCTTTAGGAAATGGCTATTCTCCCCATTTCCTTGTAATGTCCGCAACGCCAATTCCACGAACTTTAGCAATGACTTTGTATGGCGATTTAGACATTTCTACCATCAAAGAATTGCCAAGCGGAAGGAAACCAATAACAACAAAAGTCATCGTTGAAAGCGAATTACAAATGATGTATGAATTTATAAGAGAACAAATCAAATCTGGAAGACAAGCCTATTTTGTTTACCCACTTATTGAAAAATCGGAAAAGATTGATATAAAATCGGCTATTGAACATTTTGAACTTCTCCAAAACAAAATTTTCTCCGAGTTTAAATGTGGTTTACTTCATGGCAGAATGAAATCCGATGAAAAAGAATTAGTAATGAAAAAATTTAAAAAAAAGGAATATGATATTCTTGTATCTACAACAGTGATTGAAGTTGGAATTGATGTTCCCAATGCAACTATTATGGTGATTGAAAATGCCGAAAGATTCGGACTTTCGCAACTACATCAACTTCGTGGAAGAGTAGGAAGAAGCTCTTTGCAATCTTACTGCTTTCTTGTGACTAAAGATAATCTTTATTTTACTAAACAAGGGAAAAGAATTGCAATCCAAGATGAAAAAGCGGTATTCGTTCGATTGAAAACAATGGAATCAACTACTGATGGGTTTAAGATAGCAGAAGTTGACCTTAAGATTCGTGGTCCTGGTGACATACTGGGCACACAACAATCTGGCTTACCCCCATTTAAATATATTAATCTTGCTTCCGACGGAGAAATTATTTCACTTGCAAGAAAGAAAGCCTTCGAAATATTAGCAAATGACCCAGAACTAACTAAAAACATGAAGTTGAAACTTTTTATTAATCAAGTTTCGAGAAATAAAAATTTTTGGGGAATTGGATAAAAAAGTTGCCCCGACAAAAGCCGGGGCAACTCAATTTTAGGCATTTAATTTTACTTATTTAGAATTATTTTTTCAACTCCTGAGTTAACTCCAATACTATACTGCAAGAAATATATTCCAGACGAAAGATTACTCAAATCAATTGGAAGTTCATAATAAACATCCTTTAATCCACTTTCAGAATAAGAATAAACTACATTTCCAAATGAATCTACTATTCTAAACAAAACATCATTCGCTTGATTTTTAAATATGACTCTAAGTTGACCCTTTGTTGGATTGGGAAGTATTTTAATGAAATTTTCCAAAGTAGAACTTTCTTGAACATCGGAGGTAACTGGGGAATAGACGGCATTTACGGGATCATATTCAGCCCAAGGAAGGTCCCATCTTTCAATTAGATTTGGTGAAAAGGCTCCAACATAATTAACTTTCTCAAAATAAGAATCATCAATTGGAACCGGTCCGATTCTTTCGAATGTAGCTGAATTTAAATATGGAGCTGAATTTTTGGGAACAGGATTTATTAACCCAAGTTCCCCAAATGGATCTATCAAATCGGCTTTTTTGGGAGATGACAAATCAACTTGATTATTAAATCTGCTATCCAATAACCAGTTCGAAGGTATTCCAGGATTTGAACCATCAACGGTAAATAAAGCCGATTTTATTCCATAAATGAAGTTGTTTCTAAGTTGAATAGAATCCCTTGCGGCTGCATTTTGAGAACCAGAAGAAAGAATTTCGATTCCTTTAGGCCATCCAATTAACAATGAATTAAATATACTTAATCGTGCATTACGGCGAATTTGAACCATACTTCCATACCTACTGTTAAACTTGTTCTCGCCAACCCCAGTGGTATAACTTGTATCTTTTAATGGACCAATTGATGTCACATTTGAAAATATTGCAGTGGTGTAGGGTTTGTTGTACGAACCAGGTGCATCATTATCGAATTCAAATAAGTGACTTAATGAAACATCAGCAATTATAGGATTACGAACTGCAAGCGCGAATTGAACTTTTCCACTAAAACCATTATCTCCATCGAAATCATCATCTAAACCATTATATGCTATCAAATATTTTGCGTTGACAGTACCACCAAACCACTCAAAAGAATCGTCATTTGCGTATGAAACCATAACATGGTCGATTTCGGTACCTCGACCGACGGCCCCAAGAGTAAAACCGTTCAATTCTTGATTTGGGGCTGCCGCAATTCCACCGAATTCGATACGAACATAACGAATAACCCCGCTGTTGTCATCATCATTAGGATTATTGCGACCACCGAACCAGCCACGAACACGATTTGCATCTCCGATACCACCTTCCAATGCAGCCTCGCCCCCAGGATGATTGGTGCTCGCGAGTCCACAAATGAGAAGTCCTCCCCAATCGCCGGCTCTTCTTTGACCTGGTGGAGCAGAACTTGTCATAATAATAGGTTTTTCTGGAGTCCCAATGGCTAAAATCTTTCCACCACGATTAATACACAATGCTGAGTTCTGTCCTACTGTGTCGCCCAAAATGATTGTTCCTGGCTCAATTTCAAGAATACCAAGAGAATCTACAAATACATATCCATCCAAAGCATATACTTTACTTGCAGACAATTTCACTCGTGTCGTAATTGGGGTTTTCAAGATAGAATCAGCCTTTAAAGGTTCTGGTTGTTCTATTTCAAATGGTGCATCATTTATATCAGCAACATTTTCATTCAAACTTCCATCTGGATTTAATAAAACAATCCTTATATATCCTGTTTTAGTTTTTACAGCAGGAACACGCCAACCACCATCAACAACGCCGCGAGTTTTTCCGCTATCGAGTACGTTAGACAGGTTAGGAATTGTTGTCCATGGTCCTGTTGGTGAAGTTCCAAATTGAAAAGCAAACCTCGAACGATAAGTTCCAGCAGTGTCCCACTTTATCGATTCAGAATATCCTGGACGAAAAACTTCTCCACCATTTGGGTAAATTAACCTTATGCTAGTTGGTTGAGATTGCAAAAGAGCAAGAGAAGCCAATTCTAAAACTAAAGCGATGAAAAGTGTTTTAATGTTTTTCATTTTGAATAAAAATTTGTTAAACATAATTTATAAAGAAGTATAAGTAAGAGACAAAGAAAATGAAGTTCCAATTTTGGTTAATCCCCAAACTTTGCCATTTTGCTCGTAGTATACTCGGGCATTCAACAAATTCCTGATAGCAAATTTGATATCAAAAATACCAATTTTCTGAATGACTGCTAAATCCAAATAATTTTGTGGTATTTCATAAACATGGGGATCTTTCGCTTGGTAAACTCCTACTTGAGAAACTCGAATAATTCTTTTGCCAAAAGTATAGTAAGTTAATGCAATATTAGTACCAGTGTTTTGGTTTTGATAGAATAGTCCGAAATTAAAAGTATATGGAGCTTGTCCCCACATAGGACGGTTATCTTCGGTACCTTTGCCACCTTGATTAACTTCAACATTAGAACTAATTAAAGCAAGATTTGAAATAATAGAGATATCCTTCAAAGGACTCCAAAATGAACCTAAATTTTTTCGAATTTCAAACTCAACTCCATAATTCTTTGCTGTACCATTAGCATTTGCAAATGTTCGAGTGAGTTCACTTTGTTGTGGGAAAATAGTTTCTTCGATTGCATTTTGGAAATTCTTATAAAACAAACTAATGGAATAAAGTTCGTTAAGAGAGGGAAAGATTTCGTATCGAAAGTCAATATTTGTAATAAGTGAGCGCCTCAAATTAGGATTTCCTTGGACGAGAGATAATTCATAATAATCATAGAACGCGAAGGGAGCAAATTCTCTGAATGAAGGGCGAGCAAGTGTTCTGTTAATTGACGCGCGAAAATTAGAGTTCTTTGAAGTCAAAAGAATTAGATTTAGCGACGGTAAAAAGTCGTTTGTCAAGTAACTTATCTCCACAGGTTCTTCGTTTATGTTATGGCTCGAAAGGGTAATCAAGTTGTTTTCTAAACGAACACCACCAATGAAGCGAATTGGGAGGTTAAATAAACTAAATTTTTGTTCAAACATTATGAATCCGGCAAATAGCCTTTCATTTCCTTGGTATGAATCGCTTAATTTTGAATCTTCACCAATTCGTAACCCGTCCTCATACCTAAAATTCGACGGATCTAAAATTTTATCAAGATTATCATAATCACTTAAAAGCGCGTATATATCCTCGCTTAAATATGGTGACATAGTGATAGTTAATGACCTTGCAGTAAATTTTCGGGAAGTTTGGTCAAATAAAAAGCCAGCCTTAAATTTCGTTGTCGCAAAACTTCTTTCTATGTTTGATTGAAAAGAAATTTTGTTTTCCTTCAAATTCGAAAAGAAACGGCCGGCACGAGTTCCGTCACCTTGCTGATTTGCCAAAAGTTCTAATACAAATGGAGTATTGGGGTCGTATTGAGCATCCAGCAACTGCCTGGAAAAACGGAATCGTCGATAATCGGGTTCATCTTTAACAAAATTAGATAAATTCAATGTCCAATCAAACTTCAATTTCAAAGGATTAATGAAGTTATTTCCTTGTAAAGATGATGAAAATAAAGCTTTTTGAGAGTAGTGCATACTTCGAGATTTAAACTCAAGAAATTGGTAGCCTAAATCTGTTCCATCAAGTATTAAAATTTCATCATCTGAATTATTCACGAAAGATGTTTTTAGAGCATAAATTTGACCACCTGGAGTTCTTAAAGCCAAATTTATCAAACTACCAAGATTGACCGAGCGGTGATATTTGCCTCCAAATGTTTTATAAAGAGTATCAAAATTTGAAAGATAAGTATTTCTTTGAATTATTTGAGAAACAAATTCATTCGAGTATAAACCATTTGCAGTAAGTCCAAATAAGTAATCTGAAATTTCAAAAGAAGAAGAATATTGCAAAGAAATACTTCTATTGTCCAAAGGAGAAACAGTTTTTTGTTGTTGTTTTAAAGTATTATTCTTGAAATTCTTAGCCAAATTTTCAATTTTATTTTTAGCTCCAGTTGTATCGAATGGATTATTTGCTTGATTAAGCAAAGTATTAAATTCACTTCTGGATGCAGGAAAGCCGCTTGGCATTTGCCTACTTCCATCGTCAATACCAATCCAGTCGTACTTACCACCTGGATATGTTATAAAGTCAGCATCTTTCTGCACCAAATTTGAATTATAATTCGAAGAAACAGAAATTTTGAAGGATGACGAGGCTGGAAAATCAATCGTATTTAACTGAACAACACCTCCAGCAAAATTACCAGGTAAGTCGGGGGTAAATGATTTGACAAGAGTTACGTTTTCCACAAAATCACCTGGAAACAAATCGAAAGAGAAAACCTTTTTATCAGCTTCGGTTGAAGGTAATGTAACGCCGTTCAACATTGCACTACTATATCTTTCGTTACTCCCACGAACCATAATGAAATCGTTGAACATTGTTACACCAGAAATTCGTTTAAGAGCAGATGATAGCCCTTTATCTGGTAATCTTCTAATTTCAGAAATAGAAATTCCATCAGAAAGATTTGTTGAACTCTTTTTGAAATTTAAAATTGCCGATTCATTGTCTTTCGAACGAACAGCCTCAACAGTAACTTCCTGGGTTGCTTTAACCTCGGGATAAAGCAAAATTTCCAATTCATTATTTTCGCGAGGGTCATAATCAGAAATTAAAGAAGGCTTATATCCGATATAACTAACTTTAACTGTGACTTTTTGAAATGGCACATTGCTAATTCGAAATCTACCCTTTACATCCGTAAAAGTTCCTTTTGGAATTTCAACTAATTGAACAGTGGCTCCAGGTAAAGGTTCGTATGAGATTGCATCGAACACTTTACCTTCCAGATTAAAAGTTGCCTCGCTGGAGAACAAATTACAACTCCACAAGACAAACAAAAACAGAACAAACTTTTTCATAGAAAACCCAAAATGTTACTTACTTTAACATTCAAAATTCGAGTTGATGTATTAGTATTGAGTAAAAGTTTTGTTAAAAAAATATTAATTTCTTAATATAGCCTTTTCTTAAAATATTTTTAGGTTGGTTAAAATATTTGTAATTTTGTATTTTGAAACAAATTATTTTTTTAAAATGCAATACAAATATTCAGTATACATCGAAACTTATGGCTGTCAAATGAATCTTAGCGATACAGAGATTGTATCGCGAATAATAAAAAACGCAGGCTACGAACTTGTCGATAACCCCAAAAATGCAAATGTTGTTTTATTAAATACTTGTTCGGTACGAGAAAATGCCGAAAGAAAAATTTTCGATAGGCTATCGCAGTTGAAAAAATACAAATTTAACGGTAAACCCTTTGTTGTTGGAATTCTTGGGTGTATGGCAGAACGCCTACGAAAGAGACTTATCGAAGAAACAGATGTTGTAGACTTGTCTGTAGGTCCCGACGAATATAGAAAAGTACCAGAACTTATTCAAAATGCTTTTGCTGGAGAAAAGGGAATTGCGGTCAAACTATCCAGAGTTGAAACTTACGATGACATTGAACCTTTGCGGAAAGAAGGAATTTCGGCCTGGATTTCAATTATGCGTGGTTGCGATAAATTTTGCACTTATTGCGTTGTTCCTTTCACACGTGGCCGAGAACGTTCCCGCCCACTTAATTCTATTGTAGATGAAGTTAAAAAATTGTGGGATGAAGGCTTCAAAGAGGTCACCCTTTTAGGACAAAATGTTAATAGTTATCGATGTCCCCAAACAAGCTCCGACTTTGCAGACTTATTGCGAAGTTGTGCACTGGCAGTTCCTAAAATGAGAATAAGATTTGTAACATCGCATCCACAAGATATGAGCGACAAACTTATTGAAACTATTGCGGAATTTTCGAATATTTGTAAATATATTCATTTACCAATTCAAAGCGGTTCGAATAGGATATTAGAATTAATGGGTAGAAATTATACATTCGAGCACTATCTTGGAAGAATTGAGAAAATTCGTAAGTCAATTCCAAATTGTGCCTTATCCACAGATATTATTGCGGGATTTCCGACAGAAACAATCGAGGACCACAAAGCAACCCTTCGTGCTCTCGAAATCATCAGATTCGATGGTGCGTATATGTTTCGATATTCACCTCGGGAGCATACAAAAGCATTTAAAATGCTCGATGACGTCCCAGAAAAAGAAAAAATCAGAAGGCTCAACGAAATTATTGACCTACAAAACAATATTTCCCGAGAAATTAACTTGAACGAACATCAAAAAATTCACGAGGTCCTTGTCGAAGGTCCATCTAAAAAAGATAAGTCAAAATGGCAAGGAAGAACAGATACTAATAAAGTAGTAATTTTTACACCCACAAAACCAATTTCGATTGGAGAACTTGTGAAAATTAAAATCACAGATTCAACGTGCGCCACACTATTTGGTGAAATGCTTCAATAAGCAAGTTTAACCGCTTTGACCTCTTTTATTCTCATTTTCAAGATTTTTTCTACTCCGCCTCGTAAAGTCATTACAGCACCAGGGCATCCAGCACAAGCACCTGAAAGAGAAACATAAACAATCCCACCAGCAACCTTCTTTAACATAATCCTTCCTCCATCAGCCTCTATAATTGGTCTAATTTCTCTTTCTATGACCTTTTTCACCTCTTGAAAAAGTCTTTCATCTTCATTCATAATTTCACCTCAACTTATTCATTTTCATTTTGTAAAGACTTAAGAATCTTCGACCAGGTATCCTTTAAAGTTACGGTTCTGTTGAAAACGGGTTGACCTGGTTTAGACAGTTTGGAATCCACACAAAAGTATCCTATTCTTTCAAACTGAAACTTTTCTTCAAGTTGTGCATTTTTCAAGAATGGTTCAGCATATCCAGTCTTTATCACAAGAGAATTAGGATTAATGTAATCAAGAAAAGTTTTACCCTCTTCAACCTCGTTTGGATTTTCTTTAATGAAAAGCCTATCGTATAAACGAACTTCGACGGGAAAACAATGCCTTGCAGAAACCCAGTGAATTGTTCCTAATACTTTTCTTCCATCTGGGGAACTTCCTCCACGTGTGGAAGGATCATAAGTGCAATGAATTTCAAGAATTTCGCCTGTATTTGGGTCTTTGACAACATCAGTACAAGTAATGTAATAAGCATAACGCAAGCGAACCTCCCTACCAGGAGCCAACCGGTAATACTTCTTCGGTGGATTTTCCATAAAATCATCAAGTTCAATATACAACTCTTTTGAAAATGGAACTTTTCGAGTTCCCATCGACAAGTCCTCGGGATTATTTATGGCATCCATTTCTTCGACTAAGTCTTCGGGATAATTATCAATAATAACCTTAACAGGGTTCAAGACAACAAAGGCTCTTTGGGCTCGCTTATTCAAATCGTCACGAATACAATGTTCTAAAACAGCAATGTCAACTAAACTCTCTTTTTTTGAAACACCAATTATTTCAGCAAATTCTCTGATAGATTCAGGAGTATAACCCCTTCGGCGTAAACCACGAATTGTTGGCATTCTTGGGTCGTCCCAGCCATCGACAATGCCCCTTTGAACTAATTCAAGCAATTTTCTTTTACTTAAAACAGTATAGGAGAGATTCAACCGAGCAAACTCGATTTGTTGAGGATGATAAACACCAAGTTGGTCGAGAAACCAATCATATAAAGGTCGGTGGTCTTCGAATTCAAGTGTACAAATTGAATGAGTTATTCTTTCAATAGAATCGGAAAGACAATGTGTAAAGTCATACATTGGATAAATACACCATTTGTCCCCAGTTCGATGATGTGATGCATGCTTTATTCGATAAATGACTGGGTCGCGCATATTCAAATTTGAACTTGCCATATCAATTTTTGCTCTTAAAGTCTTGGCTCCATCGGGAAACTCGCCTTTCCGCATCCTTTCGAATAGTTCAAGATTTTCCTCAATTGAACGATTCCTAAAAGGACTTTCTATTCCTGGTTCCGTTAATGTCCCTCGGGTTTGGCGAATCTCTTCTTGCGAAAGGTCGCAAACGTATGCTTTACCCATCTTTATCAACTGAACAGCATACTCATAAAGTTGTTCGAAGTAATCAGATGCAAAAAACATCCTGTCGCCCCAATCGTAACCTAACCATCGCACATCTTCGATAATTGCATTCACATATTCTTCATCTTCTTTCGTAGGATTTGTGTCGTCGAATCGCAAGTTGCATAAACCACCAAACTCTTCCGCAAGACCAAAATTTAAGCAAATACTTTTTGCATGACCAATATGAAGATAACCGTTTGGTTCGGGTGGAAAGCGGGTATGCACACGACCACCCCACTTATTTGTTTTTAAATCTTCAATTATTATCTGCCGAATAAAATTGTTTGCGATTCTTTTTTTTTCTTCTTCGGTCATATTCATATAATTATCATTTCCCGTAAAATTACAAAAAACAAAATTAACTAATGAATAAGAAATTATTTTATCTTTGTTCCCTTTTTATTTTATTATAAACACTCAAAATTCCTGTCACATATGATGAACTTCTATTATAAGCAAAAATTGATTTATAAAAGGAACTAGTATCGTTATTCACCCATCCATTTTTTTCCAAAAAATTTGCAACGGAAAAAATTGCATCATCCATATTAAACAAATCAACTTTTCCATCACCATCCCCATCAACTCCATAATTAAAATAGCTTGAAGGAAGAAATTGAGGAATTCCAAATGCACCAGAAAATGAACCGAATAGATTCTTAACATCAATTCCTTTCTCTTTTTTCATCCTAATTAATGCTTTCAATTCATTTATTGCAAAAGAAAACTTACTTCTTGCAATAGTTTGAAATTCTCCCAACTTATATTTAGCAGAGTCATACGAAAGATTATTTAATGAATCTTTGGAAAATTGATAAAATTGAAAACCTACTGCAATGCTAAGTAAAACACTTGGAATATGATGGTTCCCAGTATTCGCACCAAAACGGGATTCTACCCAAAGAATTATTGCAACAATCTCTCTTGGAACTTTATAAATCCTTTCTTCTCTGTCGAAAACATTTGAATAATCTTTAATAAAATTAAGAATCTTTTTGATTGGAATAGAACTTTCGAAATTCTTTACTTCTAATCTGGATTTTGATGGTAAATTAAATTTTACATATCTTTCTGAAAAATGTGTTTTGTAGTCGATAACAACACTAAACAAAGTAATAGTATCAACACCTTGGCTCAAAAGACTATCAATTACAACCCTAAATAAACGATACTTTACATTTCTTTTGGTTCCATTTGGTTGAATCGAGATTTGGAAATAAAAAAAGGGCAACAAAACCAACCCTAAAAGCAATATTTTGGTAAAATAATTTATTCTTAAAATTGATTTATAATCAATCTGCATTTTTTTAAAAAAGAAAAAAATAAGTTGGAAATTAAGAAGAATAAAAAAATCAATACAACTGAAGTTTATTAATAACTTTAAGAAATTTGAATTAATTTTGAATTTTTTTAAACTATGGAACCTTTTATAACTTTCGAAAGAATATTAGAAAATATTCAAATTGAATCTTTCTACAATATCGAAATTACACAACCTATACAAAACATTAATACTGATACAAGAACTCTTGCAAGTGGCGATGTATTTGTAGCACTTCGAGGTTCAAACTTCGATGGACACAATTTTATCCATGATGCAATTAAAAAAGGTGCTCGTTTCTTCGTTGTAGAATCCAAGTGGTTTAAAAAGGATAATAATAAGCATTTGCCTTTAGTAGTTGTAAAGGACACACTTTATTTTCTTGGAGAGTTGGCAAATTTATATCGACAATTTTTTGAAATTCCCTTTATTGCAGTGGCTGGGTCGAATGGAAAAACCACAACAAAAGACTTTATTGCTCATATCCTTGGGCAAAAATACAATGTCCTGAAGACTGAAGGCAATTACAATAACCTCATTGGGGTTCCATTAACTCTCCTTAGGTTACGAAAAGAACACCAAATTGGAGTTCTCGAAATTGGAACAAACCAACCTGGTGAAATTGCTCGACTTTGTGAAATCATTGAACCTACAGATGGAGTTATAACAAACATTGGGAAAGAACACCTGGAATTTTTCTACGACCTGGACGGTGTAGAAATGGAAGAAACTACACTTTTTGGCTATTTATTAAAACACAACGGATTTTCATTTGTTAATGTGGATGATTCGCGTTTAATTCGATATGTTAAAATATTAGAAAATAAACTCACGTATGGACAAAGTGAAACCGCAAATCTTCAGGCTAAAATCAAACTAAATCCAGATTTGACAACCGAAATAAATTACATTTGGGAAGATAATGAAATCAACGCTAAGTTATTTAACCCTGGGCTATCCGTTGCTTACGCAAGTATTCCTGCAGTTGCAATTGGTTTTAAATTTGGATTGAATACAACTGAAATCATTAAGGGATTGGAAACATTTAGACTTCAAGATACTAACAGTTACGGAAGAATGCTAATTAAAAACATAAATAACGTTTTAATTATTAACGATACTTATAATGCAAATCCTTCTTCATTGAAACTTGCTATTGAAACGTTAAGAATGCTCGAAACGAATTCACCAAAATTTGCAATTCTTGGAGATATGTTAGAATTAGGTATATCTTCCAAGATTGAACACATTGCTATATTAAATCTTGCAAAAAATGTTTGCGAAAAAGTTTTTATTTTTGGGGAAGAAATGAAAAAGGCTTTCGACGAACTTCCCGATAGAAGCAATATTTTATGGTTTCAAAACAAAATGGATATTGTCCAACAATTAATTGATTACGTATTTCCCGGAGCAGTTCTATTGTTCAAAGCCTCGAGAGGAATGAAGTGCGAAGATATATTATCCAGTTTTATCGATAAATTTCAAAAGTAAATATGCTATACTATCTTGCTTTATGGATTAATCAACATTTTCACCCCCCTGGTTTTGGGGTTTTTCAATACATTACTTTTCGTTCCGCTGCAGCTGCTATAACTTCTTTGCTTATTACTTTCCTTATAGGACCCAAAATTATTAATTACCTCCGCAAGAAACAGATTAAGGAACAGAATAAAATTGAATTAAGTGGAGTTGGAAATCATGACCAAAAGGCTGGTACCCCAACCATGGGAGGTATTATTGTTTTGTGTGCAATTCTAATACCAACATTACTTTGGGGAGATATTTATAACGCCTATGTCCTTACTATTTTTATTGCTACATTATGGATGGGTTTAGTAGGTTTTCTCGATGATTATCTTAAAGTTGTCAAAAAGAAACCAAAAGGTTTAATTGGACGATGGAAATTGCTTGGGCAAATAATTTTAGGTTTGTTTATTGGGGTTTTAATATACTTTTTCCCAGATTTTTTTGATAGTAATTTTACAAAATTCAATACTTTGACAACTGTTCCTTTTGCAAAAAATTTCAATTTTGATTTTTCATTTTTTTATATACCTATTGCCATATTTATTGTTACTGCTACTTCAAATGCAGTTAATCTTACCGATGGTCTTGACGGTTTAGCAATCGGTACTGTTGGTATCGCATTTTTAGCAATTTCAATAATTACATATGTCACTGGTAATATCATTTATTCAGATTATTTAAATATAATTTACCTTCGAGGTACTGGTGAACTAACAATTTTCTGTGCAGCGCTTGTTGGCTCAGCTTTGGGTTTTTTATGGTACAATTCCTATCCTGCACAAATTTTTTTGGGAGATACAGGCTCTCTTGCCCTTGGAAGCGCTCTGGGAGCTATTTCAATTTTAATAAAAAAAGAACTCCTTTTGCCAATCATTGGCGGAATATTCTTTGCCGAAACTTTGTCTGTAATTTTGCAAGTAGGATATTTTAAACTAACCAAAAAACTTTATGGCCAGGGTCGTCGATTATTTTTGATTGCTCCTTTACACCATCATTTCGAAAAGAAAGGAATACACGAGTCTAAAATTGTTGTCCGATTCTACATTATTGCAGTTATGCTCGCAATAATTGCGATGACAACCTTCAAAGTTAGGTGATTTTCAAAAGATGTGAAAGACAGTCCCTACAATCGGTTGAACCAAACCTTTTGACTGGAAAAATGCCACCTAATTTTTTTGCGTTTCTAAATTTATCTGGCATTCTGTTTTTCTATTTTTTGCTCTAATTATTTTAATCAACAAAACCTTTGCAATGGGTAGAACAAAATCAATATGCCAATGCTCATTTTTACCCCGTTTTAAATGGCGATTTATCCTTTTAATAACATTATGTCCCCCACTTCCTGTATAAACGTAAAGACCTTTCCTGAACAAAACTTGCCCAAAACGTGGAATGTATATCTCTGTTTCATTTCTCAATTCAAAATATATTTGATATATATCATTTCGCATTTTCTTTGTAGAAAGAACTCAAATATTCAAATAACCAATTAGGAAGAACACCTATTATCTTAGTCAAAAGAACCATCCCTAATGGAAAAGAAATAATCCTTTTTCTTTTTAAGATTCCATTCCAAATTATTTCAGCAGCGTCTTCAGGGGTCATCAAAAAAGGCATTGGAAAGCGATTCTTCGAAGTCATATTTGTTCGAACAAAACCAGGTTTTATAGTTAAAACATCAATTCCAAATCTTTTAAACTCCACTCGAGCAGCTTCTGAAAGCCTTGTTACTGCAGCCTTGCTTGAACAATATGCACTACTTGACAGAAACCCCCGAACATCTGCCAGCGAACTTACAATAGCAATAACACCTTTCGACTCCATCACTTTTGGGAGAATTTCAAGTGCATAAGCAAGACTAAAAACATTGACCTTATATATTTCTTCAAAAGTTTCGGAATAATCCACTTCGCCAATCCATTTATTTCGAGAGATCCCAGCATTTAAAACAACTATGTCAAATTTCCCAAGTTTTTCGAAAAACGAAAAAATTGTATTTTGAAAAAGAACTTTATCGGAGACGTCGCAAGGAATTATCTCGGCAATAGAGCCTAAATCTTCAATCATAATCTTAAGTTCAAGCAATAATTTTTCATTTCGGGCAATTAATCCAAACTTAGCTTTTTCAACTTTTGCAATTTTAATTGCAAGTGCCCTCCCTATTCCTTGTGAGGCACCTGTGATTAATATGTTTTTCATAACTTCCTTTCAAAGTTTAAAAGCTTTTAGATTCTCAAGTCCAGCAAGTAGTGTTTCGATTTTTTTTGCAAAACAAATCCGAAGCATTTTTTTACCTTCGGAAGATTTTCGATAAAAGGGCGAAGGAGGAATTGTGGCAACTTGATAATGAACTACTAATTCCTTTGCAAATTCCACATCATCTTTTCCAACATCAGGTAATTCCACCAGGATGAAGTAACTACCATAAGGCTTGATGGGTTTAAAACAGGTTTTTTTAAGACCCATAAACATAATATCACGGCGTTGTTGATATTCCTTTTGAAATTCAGGAAGATATCCATCGAGTTTTGTAAAAGCGAAAGCCATTGCATGTTGGCCCGGAGTATTAATTGTAAATGTAGTCCATTGATGAACCTTACGAATAGCATCAGTGAATTTGCTATTTGTTACAGACCAGCCAATTTTCCAGCCTGTCATACTAAAAGTTTTACCAGTCGATGAAATCATTATTGTACGCTCTTTGTTTTTATCTATTTGGAGGAAGGAAATATGCTTCAATCCATCATATGTTAGAAATTCATATACTTCGTCGCTAATAATTAAAAAATTATATTTTTTTGCAAGTTCGTAAATAAATGTTAATTCTTCCAGGGAAAAAACTTTACCCGTAGGATTGTGTGGGTTATTGACGATTATTGCTTTGGTCTTGCTCGAAATAGAAGACTCAAGTTCTTTAAAATCAAATTTAAATTCAGGTTTATAAAGAGTTACAAACTTTGGAACACCACCAGCAAGCAAAACATCCGAAAGGTAAGCATCGTAGAAAGGTTCGAAAAGAATAACTTCATCTCTATCGTCAACCAAAGACAAAATAGTTGAAAATAGTGATTCAGTAGCCCCAGCAGTAATCGTAATTTCATTCTCAATATCAATTTCAACGCCGTAAGTTTTTGAATAAATTTCAGATATTATTTTCCTAAGGGAATAAATTCCCTGAGGTGGTGCATACTGATTTTTACCTTCGAGCATAGCTTGATATGCTGCTTCGATAATCCAATTTGGGCCACTGAAATCGGGAAATCCCTGACCCAAATTAATTGCCTTGTGTTCAAATGCCAAGGCGCTCATTAAACCAAAAATTGAATCTTCAATGCTGGAAATTCTCTTTGCTATCATTTTCGCTTCATAAAAAAACAAAATTACTTAGAAATTGCATCCATACCAAAACACCATAAAAGAAATATAGGAATTTAACAAAAAAGTTTATATTTTTGTTTTTATTAATAATTCAAAGTTGGATAATGGGGATGGATAGCAATCAAAAGCCAAGAAAATTAAGTGGAGTCTCCGCTTTAATGAATCTTTTTAGAGAAGCTATCTTATCGCTTCTACCAGTTTTAGAAAAAGCAAATATTAAATGGGACCAACTGGATGAAATTGACCTTTTTGATGATGTTTGCGAATCTTTATTCCAAATTATTGTACTTCCGAAGATAGAAAACTATATGTTAAAAAAACACAATACTTTACCTCCTTTACCTAAATATGGTTTTTTTTATAAGGATTATTCAAAAACAAGTTATATTGAAATACTCCCTGAAAAAGTCGAATACACAAGCGGTATCTATGTTTTTGTTATTTTCTCTTCCAAGAAAGAACCGTTCGACACAGTTGTTTGTAATGTAATTGATGAAAAAGGAAATGTATTAAAAAGAGATGTTGAAATTCCATACAACGAGGTAATTTTCCGTTTCCGATACCAAAGTTCTGAAGGAGCAATTATTCTTTCATAAATAAATGTTATTAAAAATGAAAAGAGTCTATTTTCTTTTATCCTCAATTTTCTTAATAGCATCAATTAATGCTATCGGACAAAGCAGCCGATGGCGGCTTGTTCTTCCTGCTGTTACTTACGATGTTGCTGTAAATCCAAAAAATTATAATACAATCTTTGTAGGGGGCGAAGGAAATTTAATTTATCGTTCGTTTGATGGGGGAAACACTTGGGATACACTCGTAATTTTTGCGAGAATGCAATCTTCTCGTTTAAATAATGTTTTGATTTTACCGAATGATACAAATATTATTTTAGTTGGTGGCTTAAATTTTGGGAACATAGTCCGTTCAACTGACCAAGGAAATACTTGGGAAGTTGTGCTCACCAAAGACCATGCAATTGATCTTAATGGAAAAGCAATGCTCTACAAACTTGATGAACCTAACATCATCTTTGCTGGTGATTTCAAATGGGGTGTGATTTACCGAAGTACAAATAGCGGAGCCACCTGGGATTCTTTAAGCAAGATACCTACACAAATTTGTTCAATTGGGTTACGCGAAGATAGTACAAACATTATTTTAGCTGGAAGTATGTATGGCGAAATTTTTATTTCCCAAGATACAGGACATACCTGGACTTTTTGTGACTATCTCCGCCGACCTGACAGTATGCAACAAGATGTAGAAATAACCAGAATCGAATTTTCCCCTCGTGACCCAAAAGTTGGATACGCTGTTGTAACATACCTATTTGCACTTAACAAAAACAATGGTGGATTGCACCGAACAACAGATGGTGGGTATAGTTGGGACATTCTGGCATTTCCTGACACAAGTATTTGGGCCCTTGCAGTCAAACCCCGAGGCGATAAGGACGAAATTTTTATTGGAGGTTACACAGAGGACTTTTTCACACTTGATACAACACTTGTTCCAGGAGTTGGAATTGTAAGAATTTCAACCGATGGTGGTGAAACTTGGCTAAATTTTGACGATAAAATCGACTGGGTTGTTGAAAACCCCGGTGCTAATTCCGATTTAAACACTATTCAAAGTTTTTATGATACAGTTTTTGCATTTGGTGACTTCGGAATTAGTAGGCTTACTTACAATGGTGGAATCTACTTCTTCAATAATAATCTTGAGGACCATACTAATATAAATGGATTGTTTTTCTTCAACCCAAAGAATGGTTATATTTGCGGAGATAACGGATATCTTCAACGAACTTACAATGGAGGATTTAAATGGTTCAAAATAAATACGCCTACGCAAAGTAATTTGAACGGAATTGTATTTATCGATACAACTATTGGAATAATTGTTGGAGAAAAAAGTACAATTTTAAGAACCACTGATGCAGGAAAAAATTGGATAGATTTAGGAATTGATTATTACTGTGATTTTAATGGTATTGTGGTTCATAACAACACACTCTATGCGTATGGAACAAATGGGACGATTTTAATTTCAACCGATTTTGGCAATTCTTGGTCTAAAGTTCCTCTTATAATTAACGATAACATCACAAGCATTTCATTCAAATCTAATAAAACAATATTCATTACTACTTCAAATGGAAAAATTTATTCTTCAACAAATTTTCCGGACTTAGAATTATTATATTACAACGAAAGTTTTAAATTCAACAAAATAAAATTTGCAAACGACTCCATCGGTTTTGTTGCAACAAACAAATTTTATCATCTTCGAACTACCGACGGAGGGAACAACTGGCAAATCAGAAAGAATTTATCTTATAGATATATAAATGATATTGAAATCACTGGCGACACTGTTTACTTTGTTGGTCAATGCAGTATTATCCTTCGTTCAACTGACCTTGGAGAAACATGGACTGCTCCGAGTGGTGGTCCTGGACCAAGAGCAAATGTTTGGCGAGCATATTACTACGAAAATAATGGAGTTGAAACCCTTTTTATGGCAACCGAAGCAGGTCTTTTTGCACTCGATTATCCGCTCACGGCAAAAGAAATAAAAGAAAATGAAAACGGTAATTTTAGGATACATCTTTTACCTGGTAAATACAGTTTCTTCGTCAACTATAAACTTGTGAATCAAGATACTAAAACCCTTAACTTCAACATCTATAATTTGCTTGGACAAAAAATATTCTCTACACAAATTCATCCTTTTGGAGATTCTTTCCGTGATTTTATTATTTTGCCATTTACAATAAAACCTGGTATCTATCTAATACAAATAGTTGAGGGGCAAACCTCTCATACAAAAAAACTTGTAGTTGATTAGTAATTAATTTAATTCTATTTCACTTTTAGGACTTTTTATTTTAATTTAATATTTTTGAAATGTCAATTTATTAGTCAATGGCAAATTTGTATAAAATATTATTTATTTTTACATTAACCGCCTATCTCAATTGCTTTTCAAATGAGATTGGTTTAATAAAAATCAACTCTGCCATAACTCCTTCAAGTAGTTCACAGATTGAAAGAGCAATTAAATGGGCAAAAGAAATCAATGCCAAAGCACTTATTATTCAACTTAACACACCTGGTGGTCTTTTAGAATCAACAAGAGAAATTGTTCAAAACATTTTAAACTCAGAGGTTCCCATTGTTGTTTATGTTGCACCAAGTGGTGCTCGTGCTGGTTCTGCAGGGGTCTTTATTACCTTATCTGCACATATTGCTGCGATGGCTCCTGGAACAAACATCGGAGCAGCCCACCCTGTCGGTCTACAAGGTAACATTGATTCTACTATGAATGAAAAAATCGTAAACGACGCTACTGCCTTTATTCGTTCAATTGCACAGCAAAGAAATCGAAATGTACAATGGGCAGAAATGGCAGTACGAGAAAGTATTTCTTCGACCGAACAAGAAGCTCTTGAAAACAATGTAATAGACTTCATTGCACCCGATTTGGATTCTCTGCTAAAATCTATTGATTCTTTCGAAGTTTCAACATCGAAAGGTAAAATTATTTTAAATACCAAAAACGGAAAAATAATCGAATATCAGCAAACTTTAAGAGACAAATTTCTGGATTTAATAACAAATCCAAATGTTGCATATATACTTCTACTTATTGGAATCTACGGAGTTTTATTTGAACTTTACAATCCTGGCAGTATTCTGCCAGGTGTTGTTGGTATACTCTGTTTAATCTTGGCAGGTTATTCTCTACAAATGTTGCCCGTAAATTATGCTGGTCTTGCTCTAATTGTTCTCGCTATTATCCTGTTTTTACTCGAAATTAAAATAACTAGTTATGGTCTTTTAACCATTGGGGGATTAATTTCGCTTATTATTGGCTCATTAATGTTAATCGATGCTCCAGGAGAGTTTATGAAAATTTCCTTAACTCTTATTATTACTGCTGTTGTTGCGACTTTCGTTTTCTTTACTTTTGTTATTACCCTTGGAATCAAAGCCCAATTCAGGAAAAAATCTTTGGGTTTCGAGTCATTGTTAGGGACTGAAGGTAGAGTAATCGAAGATATTTATCCCGATAATAAAGGAAAAATAATTGTCAAAGGGGAAATTTGGAATGCCATTTCAGACCAGTATATCCCAAAAGATACATATGTTATTGTTGAAAAAGCAAATTCATTTACATTATTTGTTAAACCAAAATAGGGTGATTTATGGCTGTAGAATTTTTAGTAATTGTTCTATTTTTCATTTTTATCCTGCTTTCTGCAATTAAAATTCTTAATGAATACGAAAGAGCAGTAGTTTTCCGACTCGGAAGATACATTGCCTCGAAAGGACCAGGTTTAATTATTTTAATACCGTTTATCGATAAAATGGTAAGAGTAAGCTTGCGAACAGTAACACTCGACGTTCCACCGCAAGATGTAATAACAAAAGATAACGTGTCAATCAAAGTCAGTGCAGTAGTCTATTTTAGGGTAATCGACGCTGGAAAAGCAATCATCGAAGTTGAAAACTATTTATTTGCAACCAGTCAGATTGCCCAGACAACTTTGCGTAGCATTCTTGGTCAAAGCGACTTAGATGAAATCCTTGCCGAACGAGAAGCAATTAATAAGCGATTGCAAGCAATAATAGACGAACATACTGAACCCTGGGGAATTAAAGTATCCGCTGTAGAAATAAAGCAAGTGGATTTGCCAATCGAAATGCAAAGAGCAATGGCACGACAAGCTGAAGCCGAACGCGAGCGACGTTCCAAAATAATCAATGCTGACGGTGAATTCCAAGCCGCACAAAAACTAAAAGAAGCGGCAATGATGATACAGGACTTTCCTGTTGCCTTACAATTGCGATATCTCCAAACATTAGCAGATATCGCCACGGAAAAGAACTCGACGACTATTTTCCCAATTCCTATTGACCTTATTACACCTTTTCTAAATAAGAATAAAAAGGAAGAGTAAATTTTGCAGAAAAAATATTGCTTCGCAACTATTTTGCTTTTCTCTTTGCTGATAAAATTGTATTTAGTTGTTGGATTTTAAAGAGAATAATTAATAAAATTCCGGAAAGTGGGAAAAATAAATAAAACCAGCCCAACCAAAACTTGTTACGAAAAATTGCTGTAACTAACCAAAAGAACAAAGAGGAAATGACAATTATCCAGCCCGAATACTTTGGTTTTAAAAAAAGAAATGTCATTCCCACCATCAGCCCTAAGAATCCAAAAAGTTGCAATCCCAGTGGCAAATCCCACTGAGTATAGTCGTAAAAATCCTCTGTCCAAAGAAAAAGAACCATAAAAACAATAAGAAGCAAAAATAGAATACGAAACAGATACCAAAATGATAGGATAAAATAATTAAGGTATTTATCGGAATTTTTTGATCTACCTTTTCCTTGAGTATTTCCCATAAAATTGACTTTCTGCAAGTATATGACCTTTCATAGCAGATAGCAGTGTTTCTTTAGTTGCTCCTGGTTTTAAATCCAAAACCTTATCAAGAGCATAAATCTTGAAAAAATAACGATGTGTTCCACTGGGGGGACAAGGTCCGCCATAACCTATTCTACCCCCACTGTTTTTACCTTGAAGTGTTCCATCAGGTAACTTTTCAATTCGTTTGATATTTTCGGGTAACCCTTTTGCAGTATGTGGAATATTGTAAATTACCCAATGTACCCAAGTCCCCATTGGTGCATCGGGGTCGTCATTGATAATTGCAATTGATTTTGTGCCTTCAGGTAATCCAGACCAACTAATTGGTGGTGAAATATCCTCCCCATCGCAGGTATACTTCGATGGTATCATACCACCATTTTCAAAAGCAGAACTAAAAATTTTTAGGTTCATTGTGTCACCCATTAAAAAAATTGATAAAAGGAAAAGTAAAAAAATTTTCATTTTCTTTTCCCTCCATAAATAGAAATATCAGAAAGAACCTTTTATTGATTTTCTTGGCTCTCGCGACGAGCAGTGTTTATCTTCAAGGGATAATACAAAGGACAAACACCTATTAATCCAGTAATGATAAATACAACTGCAATTATCCCAAAAATAATTGCACCAAGACCCTTAAGTTGACCAAAAACAATTAGCAAGCCCAACACAATTGCCAAAATAATTCTTAAGGTGCGGTCGAAAGAACCCATATTTTTTTTCATAAAACCTCCAAAGTTAAAACAACTCTAAAATACAAAAAATAATTTAACAAATATTTATTTATTTTTTTTCAACTCTAAATTTTTAATAATGTTATCAATTGTATCCGAAACATAACCAAATTTTTTGGCTTTTTTAAAGGATTCAATAGCATCGGAATATTTTTTTTGCAAAGAAAGTGCTTCTCCCAAAAAAAACCAAACGTCCGCTTGGGCTGAATCCAAAACCAAAGCAAAAGAGAAATCACGTTCTGCATTAAAATAATCCCCAACTTCCAAATAGCAAAGCCCACGATTTACATAAGAATTTACGTATTTTGGATTTAATAAAATTGCTTTTGTAAAATCATGTATGGCTTCATTATACTTTCTTAAATCGTAATAAACATTTC
Source organism: Ignavibacteria bacterium (assembly GCA_037440445.1). GTDB lineage: Bacteria > Bacteroidota > Ignavibacteria > Kapaibacteriales > UBA2268 > Naka2016. Next base: position 170,384 of record JBBIUA010000001.1, read on the forward strand.
CACGATTATAGTATCCGAAATAATATGAAGAATCAATTTTGATTGCTATCGAATAATCATTTAATGCATCGAGCAATTTAGATTGGGATTCGTAAATAATTCCCCTTCCAAGATAAGGATGTGGAATCCGCTTTGGATATTTTGTTATACAATCAGTCCAAAGGGAAAACTCGTTTTCCCATTTTGCTAATTCCCCACGAGAAAGGAGATAGAAAACAAAAATAAGAGCACTCATATAATATGTGCGATACTTAACAAAAAGTTCTCTTCCAAAATAAATCACAATGAAAATAAACCCAATAATAGAAAAATAAATATACCTATCAGCAACTGTTGACCAATATTGGTAATAATATGTGATTAAATTAGAAACTGGCAAAAAGCCAACGACAAAAAACAGTACGCCAAACCAATATTCTTTTCTTTTAATAAAGAAACCAAGTATTGTTAGGGCTAATCCTAAAATTACCGAATAAAAATAAATAGGCTGTTTCATCATAAAATTATAAGTCAAACCGTAACCTGGGGACAAATTAATTGGGAGAAGAAATTTTTCAAGATAAAAACCTATTGAATTTAACCAAAATACAAACCTAAAATAGAACGGAATTTCGAAAACAATAGTCTTGGTCGATTCTCCTTGAAGTGAAATTAAAACGAAAGGAATAATAATTATCAAATACCAAAAGTTGCTTTTTAAAAAAAGGACAAAATTTCGTGTTTTATACCAATACCAGTCAAGAATTACTAATATTATTGGGAAAACAATACCACTTGGTTTCGATAAAATTGAAAGCAATAAGAAAAAAAATACAAAAGGAACTTTAATACCACGATTCCAATTTTTCAAATAAAATAGTAATGCACAAATACCCCAAAAAGTGGAAAGAAGGCCACGGGCTTCGGAAATCCACGCGATAGATTCAATTTGAATAGGATGCAAGGAATAGATTAAAGAACCAGTAAAAGCCCAAAAATCTTCTCCAATTAGTTTTTTAAATAAAAGAAAAACTAAAAATGAATTTAAAATATGAATAATAAGATTGAAAAGATGATAATATTTAGGTTTGTAATTATTTTCTTCAACTCCACCAATAACTCCAATCAGCGACCAGAAAAAATAAGTGACAGGAATGTACATTTTATCTTTTCTTGGAAGAAAATTGTCAATTGTTTTGCCTAAAGGATTTTCTGGTGGAATGTTTTGGGGATTAATATATAATTGTGTATCGTCCCAAACAAATTGGAAATTTGTTAAAGGGAAATAAAAAATGAGATTCAGAATGAAAATAAGAACAAAGTAAATAAATATTAAATTCTGCGAACTTTTTCCCTTTTTCACTTTAGAAAATTAATCAAAAAAATTATATGTCAAGATAATGTTCAACTTCCCACTCAGTAACTTGGATTTTAAACTCGTTCCATTCTCTTTCTTTAATCCTAATGTAACGACGGAAGAGAACATCACCAAGAGTGCGTTTACAAAGTTCACTCTGCCGTAAGTATTGAATAGCTTCGTAAAGAGAAGAAGGTAATGTTTCAATATGAAGTTCTTCAAGTTTTTGATTATCGAAATGATATAAATCCTCTTCTATTGGTTCTGGCGGTTTCAAATTATTCTTAATACCATCTAAACCAGAAGCAAGCATTACCGCAAAAGCAAGATATGGATTGGCAGAGGGGTCTGGACAACGAAGTTCAATTCTGGCAGATTCGTGTTTTTCTTCAAACCATTTTGGGATTCTTATCAACGCAGAACGATTAACACGAGCCCAAGAAATGTAAACTGGTGCTTCGTATCCCGCAACTAATCGCTTATATGAGTTTACTGTTGGACAAAGAACACCGCTTATTTCTTTAATGTGTTTCAATTGTCCTGCAATAAATGAATATGCAATATTGGAAAGATTATAATTATCGGTTTCGTCGAAAAATGCATTTTTCCTTGAAGAAATATCAAAAAGACTTTGGTGAACATGCATTCCAGAACCATTTATTCCCAAAATTGGCTTAGGCATAAACGAAGCGATTAAATTATACTTTTGTGCAATAGCTTTAACAGTGGAACGAAGAGTCAAAACTCTATCCGCAGTTGTTAAAGCATCCCCATAACGAAAATCTACTTCAAATTGACCTGTTGCAACCTCGTGGTGAGTTGCTTCAACTTCAATATTAAAATATGCAAGGTTCTTAGTTATTTCACGCATAATTTCTTGTGCAAATTCACCAGCAAGGTCAAAATATCCTCGGTTATCAATTGGGTAATGCCTCGCATCATTCATTTTAAAGAGAAAGAACTCTACTTCGGGCCCCAGATTGTATTGGTAACCCAGTTCTTTAGCTTCAGAAAGAACCTTTTTTAAAATATAGCGTGGGTCGGCTTCGAAAGGTTCACCATTGGGTTTATAAATATCACAGATGAAACGAGCAGTTTTGTCTTCCCCTTTTGAAAGCCAAGGTATGATTGCATAAGTTGAAATGTCAGGCTTTAAAAAAAGATCACTTTCGTGAATTCTTGCAAAGCCTTCTATTGATGAACCATCGAACCAAGTTCCATAACGCAGAGAATCTTCAATTTTCCCAACAGGGATGGTCACTTCTTTTAATGTGCCTAAAATGTCTGCAAATTGGAGGTTAACGAATGTAACTCCATCATCTTTAAGACTTTTTAAAATGTTTTCCATTTATACCTCATTAAATTAAAATTAAATACTGGATAAAAATCCACCATCAATTGGTATACTTGTCCCATTGATAAAACCTGAATATTCCGAAGCTAAAAATGTTGCAAGAAAACCAACTTCTTCAGGCTTACCCAACCTTTTCGAAGGAACTTTTTGAACAATTTTAAAAAGTTCCTCCTCAAAAGAAGTTTGATTTCGTTCTGCAGTATTTGAAATTAGAAACCGAAGGCGTTTAGTGTCAGTATAACCAGGTAAAATATTATTAACTGTGATTCCGAATGGGGCAACTTCGCGTGAGAGAGTCTTAGCCCAGCTCCCCATCGCTCCTCGAATAGTATTAGATACGCCTAAGTTTTCAATAGGTTCACGCATTCCAACAGAAACGATATTAATTATTCTGCCAAATCCTTTTTCCTTCATTGAAGGAATGAGCAAACTGACCAAAAATTGAGAGGATAAAATGTGTTGCTTGAAAGCTAATTCGAAATCCTTCAATTGTGCATTGATAATTTTCCCAGGAGGTGGTCCACCAGTGTTATTTACAAGAATATCTATTGATTCAAAAACTTCAAGAAACTTACGGACTTCTGGTTCAAGTTCAGAATGATTTGAAATATCAGAACAAATAAAAAAGTGCTCTTTATTAGTTATCTTATTTAGTTCAAATACAATTTGTTTTAATTTATCCTCATTTCGAGCAAGTAAAATTACTCTTGCACCAGATTTCGCAAATTGATAAGCAATTGCTTTACCTATGCCTTGAGAAGCACCACAAACAAGAGCAATTCTTCCTTCAAGTGAAATAACCATAATCAAAAAACTAAAGGCTATCGAAAAAAACGAATAGCCTTAAAGTTAAATAAATAATTTATTGTTGTTCTTTATTTTCAGAACTTTCTTCGCGTAATTCCAAATCGTGCTCATACGAGTTTTGGTCGGTCTTGTTTGCAAGTTCATCGTCAGAATAAGATTCCGAAACCAAAGAAGATTCGGTTGCTTCATTTTCGGATTTTTGTTCATTGGCTTCTTCAACTAATGTAGTTGTAGCGGTTGGTTTAATTATTTCGTCTTTGGGATCTGCAGGGGGAACTGTATAGGAAGTAACAAGTGATGGATAGAGCGCACTTGATATATGTTCATCAGGTTGTAGTTTAGTTTCAATTCCTTCATAATCAGCAGCTTCGGAAGCATCGAAGTAACTTTTAGTATAATCAATTACAACTTTATCTGCATTAGGAACGGGATGCTCAGCATTATAAGCATCAATTGCAGCTTGATCCATTGTTCTTAATGCCTCGACAGCCGAAAGCACTATTTTCTTGGTTGATTTTTCGAATTCAACAACTCTTAGGGGTAGCCGATCTCCAATTCTAAAATAATCGCTGATTACACGAACAGGTGCAAACGAAAGTTGGGAAACAGGAGCAAAGCCGTCTACACCATCTGGAAGTTCAACTATGACACCTTTTTCAATAATTCTCTCGATTTTGCCTTCGGTAATAGTTCCGACTTTATATTTTTGTTCAAAGTAATCCCATGGGTCCTCTTGAATCTGCTTATGTCCAAGAGCAATTCTTCTTTGCTCTTTGTCGACAGACAATACTACCACTTCAAGTTCTTCACCTTTCTTAACAAACTCACCAGGATGTCGAATTTTCTTTGTCCAGGATAGATCGCTAATGTGAATAAGTCCATCAACACCAGGTTCAAGTTCGACAAAGACACCAAAATTAGTAATATTTCGGACAACACCTTTGTGGCGTGAACCAACTGGATACTTTTCTGCTAATTCTTCCCACGGGTCTGGTTCAAGTTGCTTCATACCTAAGGCAAGTTTCCGTTCTTCTTTATCAATATTCAACACAACTGCTTCGACAACTTGACCAAGCGAAACAACCTGGGACGGATGTTTGACGTGCTGAGTCCAGGACATTTCACTAATGTGAATCAAACCTTCAATTCCTTTTTCAATTTCAATAAATGCACCATAATCTGTCAAACTTACAACTTTACCACGAACTTTAGTGCCCTTTTCGTATTTATCACCTATTGAATCCCAAGGATGAGGTGTAAGTTGCTTCATCCCAAGTGAAATTCTCTTCTTATCCGGGTCAAAATCTAATACAACAACTTTTACCTTTTGGTCAAGTTCTACAACTTCACTTGGATGAGTCACCCTACCCCACGATAAATCAGTAATGTGAACTAATCCATCAACTCCACCAAGGTCAACAAAAACACCAAAATCGGCTATTGCTTTTACCACACCCTCGAGAACTAAACCTTTTTCTAACTTCGAAAGCAAGGCTTCTCTTTGATCTTTAAGAAGTTCTTCGAGTATTACTTTATGACTGACTACAACATTTTCATTTGGGTGATTTACCTTAACAATCTTAACATCAAGAGTTTTTCCAACCCATGAATCAAAATCTCTTACAGGACGAATATCAATTTGAGAGCCAGGAAGAAATGCTTCGACACCAAGTAAATCGACCACCATTCCACCTTTTATCCTTCTTAAAATTCGAACAGGTACTACTTCCTGGTTTTCATATATCCTATTAATTTCTTGCCAAATCCTCATAAAGTCGGCTCGTTTCCGTGAAAGGAGGACTCTACCTTGGCTATCTTCAAGTGCTTCGACAAAAACATCGATTTGGTCGCCAACTTTTAAAGTTTCGGAATTCAATAATTCACTTCTCGGAATCACTCCGACACTTTTAAAACCAATATCCACAAAAACTTCATCTTTTGTAATTTGGACAATTTTCCCTCGTATTAACTGACCTTCCTTGATATCTTTAAAATTCTTCGAGACTAATTCGGAAAATGTTTCTTCATCGAGTTCAAGATTATTAAAAGGCATATCAAGAATATTAGAAGGGAAAAATTGTTTGGAAGGAGTTTTCATCGCAGATTCAAATTGGGTTGACTCTAAAGTATTTACATTTTCAATTTGACTCATTGTAGTTTCAGTCATCAAAAGACCTCCGTTATTTTACTAAACTTTTGTTAAACATAAATTTTTAAGAGTTGCAAATTAATAATTATCCAAAAAATAACAAAAGAAAAATATAGTTAATTTATTGAAAGAAAAAAAATTTCTAAAATCAAAAAAAAAGAAGGGCACGCGCCCTTCTTTTTTCTACAATTGGAAAAAAATTAATGAATCAGCGGCTTGTTTATTTTAAACAAATCCAGAATTGCTTGCTCGTAAACATCTTTGGGCATTGGCCCAACTGCAATCCTGGGATCATCATCAACTGGAATAAACAAAATAGTAGGGATAGAACGAATTCCAAACATTGCGGCAAGTTCTTGCTCTTGGTCTGTATCGATTTTATAAAAATCAATTAAACCTTGGTATTCCTTGTCAAGTTCTTCCAAAATGGGGGAAACAGTTTTACAAGGAGCACACCAATTGGCATAAAAATCAATAATAGCAGGCTTTTTACCTTTGAAAACCCATTCCTGGTTGTTCTCAAAATCGAAAACCTTTTCGATAAATGTTTGTTTTGTTAATTGTTCCATAATATCTCCAAAATAAAAAAACACAGAATAAATAAACGAAAATTCATATAAAGTATTTTAACAATAAAATTTTTAATAGAATATAAATTTGTAATTTTGAATTGAAACAGTTTGTACGTATGATGAAAATTGGTATCGTTGGATTACCTTATTCTGGGAAAACAACATTTTATGAATCATTATGTTCAGATGATTCTTCCAAAAATGAACATTCGAAGAGTAAATCAAGTGTTACAACCATAAAGATACCAGACGAAAGGTTGGATTATTTAACTAATATTTTCAACCCGAAACGAAAAGTTAACGCAACTCTTGAAATTGATGATTTTATGGGAAGCTCCAACCCTGAAATTTCAACTTATAATTCAAAATTTTCTGTTTTGGCAAAGAATTATGATGCATTCATACTTATTGTTCGTGGTTTCGAAGATCCGACTATTCCCCACATACTCGAAACCATCAGTATTGAAAGAGATATTTCTACATTCCTCGAAGACACTGCAATTTTTGATATGTCTTTTATTGAAAACAGATTGGAAAAAATTGAGAAAGAAATAAATAGAGCAAAAAATAAAGATGAAATCCAAAAGACTCTAACATACTTAAAACGTTGGCATGACGCTTTACTAAATGGACTACAACTAAGAGAACTTGAAATATCGAAAGATGAAGAAATGCTCCAAAAAAATTATCAATTAATAACAATGAAACCTCTGGTAATTGCAATAAACCTTGCTGATAACCAAATCGAAACTTCAACAAAATTAATTTTTGAATTAAATCAAAAATTCCATGGGAAAAAAATCAGAATCGAACCATTCTTTGCAAGAATCGAAAAAGAAATAATGCAACTACCCGAGCAGGAAAGAAAAGAATTTATGAATGAGTTTGGGTTAAAAGAATCTGCCCTTTCAAGGCTTTTGCGAACTACCTACGACCTTCTTGGTTTACAATCTTTTTTCACAGTTGGTGAAGATGAATGTCGAGCCTGGACTATTCGTAAGGGAATGACCGCCCAAGAAGCAGCTGGAGTAATACACACTGATTTTTATAATAAATTTATTCGAGCCGAAGTTGTGCACTTCGACGACTTCAAAGAGTGCGGTTCATTTATAAAATGTAAAGAAAAAGGCTTATTCCATCTTGAAGGAAAGGACTATATCGTTCAAGATGGTGACATTATGCACATTCGCCATAATTAGTTTAGGAACGCTTTTCGACCAGAAGTTGAGCGCTTTGCCTCTTGCCATGAACAATATTTGGAGCGACAAAATCGCGCGAGGATTTAACTCTTTTCTCAAAATCTTCTCGGAATTTCGATAGAAAACCTTTTACAGGCCATGCGGCAGCATCACCAAGAGCACAAATAGTATTCCCCTCAATATTCGCAGCAACAGAATACAAAAGGTCTAAATCGCGAGATGTTGCATCTCCTTCGACTATTCGTTTAAGAATTTTTTCCATCCAACCACAACCTTCACGACAAGGGGTACATTGTCCACAAGATTCGTGATGATAAAAACGTGCAATTCTATATGTTACACGAACAATATCAGTATCTTCATCCATTACAATTATTCCGCCTGTTCCAATGTGTGTCCCAAATTTTTGAAGAGATTCTTCATCCATCAAAGCAACTTCAGCCTCTTCGGCAGTTAAAGGTGGCATCGAAGAGCCTCCGGGAATAACAGCCTTTAATTTTTTGCCTTTCCAAACACCACCACAGTGCTCATTTATTATTTCCATCAAAGGTGTTCCGGTTGGTAATTCATAAACCCCAGGTTTATTGATATGGCCGCTAACTCCAAATAATAATGTTCCAGGATGTTTTTCAGCCCCTATCTTTGAATATTCTTCCCCACCCATTCTGATAATTGCTGGCACAGCAGTAATGGTCTCGACATTATTGATTGTTGTAGGGTAACCCCAAAGACCGCGTTGAGCAGGGAAAGGTGGTTTAAAACGTGGATAACCACGGTCACCTTCGATTGAACTCATCAATGCAGTTTCTTCGCCACAGATATATGCACCAGCACCTTTATGGATGTAAATATTCAACCAATAGTCATTACCAAACGTTTCTTTCATTCTTTGCCCAATAAATCCTCTGGCATAAGCATCGTCCAACGCTTTTTGCATTAAGTCGATCCATTTGTGATATTCCCCACGAATATAAATATAAGCGGTTGTAATTCCCATAGCATAGCCAGCAATCAAAATCCCTTCAATAAGTTGAAATGGATTGAACTCGAAAATTTGACGGTCTTTAAATGAACCAGGCTCAGATTCGTCACCATTTACACATAAATACTTTGGAACATCCTTGGATTTAGGCATAAATGACCACTTTAAACCTGTTGGAAAGCAGGCTCCGCCCCTACCCCTCAAACCAGATTTTTTAACTTCGTTGATAATTTCGTCAGGAGTTCTTTGAATTGCCTTACGATATGCTTCAAAACCACAATTTGCTAAATATACATCAAGGGAATTTAGATTTGGTATATCAGGCAACAATAATTTTGGATAATTGTTCATTTCCAGCCAAATATAAAAAACTAAATTACTAAAACAACCCCGAAATACAAAAACAAAGAGTTAATAATTATTTAATTAAATAAAATCTTTTATAAAATTCATTGGCTTTTGCGAAAACAATATAAATGTCGTGGGGAATTTCAATTGGCACAAAAACCAATTTCTCGCCAGGCTCGATATCTTTTAAATTAAATTTATTTACACATTGCCCTAAGATGTTATAAATAAAGATTTCTAAATTGTTAATTCTTTCAGAAGAATTAATTTTAACAATAAGTTCACTATCTTCAAAACTTAAGTGGAGTTGTGGCAAAGTCTCTCGCGAAATCAATCTTAAATCTGCTTCACACAGACTATCTAAAGTAATACTTCCATCAATGGTTTCTAAGTAAACTTGCCGTCTTCCATACACCTTTGCATCAATAAATCGAAGCAACGAAATTCTTTCGTCGCCAAGATAAATCTTGCCTTCAATTTCGGCAATTTCTCCTTTAAGAAGTTCTTTATCCGAAGGGATTGAAGTTACCTTTAGAATTCCTTTTTTCGATTGTATTTCAACTTTTGTGAAAAAGTTTATTCCAAAAATATTTTGAACATATAATACACTTGGATTATATTGGATAGAAAAAACAATTGAATCGATATCATCAAGCAATGCCGAAGGTATTTCGAATCTTATTGGGATAGTAACCAATGTCGAGGGACGAAAGTGGTAATTGTCCAATGCTAAAACAAAACTACTTGGATTGGAGTTAATAGCTGTTCCTTTTACTACAATTTTAAAAGATGTATCACAAGGGAATCCAATTTTACAATCTACATAAGAAACAAATTCACCTGTATATAAAGGTTTAAAAGTGACAAACACATTAACGGAATCCTCCGATTGAATTAGGTTTGTATAAGGTTGTAAATTAGAAATCGTAAAAGACTCCGCATTTTCTATGAATAATGTATCCAAGTTAATATTTGTCTTGCCAATATTTTTTAAAGTAAAATATAACTCGGTTGTCCGACCAACTTCTATTTCGCCAAAGTTAAGTGTATCTGGGTATACAAAAAACTTCCCAAAATAGGAGTTTCCTTTGACAACCAATCTATATTCATTACCACAAGGAGCAAGTTTTAAAAAAATTTCACTCAAAAAGTTACCAGATTCATTCGGTTTAAAATTGACAATTATATCATTACCATCTTTCAAAATAGAATCGCTTGGGAAAATGATTTCAAAAGGATAATCAATTTTGACTTCACTAATTTTTGTAAGATTTGAATCATCGCCTTTAATATTAACTTTTATCAATCTACTTTCATTAATATCTGAATTGCAAACCGGGATTTGACCAAAGTCAATTGTATCAGAGGAAAAGTTGACAATAATCCCCTTTTTATTAAATACAATTTGTATTGTGTCGTACAAATCGCAAGGAGTGAATTTCAAAACCAAAAGAGCGGTATCGGAACCAATGTTAAAGGGCTTTAAATCGAATTTTACAATCAGCGAGTCTTCTGGATTTATTTCAAAACTTCCGTCTGCAAAAGAGATATTTTTATTTGATATTATATCCAAGCCCAACTTTAGTTTTGAAGTATTTCTTACATTAAAACTTAATGTCTTGGAACTTTCACATTCATCCAAATAAACAATTAAAGGAAAGTTTCTTGAAATTTTGTAAGAAACAGTTTCTACCGTTGCTGTTATTGGAATCTTCAAAGTATCTAACAACCCAGAATAAGAGTAAACAACAATAAAGTTCGATGCGAAGTATCCACCATTTTGTACATTAAGTTTAATTTTGAAACCAAGTTTGTCATTTGGTTTTAATCTTATTGGAAAGTTTGGTGAAAGAACTTCAAAAGGTAGTTGAACGGATATATGTTGGATTTCTACATCTTCATCGAAATCCACAACGATAACAAATGAACTATCTATCAAAGAATTATTGCAAGAAGGTATGACTCCGAAGGATATTTCATTAGTAGTAAGAATGAAAACAGATTTTTCCTTATCGCCCGAAAGGAATATCGTATCCTGAATATTGCAATCCTTTTCTAATAATAAATACCCTGATGACTTTCCAGACTTTTGAGGCTTAAATCGAATTGTTAAAACTTTTGTTTCACCAGGTTCAAGTCTGATTGGTATAGGTGGAGAAACCAACGTAAAAGCTGGATTAGAAAAACTAACATTATTAATCTGCAAAACTGTATCCGTCAAGTTTCTGATGTGAATAACTGTATCTTGATATATCTCATTTTTCCCTACTTTAAACACAATAGCATTAGGAGAGAATCCCAAGTCAAGGTTTAAAAACTTTACTTGAATTTTTGGAGATAAGGAAATACAAGAGCCTTTCGAGGAATAATTTTCAGCGGTTACCCAATATGTTCCAGAAGAATCTAACTTCCAAGTCGATTGAGTTCCATAGGAAACTTTTCTACCATCATTAAATAGATAATAACTGAACCAACCTGTAGCCTTCAATTCAATTAACTGATTTGGACAAGCCACAATTAATGTATCGTTGGTAACCTTCGAGCCATTCAAAAAAACATCCAATTGAGGATAATCCAAAAAAGTAACCTTAATTGGTTCAGAAACAGCAAAACAGCCAAGCGAATCTATCAAACGCAATAAATATTCACCACTTCCTTCGGTGAGCATTAATGTGTCATTATTTCCAGAATAGATAACATTTCCATCTTTTAACCATTCGAATTTATAAAAGGATTTGTTCGAATAATTACTTACATAAAGAATTAATAAATCACCTTTGCATAAAGTATCCTTGTCGGAAGGTGTCCTGGCAATAATTGGCTTTGGTGGTAATTTTTTTTCCACAACTACTTCAGCAAAATTACTTTCATTATAAGAGCGACCTCTTGCAAAAATTTCCCTTGTATCCTCGTGGAAATCATCTTCCCGAAATCTAAATGCAAAAATTCTGTAGAGAAATTTTGAACCACAAGGAACTTGAAATCTATCAACGAATCTGGTTGTTTGAGAATAACTTACAACCCCTACAACTTTTGCAGATCCAATAAAATCACCTTCACGATATATTTTACCATCGGTGGGTGGGAGTGCATTCCCCAAATTTTCGTAAGGAATACGCACAATTAAGTAACCTGAAACACTATCACTTGGGTTTGGGTCGATAACTGGATTCCAGGAGAGAACTACACTATCCCCGAACAACCTTGCAATCGCATTTGGAGAATTCCAAACAGGCTCCCTTAAACTTCGCCAAAAAAGTTGGTTGACATCTATGGCTTGAGAACGATTGTTTGGTTTACCCTTTGTGACATAATCAGCAGATTGAGTTACTTCCTGCTCGCGTGTATCGAAACCATTATCGTATGCGAAAATTGTTCTACCCGGACAAACCCTAACCGTTACCCCACCCCGGGGAATACTACCAACATACGCGATTTTGGGAGATGGAATATTTACCCAATCACCTTTTGCCTCGGGAAGATGGGCTAAAGAATGAACATGATTGTCATTCTGGTCAATTAACTGAAGGATATCGCTTTCCTGGGCAATGTTCAATGCCTTTTGATACCATTCTGGTCCGAGTATACAACTGAAACACCTTTTCTCGAAATACGTTTCGTTTTCAGCATCAATTTCTATATACCCATCTCTTTTGTCAACATCAATACTTTGGTAAGAAGCATAACGATGGTTGATAACTATAATGGTTCCAGCCCTAAGGTTTTTCCACAAAGGATGATTTTTGAAACGAATTCCACCAGTCCATTGCGAAGGTGGTGGCGTCGAACCAGCATTATCACGCAAAGTATAGCCAACAAGGTCAACATTATCTTCAACAACGAGAAGTTCAGTCCATTCACCTAAAGGGTCACCTGTTACATTATTGTATTCGCTAATAACAACTTTTTGTGAAAAAAGGGTACTATTAACTACAATAAAATATATCGACAATAAAAGTAGAAATTTTTTCATAAAGCCTTTGAAAAAATACAAAATTACTTTGAGCAAATTAAAAATTAGTTAATTAATTCAATGAAAATATTGAATTCTTAAACTAATTAAACGCGTTGGGGCAAGATTTCCTACCATTTCAACATAGTAATAATCAAGAGCATTTTGTATACTCAATTGAAATTTTAAAGGAATTTTCAATTGAAGCAAATTCCAGCCAAAATTGAAATCAAGAACATAAATAGGAACAATTGCATCATAGTCTGGAACTTGAAGCCGAAGCATTTCATCCACACGAGAAATTTTACTAATATATCTAAAATCCACATTCGTAGAAAAAATACCAAACTGTACACCTAACGAACTAATCAAACTAAATTTAGAACGATATTTAAGAACCTTAAGGTCATTTAAATCCTTTGGTTCTAAATAAGTAGCACCAATTTGAAAACTAAAATGTCTAAAAAGTAATGTTCTGACTAAAATCTCAGCACCCAATATTTGTGCCTTAGTAATATTGTCAAAAAAGATAATTGGACGGGTCTCTTGTTTGAAAGTAGGTTCAATCAAATCTCGGTAGTAGGAATAGAACAAGGAAAAATCCAAGTTAAGAGGAATAAAAGCATTTTCGAATTCCATCATAGAACCAATCTCTGTTGAAAAAGAAACTTCAGGTTTAAGATTAACATTTGGAACCACCTCGAACCCACCAAACTTTACAGAGGCAAATCTTTCCGCTAAAGAAGGGCTTCGGAAGCCACGACCAAACGAGAACCTAATGCTTTTATCTTTATCCAAAAAATATGTTATTCCAAATTTTGGTGAAAATTCGATATGTTGAACAGCAGAATCAGTTTTTTCATAGTCTAATCGGCCACCAAAAGTTATAGTGGTATTCAAAAAAAGATTCAATTCTAAATGGGAATATGCAGAAAAAAGATTTTGTTTGTTATTTCCATACATATTTGAATTAACCCAATTATTAGTAACATTAATCCCATAAGTTAAAAGGGAATTATTGCCAAAATGTGTATTTAATTGGATTTCATTGTTAATCGAAAATGCAGTGCTTTTTCGGTATTCGGGATTTTTGGGGTCAAGTTTAGTTTCAATATTTGTATTGTAAAAAGAGGATTTGATATCTGCAAAAGTTTTTTCAGAAAAGATAAACTTAGCATTAAGCGAAAGATTTGCTTTAGATGAAATCAAGTATCTTGATAAATCAGTACCTGTAGGTGGGCGAGTGGCACTATCAAGACTATTCCAATAAACCCAATCATTGTGCTTATCGCTACTCCAAAAGCCAAATAGGGTTATTTTACCGTAAGTACCAATACCACGAGAAAGTTTGACAAAAACATTTCCACGCGTGCTTTTATCGAATTGTCGGTAACTTTCATCATTCACAAAATTAAAAGATGTAAATAGTTTAAACAAGTTCAAATTCGATGAAATGTATCCACTGAATATATTTTTTGTTGTCAGTTTATCAGTGAAAATCCATTGGTCATACTTTGGTTTTGTATATACCCCACTTTGAAGGGTTACCGAATAGGTTAATGAATCCGATGGTTCACGAGTTATAACATTAACTACCCCTCCAATTGCACTGGAACCGTAAAGTCCAGACCCCGCACCTTTTACAATTTCGATTTGTGAAATTGCTTCGTTAGGAAGTATATCGTATTTTGCATCATTGTTATCAGCAGACAACATAGGAATACCATCAATCAAATATGCTACTCTTGAACCAACCCCAAAGGAAAAACCAGATGAACCACGTATGTTAATATTATCTTTGTTTACAATCACGCCAGAAATATATCTCAAAGCCTCGTCGAACCGGACATAATTTCTTTGTTGAAGAAAATCGTTTGATATTACAGCCACGCTTACCGGCACCTCTTGAACTGTTTGAATTTTTTTTGTAGCGGAAATAACAAGCTCCGATGTTTGAATTGCTCTGGAACTAAGTCGAAGAACCAAAGTATCTTTCAAAGGTACATTTATTAGTAATTTCTTGGTATGGTAACCCACATAAGTAACAATTAAGTAGTATTTCCCTCTTGGGATTTTTTTTAAATTGAAATACCCATTTTTATCGGTAATAGCACCATAATTTGTTCCTTCTAATCGGACCGTTGCTCCAGCAAGGGGTCTTGAACTAAGTGAATCCAGGACCAAACCTAAAACATTATACGAAAAACTATTGTACGTTATCCACAGAACAAGAAGAAAAGTAAATATTCCTAATCTCATTCTAAAATGGTTGTTTTGGTAAATGATAAAAATCGACATAAATTAAGATTCCTTCAATAACTCTTCCCTTAGGAACAAAAATAGACTTGGGCGTTCTTTCATAGGAAGTATCATCGGAAAAAACACCAACAACTTTCCATTCGAGAATGGAACCATAACGCAGCGCACAAACTATATATCTTAACTCAACTGGAGGCTTATCTATTTTCAAATTAAAGGAAATTGTATCTAAAAATCTTGGTAATGAATCAGTAAAAAAAGCCTCTCCACTCATTATTTCTCCAATAATATCTTTTGGCGGATAGTTTTTGAAGCCAACCACACGAAGTTCCAAAACCGAGTCAACAGGTGGCCAAGAATCCCTTCCGGAAATAACTACTACATTACCTTTGATAAATGATTCGATATTCTGGTTTTGTGTTGGGTCTAAACCTTCCTGGCAAGCGAACGAAAGAAAAGCAAGAAGCAAAATCACTTTATAATTGCAAATTTTTTTAAACTCGATGTAATCCAATTACCTCCCTTTTCTTTACTTAAACGAAAATAATAAATTCCCGAATAAAAATTAAAATTAATTTGAGTTAAATCAAGTTGAAGTCCTCCTTGCCATCTATCATAATAAAACTCTCCTACTTTTTGAAATTGATAATCAAAAATTTCCACTTTGGTATTCGAAGAAATATTGGCAATAGTAAGTACTTGTGTATCGGAAAACTTAAGTGGATTTGGGTAAACAAAAGCATTTTCAATTTCGCTTGCTTCTTTGGTTATACAAACAGAATTATACGGCGGTTGAACAAACTTCGTCTTATCCCGAGAGTAAATTTTGCCTAATATAAGGTAGAAATCCCTTCCAAGAGAGAAGATATTTGGGTACTTTGATATTTCGATAAATATCTTATTGGGCTCAGTAAGTTCAACCCTTTCAATTTTGCCAAATGGAATAATCGAATAGTTTTCAATATTAATCGCTGAACTTGAATCGAGCTCGGAATTAAAATCAATTTCAAATGTATTGTCAGAAACAAAAGTAAAACGACTGAATAAAAGCAATGAATCATACTTCGGTTGTGTCTCAATCTTAAATCCAAAACGACCTGGAAAAGAATAATTTCCATAAAAGTCACGAAACTTATCAATATCAATATAATATTCACCATCAGGCAATGATTTATTTATAAATGCAATAGCATTAGTGTCGTTAACAATAATTATGTTATTAATTTCAAAAATATTCCCAACAGTATCAAAAAGTGTAAATGTTTTAAGAGGAATCTGAGAAGGTAGTTTCCCCGAAAAAGTGATATAAATTTGTTCAGCCGAAGATGCAAACACTTTAATTGGCATAAGACGTAGGGTATCGAAAATCAAAATACTTTGGGAAAATTGACTGGGAGAAAAATTTAATAGAGTATCAATTGCCCTAACATAGAACCAAGTCTTTCCAGAAATCATATTTTTGGAAAATGAAATGAAGTTATTTTCAGTTTCTGAAAAAAATTCAAAGAGATATTGACTATCCTTTAGTTTATAAATTTGATATTTGTTGGCATTCAATACAGGTTCCCATTGCAAGACAACCGTATCGTTAACATCGATCCATCCATCAGGATTAACTGGCGTTGTCAAAATCCTATCGTCTATCAATTGATAGAACTTTAAGCCATCCCAAAAACAAACACCAAATTCTTTTACACCATCATTGTCAAAATCGTTTAAAACCACTCCGTTAGAGTAAACAAAAGGTAACCACAAAATAGGCGTCCATTTGTGAATTGAATTATCAAACTTTAATATGTAAAAATTTGGGAAAAGTGAAAGCAAAAGTTCATCCCCATCTTCACCATCAACATTTCCTGCGTTTATTCCATTTCGATAAAATATTCCTTGAGGAGTTGCACCAACTCGAGCCCCCCAAAAATTCATAACTTCTTGTATTTGATATGAGTTAATTCCGTTAGCAGAAAGAAAAGATACTTTCCAAATTGTACTATTTTCTACATCAAAATCAGCTCCAATTAAATTTTGAGCAGAAAGAATGTAAAATACTGGTAAATTACTGGAGTTGTTTGGCTTTCCTAAACACGTCATAAAAGAACCTACTTCGCCTTCTAATTTCAATTTGTACTCAAAGTTAAAGGTAAAGGTAATTGGATTAAATTCATAAATCAAAAGATAACCTGATGTAGAAATAAAGACAAATTCCAAATAACCATCGCCATCTAAATCTGCAATTCGAAGATTGGGCTTTGTTCCAATTTTTCCAAGTGTATCAGGAATGGAAAGTAAAGAAACTAATTTAAAACCTTCTTTCCCCCAAGAAAAAACCTGGAATCCCTCGTCATTAAAACAAACTACTTCATCTTTCCCATCACCGTTTAAGTCGAAAAATTCTGAAGCCCACAGAATTTGGTCTGTACTACTTTGGAATATTACTCTATCGAAAAAGTTGTTTTCGTTAGGTGGTTCAAAAATAATAGTTTTTCCATAACTTGTGGTCAATATCTCGTCAAAATTGTCTTGGTTGGTGTTACCAATGCTAACTGGAATAAATGGTTGCAGGTAACGAGCAGTTTCGACAAAAAATGAATCTTTAAATTGATAATATCTTAAGTCCGACCATTGTAAATTTTTATATGGATTAATTAAAATTCCCTTCTGCTTTATTTGTTTTAAACCAACTGCTGATGTAAACAAGTATGCCATTGGTAAAATGTTAAATTTCTTTTCAATAGGCATTTGAATAATTGGAATTTGAGAGGAAAATTCAAGTGTGTCAAAATACTTTAAACCCACTTTGGAGGTAAGTTCAACCACAATTTTGAAAAATTGGTTCTCGAAATTATCCCAATGCAAAACTATCGAATGGTTTGTAGAGTAAAATTGGTCAAGATATGTATTAATCAATAAACTATCTTGATATATCCTTACTTTGCAATAGTTGGGAAGTCGACTTTCGGTGATTAAAACAGGCAAATTTCGATTTTCGAAAAATGTATTTATTAATCGAATATTTTTTACGCCTAAATTTGAAGTATTTGAGTAAACATAAAACCTTGTTGCATAGGTCAATCTATTTTCATTTCTTAAAGTTGCCACCAACTTTAAAGTATAATTTCCTTCTTCAAGAGAGGATAATTCAATTTCTGCAGAATCTAAAATTGATTGATGTTTTTTGTTCAAAATGATATTTTTTACAAATACAGTATCATTTTTATAAAGTTCTATACTGTAATTTTCAAACAAAGGGGAAAAAACGCTATATAGAACTTTTAAAGATTTAATTTCTTCTTTTTTGATTTCTTGAAATCTTATGGGGAATAAAATTTCACATCGAGAAGTCCCAACAAATTCAACTGCATCGTTTGCATCAACCATGGATTGCCCGAAAGATTTTTTATCCTGATAAAGTCTTTTCCCAGTAGCCTTAAGAATAGTTATAACCTCAGTAGTTGAAAGATTAGGATTTAATTCCAACATCAATGCAATTACCCCCGAAACAATTGGTGCAGAAAATGATGTCCCATTAACAATTTTATAGGAATTATTTAAATCGAGTGTAAATATTTCATATCCTGGGGCAAAAATATCAACACTTTGGCCAAAATTACTACTCCTACCAATTTTATTTTCCCGAGTAGTAGCGCCAACACTTATAACCTCGGGATAATCCGAAGGGAAATGGTCAACAATTTCTCCATCGTTACCAGCCGATGCAACCATTATGCAACCCATTGAGTAAGCAAAGCGTATAGCATCGTGCAGCAAATTCGAATCAAAGTGACTCCCAAAGGAAAAATTAAGTATCTTAATGTTGTTCAAAGCTGCATAAACAATTGCTGACGCAATATCTTTAATTTCAGCATTTCCTGAAAGGTCAAATGCTCTAAGTAGAACAATTTTAGATTCAGGTGCTACACCAACAATCCCTGTGTCGTTAATACTCGAAGCAATCACTCCAGCAACCATTGTACCATGCCCATTTTCGTCCGTTGGTATTGGGTCTGGTTCGTAATAATCACCAAGATTACCTACAGACTGGTTTACAAAGTCGTAACCAACGACATCGTCGATAAAACCATTTCCATCATCATCAACTCCATTTAAGTCTCCGGTAATACCATTGATTTTAATAGTATCGGGCCAAGGCTCAAAAGACCCATTTAAGTTCACATCTTCTTTCGGATTAATCCAAATTCTTCCTTTTAAATCCTTATGATTCCAATCAATTCCAGTGTCAACAACTCCAATTATAACTCCTTGACCCATTGCTTTACTCCAAGCATTACGAACACGAATTGCATCCAAATACCACTGCTTGCTCAAAAGATTTTCTTTATCCAGTCCTATCTGAGAATTAAGTGAAATAACATAATTAGGTTCTATTAAATCAATTGAGCCTTTTTTGAGTAAATTATTTAAAACTGCTTTGCCATCCTCATCAGCAACTTCAACAAGAACATAGTTTGAAAGTCTTATTTGAATGTCTTCCTGTTCGGTAGACAAAGTCACATTGTTTCTTTGTTTGAAATTTTGAATAACAGTTTCAAGTGAAAAATCAACAATTTTGACCTGCGAGTGATAATTTGAATTTCGCAAGAAATCATATTTTACATTTGGATTTCGAAATCGAATAATAAATAAATCACCAAATAAATCTAAAGGAAGGGTAAAGATAATAAAGAAAATAAATATTTTGAAATATCTCATAAATCAATTACTTTAAGTAGTGTTGACGAAAATTATAATTTTATATTAATAAAGTTGTTATAAAAATTATTCGTATATTCTTTTTTTTTATAGGTATAAAATGAAAAAGTTTCTTTCTTTATTAATGTTGCCATTTTTCTTTATTCTTTTTTCTTGCCAAAAGGCAGAAGACCCCAACTCACTTAGTGGAGACCCTACTACAGGATTCTCTAATATAGGAGATACAAACGAAGTTTTTTTCGATCTTCGGCAAATCGGACTTGGCTATGATTACATTTCAGTAGATTTCGTCGTTTCAGAAAAAGATGGTGCAATCATTACTAGTACTGGAAAATTTAAAACAGATACCGCTTTCACTCACAAAGTCGATACAATATTGGGTACAGCAACTCTCCCTTCTCAAATTAAAGAGCAAATCAGAAACAGATTTATTAAAGCTTTTGATGTAAAAATTGATTCATCGGACAAAAACAACATCAAAATGGAATTTGAAATCAAAACAAAAATCACAAGCGAAGGGATGCAAGATTTTGTTCATAGCAATGGAAATACTTCGAAACCATTCACTTTGGTAAAATATTCAGCAAAAGTTGGAGATAAGTACGAATTTACCGATGAAGATGGCAACAAGTTCGTCCGAGAAGTCACGTATCGTTCAACGGATGATGATTATCCAATTGCTTTTTGGTTGATAAAAGTAATTAAAGTTGAAGAAACAATTGTAGATGGTCCATACAAAGACTTCTTCGGCAAAGTGACATACTACACAAACCATAAATATGGGTTAGTTGGAGTTGAATATCTGACAGTTACTGGCAAACAATTAAAATTTTCGATTTTTCCAGCAAACTTATAATTTTTACTATAAACTTTTGGATTTATTCCAAATTTCATCCATTTCTTCAAGAGATAACTCTGAAAGGGATTTGTTCATATTAGCTGCGGTTGATTCAATAACTTGGAACCTTTTGATGAATTTATTATTCGTTTTCTGTAGGGCAATTTCGGGAGAAATTCCCAAAAATCTCGCATAGTTAACTATTGCAAAAAGTAAATCGCCAAGTTCTTCTTCAATCCTCGATATAGGTTCACTATTCTCAATTGTACTTTTCAGTTCGTTTAGTTCTTCGATAACTTTTTCCCAAACTTGTTCAGTTTTTTCCCAATCAAATCCAACACGAGACGCTTTGAATTGGATTCTTTCAGCACGAAGCAAGGCTGGTAAGTTCGAGGGGACTCCTTCTAAAACAGAATCTCTTCCTTCTTTTTGTTTTAATTCCTCCCAATTTTTTAAAACTTCTTCTTCTCCGCTTACTTCAACGTCTCCAAAAACATGAGGATGCCGAAAAATTAACTTTTCTTGTATCCCAAGTATTACATCCATAAGATTAAATGCGTTCCTTTCCTCAGCCATAATGCTATGCATCACAATATGGAGTAATAAATCCCCGAGCTCCTTTTGAAATTCTTTGTCGTTACGGTTTTCAATGGCAGAAATGGTTTCATATGCCTCCTCGATTAGCAATGGAGCGATGCTCTCATTTGTTTGCTTACGGTCCCAAGGACAATGAACCCTCAAAATTTTTACGATTTCAACAAGTTTTTTGAATTGTTCTTCAATACTTCCAGGATTGTTTACCTGTGGAATTTTTATCTTCTCGCTCATTTATCATTTCACTTCAAACAAAATTGAATTAAAGAAAATGCATAAGAAATATTGTAACCTACCTCAACTTATTTCCTTATGGACAATAGTTGCAGTTGCTTGGGCAGTTGGTGTCACTAACAAATCCTGAATCATAATATGTTCCGGAAGAGTAACACAAAATAGGATAATTTTAGCAATATCTTCCCCAGTTAATGGTCTGTAACCTTGATAAACTTTTTTCGCACGTTCTTTGTCCCCGTGAAATCGAACTTCGGAAAATTCCGTTTCGACTAATCCCGGGTCGATATTTGTAATACGAATATTTGTACCATTAAAATCAATAATCATTGCTTCCGAAAGTGCTTTAACAGCATATTTAGTTGCGCAATAAACATTACCGTTGGGATAGACCGCTCTACCAGCTAAGGATGCTATATTCACAATATGTCCTGAATTTTTAGTCAAAAAAATAGGTGCAACCAATTTTGTAACATACAAAAGTCCTTTAATATTGGTATCTATCATCTCATTCCAGTCTTCAATATTTCCATTATAAATTTTATCCAACCCACGAGCCAAGCCAGCATTATTAACCAAAATCGAAACATCTTTGAAGGCTTCAGGGATTGAATCAATTTCTCTTTTAAGTGAAGGAAAATTTCTTACATCGCAAGTTATTAAATAGCTCCTAGTGTTATAGTTCTTTTCCAATTCATTTGCAAGGGTAATCAACCTATCCTTCCTTCGGGCAAGTAAAATTAAATTTGCCCCATTTTGAGCAAAAATTTTCGCGGTTGCCTCACCAATTCCAGAAGAAGCACCAGAGATGAATGCTATTTTACCTTGTAATTGCATCTTAAATCTTCAAATATTGTTCAACATAACTAATTACTTTTTTATGAATATAATCGACGGATTGAGTTCCGTCGATTATTTTAAATCTATCGGGAAATTTCTCTGCTATTGTTTTAAAGCCATTAATAACTCTTTGCAAAAACGAGGATTCTTCTTGTTCCATTCTATCTTTTGCCTTTGCTTGTGCCCTTTTATAAAGAACATCAAGTGGAATATCTACAAAAAAAGTAAGGTCGGGAGTCAAACCATTAGCTGCATAATAATTACACTTTTCAACAAATTCAATTGGAAGCATTCTTCCATATCCCTGATAGGCTAAAGTGGAATCCCAGAAACGGTCGCAAATTACAATTGTTCCTTTTTCCAAAGCCGGGTTGATGACTTTATTCACAAGGTCTGCTCGAGCTGCTTCGAAAAGAAAAAGTTCAGCAAAAGGAGACAACTCATTTTTCGGATTCAACAATATTTCTCTAATTTTTTCAGCGACCAAAGTTCCGCCAGGTTCACGAATAGTCAAAACATTTTTTCCTTTTGATATTAAGTATTTTGCGAGTAGTTGTGCCTGTGTCGTTTTGCCTGCAAGGTCAATACCTTCGAAAGTAATAAACATATTTTACTCTCCCTTCCCTTCAATAACTAAAACAATTTCTCCTTTCAATTTGCTGTGGTTATCTTTCAATTTATTAATAGTTTCCTCCAAACTTTCTCTTATAACCTCTTCATTAATTTTAGTCAATTCCCGAACAAGGCAAATGTTTCTTGTTCCTTCGACAAAATTACAAAGGTCAATTAAAAACTTGTTAACAGCATGACAGGAAACATAAACTACCGAAGTCGATTCCTCGTTGGAAATTTTTTCAAGAAATTTTTTGTACCCTTTTTTCTTTGGTGGAAAACCAAAGAATTTGAAATTGTGAATCGGTAACCCACTTACAATCAATGCGGGGACAAATGCTGTTGCCCCAGGTAATACCTCTATCATAATATCATTCTCTATACATTTTCGAACTAACTTAAATCCTGGATCTGAAATTAATGGTGTTCCAGCCTCGGATATCAATCCAACCTTGGCACCAGAAAGTAGTTTTGAAATAATCAACTCAGATTTGTTTTCTTCGACAGAATCATAATAACTAATAAACTCTTTCTTTGGTAATTTTAGCAAATTAAAAAGTTTACCTGCGCTCCGAGTATCCTCGCAAGCAACTAAATCTACAAAGCTCAAAGTATCAATAGCGCGAAGTGTAATATCTTTAATATTTCCAATTGGAGTTGGGATAATGTACAAAATTCCTTTATTTGCTTTTTCTTTCATTTTCCTTTCGTAAGCGTTGAAAAAAATTCTTTATTAATTCTACACACTCATCCTTCAATACACCATTTACAATTTGAACTCGGTGATTTAGTTTTGGATTCGAAAGAATATTCAAAACGGAACCACCTGCCCCAGCCTTTTCGTCGTTTGCCCCGAAGACAACAACTTTAATCCGCGATAAAACAATAGCCCCAGCACACATAGAACAGGGCTCAACAGTTGAATATAAAATACAATTTGTAAGGAACTTGGTTCCTTTCTTTCTAATGGCTTTTGAAATTGCTAAAAGTTCTGCGTGGGCTGTGGGGTCCTTTCTTCTTTCCACTTCATTGTGAGCCTTTGAAATTATTTTCCCATCTTCTATAATTAATGCCCCGATAGGAACATCCTCGGTTAGTAAACTTTTTTTTGCT
The DNA here is from genome assembly GCA_037440445.1 of Ignavibacteria bacterium. Lineage (GTDB taxonomy): Bacteria > Bacteroidota > Ignavibacteria > Kapaibacteriales > UBA2268 > Naka2016. The sequence continues at coordinate 194,283 of JBBIUA010000001.1, forward strand.
TCTTTTAAAGCCAACTTCATATAAAAAAGATGTTCCATCATCTTAACAATTTAAAATAGCAAATTACTTAATTTAGGTGAACCAATATTTCTAATTATTCGTCTTTCTCTTTTTTGATTTTTATGTTTCAAGGTAAAATTGAAATCCAAAATGGTATTATTACCGATATAGTAAAAGAAAAAGGAAATCTCCATTTGATTCTCGACGGTAAACCACTGGACTTAGGTAATTCATTTGCATATCCAGGCTTTGTGGACTCGCACTTGCATCTACTTGGTGGTGGAGAACTTCTTTTTATGCCGGATTTAAGTAAAGCTCGTTCTGCAAAAGAATGCGTTAATATTCTTCGAAATTCCAATTTTAAACGTGGCGATTGGATTTTTGCACGTGGTTGGAACCAAGAATTTTGGGATAACAAATCTTTCCCTGATAAAAAGATTTTGGACATTCATTTTCCGAATACCCCTGTTTGTTTAATTCGTCAAGATGGTCATTGCCTTTGGTTAAATTCCTCTGCATTGAAAATTTGTAATATAAATGAAAACACATCTGAACCAAATGGAGGTAAAATAGTCAAAGACGCAAATGGTTACCCAACAGGAATTTTAATCGATGAAGCAATCGAGCTGGTTCGACCATTCCTTAATGACTATTCTGAAAATCTTTATTTTAAGTTTTTGGACAAAGGAATTGAACATCTCGCATCAATGGGAATAACAACTGTGCACGATATGGATGTTGACCCGAAGTATACTCAGATTTATGAGAAATATTTTAATCAAGCAGAGACCAAAATAAACGTAAGAATTTTTCTATCGGGCAAAACTGTAATTGATAATGGCAAAATACCTGAAATTAAAAACAAATATTTGCAGATTGTTGGACTTAAATTTTATATGGATGGAGCGCTGGGTTCGTATGGTGCTCTGTTATGGGAGCCATATTCCGACTCCCCATTTTCGAATGGTTTGCAATTGATGACGAAAGAATATCTTATCCAAAGTTTTCACTTTGCTACAAAAAATAATTTAGGTATAGCAATACACTCAATAGGAGATAAATCTACTACAATTATTCTGGACACTTATGAAAGTTACTTAAATCAAGGCTTCCAAAAGCCAAAGTTCTTAAGAATTGAACATTGTCAAATTGTCAAACCATCGGACTTGCCAAGATTCAAAAAATTGGGAATTATTGTCTCAGTTCAACCCTCGCATTTTATTTCGGATTATAAAATGGCAATTTCAAGGCTTGGAAATAGAACAAAATTTTCCTATCCTTGGAAATCTTTTTTAAATTTTGGGGTTTTTATTTGCTCTGGCTCGGATTTTCCAGTCGAAAGTCCAAATCCTATTTATGGGTTGGCGGCTCTTGTAAACCGAACTAATTTTGATGTACAAAATCTTTTTGGAGAGGAGTCAATTTCCATTGAATATGCTATAAAAACCTATACGACTTTCCCAAGAATAACACTTGGAGAAGAAGATATAAAATTAAAAAAAGGAGCAGAGGCTACATTAACAATTTTAAATAAAAATTTACTCGAAATTCCCAATGAAGAAATAATTGAAACAAAAGTTATTGCTACAATCACAAAAGGACAATTAATTCATATTGATATGTAATCAAATTTTAAGAACCTGTCGCTTCAGTTATTAAACTTTTTTCAATGTTACCAAACTGAATTTTAAACAAGCGAGTATAAATTCCATTCATTTTCATTAGTTCGGAGTGAGTTCCAGTTTCCTTAATTTGTCCTTTATGTAATACAATTATTTTATCTGCTCTTTGAATTGTAGAAAACCTATGAGCAATTACAATCGAGGTTCTCCCGCTTAAAAGTTTTATCGTGGCCTTCTCAATCAATTTTTCCAAAACTGGGTCTATATTAGATGTTGCTTCGTCAAGAATTAAAATTTCAGGATTTCGAATAATTGCCCTCGTAAAAGCAATCAATTGCCTTTGTCCAGCAGACAAAGTAATACCTTTTTCAAACACATTTGTTTTAAACTTCTCAGGTAACTTATCAATAAAATCGAAAGAACCAATTTCTTTTGCAGCATTAATTATCTGTTCGAAATCTAAATGTTCGTCACCTAATGTAATATTTTCCAAAATTGTTCTCGAAAAAAGAAAAACATCTTGAGTTACATATGAAATTTTTTTCCTGTATGAAACCAGATCATATTCCTTAAGATTGATGCCATCAATTAAGATTTTTCCTTGTTCTACATCATAAAATCGGCACAATAGATTTACAATGGTTGTTTTACCAGCACCAGTGTGACCAACAATCGCAATGGTTTGTCCTTTTGGAATTTCAAAAGATACATTCTTCAGAACTTCATTTTCATTATCATAACCAAAACAGACATTTTGAAACACAATTTTATCATTCAACTTCGAAAAGATTATTGGATTTTGGACTAATTTTATTTTTGGTTGGGTGTCTAATAATTGAAAAATTCTTTCAGAGGAAGCCATTGCATTTTGCAGATTCGTAAATTTTTCGGTCAAATCCCTTATTGGACGGTAAAACATTTCAGCATATTGAATGAATGCAAAAAAGGTACCAATTGTCATCAGACCAGAAAGAATGTTTTCCGCTGTAAACCAAATTATTACAGCCAATGAAACTGAACTTAAAAACTCAACAGTTGGAAAGAAAACTGAATAATAATTTATTGTTCGAATCCAAAGATTTTGACTCTCTTTATTGATTTCATCAAACTTATCGCTAAAATACTTTTGTCGACCAAAAATTTTTATTGTTAAAATACCTGCAAGAAACTCGTTGATGAAAGAATTTAATTTTGCTACACTCTTTCTTATTTCACGAAAAATTGCTCTAACTTTATTTCTGAAAACAAAAGTTGCTAAAATTAAAACTGGAAGGACAGACAAAGCAAGTAAGGTCAACTCTACATTCAAAAGGAACATAAAAACAATTATCGAGAAAATTAATATCAAATCGGTAAGAATTAAAATGAAACCACCGGATAATAATTCTGAAATAGTCTCGATATCGTTTGTTACCCGAGTAACCAATCTACCAACAGGGTTCTTATCGAAAAAAATTACATCTTGATTTTGTATATGATTAAATACCTTCGTTCGCAATTGATTAATAGCATTTTGACCCAACCACTTCATCAAATAGTTTGCAAGAAATTGTATTATTGAATGAAGAATTAGAAGAAAGAAAATTAACGATACAAATAACAAAAACCCTTTCGAATTTGAAGCAATTACATATTTATCAATAGCATTCTTTGATAGATAGGGACGAAGCGGACCTAAAATCGTAGTGAGCAGCATTAAAAAAAGAGCAAGGTAAAAATATGCAATATATGGGCGTACAAATGCAAATAATCTTTTGGTTATTTTCCAATCAAATTCCTTATATTCTAATTCATCTATTGTATTTCCGTTCATCTTGTGTAATCCAAGTTTTTAAGAAATCGCCAATCATTACAAACTCTTGTGGAGTTAATTGCTCAGGGCGAACTTTAACGAGCCGGTTTATTAAGGTTTCATTTAGAACTTCTGTGTTAATACCATAATGTTTGAAAAGTGAATTCAAAAGAATCTTTCTTCTTTGGGTAAAAGCACGTTTAATGATTTCTTTATAAAATTCATATTTTTCTTCAAATTTAGAATTTTCGATTAATTCAATTTTTATGACAGATGAGTCTACTTTGGGTTTCGGGAAAAAACAATTTGGAGACACATTAAAAAGCCTTTCAACTCTTGCATACATTTGAACGAGTACAGAAAGTAAACCATAAGTTTTTCTACCAGGAGGAGACACTAATCTTTCGGCAACTTCTTTTTGAAGCATTAAAACACAACAAGAATAAAATTTTCTATTATCCAAGATCTTAAAGATAATTGAACTAGTAAGATGATAAGGAATATTCCCTAAAAGTTTTATTTTTTTGTTATTGGAAGCATATTTTTTTTCATTGAACTTCAAAAAATCCATATTAAGAATTTGAAAATTTTTTAGATTTTGTTGGGCAATTTTCTTTTGAAGGTAACTGGCAAGGGAATAGTCAATTTCAATTCCTAAGTAATTAATATCATAATTAATTAATAATTCAGTTAATATTCCACGACCAGGACCTATTTCAACCACCAAATCGTCATAGTTGGGGTTCAATGCCTCCACTATTTTCTTTGCTATGTTGCGGTCCCATAAAAAATTTTGTCCAAGCCTTTTTTTGGGGTGTTCAAACTTAAAATCCATTAACTTAACTTTTGAAACAACTCAACTAATTTTCCACGAATTTCTTCCATAGATTGTGATATTACTTTTGTATCGGAAATCACAGAAATAAAGGAAGTATCACCATTCCACCGAGGAATAACGTGAAAATGAATATGTTCAGGTAGACCTGCTCCTGCCACCCTTCCAATATTGATTCCAACATTGAAGCCGTGAGGCTTCATTGCTTTTTCAAGCACCGAGATTGATTTTCGAACAATTTGGATAAGGTCTAACAATTCATTATCATCCAGAAAATCCAGGGTGGGGATATGTTTCAAAGGGCAAATCAAAAGATGCCCAGCATTATATGGAAACTTGTTCATTATCACAATTGTATGATTAGAACGATAAACAACAAGTCGTTCATTTTCTTCTTCGACTTTTTTTATGGCATCGCAAACGAAGCAGGCATTTTCACTATTTTCCTCATTGAAAGATTCGATATACTTCGACCTCCACGGAGACCACAAAATTTCCATATTAACACCAGAGGTTAAACAAACAAAAAACGCTTACACAAAAACGTGTAAGCGTCTGTAATATTACCAAATGCAATTTTATAAACTAAAACGAATGTCAACTCCGGCTTGAATTGAACTAACCTTCCAAGACTCAACATTATTAACGTTTGTAACACCAAGATTATAAAATATTCCTGGGATAATATCTATCTTTGTTCCTGTGATTATCTCATACTGAACACCAAATTTCAAAGCAAAACGGATTGAGTTAGACTTAACATCCTGATTTTGAGTGGTAGGCCTTGCAGGAACATCATCCCAAGTAACAATTGTTCGGTCATTGTTTTCGTAACGAACAATGTGTTTTTCTCGCATAACATCATCGGATACTTTTTTGAATTTTACATTTGCTGGCTCAACAAGTTCCATTTTTTGCAATAAATGGCTTTTCAAAACTATGTCGAAAGTTGGACCAGCAGTTAACACTAAGCCGTAAGCAATGTTAAACTTATACATAGCTTCAACAGTCAGAAGGCTGTAAGATACATCAAGTGTATGTCTTGTTGAGGAAAGAACTGTAGTATATCCTCCTTTACCATCATCAACAAGTGAGGGATAAGTATCACCTTCTTTTGTAAATGAAGCAGGCATTGTACTAAAGAGGACTCGCCCAACAACCGAATGTTTAGATGTTATCCCACCAAGAATTTGCTCATAAAATCCACCAATGAAAAAACCATTAGAGGAGCCGTTTGTAAAGAATGGACAAAGTGGGTCATCGGCAAAAGAAGCAAGATTTGCAGAATGTATCGCCCTATTAAATCCTCCAACTGGTCCAAGATAAATAGCAGCACTACCTTTCCCAGGACCTAAAGGTGTTGGACCTTCCTCTTCTTCTTGTGCCAATAGTGAAATATTTGCAACCAAAAGTATTGCCAAAAAAACTGAATAAATTTTCATAATCCACCTTAATTTAATTTTAACACTTTGATATATTTTGTCAAATTATTAAAATTCAATTTTACAAAATAAATTCCATTTTCGACAAAATAAAAATCGACATTCTTTTGACTTTTTCCAATATCTATTTCAATTTTCATTTTTTCCCCGATTGGACTACCCAATTTATCAAAAATTTCTAATATAACAAAATCTTTTTTCTTGGATTCAAATTCTAAAGTTAAAAAGTTAGTTATAGGATTTGGATAATAATCAACCAATATTGGGAAATCGACAATTTCGATATCGCGTAAGGGATATGCACAAAATGGCTCAATTTGAACCAAAGTGCTATTTGAAGAAAATTTGAAACAAATATTCTCTTCCACAGAAACTTCAAATTGACTGAATAATTTATTAGTTAAGTAAACAGAAAATGGTATCGAAATACTCCATTCAGCATTTTTACCACGTAAATTCAACTGAGGAAGAATAAATTTGATTTCGGAGTCTGTAAATTCTACTTCTGGATTAATTTGCCATTCATTATCAAAGTTCTTAAGATTAAAAACAAAGTTTGTACGATTGAAAGAAACTTTATCTTTATGAACGGCTTTAACATTTAGAACAAACTCAAAAGGAAGTTCCGATGGATTCACGAATTCACCACTTACATTTAAATTGTAATTACCTCCAACTTTTACAGGATTTTCATCTGATTCGACAAATACATTTTGTATTAGTTCCTGAAAACGAAATTCACTCTTTCCAACAAGTAGAGAATCAGTGTTTTGACCATAGTTAATAATAATTTCTATTGAAGCACTCCCTTCGCTCTTACCAAATCCAATAATATTAAAATCTAAAACTTCAGTGGGATTTATTTCGGTTCCAACAATAGAAGAATCAAAACCAGTAACTTCAAAATTTTCAGTTAAAAAATCAACTTTTTTTATCACAAAAGGAACATTGCCTTTGTTTATAATTTTAACTAAAAGTTCAACATTGTTACAAAGTAAATATTCTTGTTCAGATTCAATTTCAATTTCAGCCAAAAGAGTGTCGCGTGAACGGGCAACACCATAAATTACCAAATGATTAACTGCTAAACTATCCCCAGGCACAGCATTTGAAATAACCTCAAGTGTTATTTGATGATTTCCAACAAAACTCGGATGGAATTTAACTGGAATTTTGAGGATTGAATCAATAGGAAGACTTATGCTTTTAAGTGAATTAAAATCAATTTCAAAAGAGGATAAATCACCTTGGAAAGGTCGAATTTCATAAATAAGCAAATCTTCTGTTCCAATGGAACGAACTATTGGAACCAAAGCAAAGGTATCTTCATCAACAAAAACTGTGTCGAAATAATAATTGTAGGTTTCTAATTGTGGTAATATTCCTTCTCCACGAACTTCAATTTTGACTTTTGGATGTAGTTCCCAGTCAATTGAATATTCAGCAATAGTAAAAAGATTTCCCAATTTTTGGGGTGTAAAACTTATGAAAACGGGTAGGGAATCCGAAAATGTCGTTTTAATATCGAAATTGCTTAAATAAAAAGAGGAATCAAAGTTAATATAATCAATAAAAGAAATCTTGGCTGGAGTGTTTCCTTTGTTTATCAAGTAAACAACTGTATCCTTAGTTTTGCCAATCCTAACCCTTCCAAAGTCCACTACAATTGAACTTATAAGAGGGGCAATACCAACACCACGAATATCTGCCTTGAGATTCAATTTCAGTTCATCATAAAATACAACTTGGCTATTGAATTCCTGACGATTGTTTGGAGCAAACTTAATAGAAAAGTAAGTAGTATCGCCACTTTGCAAAATAAAATTGGTCGGGTTATCGATTTTTAAGAATACATTGGGTAAAGAGTTAATAAAAATAGAATCAAAACGAATAGGAATTTCACCAAAATTTGCAATGCCAACTCGTCCTATGGCTGTATCGCCAATGTACACACTACCAAAATCGTACCCAAATACTTCCAGTTTAGCTTCCAACACAGAAGTATTAATGGGAATTCTAAAAGTCAAATTGCAATCAACTTCAATAATTAAAGTGTCGTAAAGGTCTATGAGCACTCCATTTGGAGAACAAGTGATAAAAATCGAAACAGTATCGTTCCAACTTAAATTAATTGGTATCCTCCTGTCAACATACCACCGAAACCTATCGTCCTTTCTCTTTAAACTAATTCTCAAAATCTGAATAGAATTGCCTAAATTTTTTATTTTTATTGACTTAATTAATGAATCAAAAGGTTTAATGTTATTGAATTCCAATGACGAAGGCAGTTGAAGCAATGGAGGATTATATTCATAGGACAATTTCCGGGAATTTCCATTTCTGTCTCTTACCTCCAAAACAACTTTTCCTTTTTGGTAAGGATCGGTAGGTTTTGCAGAAAAATAAACATAATTAGTTGTATCAACTATGTTTGAAAATGAATAAAGATAATTAAAGGTACTATCGGAAATCACATAAGCATATACAATTCCCGTATTAGACTGTAAATTTGTTTCATAAAAATATCCATTTAAATTTCCACAATTCTCTTCATAAGTTAATTCGGGTGAAGTGGAATCGCCAATATATGGATTGACTAAACTTGAACCTAAAACCAAAGCATATGCATCGGCAAGTCCAACTCCGTAAACTACACCAGCAATTTTGCCTTTTTTTGCTTGTAAATTATAAATCCCATCTCGGATTTTAATATTTGCCCAAAAATATGTGTTATTAAAAATATTAAAAAGAGTAATATCATTTGGTATATCAACTATCCTAACGGAATTTAGATAAGTTTCGTCCAAAGCATCAATTGTTCCGACAATATTCACAAAATGAGCAAGAAATTGTCCAGGATTCCAACTAGAATTTCCCGGAGTTTGAAAAGTCACATAATTAACAAATTGCTCCAAAGGGGGAATTAAAGTCATCGCAGGGTCAAAATTTGGAGAATCCCAATCAAGACCAGAATGCATAATAAACTGAGCCATTTGAACTGGTTTGTCAGAAATCCATTTCCTTGGTTCATTTACAAATGGAATTTCAAGTACATCGAAGTTTTGGTTCAAAACATAAGTTTGGGAACCACCCTCCCAAATGGCAGTTATTGTTGTGTTGGGAAAATAGGAAGTGATTTTAATTAAGTCACCGTATGGACTAATTCCAAAAGGTACAGTAATAAATTCTCGTCCCCAAGAATTGGCTGGCATCAACATCTCCACAAGGTGGTTCTTTGAATCCCATTTTGGAACAAGATTCTGTGGAATTGCAGTTCGCACATGACCCGAAAGAACGCCAAAAGGTTTATCCCCACGTATAAAGGTCCCACTCAAATCTCCATAGTTTCTTACGAATGGAAAAGATTTAACAAGGTAGGTTTGCCCTTTATTTAATATTACTGTTTTAGGATTATTTACTTGAGCACCCTTTTCGGTTATAGACCTTGGATAGAAGGTTATCTGAGTCGAATCGTATGCAGCAAGTAATAAAAATTCACTTTGCCGAGGTGTTAGCCGGTAAGTTGAATCAGATGGATCTATAGGGGTATCAATTGGAAGTGAATACTGGTCATTAGGATAAGAAATAACTACATATTCTTTACCCCATTTTTCTACTGGAATTGCAGAATAAGCTTCGGAGGTTAAATATTGTGTTGAAAAAGCATATACAATTATAGGATTTGTGCTGATAATTTCGATTGCCTTTTTACGAACAACTTCCGACTCGAAATTTTCGAAATTAGTCGGAACATCAATTTCAAGATTTTTCGAAGTATTAACATTTGTAAAAGTAACAACACTATCGTTTGGGAAAATAAGTGTAACATTGGTCGTGGATGAAGGAAAAATAAATAATTTCAAATGCAAACCGCCGTATCGGGGGTCAATAACAATCTCATTTTGCATAAATCCAACAAAAAAATGAGTGCCTTCGTACGAAGAATATTGAACTTGTGGGTAAACCTTTTCTACCCAAAAAAGTAAAGTAAAACAAATATATACTAAAACAAATCTTTTCATATAATCAAAAATAAAAAAATTATTAGATTTATTTATAATTTATTACTTTTCTTGGCTTGAAAATTAAATAGTTTTTCGGAAACTCATAATATTTTCTTAAATCCTTTTGAAACATTACTTTTGGAATAACCTCACCAGAAACATTGCTGAACCACAAAACATCAAAAACTTCATTATCAATAAAATTGATTCGAATAGAATCGGATAGGTAATTAGCAAGTTGAACCTCATTAGTTTCTTCATTTTTCAAAAAATAAGAGGTTTTAGCATTTCCAAATCCTAAAAGAAAATTTATCTGGTTTTCCCTAAAATAAAGGTCAAGAGTATCGGCAAGTATTTTTTGAATATACGCAGTATCGATATAACTTGGAGTAAATACACAAGAATTTCCAATTAATTTAACAAAAGAAATTTTTTGATTTTTTAGAACAAAAAAGACTGAATCGCCACGAAATTCAGTGGAATCATACCATAGGAAAGGCTTTTGAACTAAATATCCTATTTCTTCATCTCTTAGTATCTTACCATAACCAGAAATTGCGGTTAATTTACCCTTAAATAATCGTATATTTTGTTTAAAAACTAACTCGGAATTTCCATTATTCTGTTTAGTAATCAATGTATCAGCAAAGATAATTAAACTATCTAAACGAAACCCAATTGTGTCAATATCCGTTTTGATTGTGTCTAAAACGATTAAAATTGGCCCACCAAAACCTTTTGTTATTTTTTCTCTTCTATCAATCGATAAATAACTCGAATTCATTATAACAGGTTCAAACCTTGCAGATAAAATAACATTCCCAGAACCAAAAATTTTGTCTTGGTCTCGATAAAAAGTCAATGTATCGCATTTCAACAAAAGAGAGTCAGTTTCAAAAGTCACATTGCCAAAGGAATATATAATTTGGAGTTGCCTGTAATAATCAATACGGTCTGCAATTAATTTACTATTTTTTTCCTTATAAACTACTCCACCCAAAAAGTTTGCAACCTTGCTTTTAAAACTATAGCTTCCCGAACTTGCACTCAAACTACTCAATGGGTCGGAAATTATTAATCTTCCGCTTGCATTAGCCACCGACTTATTTCCATCATATTCAATATTGTCGGAAAGTAAAACCAAAGTGTCCTGAACAATTTTGACGGAACCAAAAAGAAAAGCACGATTTTCATCGATAAAATGCGTAGCGCGATTACAGAATAAATCGACATTACCTTGACGAAGATGAACATTTCCAACAAAATCCCTTACGGGTTTTTGTTTCAATTGGTAACCGACAATGCTATCTGCATTCACAAGAACTATAGGATTTTGAGAATAGGATGTAACGGTTGCAAAAGATAAAAGAATAAAAAAGAAACAAAATCTATCCATCTAAACCAAGTTTCCTCTGATAGATTTTAAAATTTTCATCGTCAAAGCATACAAAAATGACCTTATCTATTTCAGGATAATTTTTCAAAAATTCCTCGACAGTTGAAATAGCAATATCGGCTGCTAATTCTTTGGGGAAACCATAAGCACCTGTTGAAATATTTGGAAAGGCAATTGTTCGAACCGACCTTTCCATTGCTAATTTTAAGGAGTTAAAATATGCCTTCCGAAGCAAATTAGCTTCATTGAAAGAACCACCTCGCCAGACAGGACCAACAGCGTGGATAACATATCTGCATTTCAAATTTCCTGCACCAGTAATTACTGCTTCGCCAGTTGGACATTTGCCAATTTTTTCAACAATTTTTTTACATTCTTCCAGCAAGGATGGACCAGCTGCCCTATGTATTGCCCCATCGACACCGCCACCACCTAATAGACTGGAATTTGCAGCGTTGACGATTGCATCAACCTCAAGTTTTGTAATATCCCCTTTTAATAGTTCAATTTTTCCCATAAAAAACCACTTGGTATTACACCAAGCGGTTAAATTAATAAAAAAGAGTAAAACAATTAATGGAAAATAACAATGTTTGAGGAAGAATTTGCCCAATTAACAATGGGAGCAAAATAAATTCCAAAAAGTATTGTTAATGCAGCAAGAACAATAACAACTGCTTGATTTAATGGTGAAACCCTGATGGAACCTTTATTAGAATCTAATCCACGAATAAACATATTTCGCATAATTTTTACATAGTAATATAGAGAAATCACGCTATTTATTACACCAACAACAGCAAGCCAAATAAGCCCTGCATCAATCACAGATGCAAAAATGTAGAATTTAGCAATGAATCCTGCTGTTGGTGGCAAGCCTATCAACGAAAAGAGCAAAATCGAAAATACTGCGGCAAGTACTGGGGCACGGTAACCCAAACCTTCGAACTCTTGAATATCTTCGGATTGAAGCTCGTTAGCAACAAGCATAACACAAATAAAGGCTCCCAAATTCATAATCAAATACATAAAGAAATAGATTAAAACAGAAGCAACACCAGTATTATTCAAAACTGCCACACCCATTAAAATATATCCTGCGTGAGCAATGCTTGAAAATGCAAGTAGTCGTTTTAAATTATTTTGCCACAAGGCAACTATGTTTCCAATTGTCATTGTTAATGTCGAGAGAACAGCAATAATTAAGGCCCAATCAATACCAGAAACAAGTGTCCATATATCATTTAAAGACTCTGTGGGTGCGGAAAGCATTGTTTTAAGAAAACGAAGCAAAATCGCAAAGCCAGCAGCCTTTGATGCAACCGAAAGATATGCAGTTACAGTAATTGGGGCACCTTCATAAACATCTGGTGTCCAAAAATGGAAAGGAACTGCAGAAATTTTATAAGCAAAGCCAGCAAGAATTAACAATGAAGAAATTAGGAACGGAAAAGTTTCAACTTTGTTTTGTTGCAGAAACTGATTGATTTCATTTAAATTCAAGGAGCCAGTTAACCCAAAAAGAAGAGATATACCATAAATCATTAATCCGGAAGAAACAGCCCCAAAAACAACATATTTTAACGATGCTTCACTTGCCCTCTTTATTTCTTTTGTGTAACCAGCAAGAATATACGATGAAATACTCATTGTTTCAATAGCGAGATAAATCAGTAACAAATTCAAAGAGCCAGTGACCAGAAACATTCCAAAAGTCATTCCCACAAGAAAAATGTAAAATTCACCGAGCGACTTGGCATTTCTCTTCAGTTCCTTGCTATCAAAACTCATTACAACAACAATTATATTTGAAAGAAGAATGATGATTTTAAAGAAAAAAGAAAAGTCATCGGAAAGAAAAGAATTCAAAAAAGCAATTTGGTTGCGTGGTACATAGAAAAGAGAAATGCCGCAAACAAAAAAAGCTATCAGAGAAATGTAAGCATTAAAAAATTTAATTTTATTGAGAACCAAGTCAGTAATTATCATAATTAACAAAGAAACCACAAGGATAAGTTCGGGAAGGAAAACCTTCAAACTAAACTGAAAATTCGCCAAAATATTACCAATCTCTAACATAATCTACACAAAATTAAATTACATTCCAGAAAGAAAATTTCCAATCAGGACATATGGTTTCATAAGTTCGACAAAATGAGTAACAGAAGAATTCATCAAATCGAGCATTGGTGCTGGGTAAACGCCAAGATAGATAATGATAATTGCAAGTGGAACTAAAGCAGCATATTCACGAGCAATAAGGTCATCGCCAGGGAACTTCTTTCCAGTTGGGTCCCAAGGTCGATTCCATCGTTCAGGAAGCTTTCCAAAAAATACCTTTTGCAACGCCCACAACATATATGCTGCGCCAAGAATAATTCCCAAACCCGAAACCATCGTTAAATAGGGATAAGTGTTAAATGCACCGAGAAATACCATTGCTTCGCTTATGAACCCACTTAAACCAGGCAAACCAATTGCAGCAAAAAATGCAACCATCATAATACCAGTATAAACTGGCATCTTGTTTGCCAAACCACCAAATTCATCAAGTCCCCGAGTATGTGCACGGTCGTAAATTACGCCAACAATCATAAACAGCATAGATGTAATTGTTCCATGATTAAACATTTGGAAAATTGCACCACTTATTCCTTCGGGTCGCATAGAAGCAAGACCAAGAACAACATAACCCATATGACTAACACTTGAATAGGCAATTAGTTTTTTGAAATCCCTTTGCCCAACTTTGTGTTGTCCGAGAGCACACAATGCACCATAAACAATGCTAATCATCCCAACCCATGCAATGAGAGATTGGAAATAACCAACGGCATCGGGGAAAATGGGGAATGCAATTCTAATCATTCCGTAAGTACCCATCTTCAATAGCACGCCAGCAAGAATAACACTTATGGGAGTTGGAGCCTCAACGTGGGCGTCGGGCAACCATGTATGGAATGGAACAGAAGGAACCTTTATTGCAAAACCAATGAATAAAGCCATAAACGCAATATATCGGATGGTTGTATGGAAACCAGCAAAAATAGAATCTGGTTTATAATTCGCAGGATTAATCATATCCAAAATACTGAAAGAACCAACACTATAGTACAAGCCAATCATCACCAAAAGCATAAACACACTTCCAACAAGAGTATAAATAAAGAACTTGATAGCAGCGTATTCTTTCCTTGGTCCACCCCAAATACCTATTAGAAAATACATTGGCAGTAGCATCAGTTCCCAGAAAACATAAAATAGGAAGAAGTCCAATGCAACAAAAACACCCATCATTCCTGTATCGAGTAACAAGTACATTGCAAAATAGCCTTTCACGGCTTTTTCAATTATAAAAGAGGGAAAAACTGCAACAAAACAAACAATTGCAGTTAATAAAACCATAGGAGCGCTTAAACCATCAATACCAAGTAAATATTCAATTTTAATATGACCAATTAATGGGAAGTTTGCATCAATCCAAGTTAGTCGTTCAACAAATTGGAAAGATGAAACATCATTAACTCCAGGTAAAATTCTATTATAGTTAATGAAAATTACTAAAGCTAAAATTAGTTGAATAAATGTAATACCAACGGTAATCCAGCGCATTAGGATATGAGATACCTCTCTGCTTTTTTCATCTTTACCAACAGGAACAAGAAGAACAAGAAGCATTCCAATAATTGGTAAGAAAGTAATCCACGTAAGAATTGGAAAACCTAAACTACTTTGCATTCTCTATTTCCTCCATTTATTAAGTAATTCATTTTCGCCGATACAAGTTTAAAAGATGTAATAAATCAGCAAAATCAGACCAAAAACTGCAAATGCAACATATGTTTGAACCTTGCCAGTTTGAAGATATCGAACCAATGACCCAAAAAACCCAGTAATATTGGCTAAAAAATTCACAAGACCATCAATTACAATGTTATCGAAATGCCCAATGAAATATCCGAACTGGCGAGTGAACCAAGCACACCCATTTACCAACCCATCAATCACCTTCAAATCAAATAAAGCAGAAATTTTAGCCAAACCTACAGTTCCAGCAACAACTGTTGCATTGTATATCTCGTCGAAATACCATTTTCTGAAAGAGAGTTTATAGAGAAATGGAAATTGTCGAAGGATAGAGTCGGGATTCAATATTTTGAATTGATAAAAAAGGAAAGAGAATAGAATTCCGATTCCTGCAATAGCCAACGAAAGAAACATTGCTGGGTAATGTGCATGATGCATTGCTTCGGCAAACTCATTAAGACTTATATGCTCAGAACTTTGTGGAACTGTATTTACTTCAGTATGAGTATAACCATTGATTAATAAAAATTCCCATTGCATATGTTCTGGTACAACACTTTTGGGTTGCACAATAGCTTTTGTAAACCAACCAGCATTTGCATCGAACGGATTCGGAGAATAGAAGAACCAAAAAGAAAGTATCGAAAGAATAAATAGGGGGAGCAGTATAATCCAATTGTTTTCTTTTGTATGTTTTGCAACTTCGGTCTTATGTTCACCTTGAAACGAAATAATAAGCAAACGAAACATATAGAATGCAGTCAATCCTGCAGCTCCAAATCCAGCAATAGGAATTAACCAATGCCAACCACCTGTAAGTTGGGCATAAGCAAGAGTACCAGCAAGAATACCATCTTTACTCAAAAATCCAGAGGTAAGTGGAACACCAGAAATAGCAAGAGTTACCATCAGGAAAGTTCTGTATGTCCAAGGCATCGTTTTTCGTAATCCACCCATATTACGAATATCCTGCGGGTCGGTATGATGGTCACCTAAATGATGAGCAGCGTGGTGCATTTCGTGAATTACAGAACCAGAAGCAAGAAAAAGCGCAGCTTTGAACCAAGCATGGGTGACAAGATGGAAAAATCCCATAGTGTAGGCACCAACTCCCAAAGACATTATCATATAGCCAAGTTGGCTTACGGTTGAATATGCCAAGACTCTTTTAAAATCGACCTGTGTTAATGCAATTGTTGCAGCAAGAAAGGCGGTAATAGCACCAATAGTTGCAATAAAACTCAATGCCGAGGCAGTAAACATTGCAAACACGCGTGCTGTAAGATAAACACCAGCAGCAACCATTGTTGCAGCGTGAATTAAAGCGCTAACTGGTGTAGGACCTTCCATTGCATCGGGAAGCCAAACATGAAGCGGGAATTGAGCGGATTTCCCTATTGCCCCACAGAAAACAAATATGCCTGCCAAAGTTAAAATATTTTCGCTTCCAAAAGGTAGAACACCTTGTCCAATTTTGTTAAATATATCGTCAAATAACAAGGAACCATAACTAAAATAAAGAATCATAATCCCAATGAAAAAACCAAGGTCGCCCACTCGATTAACAAGAAACGCTTTTTTCCCAGCATCTGAAGCAGATTTTTTTTCGTACCAGAAACCAATTAATAGATAGGAGCTTATTCCTACTAACTCCCAAAATATATACATAAAAAGAAAATTGTTGGCAAGAACAATTCCATTCATCGAAAAAGTAAAAAGACCAAGATAAGCAAAATACCGAGAGAACCTTGGATCGCCGGCCATATACTCAATCGAGAACAAGTGAACAAGAAAACTTATCAAAGCAACAACTACAAGCATAATTGCTGCAAGATTATCAATCCCAATGCCAACTTTTAACGACACTGTTTGAAGGTCAATCCAAGTAAATTTAAACTGCAAAATCTTGTCTGATATTTCAAACAGGAAATTATTTGATAAAACTACTTTATTTTCAAAATGATGAAAAACTTTGTTATAAAAAACTAAGATTGATAACAAAAGTACAATACCAAGTATTGAAGTCGCAACAACCGAACTTAAACACCCAAGATTTTTACCAAAAAAAATATTAATTACAAAACTCAAAATTGGCAGAAGAAGAATTGCAATTCCAATGTAAAGTATAGATTCCCCGCTCATATGTTCATCCTTTTGTCAAAACTAATCTTTCAAACTATCTATTTCATCTACATTTATATGCTTATAATTTTGATAAATATTTAAAACAATAGCAAGTGCAACAGCAACTTCAATAGCCGCAAGCATAATTACAAAAATCGCAGCGATATGACCATCGATGTTTAAATTGTTGAATTTGGCAAAGGAAATAAAGTTAATATTGGCAGAATTCAGCACCAATTCGATACCCATCAAAACAAGAACAGCATTTTTACGGGTAACTATTGCAAATATTCCTAAACCAAAAAGAATTGCACTTAGAATTAAATAATGCGATAAACCTATTCCCATTTTACTTTCTCCTTGCAATTAATGCTGCACCAATAATAGCTATCAATAAAAGAACAGAGGCTGACTCAAACGCTAATAGGTAATCAATAAGCAAAGATTTACCAATTAAATCAATTGAAGAACTTACTTTGCCAATATTATGCGGTTTAGTATACCAATTTGTTGTTATAGCAATAAATATCAATCCAGAAATAATAATGAGAGAAAGCAAACCCGCAAAAATCATCTGAATATTACCAGTTTGCGAACTTTTAATATCGACTCCAGTAATGTTGCTGGTAAGCATAATCCCAAAAATCAGAAGAACAAGAATTCCACCGATGTAAATCATTATTTGAGTAACTGCCAAGAAATCAGCATTCAAAAGCACATAAATTCCAGCAACACCAAAAAAAGTAAATAAAAGAGCAAAAACAGAATAAATCATATTACGGGAAAAAACAACAATTCCTGTTGATAATATAGTCAGAACCGCAAAAAACCAAAAAACAATATCCGTTAACATTTTATTCTTTATTTAATTAACTTTCTTTCTTATCGACACCAGATGATGCTTTTGCAGCAGCCTCCTTTAACGCTTTTTGTTTAGCATTCCATTCAGCAAGCAACTTTTTCTTTTCTTCAACTTTCTCTGGAGTCATTGCTGAAAAATGGTAAATCAATCCATCACGAGTATAAGAACTATATTCAAAATCTGTTGTATGTTTAATTGCTTCCGTTGGACAAACTGTTGTACATAACCCACAATAGCAACATTTAGCAAAATCAATGTCGTAACGAGGTACCCAGATTTTTCTTGGTGTCCCATCACCCATCATTGGTCGTTCGGGATCGTCAGGAACAACCTTCAAAGTCTCTACTGTAATGCATTGAACAGGGCAAATTCGAGAGCATTGCAAACAACCATTACACAAGTCAGGGTCAAGTTGCAATCGATTCCTAGCAATAGGGGGAATTGGGTACCTTTCATCAGGATATTGTATAGTAACCTTTGAAGCAAATAAATGCTTTAAAGTAACTTTCATTCCAATTAATATTGTATAGAACCAAGTCCATACATTTTTAAAATACTCTTTCATATTGTCACCATAAAAATCAGTAAATGATTCTATAGAGGCTAATAACTATAAAACAAACCAAAGAAAATGGCAAAAGAATTTTCCAACCAAGATACATCAACTGATCAACTCTAACCCTTGGCAAAGTCCAACGCAACCAAATTTGAATAAATACAATAAACATAGCTTTTAAAATAAACCAAAATAATCCCCACCAAAAGCCATTCATAAATTCACCAAAAGGAGAATTCCAGCCTCCAAGAAAGATAACAGTCAAAATCGCAGCAACAATAAACATATTGGAATACTCAGCAAAGAAAAACATAGCAAACTTCATTCCGGAATATTCTGTATGATAACCAGCAACAAGTTCCGATTCACCTTCGGGAATATCGAATGGGGTTCGATTCGTTTCGGCAAACGAAGAAATCATATAAATTAAAGATAATAATAAAGTAAAAGGTAAAATCCATATCTTTGACCAATCTCCCGGACCGCCAAATAAAAACCAATTCCAAAATGGACCACTTTGCAGTGCAGATATTTTTTGCATATCCAAAGAATTAGCTAACACAGCTGCGGAAAGAATAACCAATGCCCCTGGAATTTCATAACTTATCATTTGCGAAGCCGATCGCATGGCACCAAGCAAAGAATACTTGTTATTTGATGCCCAACCCCCCATTACTATTCCAATCACTGCAAATGCACCAACTGCGAAAACGTAAAACAAACCGATATTTATTTCTGCAGGGACAAAAGCAGCTGTAAATGGTATTACAGCAAATCCAGCAAACGAACCAGCAAAAATTACAAATGGAGCAAGATTAAATAACAACCTATTTGCACCAGCAGGGACAATATCTTCCTTTTGGATAAGTTTAATAACTTCTGCAAGAGGCTGTAATATTCCGTAGGGTCCAGTTCTCATTGGTCCAAGTCTTTCCTGTATCCAAGCCGAAATTTTCAATTCACCCAAAATTGCTATTAAAGCATAAATTATCAAGAAAACCAGCGGAAGAATTACACTAACTAATGCACTCAAAATATTTTCACCAAGAAGCCTATCGAAAATATTAAATGTCTCCATATCTCATAAAATATTATTACCTATCTACTTCGCCAAGAACAATATCTATACTACCAAGAATTACAATTAAATCAGCAAATAAGTATCCCCGAGAAATTTCAGGCAACACACTTAAATTAACAAAGCTTGGGGCACGTCCTTTTACTCTATAGGGTTTATCTTTACCATCGCTAATAATGTAAAAACCCAACTCACCTTTGGGATTTTCCGCACGGAAGTAAATTTCCCCTTTTGGTGGTCGAATCTTTTTAGGGATTGCTGCTTGAACATCTCCTTCGTTTGGCATTTGTGCAATTGCCAGTTCAATAATTCGGCAACTTTGCTCCATTTCTCGCATTCGAACAATATTCCTATCCCAGCAATCTCCAACAGTTCCAACTTCCCCTTTCCCTATAGGAATCTCAAAATCAAAACGATCGTAAATAGAATAGGGCTCGTTTTTCCGAAGGTCGAACTGAACGCCAGAACCTCGAAGAACAGGACCACTGCAACCATAATTTATAGCAACATCGGCAGGCAAAACACCCACATTTGCAGTTCTATCTATAAATATCTTATTATAAATTAATAAATCCTCAATTTCTTTGTTTGTTTTGCGAACTTGCTTTACAATATTTAAAACATCTTCTTTGAATGTAGGATAAACATCATTCGCTAAGCCTCCCACCCAGAAATAATTAAAAAGTAAGCGTCCACCTGATGCTTTCTCGAAAATCCATAGAATATATTCTCTATCACGGAAGAGATAAAGAAAAGGCGTAAATGCTCCAGCATCCAAACCGAAAGTAGCAACAGCAATCTGGTGGTTTGCAATTCGGTTTAATTCAGACATTATCACACGAATATACTCTACCTTTTCAGGAACTTTAATGTCCATTAGCTTTTCAACAGCCATTACATAAGCAAGTTCATTATTCATCGAAGAAATATAGTCCATCCTGTCGACATATGGAATAACTTGCTGGTAGTTCATATTTTCGGATATTTTTTCAAAACAGCGGTGCAAATACCCTATATGAGGAATAACATTTGT
Organism: Ignavibacteria bacterium; assembly: GCA_037440445.1. GTDB lineage: Bacteria > Bacteroidota > Ignavibacteria > Kapaibacteriales > UBA2268 > Naka2016. The sequence goes on from JBBIUA010000001.1 coordinate 214,834, forward strand.
TACTACTTCGCCATCAAGTTCAACCTCGAGACGCAACACACCATGAGTAGATGGATGCTGTGGACCAACATTCAACCTCATTCGGTCCGACTCAATTTTGCTAAAATCAATGTCAATGAAACGTGTTGTTGTCATATTTCCCCTTTAATATGGAACTCTCATTCCGTGATAGGTTTCAGGTTCCTTGTAATCCTTTCTCAAAGGATGTCCTTCCCAATCATAGGGAAGAAGAATTCTCACTAAATTATGATGACCTTCGAAAATAATCCCAAACAAATCATAAGCCTCGCGTTCGTGCCAATCGGCGGAACGCCAAATCTTTTCAACAGATGGAACTTTCGGATTATCTTTTGGAACAGTCACTTTAAGAACTATTTTATGTTTCTTTTTCATTGAATACAAATGGTAAACAACTTGTAAAGTTTCTGGAAAATCAACTCCACTAAGGCACATTAAATAATCGAAATCAAGTTCAGGATTATCGCGAAGTTCCAGGCATATTTCGAATAATTTATCTGGAAGAACATTAATATACGGATCTACTGGCTGGTTAGTAACTAATTCTCCAATCGAATCCCCAAATTTTTCTTTCAAAACCGAATAGATTTCTTCGATTGTCATTTTCACCTCTTGCTTTGATTTGCAAACATCTTTTCTTCTTCGGCAAGTTTTTGCCTTTTGCGGAAAATTGCCTGCTGGTCAATTAACTTCTGTAGTTTCATCATTCCTTCCTCCATTGCTTCAGGTCTTGGGGGGCAACCAGGAACATAGACGTGAACCGGTATTATTCGGTCTACTCCTTTTAAAACATGGTACCCATATTGCCAATAAGGTCCACCACTATTCGCACACGAGCCAACGGAAATACAATATTTGGGTTCTGCCATTTGTTCCCACAGAACCTTTATCCTTTCGGCCATCTTTAAAGTTACGGTGCCAGTAATCATAATGAAATCGGCTTGTCGAGGTGTTGCTCGTGGAATTATTCCAAAACGCATAAAATCAAAATGCGAGGCATTCATCGACATAAATTCGATGGCACAACAAGCAAGACCAAAATGAAGATACCAATCGGATTTACTTCTCCCCCAGTTTAAAATATCTTCAAGAGTCCCTAAAATTATGCCTCCTGTTTCGTAAGGGTTATCTAATCTATCTAAAAGACCCATTTTAAATCTCCTATTGTTTTTTATAAATTAAATAATCTAAATTTGGAACAATAGGTTTGGCTCGTTCCCAATCCAAATCTCCTTTTGCCCAAACATAGGCAAAGCCAAATATCAAAATCAAAACAAAAATGAACATTTCGATGAAAACAAATAAGCCAAGCCCAAAGGATTTAAAATAGTTTATAACAACTGCCCAAGGCAAAAGAAAAACAATTTCAACATCGAATAAAAGAAAAACTAACGCTACAACGTAAAACCTAACATTAAATCGAATCCAGGGATAACCAATTGGTTGTTCACCACATTCATAAGTAGAAAGTTTTATAGGGTTGGGCTTGTTGGGTCTAATAATTGCTGCAGCAAGTAAACCAATTGCTACAAAAAGAAATCCAACTATGAAAAACAACAATACAATTCCAAATTCATTAAGCATATTAATGTTTTCATATAAATAAATTTCAAAAATACGAAAAATTCCATTTTTATATGGAACTCCATTTTTTAGCAAGGTTAGTTTTAAAAAAGATATTAATAATAATTAGAATAATTGTAAGTTGTTAAAATTAAAGAGATTAATAAAAATGAGGAAATTATTATCAATTCTTTACAAAAACAACAACCTTATACAGAAAATAATATTGATTTAAATTTATAAGTAGAAAATTTCAATTAACTTGGATATAATTCTTGGAAAGTTCTACTTTCAAATTATTCAATGTAGCAACAAGATTACTCACTCGTTTACTAATTCCATACAACGTTTCAACTAAAGAAATGTAAATGATACCCCTTTTTGTATTGGCTCCGGGTCTTTTCATAGCCTTCATATAGGTTTTGTGGATTCTCTTTATTTCTTTCGAAAACTCCTCCTCGAACACTTTTATCTCGGGGGACAAATCTGCATTAGAAGTTTCTGTAAAAGTTAGAATCTTATTATAAAGTTGTTCGAAAAGCTTATTGATTAATTTCAAATCATTTAGTTGGTTTTGTGTCAAAGGCTTTTGCGAATTATCCACATAGTTGAAACATCTTTCAGATATTGTAAGGATACTATTAGCTACTGAGGTAATATCAGACATTGCTGAAGCATATATATGAGAACCTTCAAAAGCACGGTCATCGAACATTTTTAAAGTTGAAGCAAAGTCGCTAAAAATTGTTTCAACAGACTTGTTTAATTCCTCTGCACGTTTTTTGGCTTTTCTTAATTCTTTGAGTTTAAATTTTGCAATACCACTCACACATATAAGAGATATCTCTTTTACCTCGTTTAGAAAATTGTAAACATCAGAAACAAAAATTATGAAACTTTCTTGCGTAGTTTCTTTTTGAATTCGTAACTTTTCTTCCTCAATTTTTCGCTTTTTTTCTCGTTTTTTATGAATAACAATGGTTCGGGCTACAGAAATAATCGTGATAGAAACTAAAATTATAACCCCAATGACACCTGTAAAATATAATATACTAGAAATAATCGCTGCTATCAACGCACAAATTAAAGCAGTAATTAACCAACCGCCAATTACTGTCAAAATCCCAGAAATCCGATAAACAGCATAATCTCTGCCCCAGGCTCTATCGGCAAAAGCAGTAGACATTGCCACTATGAAAGTGATATATGTTGTCGAAAGAGGGAGTTTCAAAGATGTTCCTAATGAAATCAAAGCCGAAGCAATGGTAAGATTTACAGTTGCGCGAATCATATCAAATGACGCAATGGCACCATTTTCATCTTTCAATAATATGACTTTCGAAGTGTCAAATCTTTCATTTACCTTGGTTCTTATTTTTTCAGGTACAATTTTTACCAAAAAGTCTGAAATTGCAGTAAAAGTTCGAACAAGGAAACGAGCAAAAGGAATCGATTCAAAAGCTTCATATCCTTCAACTTGCCTTCCTAAATTTACTTCTGTTGATGTTACGGTCCTTGCTTTCTTTGAAAAGAATAATGTTAAAACCATAACAGCGCCACAAAACAAAAGTATTTCTGTTTGCACTTTAATTGGGTTTGCAAGCCCCCCCATTTTCATATTTAAAGCATCAGCGCTGCTACCAGCAATTTGATAGGCATAAAGGGCAGTCAATCCGGGACCAACAAAGTTCACAAGGTCGTTCGAGGCAAAAGCTAAAGCTATGGCTGCAGTACCAATTAAAACAATGCTTTTTAGAATGTTAATTTTGGGGAAAAGCGATAATAAATAAAAAATAAGTGAGAATGAAACATAAATAATTAGTAAGATTTGCCATCGGTATGTGTTAATAAAACTTTGAATTTGTTCGTTTACAAACGAAGCACCTTCTAAACCCTTCATCGAAATAAATAAAATAATGAAGGTAAATGCAAAACTTGCCCAAAGCGGTCCATATTTTTTAAAGTTCCGATTGTAATCGAAGGAAAATATTAATCGGGAGGTAAATTGTCCAAGATATCCAAAAATAAATGCGAAAACAATAGAAACAATAATAGAAAAATAAATAGCCGTCAATTTTGCTAAATTTAAATAATTTGCCGTCATTTCAAATGATTCACCCTTGGAAATTAGATTAATAATTGTTATGCCCAAAGCTCCACCAGTCATACCCGATATCATTGAAACAGTGGTTGAGGTCGGGATACCAAAAGTATTAAAAAAGTCCAACAGCAGAATATCGGTGATTACAGTTGCCAAAAAGATTATTAGAACTTGATAAAGTGTAAAGGCTCCTGGGTTGAAAATACCCTTCCGAGCAATCTCCATCATACCACTGGAAAGCGTAACTCCTATTAAGATACCAATGCTAGCCACAAACAATGCTTTACGAAAAGTTGTAACTTTCGACCCAACTGCACTATTAAGAAAATTTACTGCATCGTTTGCAACTCCAACAGTTAAGTCAACAATTGATAAAATAATTATTACTACAAGAAAAATTAAAGCAATTTCCACAATTTTTTTAAAATTGTTAAACAAATTAAAGCAAATTTAACAAGATTTTTGACTAACCTTGTTAACTTTTTGTTAAGATTTCTGAAAGCATTATCATTGCTTTTTTGTTAATTTCGAATTTATTTTATATTGTATTTTTATGATTCCAAGGTATACATTGCCAGAAATTGGCCGTATTTGGGAAGAGGAAAATAAATTTTCAATTTGGCTTGAAATCGAGCTACTTACTTGTGAAGCACTTGCAAAACTTGGTTGGTTTCCCCAAGACATCCCGGATAAAATGCGTCGACTTGCACGTTTTGATGTTAATAGGGTTAATGAAATTGAGAAAATAACAAAGCACGATGTAATTGCTTTTTTAACTAACGTAGAAGAGAATATTGGGGAACTTGCTCAATATCTACATTTTGGGATGACCTCAAGCGATGTTCTGGATACTTGCCTTGCAGTCCAAATTCGTCAATCGGGGTTACTAATCCTTGAAAAGTTAAAGTTGTTAAAAGATATTCTAAAGATAAAAGCAAAGGAATTTAGGTACACGGTTTGTATTGGTAGGTCGCATGGAGTCCATGCAGAACCAACAACCTTCGGGTTAAAATTTGCTCTCTGGTTCGATGAATGCCAAAGAAATATATCGCGACTTGAATATGCTATTGAAGATATTTCATACGGAAAAATTAGTGGTGCAGTTGGAACATTTGAGCATATTCCTCCATTTGTTGAAGAGTATGTTTGTCAGAAATTAGGCTTGAAACCAGCCCCAATTTCAACCCAAGTAATTCAACGAGACCGACACAGTTACTTTATTGCTACTCTGGCAATTATTGCTTCCTTGCTCGAAAAAATTGCAACTGAGGTTCGACATTTACAAAGGACAGAAGTTCTAGAGGCAGAAGAGTATTTTTCACCTGGTCAAAAAGGAAGTTCTGCAATGCCCCACAAACGTAATCCAATCACAAGTGAGAACATTTGCGGTCAAGCACGGCTGCTTCGCTCTTATATTATCCCTGCCATTGAAAACAATATCTTATGGCATGAAAGGGACATTTCCCACAGCAGCGTAGAAAGAATTATTTTCCCCGATGCTACTATATCATTATATTACATTTTAACAAAAACAATTGATTTAGTCCAAAATCTAATTGTTTACCCCGAAAATATGCAAAAGAACCTTGAACTAACTCACGGCTTGATATATTCACAAAAAGTCCTCCTTGAACTAATGAAAAAAGGGATGAAACGACAGGAAGCCTATTTGTTGGTACAAAAATGCTCACTCCAATCTTGGGAAAAAAAAGAAAATTTTTCCGATGTAATTCTAAAAGAACCCGAAATTCAAAAATATTTGACTAAAGAGGAAATACAGCAATTGTTTTCCCACCAAAACATTTTCAAAAATGTCGATTACATCTTTAAACGTTTGGGCCTTGATTAAAAAGTGATGAAGTTCCCCAGAACCTCTTTGCTGTTTTCCGCATTCTTAGTTCAATTTTTAGAGCGTTTTGCTTACACACTTGTTTTGATTCAATTACCAATTTATATCGCTCAAAAGGATGTTGCAAAGGGGTTAGGATGGGGACAAGAAGCAAAAGGTTGGATATTCTTTTTCTGGGCTTTAATCCAAAACATTACACCAGTTTTTGCAGGTTCAATTGCCGATAAAATATCTCAGAAAAAATCTTTATTGCTTGCCCTTCTTTTAGTGGCCCTTGGATACTTTTTTCTCTTTTTTTCAAAAAATTTTTGGATTTTTCTTTTTAGCATAACTCTTGTTGGTTTTGGGAGTGGAATTTTTAAGCCCGCCCTTCAAGGATTTATTTCAAAAGTTCCCTCGAAAAATAAACAAATTTGGGCTTTATATATCCTTTCAACAAACATAGCTTTTCTTTTAGCGGGAATTTTTTCGAAACTAATTAGAGAAATCGATTGGAATCTACTTTTCATCTCATCTTTCACTATAACCTTGCTTAATTTATTTTTCGTTCATTCTTTCATTGAAAAGGAATACACCGATTACAATGACAAAATGAAAAATCAAGCAGGATTGGATATACTGTGCGAACTGAAAGAAATTCT
>JBBIUA010000002.1:0-212398 GCA_037440445.1 Ignavibacteria bacterium
GGGTTGAAATTTGCAAGAAAACTGACTGTAAAGGATAAAATCATCATTAATTTTGTCGAACCAGTGGAGTTTTTTTGTGAGTTAACTTTAACCGAATTCCAAGTTACTTCGACTGAAGCAAGAAAATTTTCAAAAATTTTGTTTCTGTTCAATAGTAATTGGGTCTTATGTTTTGGGTTAGATACAATTTTTGGGACAAAGGAAGATTATTCTGGCTCGCTAATTAGCTTTTTTGTAAAAACTGAATGCGAGGCTGGAGAAATGGTTTATCCTTTTAGTGGGACAATCACCCATGCAATAATTTAATTAAAATAATCTGTTACCAATTGAAAAATAAGGAATAAAAGGTCCCCAAACAGTTGTTTTAGGGTTCTTTAAAAAGAAGAAAGCTTTTCCTAAAGTGAAAGTTACAGGGCCTATTGGAGTCGATAAACCAAGTGATATACCTACACCGTGTTTTAATTCGCTTAGTCTAATGGAATCGAATTGACTCCAAACTGAACCAAGATTATAGCCAAATGTAATGTAAGTATCGAAAAAGAGCTTCCAAGGTAATCTGTATTGGATTTGGAGTTTTGCAGAAAAAATTTGTCTACCTAAGAACTCATCTTCGTAAAATCCCAGGAAATTGTCTTCGCCTCCCAATGAAAAAAATTCTGGGAAAGGAAGTCCAACGTCGGCAAATCCAAATGTTGCCGTTGGACGAACTACAAGGTCTTTCATTGAAAAATTGATTGAATGTTGGAAAAAAGCTTTGGTAAAATAAATACTTGAAGTAGTTTTGAATAAAGGAGTTTCGAGGAAAATGTTCAGTAGTCTCCCTTCGGAAGGGAACTCCAAGCGGTTGCGTGAATCATAAATTAAACCAATTTTCAAAGTATAGAAATTATAGAAAGGAGGTTTTGATGTTTCTCCACTATTGTAATATCTTTGCTTTTCTGTTCGGAAGTCAAAATAAAAATTCCCAAGCCTTTCAATTTGTGTTCCAATGGAAAGAGTAGCTCCTAATTTTTCTACTGATATTTCCTTTTCAACAGAACTTTCGTAATGATTTAGTTTAGAAGTTTTTGTACGTACAAAGATAGGGATTAATTTCCAAATATAACTCGACTCGATAGAAAAAGTAAAATCTGTTTTCCAAATTCTGGTTTGAGTTACTCCAACTTTAGCAACAAAATCGGATTTCCCTCCAGCGGTCGAAAGAAGGTGGCGTGTCCCGCTATTAAACATATTCTCATGAATAAAGTCGAGGCCACCTTGTAGATTTCTTTCGTTATCAATACGAAGAAGTAAATTTAAAACTTGTGTGCCTCGTTCTTGTGCATAAATTTTCAGATTACACTTTGAAGCATTTGTATCCAGATAGAAATCAATAAAAACATCGGTGAATAAGCCTGTGCTGATTAAGTTTGACCAAGATTGAACCACTTTGTTTCCGTTTGTAATGTCATTTTCGTGGAAAGCGAGTTCTCTTCGTATAATATACTCACTTGTCGTTATTTTAGGGTCGATTTCAATCTTTCCTATTCTATTTGGAGTTATTTTTATCTGTAAGGTATCACATAAATTTTCGGGGGAAATAGAAACTTTTACAAAAGAATAACCATTTTGGGCGCATATTTTTCTTATCCTTTCTATCAATTGTTTCCTTGTTTGGGGTGAGTCATATTCCCAAATGAAAGATTGAATAATTGTGTCGATTTGATAATTAATATTTACATTTTCATATTGATACGATATATTTGTTATTTGTGGGAAAGTGTCGATTTCCAAAAAGACTGAATTTTCTTCGTTTGAAATAGTTGAATAATTGGACAAGTTGAATATTTTAAATTTGTTTATCTTTTTAAAATTAAAGGAATTCAAAAAGTCCTGGAAGAAAATCCCAGTAGTATCATTATGTAACAGAAAAGAATAATGTTTTGTTCCATTTTGTTTGTTTGGATTTTCTATAACTCTAAAGTTTTGAATTAAATTAAATTGCTTTGCAATTGAATTTTGGAGATTTGCTGTAATCGAATCTCTTTTTTTCTGGATAATGTTTTCAATCAATTGTATTTTTTCTTTTCCAGCAATTTCTCCTTTTAATACTAAAGAATCAAGTCCCTTAAAATTATCATTTGGATGTTTACCGATATCAGGTTGGATAAGTATATCAGCCTTTGTGGTTGAATTATTATTGAATTTATCCATAAAAAGGTTTACAATCTGACTTGCGAGGGACCAGGGTTTTTGAAATTCTTCTTTTTCCAGCGGTGGGGAAGTCGTATTTATTGCAATTATTAAATCTGGTTTAAATTCTTTTACCTGTTCGACCGGTATATTTGCAAATAATCCACCATCAACGAGGATAAGAGAATCGATAAATATCGGTGTATTTCTTAAGGGAATTGCAGAACTTGCACGCAGTGCTGTTACCAAATTGCCTTTGTTGATGGAAATCGTTTTACCCGAAGAAACATCAGTGGCAATTGCTCGGAAGGGGTATTTAAGATTGTCGAAATTGTCGGAATAGTATGCCCCATTCCAAATTAGTTTTTGGATAAAAGAATTAAATCGCCAACCAAGTGAAAGAGCTTGTGGGTAAACAAATTTGAATTTTTTGAATCGGAGCGAGGCTAATGTTCTGTCCTGAATAATTTTTTGGTCGAAGAAGAGTTCGCTCCTTTCTTGCTCTTTTAACAACACAAGAACATCATCCCATTTGGTAGTTAAAGCAATTTCTTCGAGCTCTTTTGGGGAGTATCCAACTGCAAGAAGACCACCAACGAATGCTCCAATACTTGTACCAGCAATGTAAGAAATTTCTATACCATTTTTTTCTAAAACTTTTAAAACACCTATTTGGGCAATACCGCGTGCACCGCCACCACTAAGAGCTACTCCAATTTTGACTTTTACATCGTCGGGTGAAAAGATAAATTCTTTTGCGCAAGTAAGATTTATCTCAGAGAAAAAAATAAATATTGTGACCAGAATGATGGCAAATAGTTTTCGCATTAACACTAATTAAAAAATTTCGAACTTTTGAAATTCATTTTTTGGTTCCGAATACTCTACTTCGACTTTTTGTACGAAGGCGTGGGAGGGTCCTTTACGAAGATGTTGTTGTAATTCGAATAATTTGGATTCATCTCCTTCTGCAACAACTAAAACTGAACCATCGTACATATTTTTTGCATAACCGCTTAAGCCTAAACTTGTTGCAATTCTGTAAACGAAGTAGCGAAAACCAACTCCTTGAACTATTCCAAACACTCGGAATTCTGCTCGTTTTTTTGCCATATTATCCCCGCGGTTTTAGATAAACAATATCATTGGAGATTTTATTTGCTGTTTCTGAGTCCTTCAATATTTCTATAATTTTGAGAGCAAAATCAATTGAAGTTCCTGCTCCACGACTTGTGATAATGTTTCCAGAAACAACAATGGGTTCTTCTGAATAATTGAATTCCGAAAGGAGTGGCTTTATCGATGGATGACTTGTTATTGTAGAATTTTTCTTAATAATATTGTTTTTGACTAAAAGTAATGGCGCAGCGCAAATTGCCGAAATTAATTTTCCATTATTGTCGAAGTTTTGTAGCAGTAAACTTAATTGTTGATTTTCAAGTAAGTTATGAACTCCATCTGCACCGCCTGGAAGATAAATCATATCAAAATTATCACTTGAATGAATTTCGGAAAGAAGACTATCAACAATTATTTTTGTTCCTCGGGCGAATTTAACTTGATTGTTATCACCAGAAACAACTACTTCGAATCCCGCACGACGAAACAAATCCACTGGAACGATTGCTTCGATGTCCTCGGTTCCATTTGTTACAACTACTAATATTTTTACTTTTTTTTCCATAATTCAATTAGTAATATATGCTTTTTTTAAGAAGGAGACAAAATCGTTTACGTTTCGGGTGAATGCACTTGTTGCAATAACCTTTTCGTCGTATGTCTGAATAACATATAAAGGAAGTTCTATTGAATTAAATCTTCTCATTTGCATTTCTTTGTTAGAAATATAAGGCTCCTGCCTTCTGTCGGTAAAAAGTCTAACTTTTACCATACCTGAAAGAAGACTTTTTACTTCGGGCCTTGAAAACATATTAATTTCCATCCAGCGACAATTAGTACACGTAAATCCACTGAAATCAATGAAGACTGGTTTCCCTGTTTCTTTTGCAATTAATAAAGCTTTATTGTAGTCTTGAAGCCAAAAGTCATCTTCGTTTTGTTGATTTTTGTTCAGAGTTGTAGGATTATTTTGGTTAAGATTTACTCCAGAAGTAGAGATTATTTGTTCATAATCAGGAGGTGGCAAAAAAGCATCAAGTTCGCCGAGTTTTTTTCCAGAAAGACCACCAACAAGGTAAAAACTTATTGAAATAAAGAAGATAGCAAAAAGAATTCGCAAAGTACCAACTGCTTCAATTTTGGAGTCGTGAGGTAATCGGAACAAACCAAGGATGTAAAAAGTAATAAGAAGCCCAATTCCAATCCAGATACCAAGGAACAATTCCCTTGGCATTATTCCAAGCCCCCAAACCAAATCGGCATTGCTGATAAATTTTATTGCTGCAGCAATTTCGAGGAACCCCATAACTACTTTAATGTTGTTCATCCAAGAACCGCTTTTAGGCATTTTTGTGATGAGGGACGGGAATAGTGCCAAGAAAAAGAAAGGCAAAGCAAAAACAAGAGAGAATCCTAACATACCAATAATTGGATAGAACCAATCTCCACCCGCAGCGGAAACAAGTGCTACCCCAACAAATGGAACTGTACATGTAAAAGACGTCAGAGAAAACGTAAGGCCCATCAAAAGAACGCTTAAAATTCCACTACCTTGGCTTTTGACATTTAATGCATTAAGCCAAGAAGTTGGCAATTGGAATTCGAATGCCCCAAACAAATTTAGGGAGAAAACAATAAATATTACGGCAATCGCTAGGTTAAGCCATGGATTTGTTGCGAAGTTTTGTATTCCAGAGGCCCCAAAAATAACAGCAAGAATAAATCCTAAAGCTGTAAACGTAAGAATTATTCCCAAGCCATAAATAAGAGAATCACGTAAACCTTTACCTGGATTTTTTTCTGCTCTTTTAGTGAAGAAAGAGACGGTAATTGGAACCATCGGAAATACACAAGGAGTAAGCAAGGCAAGTGCCCCAGCTCCCATAGCGAACAAAAGATATGCAATCAAGCCTTTTTGTTTTGCTTGTTGAATTTCTTTTCCAGTATCAGTGAATGTTTCTTTAAATTCGATTTTAGAAGGTTTTTCGTTTGATACAGTGTCGAAAGATACTGATTTTGTAGCTAATGAAGAATGGTTTTCGGGTAAAACGGATGCTTGGGGAATTCCTTTTGGTTTAATAATCTGTTTAAATTCCATTCCAGGAAGGCATAAGTTCTCTTTGCATTGCTGAACATAAATTTCAACAAATAACTTTTCATTTCTGAAATCGATATTTTTTAACGCAATAACTGGAATAAGAAAGGAAAACTTCCCGGAAAAAGTTCTAATATCGATGTAGAAAGCACTGTCGTATTTAACTTTAGGCTTTGGGGTTTTGATTGATCCTTCAATTTTTATATACTTTTTTGGACTAAATGAAATTTCGGTTTTTTGGGGTCCTAATCCTTCCGGTCCAATTTGGTCAATGATATCGTAAATATACCAGCCCTTTTCAAAGTCGAAATCAAGTTGAACGAAAAATTTTTCTCCAGCCTTAACGGTTGAAACAGAAGAAAAAGCGGACCATTCAAAATGTTGATTTTTGTCCTTTGCAAAAGTAAAACTTGTTGTGATAAATAAAGTCAGTAATACAATTAACACTTTTTTCATGCTAAACAAATATAAGTGAATTAATTGATATAAAACGAAATGAATAAATTAAAATTTTTAAGTATCGAGAACCCAATTTGGTGGAAGAAAGAAATTTTCGGGGCTCGATTTGAATTCGCTGTATTTTTCGGCTGGTATGAGAAACCCAATTTTACGGGAATTTGTTCTTGATGCGATTGCCTCGACAATGACTGAAATATCTTTTGCGGATTGAACATTAATTGGATTAAGTTCTTTTGGCACATCAAAAATTGTACAAGGATATGAACCACCTAGTAGACGACTATTCATTGGGTAAAGCAACAACCTTTTAAAGATTTTAAGATTAAAATCGCTTAGTTCATTGTCTGGAATCTTGGAGAAATATTCGTATAGTTTATCTTCAGACAGGTCATCCAAATCGATATCTATTTTCTTGTTTTTGGTATAAAATTGCATAAAGTTAAAGATGGTTTCGTACATTTTTTCGTTCGAATATAGGTAAACTATGTTGTCTACTTCCGTAAGGATTGAAAAACAATTTGCACCGAACATTTGTGTAACATCAAAAATGCCGGCACCACGAATTTCAATCCAAGTTTTTGTTCTATTGTTGCTAAATCCAAAGACTTTATGTCCCCATTTCCTCATTAAGATGACAAGGTCGTCGGCAACTAATCTATGACCTTTTTCCAGCAAATCCAAGGTCAATTCACTTTTTCCAATGCCACTTTCACCAAGAATTAGGATGCCAACACCAAAAACTTCTATCAGATTCCCATGAATAGTGGATTTGGGGCAAAAAATATCATCGAGAAGATCCATAACACGGTAAAAGAAAACTGGAGTTGGTAGATTAATCTTAAACACAGGAATGTCGTTTTGTAAAAAAATTTCGATAATATCAGTGGAGAACATTTCTGTGTTATTGTGTTCATTATTATTTGTGATAATTACACATGGTATATTGAACCTTGCTAAAGCCTGAACCTTTTCTACCTGTTCTTCTTTATTAAAGTTTTTAAGGAATTCAGATTCTGTTCTTCCAAGTATAACAATTGCTTCTTCCACAAAATTATTTGTGAATCCAGCTAAAGCAAATTGGGGTCGAATGACAGTTGAATGATTGATGAATTTCTTTTCCAGATTGAAGTTATAATTGCTGAAGATTGGTGTTAAATGGAATTTTCGCTTTGTTTCGAAATCAAGCATTCGTTTAACTGTGAGTCGTGGCTTTTGTGTGATATATTCACTAATTAATTCCAATTTTAAGTCTTTTGCATTCATAGCAGTTTATGAATAAACAAATACAAATTAAAAATTTTATGTTAATTGCAATCATTAAAAAGGAAAGGCTGTCGTTAAAAAACGACAGCCTACGAAAGGGTTTTGGAAGTTTAGGATGTCCAATTAATTTTGGTTTTCTCTGTTTTGAGCATCGACAACAGCAATGGCAATCATTTCAAGGATTTCATTTACACTGGCACCCCGTTGCAGGACGTGCACGCTTTTGTTCATACCCAACAAAATTGGTCCAATTGGGTGTGCGCCTCCGAGTCTTGAAAGCAATTTGTATGCAATATTTCCACTATCCAAATCTGGGAAAATCAACACATTAGCGCCACCTTTAAGTTCACTAAATGGATATGTTTCATCAATGATTTCTGGAACAACAGCAGTATCTGCTTGCATTTCACCATCAACAATTAGGTCTGGCCGTTTTGATTTTATTAATTGCAAGGCACGGCGCATTTTTTCGGGTATTTCGCCTTCTGCAGAACCAAAATTGCTGTAAGAAAGCAAAGCTATTTTGGGTGTGATTTCGAAATTTTTGACAAATTCAGCAGCTTGAAGTGTGATATCGCAAATATCTTCTGCGGTTGGATTTAGATTAACAGTTGTATCAGTTAAGAAATAAACTCCATTTTTGAAAGATAGAATATATAATCCCGATACTTTTGAATAACGAGGGTCTCGCCCAATGATTTGCAATGCTGGCCTAATTGTATTTGGATAGTGTTTCGTTAAACCAGAAATCATACCATCGGCGTCGCCCATTCTAACCATCATTGCACCAAAGTAATTCGTTCTGTATGTCATATCTTTTACAGCAGTTTCGTATGTAACGCCTTTTCTTTGACGCAAACGGAAATATTCTTCGATGTACTCATTCAAACGTGGGAATTTTTCGGGGTTAATAATTTCAATTCCGTTTAAATCGTAATCGTTTTCTTTGGCGACTTTTTCGATTTCCTCTTCTTTCCCGAGCAAAATTGGTCGGGCAATTTTTTCGTGGACTGAAAGAATTGCTGCACGAATGATTTTGGGTTCGTTACCTTCGGGGAAAACAATTCGTTTTGGGTTAGAAGCAGCTTTGTTGAATATTGGTGTCATAATCATTTGTGCTCGTCCCATTCGAATATCAAGTTGGCGTTTGTATTCTTCGAAGTCGGTTATTGGTTTCCTAGCAACGCCACTATCCATTGCAGCCTTAGCAACAGCAGGAGCAACCCATGTAAGAACTCTTGGGTCAAATGGTTTGGGAATTATATACTCGCGACCGAATTTCAAATCTTTAACTCCATATGCTCGCTTAACGATTTCAGGAACTTCTTCTTTTGCTAAGCGAGCAAGTGCATATGCTGCTGCTTTTTTCATTTCTTCGTTAATTGTTGTGGCTCGAACATCGAGTGCCCCACGGAAAATGAAAGGAAAGCCAAGCACATTGTTTACTTGGTTTGGGTAATCTGAACGACCAGTAGCCATTATTACATCTGGTCGAGCATCGAGGGCATCTTCGTAGGTAATTTCAGGGTCGGGGTTAGCCATAGCGAAAATAATAGGATTTGATGCCATCGAGCGAACCATATCTTTTGTTAGAATTCCACCTATGGATAGTCCAACGAAAACATCTGCCCCTACAAGAGCTTCTTCCAAGGTCCTTTTGTCTGTTTCAACTGCGAAATATTCTTTGAATGGGTTCATTCCCTTTGTTCTTCCTTTGTAGATGACTCCATGAGTGTCGCACATAATAACATTTTCTTTCTTCACACCAAGTGAAATATGGAACTTAGCACAAGCAATTCCAGATGCCCCAGCACCATTGTAAACAACTTTCACTTCGTCAATCTTTTTACCAGCAATTTCCAATGCATTGAGGAGTGCTGCCCCAGAAATAATTGCAGTTCCGTGTTGGTCGTCGTGGAAGACTGGAATGCTTAAAGTTTCTTTAAGTTTTTCTTCGATGTAAAAGCATTCGGGTGCTTTAATATCTTCAAGATTAATGCCCCCAAATGTTGGTTCGAGAATTTGACAAACACGAACAACTTCATCGGGATCCTCACTTCGAAGTTCAAGGTCGAACACATCAATATCCGCAAATGCTTTGAACAAAACCCCTTTACCTTCCATAACTGGTTTCCCTGCTTCAGGACCAATATTGCCAAGTCCTAATACTGCTGTTCCATTGCTAATTACGGCTACTAAATTACCTTTTGCTGTGTACTCGTAAACCTTTTCGACGTCTTTGTGAATTTCACGGCAAGGTTCAGCAACTCCGGGAGTATAAGCCAAAGAAAGGTCGCGTTGAGTTACACAGGGTTTAGTGATAATTACTTCAATTTTACCTTTTCTACCAGATGAATGATATTCAAGTGCTTCATCTCGGTGAATTTTCATTTCAACCTCAATATTAAAATGCAAAAATTGAAAAGCAAAATTAACAATAAAAATCTGTATAATATTTAAACTATTTAAATTATCAAGAGATTAATAATCTTCTCTTTTTTGTATTTTTGTTTTTTCGTTTAGTGGGGTCAAAATGAAATTCCTTTTACGTTGGAATTTATTATTTTTATCAATTTTACCACTTAATATCTTTTCTCAAACCGAAAAAATTAATGAATACTTAAAAATGGTAAATGAGGGTAAGATAACCGAAGTTAAGCTTGTTTTACCCGACTTGCTCGCTGAATATCCAAACGACCCAGGTGTGCAATTTCTTCATGCTTCAGTTCTCGAAGATGCTTCGAAAGCCGTTGAAATTTATGAAAGAATAATACGAAATTTTCCTCAAAGTGAATTTTCGGACCAATGTTTTTGGAAAATTATACAATATTATGTTATTAAAGGTGAAATAGAAAGAGCTGTCAAAGAATATGAAAATTATAAAAAGACTTTCCCTAACTCTGCTTTTATAACTCCTGCTGGTGATTTAATCAGAACTGCCACTTTAATTGCAAAAACATTGCCATCAAGGTGGAAAAGCGATAAAAAAGAAGTCGAAACTCAAGATATGCCCAAGGAACCAGAAATTAAAAAAATCGAACAGACTCCAAAAAAAGGGACATTCGGCTTGCAGGTTGGACTATACTCAACCATTG
Source organism: Ignavibacteria bacterium (assembly GCA_037440445.1). Lineage (GTDB taxonomy): Bacteria > Bacteroidota > Ignavibacteria > Kapaibacteriales > UBA2268 > Naka2016. The sequence continues at coordinate 10,204 of JBBIUA010000002.1, forward strand.
AAGCGGCGAAAGTTGAAGTTGAACGTTTTAAATCAATGCGATTACGCGCCGATATTTTCACAAAACAGATTGATAACTATACAATGTATGCTGTTGTAATTGGCGATTACCCAACTCGCGAAAAAGCAGAGGCAGAAAAGCCCATAGTGCAAGCAAAATGTGGTTGCAACCCCATAATATTTCAGAAATGAATAAATATTTTGTTCTCTTTTTTTTCTTTTTATCAATTAGTAGTGGTTTTGCACAAACTATTTTTAAGGTTCCTTTTAATGATTCTACTTATCCCCAGTGGGCAAATTATATTAATAAATATGCACCTTCTGATAGTGCATTTCGAGTTCTAAGTTACTTGTTACAAAGCCACATGAATCAGCAAAAAGCTATTAAAGCCTATAAATTTTGGAATGAATTTTCTGAACTGTTCCCTCAGTTTAAAAACCAACTCGATAACTTCCTTCGCAACATTAAAGAGTATGTGATTTATGGGCATCCCCAGAAAGAAGACTACGAATTGCTCGAGGATTTCATTCAACGGTTTGCGCCTTCCGAAGAATCTTTTGTTGCATTACAAAGAAGAGCAGAAAAACTAATTAATTATAGGAAATGGGATTCTGCTGTTATCATTTTTAGAAAATTTAAAGCCTTATTCCCCGAAAAACAATATTTAATTAATAAAATTATAGAAATATTGCAAGCGCCAACCGAAAATTTGATTATTAGAAATTTAGGACCAAACATCAATTCTTCGGCAGATGAATGGGACCCTTGCCCAACTCCTGATGGAAGATACATTTTTTTCTCAACGCGAGGGCGTCCCGATAATTACGGAAATTCTGATGTATACTTTTCTCGTAATGAGGGTGGGATTTGGCAAAAAGCACAAAATGTTGGTCCAAAAATAAATGGAAAAAAGGATGAAACGATTGATAATATTGATGCCGATGGCAATGGTATTTGGTTGTCTGGCACTTTTGAAGGAACATTTGGTCAATTTGACATTTATTATATCCACAGAGAAGAAAATGGCTGGGGGCCACTTCAACATTTACCTTATCCAATCAATACACAATACGTAGACGAAGGAGCCTGTTTGAGCGCAGATGGAAAAGTATTGATTTTTACCTCTGACCGACCCGGTGGAATAGGGGACTTTAAACCATATGGATACATTTTTCATGGCAACCATATGGGGAATATGGATTTATATGTTTGCTTTAAAACTGACTCTGGTTGGAGTGAGCCGATTAACTTGGGTCCAACAATTAATACACCTTTTGCAGAACGGTCCCCATATCTTCATCCCGACGGAAAGACTCTCTACTTCAGTAGCGATGGTCACCCTGGCCTTGGACGTTTAGATGTTTTTAAAAGCGTTCGACTTCGGGATGATTCTTGGACAGAATGGAGTGAACCTGTAAATTTAGGCAAAGAAATAAATACGATTCTTGACGATTGGGGATATAAAGTATCACTTTCCGGCGATAGCGCTTTTTTTGCAAGCCATTGGAGAACAGATGGATATGGTGGCTGGGACCTCTATTCTGTTTCTTTACCAAAGTATGCTAAGCCACAAAAAGTTGCTACTGTAAAAGGATATGTAAAAGACCCTAACGGCAAACCAATTTCTGCTAAAATTAATATCGAAGACCTTTCAATTAATAAAATAGTTGGAACTTTGACTACGAATCCCGAGGATGGTTCCTTTTTAATAATTTTACCTCTTGGGAAAAATTATGGATATTATGCCGAAAAGGATGGGTATTTCCCACTTTCAAATAATATTGATTTGCGTTCATTTGAAAAAGATACCTGCATCACTTTTAATATTATTCTGTATCCAATGGCTTATTTGCTCGAAAACCAAAAGAAGGTTAGGCTAAATAATATCTTTTTCGATTTTGATAAATTCGAGTTGAAGCCCGAGTCTTTTCCAGAATTAGACCGAGTTGTTAAGATATTAAAAGAGAATTCAGATGTTGCAATTCATATAGAAGGTCATACCGATAGTGTTGGAACTGATGAATATAATTTGCAACTTTCTCGGAAGCGCGCCGAATCCGTTCGTAATTACCTTTTGTCGAAAGGAATCGCTCCCGAAAGAATTGCAATTTTCGGATTTGGTTCTTCTATGCCTGTGGCTTCCAATAAAACCGAAGAGGGGAGAGCATTAAATCGAAGGGTTGAAATCTGGTTCGTTCGTCGTTAGTTTATTTAAACTTATTGACTTGTTACACAATTCAAACTCTCTGCTATCGTTCGTTGCAATAACAATAATTTTACCTTCACTATTAGCACGCAAAATTAATGACTTAACCTTTTCTATTCCAGATTGGTCGAGGTTTGTGAATGGTTCGTCAAGAAAAATTAATTTTGGAGAGGAAAGAAATAACATAATAAACTTTAGCCTTTGCTTCATTCCAGAAGAAAATTCTTTTATGGGTTTGTTTAGTGAGTGAATTAATTCAAAGAAATCAAGGTATTTTAAGGCTTCTGGTTCTGAAAATTTTTTGTTTCTTATTTTGAATACTATTTCTAAGTGTTCTAAAGGCTTAAATTCTTCAAAAAGTGTTAGATAGGGTGAAACAAAACCTTGAATTTTTAATTGTTCTTCAAATCCCAATACTTTGCCATTATATTTACAAATTACTTTTCCATTGGTGGGAGTAATAAGTCGTGAAAGTATTTTGAAGATCGGAAGAGCACCACTTCCGTTAGGTCCGGTTATCCCAAAAGTTTCACCAGCATTGATTTCAAATGTTATGTTAGAAAAAACATAATCGAATCCATTAAAGGATTTAGAAATTTTATCAGAAATTAATTTTACATTTTGCATAATCTACAAAATTATTAATAAAAATGTTTAGAATTAGGTTTCAAATTACAATTAATATTTCCTTGTTCATTTCTTTGTAACATTTTGATAAATTTTGAGTTTATTTATTTGTAATTTTTTTAATTTTGTTGTTTTAAATAGGGTTTGTTTATGAAGAGAATGTTTTTTCCTCTTGTCTTTCTGATTGTCTTGTGGCAAAATGTTTATGCCGTAGTGAACTTAATTTCCCCTCCAAACAATTTTAGATGTCAAGATTATGCTGTTTCTTTTATTTGGAGTCCATATCCAGGTGGTGCACGATCATATGCATTGAGAGTTTCAACATACCCTGATTTATCGAACCCTGTTCTTGATACGTCGATGTTAACAACTACTCAGGTCGATGTTGCTCTCCCCGGTGCAAATGTTCAGTATTACTGGCGGGTTATAGCTGTGGTCAATCCCAATCCTCTTGTTCTTGATTCATCGGATATTTGGACATTTACCACTATGCCCTATCCACCTCAAACACTTTCTCCAACTAGTAATTCAATTTGTAACCCATTAAATGTAGATTTTAGATGGTCAAGTGTTAACGAGGCTCAGACCTACAGGGTTCAAATTTCAAATACTGAATGGTTTTTAACTATTATTAAAGATACTGTTGTAAGTTCAACCCAAGCTACGATAAAAGTTCCAAATTACGATACAAAGTATTATTGGCGAGTTGCTGCAACAACTAATTACGGATGTACTACTTATTATTCTATAGTCGATTCTTTCAAAACTAATAGAGAACCGCCGACCCTTTTGAATCCTATTGATAGTGCATCCTCTCTCTGGGGTGCCATTAATTTTGCATGGAATATTCCTGCCAATGCAAACTCTTATAACTTGCAAATTTCGACTTCACCAGACTTTAGTATTGTTCTATATGATGAAATTACTACAAATAAAAATTTTACTCAATTTATCAACGATTATAATACTCGTTTTTATTGGCGAGTCAAAGCTGTTTACCCAGACTGCGAAACAGATTTTTCTAAAGTTAGAACCTTTTTAACTGCTTATGCACCACCGCAAAACCTTTATCCTTTACGCGATTCACAATGTATTTCTAATCAAGTAAACTTTCAATGGGACAATGTCAGTGGAGCAAGTAAATATCGTTTGCAGGTTTCGCCCGGAATGGAGTTTAATTCCGATAGTCTTGTTTTGGATACTTTAATTACTACTCGAACATTTTCGTATTATTTTGGAGAAAGTCTTCAATATTATAGTTGGAGAGTACGTGCTGAAGATTCAACTAATGTTGGCTTATGGTCCGATACTATGAGATTTCAAACTACTTTTGCTCCCCCCAAACATATTAATCCTCCTGACGGTTCTGAAACTTCTAAGACCGTAGTTTTTAAATGGACAAAGGACGTAATCGGTTCAACATTTAGCCTTCAGGTATCCGATACAAATAATTTTAATTTATTTTCCCACAGAATTTTTGATTTAAATGGTTTAACAGAAGATTCTATTGTTCTTACTTTACCAAACTTTAATAAAGTTTACTATTGGCGCGTGAAAGCTTCCGATGCATATTGTACATCTGATTGGTCTAAACCAACTTCGTTTTTAGTCAAACTACAAAAACCAACTCTTATATTCCCTTTAGATGGCGCAACCAAAATGCCATTGAAAGTTACATTCGAGTGGACAAAACCCGAAGGTGCTCAAACTTATCAATTTGTAATAGCAACAGACCCATTGTTCAAAGACATTGTTGATGGTCGTTTTGGATTAAATCTCAATACTGTTACAATTTCAGGTCTTAAACCTTCCACAAAATACTATTGGAGAGTTCGATCAATTAATTCCGAAGACACAAGCCGTTGGTCTGTTACTTTTTCATTTACCACTGGACCAAATCCACTTGAAATTCCAACTCCAATTCTCCCATACAATAATTCTGATTTTCAACCTACTACAGTACGCTTGGTTTGGAGCTCAGTTCCATTTGCTCTTTATTACCAGCTTCAAGTTTCGCGCGACATTCAATTCTCTACAGTTGATTTCGACATAAAAAATCTCGAAGATACAACATATTTACTTGTGGATTTGAATACCTCGACTGAATATTTCTGGCGTGTAATGGCTTACAATGATTCCTCTTCGAGTGCATGGTCGAGTGTTTGGCGATTTAGAACTGTTCCACCTGCCCCTGTTGGGCCTGTGCTTCTAGTTCTTCCACAAAACGAAACAGTTGGGGTTAGTACCTCTTTAAGTTTGATTTGGAATATTGTGCAATATGCATATTACTATCACCTTCAAGTAGCAAAAGACCCGAATTTTGTTGAATCCAGTCTTGTTATAGATGATTCACTTTTAATTCAACCGAACAAATTCGTTTCCGATTTAGAATATAATACTCAATATTATTGGCACGTTCGTGCTTATAACCCTGGCGGAAGTACACCTTGGAGCGAAACTTGGTGGTTCAAGACAATGGTTTCATCTGTTGACGATGAAACAAGTTTTGGTATAAATTTATTATACAATCCATTGTCCAGAGAAGTTAAAATTACTTTTGATAAGAATGCAGGGCTATTCAAAAAGGTTGAAATTTTAGATTTATTAGGTAGAGTAGTAATTACCACTAAAATTGAAATAGAAGATGGTGAAATTTCTTTGGATATTGCTAATCTTTCAAAAGGTATTTATTTCGTTCGAATAATTGGCGACAGAGGAATTGTTAGCACACATATTGTTCTTTAATGGTTATTTTTTACAATTCGGGGTTCATACAACCCCGAATTGTTTTTTATTTTTGTTTTTGTAACTATTATTGCAATCGAATTGTCTGTTTATTTTTTAAAATTGGAGGAAAAATGAAAAGAGCCACATTATTCTCATTATGCTTTTTTGTATTACCATTTGTTCTATTTTCCCAATTGAAGGATTTGCGTGTTTTGGATGAACCTTTAAGTGTACCGATATTCAATAAGCATATTTCATACCCTGAAGGTATAGTAGACAATACTAAAAATCTCAACGATCAAACAGCGATTACCTATACACCACTGACGAGAGTTCTTGGTGCCCAATGGAGTTTATTCGGTATGCTGACCCCTTTTGTTTATGAACCAATTTCGAATACTTTAATCCTGTCCATTGCAAATTATACTCGCCCACAAAATGAAACCGACCTTCTTGGTACAATTACTCTATTTTATTCAACAGATTATGGACAAAGTTGGCAAACTCGAGGTGTATTTTCAAAATTAGGAGAGGTACCAGTTCTTGCGTCTGTTGGAGTTGTAAATCCAGAAAATTCTACTAACCCTTCTCGTCTTTCTTATTTTGTTTTCGCTCCATTTGCTCGAAAAAATGTACAGGGGGATTATCCTTGGGCTGGTGGAATGTATGTTATTTCAACACCTGATGGTACTGAAAGTAGCGATTTCCTTTATCCCGGTAACCTTGCTGGCTACAGATGGTGGACTTCCCGAGTTGCTGCCCATACAACTAGCGATGGAAGCTTTGCTTATAATGTTGGTATGTTGGTAAACTCCGAAACTACTCAATATGGGCAATATGGTTTTTCTTCATTTAGTTTCGGTGACTTTGATTTCTTGTTCCAAGGTTGTCCGCCGAGTTGGTCTTTATCCAGATTTAGAACTAGTGGTAATCTTAATTCTACCTTCAATTCAAATATGCTTTTAGATGTTGACAATCAAGGAACTGTTTATGCTGCGGTATGTAATTTCTTCCAGCCTAATGTAACAAAAGGTTCCGATAGAGTTCCCGGAATTTCAAAATCAACTGATTACGGACAAACTTGGAGCGAATTCCAACCTGCCCCTTCAAGTGTCTTTACTGACTATGTTTCAACTTGGGGTGGAACTTTAGACGATCAAACTGCAGTAATTTTTCCATATCAACCAGATGCTTTTGTTGTTCTAGGACCAGAACAATATAGTTTCTTTACTCGTGTAATGATTTTAGACAATAGTGGAAGATTACGTGAATTGCATATTGTTGAGGCAAATTACAGTGGAGGCTTGTGGACGGTAAACAAAGTTGCAAACATTTTGGATTTTCCAAGTATCATTGATGACGTTTCGACCCAACAAAATGTATTAAAAGATTCTTTATATACGAGTTTTTTAGCGAATGAACTCCAAGCAGCCAAAACAAAAGATGGGAATTATATTATTTTAAAATGGGTTGATTTTATTGATAGGCTTATCGTTATTAACCCTCCTGTTGTTATTGCTAACGGTGCCCAAATGTTAGATACCCTATTTACTACTGATGTCTTCTTTGCATACAGGGAAAAAAATATGTTTCAATGGAGTGAACCAGTTAATGTTACTAATGATACAGTTTATGACAAGATTACTTGGATACCTAATATTGTTCCTTCACTTGAAAAGGTTCCTTTTGTAAAATCAGTTACACTTCCAATTCAATATAACCAAGCAGATCATCCTCGAAACTCTTATCCAGCTTTTGTACAACAATTAGTTGTGGATTATCCTCAAGAAGTTAGATTTGCCAGTGTGAGTTTAATTGGGATTTCAAAAGTTGAAGAACAGGTTAATCCTGATTTCTACTTAAAGGAACCACAACCAAACCCAGCAAATGGCGATTTTACTGAAATCGATTTTGTGTTAAACAAACCAATGAATATTAAATTGGAATTGTTCGATGTAATGGGAAATTCCATTAGAACTTTATACGAAGGATTTGCCTCCGCTGGAATACATGCTATTATGGTCAATACATCGGAATTTGCTACTGGTTCTTATTTCTATAAGCTTTCAACAGCCGATGGAATTTCTGTTACAAAATTATTGAATATTATTCATTGAAAGTTGTACTGATTTTTTTATTTTTAGGGCTGCCAGTTTTTGGCAGCCTTTTTTATTTCAAATTTATTAATGATTTTTGTTCGTTTTTATTAAGATTTTGAAAATTATTAATTTGAAGATTAAGATTAAGCGAAATTTATGTGAAATATGTTAAAAGGATTCGGATACATTTTATTTATTAAAGTATTTGTGTTTTTTCTGCGTACCTATTTACCTTCTTTTTCGCAAGATAATGTTTTGATTTTTAATGAATATACTGCTTCCGATACAGTCGATATGGGGATGTGCATAGTTGGGGATTCCCTTGAAACTGTTTTCAATATTGTTAATCTTAGTGGAAAAAATCTTAAAATTGGTGGCAACGACTACACTTTTCTAATTGGACGAGCCATTGAGGACCCGAATAATCTCGACTTTTTTGAATTTTATGGTCCACGAGATTTGCCAAGAGTTTTAGACACAAATACCACTTATTTATTTAAAGTTAAATACATTCCTTTTAATCCATCGCCCCAATTTCCTGTGGGCAAAAAAGTAGTTCTGCTCCGCCTAGGTGTTTTTAATCCTGATATAAACGACCCGCCTGCTTCTCTCGATGAATTGGTTAAGAAGCGCGAATTTATTCTGATTGCTCGAAAAAGCGACAGAGAACTCGATGTATTTGAAAATGTAATCGATTTCGATTCTGTATGGGTTGAACCAAAAGATACAATTAGAACATTTCTCTTTGTCCAAAATAATACAAATAGTAGATTAAGTTTGGATAGCATTATTTTTCTGCGTTCTTTAAATGCCGAAATTCGGCTCGAACGCAAGCAAACACCTGTTGTTTTTGAACCTTATCGTTCCGGTGATGAGCGAAACAAATGGCAAATTACATACTATCCAACAAATCTTGGTCGGGACACTGCTTTGTTGCGTTTTGTTTATCGTTCCCCTATATTCCCCGATAGCATTAAGTATGTCCAAACGATTATTCGTGGAGTTGGTGTAACTCAGAAATTGAAACTGAATAAAGTCGAAAATGCAGAAGTAATCGAAGAGTTTATTGACTTTGGCTCAATCCCTTTGGATACCACAAAAATTGTGAAGTTGTATGTCCAAAATACTGGAAATTTACCTTTCAGTTTCTTTAAACAAGAGATATTGAATTTCTATACAGAGACGCCTTCGAGTGGTTTTAAATTTATTGATACTTTACAAAGTCAAAAGCCGATTTTACCTACTCAAATCGACTCTTTTACTGTAATGTTTCAACCTACACAAAGAGATACATTTCTTGCCCGAGTTACTTTTTACAGTGATATTGTTAATCGAAGAATCAAAGGATATCCCGAAAGTGCTAAAAAGGTTGTTTTTTATATCCGGGGGGTAGGACTTGCTCCAAAGTTGGCTGCCGATGTGGACTCCGTCGACTTTGGAAATATTATAATTAACAACGCAGAAGGTTGCCCAGCAATTCGCGACACTGTTATTAGAGTTATTAATAACGGGAATTTTGTTTTACGTGTTGAAAATGCAAAAGTGGAACCACCATATCCTCAAACCCCATTTAAAATATTGGAGGAAAATTTTGAAATTCCTGCTTATTCTCGAAGAAATTTAAGGATAATATTCGATTCTACTGCTCGAACAACTGGCGTTTACGAAGCCAACCTAATTTTAACTTCTTCATTTTCAAAAATTCGCGACACTTTGAGAATAAAGTTAAAAGCAAATGGTGTATTGCCTGACCCCATAAATATTTTTTTCCCAGATTCTGTTTCTTTTAAACCTGGTACAGTTCTATCGCTACCTATCCTGGTTCAAAAAGAAAGAATAATAAGGGTTAAAGAATATTCGGACACAATTCGGTTCAATCCTTCGATTTTGCAATTCAGAAATTTTGATGCTCAATCTACTGCCTCGGAAAAAGCCGAATTAGTGAATTTCCCTGAAACTGGCGAAGGATTACTTGCTGTTGATATCAAGACAAAATGGAATGAATATTTTGTTAAAAGCGATACTTTGATAATACTTAATTTCAATACCTTTCTTGGGAACCAGATTTCCAGTCCTGTGGAATTTCTTTCCCCACGTTTTGGTGATGGTGTTTGCTCGCGAGCACTGATTCCTATTGTTTTTTCTACAAATGTTACTATTGACTCATTATGTGGAATATCTCAAAAACTATTTGATGGTAGCAAAGGTCTTTTTTTCTTTGATCTTCCTAAACCTAATCCCGCAACAACTGTGGTTGATATTAATTTTTCCGTTGCTTTCGAAATCAAAACTCTTATAACTATTTATGATGCTTATGGTAATGAAATAAAAAAACTAATTGACCAAACTTTAGAACCAGAGTTTTATCACATTCAATTTGATGTTTCCCAACTTCCCAAAGGGGTATATTTTATTCGCTTTGTTTCTGGTATTTATCAAGAAGTTCAACATTTTGTTAAAATTAATTAATGAAGCATGTTTTTGTTTTAATTTATTTATTTTCTTCGAGCATCCTTTGGTGTCAGGGATTTTCCTGGGAACTTTCTCCACGGTTTCCTTTTTACATTCCTCGTACTTATGTCGGAGTCGAAGGTTTTACTTCAAAGAATTATTTATCCGGTGAATTAACTCTACTTGAAAACTTATTTGTTTGCTCAAAATTCGATGGTGGAAATGGCAGTGCATATTATTTTGGTGCTACTATTGAACATTGGTATTTGCATAATGTGGCATTGCATGGTTACATATTGTTTCAGGGAAGCAATGCAAAAATGATTTCTGCTGGCGATACATTTCCAATTCTGGTAAAAGGAATTACAAAAATTGCTCGGGTGGAAAATGAACTTTCTATGAATTATAAATTCATAAACTTTGGTGCTGGGATTAAATGGAGACCACTGAATTCAAATTTATTCGTTCAAGGTTCACTTGAGTTTGGTTTTAAACTTAAAACTCATTTTGAAATTTTTGAACAAATTCTATCTCCTCCAGAGTTTCATTTCATCGATAATACTCAAAGGCGAAAAGTTTGGAATGGAAAACTTTCTGATTTATCTTTTTTCAAAATTGAACCAAAAATTTGTATTGGCTATGATGCCCCGTTATTTACTGGGATTTATGCAAGCCCTGCGATTACATTTGGAATTCCTGCATTTAATTTTTCCAAAAGTGAAACAATGCGAGTTTTCTCTGTTCAGTTTGGCTTATCATTACTAATTGGAATTTGGTAAATGTTTCACTTGACTTATATACTTGTTTCGCCCAGGCGCAAGCTTCCATTATACTATAACAAAATTTCAGAGAAATTATCCAGCGATGAAGGTGACTTTGAAATTCGCGAAGGAATTCCAATTCTTATTTCTAAAAATGATATTCCAAATTATGTCGTTCATTACCAAAAGGATGCAGAATTTTTCGATTACTTTGCCCCAAAATTTTCCGAAACAGAAAAAGAGGAAAAAAGAGTTAACCAATACATACTTTCCAAGATACCACCTACAGCTCGATTAATTGCCGATGTTGGATGTGGAAATGGTTGGCTTGCAAACTCATTGTTGAATATGGACAGAACTGTTTTTTCTATTGATATTTCATTTAAAAATGTTCAGAAAGTTATCGAAAGATTCCCAAGCGAAAATCATTTTGGCATAGTTGCCGATGCATACTACCTTCCTTTTAAAAATTCCATTTTCGATTGCGTTGTAGCATCCGAGGTTATTGAACATTTGAATGAGCCAGTCAATTTCGTTAATGAACTTATTAGAATTGTGAAACCTAAAGGAAAAATCATTTTGACTACACCCTACAAGGAAAAAATCCGCTATACTTTATGTATTCATTGTAACAAGCAAACACCTTTAAATGCTCATCTTCATTCTTTCGATGAAAAACTGCTGGATGAGGTTTTTAAAAATGTTGCAAGTAAAATTTCTTGGAAGTATTACAAATTTGGCAATTCTTTAATTCAATATTTTCGATTGTATAAGTTGCTTTCGGTTTTTCCATTTTCAATATGGAAACTAATGGACAAGTTTTTTAATTTGTTTTTTAAGCCAAAGCATATTTTAGTTGAAGTTATTAAGGATTAATTATGGAAGGGTTTGTCAAAAGTGAAATTATTAATTCAGTTGGGGTTGTTACATTTTACCATCCAAAAGGCAATTCATTGCCTGGATATTTGCTTGGGCAGATGAAGGATGCAATAGAAGATCTTTCCGACGACGAAAATGCTAAAGTTATACTTTTAAAGAGCGAAGGCGACAAAGCATTTTGTGGAGGCGCTTCTTTCGAAGAACTAATAAATTTAAAAGATTTCGATTCTGCTAAGAATTTCTTTTCGGGGTTCGGACGAGTTATCAATGCAATTCGTAAAGCAAATAAATTTGTGATTGCTCGAGTTCAAGGGAAGGTTGTTGGTGGTGGATTAGGCCTTGTATCTGCCTGCGATTATGTTGTTGCAGTCCAATCAGCATCAGTTCGTTTAAGCGAATTTTCTATTGCTATAGGACCTTTTGTTATTAGTTATGCAGTTGAAAGGAAGACTGGTAAGAGTGCTTTTATGCAAATGACTATTGATACTGAATGGTATAGTGCGAATTGGTGCTTTTCGAAAGGGCTTTATAATAAAGTTTTTGAAAATATACCAGAAATGGATAAATTTCTGGATGGTTTTCTTTCGACTCTTGTTACTCGAAGTTCCGAAACTCAAATTGAATTAAGAAAACTGTTCTGGGAGGACGCGAATGGCTGGGACAAACTTCTCGATGAAAAAGCATCGGTGACTGCGCGACTTGCTTTGTTACCAGAAGCCCAAAAAATTATTAGGTCTTTAATTAATAAGTAGGCTTATTATCAATTGAAACCAATTAGTTTAGGCGTTATAAGAATAAGATATGCTTTGTGTTTGAAGTCTGTTTGAAATCAAAAAATAAAAAAAGAGGCTCGGCAAGGAGCCTCTCTTCTTAAGAAATACTATTTTTTAAAAAATTCAAAACTATTTCTTGAAGATTTGGCGGACCGATTTCGGCTAATTCGTAATATACTCGAGTAAAGGGTTTATTAATTTTGATGAACCTACTCAAATTAATTGGGGTGCCAATAATAACAGCATCACAATCCGTTCGGTTAATTGTTGCCTCTAAATCTGCCATTTGTTGCTTTCCATAACCCATTGCTGGAAGTAGTGTTCCAATTTCAGGATATTTTTCGAATGTCTCAATTAATGAACCGACAAGGAAGGGACGTGGGTCGATAAGCTCGCTTGCTCCGTAGCGTCGAGCAGCAACGACTCCAGCTCCAATATTCATTTCTCCATGGGTTAAGGTTGGTCCATCCTCAATAGCAAGTACCCGTTTCCCATTAATAATTTCAGGATTTTCGACCATTATTGCTGAAGCAGCAAAAACGACTTTGGCTTTTGGATTATATTCTCTAATGTTTTCCAAAACAAATTCAATATCTTCGGGATAAGCAGAATCTATTTTGTTGATTACAATTACATCAGCCATTCGGAAATTAACTTCTCCAGGATAATAAGAAATTTCATGACCTGGTCGAAGTGGGTCAACAACCACAATAGAAAGGTTGGGTTTGATGAAAGGCATATCGTTGTTGCCACCATCCCAAACAATTATGTCTGCTTCTTCTTCTGCTTGTCGAAGAATTGCTTCGTAGTCAACTCCAGCATAAATAACACTTCCCATTGCAATATGAGGTTCATATTCTTCCATTTCTTCAATTGTGCAATTGTATCGATGTAAGTCTTCGATTGAGGCAAACCGCTGAACCTTTTGTTCTTCGAGATTTCCGTAGGGCATTGGATGTCGAATTGAAACGACTTTGTAGTTAGCATTTCGAAGTATTTGAACAACACGACGGGTAGTTTGACTTTTTCCACAACCAGTGCGAACCGCAGTAATCGAAATAACAGGTTTAGATGATTGTAACATAGTTTGCTTTGAGCCAAGCATAGAAAATTTGGCACCTGCTTTTAATACTCTCGAGCCAATGTGCATTACCGTTTCGTAAGATAAATCACTATAAGAAAGGACACATTCATCAATTTTGTGCTTTTCGATTAACTCTTCAAGGTCGTTTTCTGAATAAATTGGAATGCCATTAGGATAGAGCTCTCCAGCCAAGCTTGGAGGATATAGTCTTCCTTCGATATTTGGAATTTGTGCAGCGGTGAAGCCAATCACTTCGTATTCAGGTTTGTTTTTAAAGTAAACATTGAAATTGTGAAAGTCTCTGCCTGCTGCTCCTAAAATCAATACTTTCGTTCGTTTTTCCATATTAGTCCACATTTTTGTTTAACATAAATCGGTTTTAAAATTCATAATTCGCTCGAAAGACTTGTTTATTCTTTCAAGGGAAATTTTATTATTTTCAAGGAGTTTTACTGTTGTTTTAATGAATTTCTGTGGAATATCTTCCGAAAAATCTATCTGATTGGCGAAAAGTAAAATATCGTTGCCAGCAAGCAACGATAATTCAACTGTTTCTTCGAAAGTGAAATTGTCCGAAATAGATTTCATCTGTAAATCATCGGTAAATACCAAACCATTAAAACCATATTGTCGACGCAAGATTTGTTCAATCCATAAATGAGAAAGAGAAGCCGGAAAATTTGGGTCGTAGTGTTTGTTGAAAATATGTCCAACCATCACTGCTTTTAGTATCTTTTCTTCGGAAAGGATTTCATAAGGTTTTAGTTCAATCGATTTCCAAGTATTTGAGACATCAGTCCATTGAGAATGAGAGTCCTGATACGATGAACCGTGACCAGGAAAATGTTTGGCAACCGCTAAAATTTTATGATCATTATGTTTGGAAATGAAAATTTTGGCGAACTTCGCTGTTAGGAATGGGTCGGATGAAAAGCATCGATTGTTTTGGACTACTACGCTGTTATTAGGATTAATGATTAAATCAACAACAGGAGCAAAATTTACGTTTATCCCTGAATTATATAGGACTTCTGCAATTTTGGTAAAAATTTCATTTGCAAAAGACTCATCTTCTTTATTTGCTATATCAAAATGAGAAGGGAAGTCAACGAATCCATTCTTTGAATTCAATCTCGAAACCTTACCCCCTTCCTGGTCAACAGCAATAAACAGTGGGAAGGGCGCTTGGGATTTCAATTGTTCAGTTAGTTTCCTCAATTGTTCAGGACTTTCAATATTTCTTGTGCCCTGGGTTTGTAGATCTTTTTCGAATAATATTACTCCCCCGATTAATCCTTTTCTTAAAAGTTCGACAAGCCAGTGGGAGTTTTCAAGGGTCAAACCCCGAAAACCTATCATTAACATTTGGCCTATCTTTTGTTCAATTCCTAAGTCTTTGTGCCACATATCAATCAAAAGACTTTATAACTTTTTCAATCCTTTCCATTGCCCAATCGATTTCTTCTTTCTTTATAACCAATGGCGGAGCAAAACGAATTACACGGTCGTGGGTTTCTTTACATAGGATTCCTTCGTCTTTTAATTTTTCGCAATACGGGCGGGCTAATCCATTAAGTTCGAGTCCAATCCAAAGGCCCTTTCCTCGAACTTCAACGGTATTTTTGCTTTTAATTTTCTTTAGTTGTTCAAGGAAGTATTCTCCCATCCGTGCCGAATTTTCAATCATATTTTCTTCGATTAATACATTTAATGATTCTCTTGCAACACGTGCAGCAAGAGGGTTGCCTCCGAATGTTGAACCATGGTCACCAGGTTTAAAAACTCCGAGCACTTCTTTTGTACCTAAGACGGCTGATACAGGATAAAAGCCTCCAGAAAGTGCCTTTCCTATAATTACAAGGTCGGGATGGACGTTTTCGTATTGGAACGCAAACAATTTTCCACTTCGTCCCAATCCACTTTGAATTTCATCGCAAATGAACAGAACATTGTTTTCGCGGCATATTTTTTCTGCTTCGCGAAGATAACCTTCGGGCGGGATAATGATTCCTGCTTCTCCTTGAATTGGCTCTACTAAAAAGGCCGCTGTGTTTTCGTTGATTTTGGACTTCAAATCATCAATGTCCCCATATTTAACAATTGTGAAACCAGGGGTAAAGGGACCAAAACCATCTCGATATTGTGGTTCAGTTGAAAAACTAATGATTGTAGTTGTTCTTCCATGAAAATTGTTCTCGCAAGCGATAATTTCAGCCTTATTATTTGGGATACCTTTAATTTTGTAACCCCATTTTCTTGCGGCTTTTATAGCGGTTTCGACTGCTTCTGCCCCAGAGTTCATCGGCAAAGCCATATCATAGCCGGTCAGATCGTGAAGTTGTTTGTAAAGTAAAGGGAGTTGATCATTTCGAAATGCTCGGCTTGTTAGAGTTACTTTGGTAGCTTGTTCGATGAAAGCTTTTAGAATTCGAGGATGACAGTGACCTTGATTAACAGCAGAGTAAGCTGCGAGACAATCAAGATATTTTTTCCCTTCAACATCGTAGACCCAGCAACCTTCTGCTTTTGTTATTACTACATCAAGTGGGTAGTAATTATGTGCCCCATAAAGATTTTCAAGTTCGATATACTCTTGTGTTTTCATAATTTCTCCTTTATTCATTATCAAAAAGTAGTGTTATTAGTGCCATACGAACAAATAACCCATTTTCAGCCTGACGGAAGTATGCTGCTCGTGGGTCGGAATCAACATCACGGCTAATTTCAACAGAACGTGGAAGTGGGTGCATAATAATTGAATTTTCCTTCATTTTTCTTAAAACATTAGGCGTAATATTGTAAATACTTAGGTCTATTTGGGTATTTTGTAATCTTTCTGCATCAATTCGGGTTTGGTAAACAACATCTACTTCGGAAATCACTTTGTCGACCGAATCTAAAAGTTCGTAGGCAACCTTTTTTTCTTCAAGATGTTCAAGGATATCAGGTTTTATTTGGAGTTCAGGTGGGGCAATAAAATAAAGTTTTATCCTTTCGAATTTGCTAAGGAGATATGCCAGCGAGCGAGCTGTTCTACCTCTATCCAAAGCGCCAATAAGAGCAACCTTAAGCCCGTCAAGAGTTCCGAGTTCGTTGTAAATCGTATATAAATCAAGTAAGGCTTGAGTTGGATGTTGTCCACCTGAACCATCCCCAGCATTAATTATAGGGACTTTTGAAACAGCAGCTGCTCGAGCGGCACCTCCTTCTTCGTGGTGTCGAAGTACAATTAAATCGCAATAATTTCCTATGATACGAATTGTGTCTTCTAAGCGTTCTCCTTTGATTTCAGAGGAAAATTCGCGGGCTTGCTCAGTTGAAAGGACTTTTCCACCAAGTCGTAACATTGCCGCTTCGAACGAAAACCTCGTTCGAGTGGATGGAGCATAAAAAAGCGAAGCCATTATGAATCGTTCGTAATCACGAGTGCCACCGCGACGAACTATTTTTTCCATTTCGCGTGTTCTTTTAAATAGTTCCCAAATAAGTGGAACTGTAAATTGTTGCGACTGAATAACGTGTTCTAGTTTCATTTTTTAACCTTGTTTTATGGTAAAATTATTGTTCCAGCTTTTCCTTCAAGAGCGTCTTCTATATATTCGTATGATGTAATAATAACTTTTCCTCCAACATTTCGCAAATACTTTATTGCCGATTGAATTTTTGGTCCCATACTTCCTGGTGGGAAATGTCCTTCGTTGTAATATCGTTCTGCTTCCTCAGATGTAATTGAAATAAGTGGCTTTTGGTTTGTTTTTTTGTAATTCAAATATACATAATCTGTGGCAGTACTTATTAAAAATAGATCAACTTTGAGGCGGCTTGCTAAAAGTGCAGAAGAACGATCCTTATCGATTACTGCTTCACACCCATATATTTCAGAACCTTTGAAGTAAACAGGAATTCCACCACCGCCAAGAGCAATTGTGATAATTCCTAAATCAAGAAGTGCTCGAATCACATCGATTTCAACTATGTCCAATGGTTCGGGCGATGGGACAACCCTTCGCCAGCCACGATTTGCGTCCTCGACTATATTCCACCCTAATTTTGCTTTCTTCATTTCAGCTTCTTTTTTATCGTAAAATGGTCCAATCGGTTTTGTTGGATTATTGAATGCCGGGTCATTTGGGTCGACAACCACCATTGTCGGAACTACTGTAACAGAATAGTTTAAGTGTTGCTGTTTAAGTTCTTGGTAAAAAGCTTTTTGTAAAAGATATCCAATCTCGCTTTGGGTAGTAGCAACACAAACATCAAGGGTTTGAGGATAAGCCTCGCCCGAGCCACGCTCTGAACGAATCAATGCGGCTCCAACTTGGGGACCATTCCCGTGGGTTATGACAACCTTCCATCCTTTTTTTATCATTTTGACGATATTTCTTGCGGTTTCAAGAGCATTTTTAAATTGTTGGTCAAGTGTGCCTTGCTCACCGGTTTTGATTAAAGAGTTTCCACCAATTGCAATTAAGGCTGTTTTTTTATTGTTATCCATATTATTTGTTTTTCATAAGTTCATACATAATTGCTTTTTGAACGTGGAGACGGTTTTCCGCTTCTTGAAAAACTACAGAGTTGGGAGAATCAATTACTTCGTCGGTTACTTCTTCGCCCCGGTGGGCTGGAAGACAGTGCATAAAAATTGCATCAGGTTTTGCATACCCGAATAATTTGGAGTTAACTTGGTATGGGGCAAAAATTTTCTTTCGTTTTTCAGCCTCTGATTCTTGTCCCATAGATGCCCAGACGTCTGTGTAAACAACATCAGCATTTTGAATTGCTTCGATAGGGTCGTTGATAACTTCAATTTTTGCACCAGTTTCTTTTCCTGCTTCGACTGCATTCTGATAAGCTTTTAGGTTTGGTTCAAAACCTGGTGGTGTGGCGACCACAATGTGGGCACCTAATCTGCCTGCCGCATTCATTAACGAGTGAGCGACATTGTTCCCGTCACCAACGTAGACAATTTTTAATCCTTTGATTTTCCCTTTTACTTCGAGGATAGTAAAGTAGTCTGCCATAGCTTGACAAGGATGGGCAAAATCTGTTAATCCATTGATAACGGGAATTCTTGCAAATCGAGCCATATTTTCGACGATATCGTGACCGAAAGTTCGAACCATTATTCCATCGACCATTCTTTCTAAATTTTTAGCAACGTCGTAAACTGATTCGCGTTTGCCCAGATTGATTTCCGCTGGAGAAAGGTAAACAGAAAATCCGCCAAGTTGTTGAATTCCAACATCGAACGTTGTCCTTGTTCGCAAGGATGGTTTTTCGAAAATTAATGCTAAAGTCTTATACCGAAGAGCTTCATAGTAATTGCTGGGATTTTCTTTCATTTTTTTTGCAAGTTCGAAAATCCCCCAAATCTCTTCTGTAGTAAAATCAGTTACTTCTAAAAAATCTTTTTTCATAAAAAATCCGAATAGTGGAACAAAGTTAAATAAAAAAAGGAGAAAACAGAGGTTGGAAAAGTTAAATTGGTGCGTCAGTGATATAATGCTTAAATAGGATAATTTTTAATGCACGAGTTTTAGGAAGCCGATACCATTTAAACAATTCGGCCTTCTTGTAAAAAAATTTTGGTTTCTCGTGCAAAATTTTATTCATTTTTGTTAGGTATTAAAATTACAAATTTAACAATTTTTTTCAATATAGAAATTTAAGGGGATAATGGATGTTTCCATTATCCCCACAAGATGGAGAAAAGAAAATATTTCAATCAGGGATGTCAATTGCCACTGCTTTTTTTCTTTTGAAAATTCTTTGAAATGCCTCGCGCCATTTATCAAAACGTTGATATACAACGGGGACAACAACCAATGTTAAGAAAAGCGAACTTAGCAAGCCACCAATTATAACAACAGCCAAACCAGACTTTGATTCTGAACCAGCCGAAGCAGACAATGCAATTGGCAAAAGACCAAAAACCATTGCAAATGTTGTCATCAAAATGGGGCGAAGACGGATTTGTCCGGCTTCGAGCAAAGCTTCCCTCGTGGACAATCCTTTTTCGAATCTCATATAATTTGTTCTATCCACCAACAAGATTCCATTTTTTGCAACTAACCCCACAAGAGTAATTAATCCCAAGATTGAATACAAACTAATTGTTTTCATAGTAAATGCTAAACCGAAGAAAGCTCCAATAAGAGCAAGTGGGATTGAGAACATAATTACAAGAGGGTAGAGATAGGAATTGTAAAGAGCAACAAGGATTAAGTATACAAAAGCATTACCAATAATCAGAGCAAGGAGCAAACTTCGGAAAGAGTCCATCATTGCTTTTTGTTCTCCTACGAAGGAATAATCGACGCCAGTTGGTAACTTAACGTTTTGCAACTTTTTCCGAATTTCACTAGCAACATCACCGCTGGCACGACCAAATACGGAAGAATTGACATAAATTGCTGGGGCGCGGTTTTCTCGTTCCAACTTTGTTGGTCCAACTGATTGATATACATTAGCAAATTGTTTTAATAAAATAACTTTGCCTTCCCGATTAACGAATGGAAGGTTTTGAACTTCCTCGACTTTCGAACGGTCGAATTTATCCAATTGTATTCGAATTGGGTAATCAACTATTCCTTCAGAATATTTTGAATCATCGTTTCCAGTCAAAGCAGTCCGCAATGTTGTACCTACTTCCGCAATAGTTAATCCCAAAGAAGCAATTTTGTTTCTATCGATTTCTACTCGAATTTCTGGTTTTCCTTCTTCGCTCGAAAGTTTTACATCTGTTGTTCCTTTTACAGTTCGAACAACGCTATCAACAATACTTGCAGCTTTGTAAATACTTTCGTAAGTAGGACCATTTAGTAAAATTTGAATTGGTGTTCGGCTGGATGTACCTAACAAAGTAATAGGTTGAGCAGTTACTCTAACACCAGGAATAGTGTTAATTTTTTCCTTCATCAATTGACCAAATTCATCTGTGGAGATGTTTCTTTGGTTTTTATCAACTAATAATGCAGTGATTTGAGCAGTATTGTTTTGGAATTGTCCAATAATACCTTCGCTTGAAAAACCAACGTTTGTGAAAACTTTGACAACCTCTGGTTGTTGAGTGAGGATATTTTCTATTTGTTGAACCAACTCGTTAGTTTTTTCTATTGTTGAACCCGATGAAGTCTCGATAGAAAAAATTATTTCGCCACGGTCCACTGCGGGCAGAAATTCAGTACCAACAAATCCCATTCCAGGTAGCATTAATGCAACAATTAATAGAACACCAGCCATAAGCATTACTTTCCCACCATTGTTAAGCGCCCAACCCAAAACTGAAACATAGTAATTTTCTAACTTTGTGTAAATATTGTTAACAAACTTGCTGAATCTATTTAAAATACTATTTGAATTTTCTGACTCGACCTTTGAGAGTCGTGAAGCTAACCAAGGAGTGACCGTAAACGAAACGAAAAGGCTCATCAGGGTGGAGAAAACTACTACAAGGGCGTACTCACGGAGAAAGTTACCAATCATTCCGGTTATTAAAGCCAGAGGGAAAAAGACCACTACATCGACAAGTGTAATTGATAGCGCAGCGAACCCAATTTCGTTTCGACCGCGAATTGCAGCGGTTATTTTGTCCTCGCCTTTTTCAAGATGTCGAGTTATATTTTCAATTACAACGATGGAATCGTCCACCAATATTCCAATTACTAATGACATTGCGAGTAGGGTGACAGTGTTGAGAGTAAAGTTAAAAATATACATTAAAAAGAATGTGGAAATAAGCGAAGTCGGAATAGAAACCATTACAATTAGTGAGTTTCTTATACTATGAAGGAAGAGGAACATTACAAAAGCCACAATTAAAACAGCAAGAGCAAGGTCTTTTTTGACTGCATTTGCTGCATCCATAATAAAAGTTGAGTTGTCTTGTGCGATGTCGAATTTTAAATTTAATTTGCTGTATTGTTTTTCCAAGCGGGCTAACTCTTTACGAACTAATTTGCTAACTTCAACGGTGTTTGCATCAGATTGTTTTTGAATTAATATTCCTAAAGAAGGTTGATTATTTAAGCGATTGATATTAGTGATTTCCTTTATACCGTCGCGAACATTTGCAATGTCTTTCAAACGAATTTCCCCACCAGAACGAGTTCGGGCTACAATGTGATTTTCCAATTCTTCTAATGAATTAAATTTTCCAGCTACTCGCAATACATACTGATTCTCGGTTTCTTTTACATTTCCCGTTGGAAAATCTAAGTTTGCGCTAACAATGGATTGAACAATGTTATTTAATGATAACCCCATAGATTTTACTTTCTGCATATCAATGTTAACTTGAATTTCGCGTTCTTCGCCACCTAATAGTTGAACTAATCCAACACCTTCTATTTTGGAAATCAAAGGTACAATGTTGTCTTTCACGAATTGATATAAAGCCTTTGATTGAAGTTTGCTATAAACATTAATTCTTAACACCGGAATTTCATCGAACGACAATTTGGAAATAACAGGTTTACGAGCCTCCTTAGGTAGTAGGTCTGAAATTTGATTTATCCGTCGTTGTGCATCTTGCAGCGATTTATCAACATTTGCAGACATATCTAATTCGACAAAGATAAAAGAAACACCTTCGCGCGAAATTGAACGTATATTCGAAACAAGTTCCATCCCTGTGATTGCATCCTCTAATGGCTTTGTTAAATTATTCATTACTTCGTAAGGTGAAGCACCAGGGTAAATTGTCTGAATTGTAATAACTGGAGCAGTTAATTTTGGTAGTAATTCATAGTTGAGTTGTGCAAAACCGTATATTCCAAGGATTCCGAGAATCGAAAATACAACAACAACAAGAGTAGGGCGTTTTATTGCTAATTCTGTAATTGTCATGTTAACCTCAATATTGTTCTACAATTTGAACAGGAGTTCCATCTTTTAGGTTTAATTGTCCTTCTGTAACCACAACATTTCCTTCGTTTAGTCCGCTAAGAACTTCCAATTTTTTCCCTATTTCATTTCCAATTATTATTGAACGCAAACGGGCAACATTGTTTTCGACAACAAAAACTTTTGGTTCAAGGTAACTACCAACAAGTGCCTCGCGGGGCATTAGCAATGTTTTCCC
This sequence comes from Ignavibacteria bacterium, assembly GCA_037440445.1. Taxonomy (GTDB): domain Bacteria; phylum Bacteroidota; class Ignavibacteria; order Kapaibacteriales; family UBA2268; genus Naka2016. The sequence continues at coordinate 32,893 of JBBIUA010000002.1, forward strand.
TCGAATTGCAGATGGAATTTTTACGCGAACAAACATTCCTGCTTTCAACAAGTTGTTTCTGTTTCGCAAAGTGATTTCAACGGGATAGGTTTTCGCTTCATCGGCTTTATAGCCAATGTTCTGAATTGTTCCAGTAAATTTTTCTTTTGGGTAGATGTCCGAAGTGATTTCTACCAAATCACCTTTTTTTATTTTGGCAATATCTTTTTCGGGAACTTGGATTCTAATTTTGACGGTAGAAATATCCACAAGATTAATTAAAGGGGTACCTGGCGAAACAATGGCGCCAACTTCCACCATCTTCGATGTCACAAACCCAGAAAATGGTGCTCGTATTCGAGTATCTTCGACTTGTTTTTTTGCAATTTTATATTGTGACTCTGCAGTCTCATATAAAAATCGAAATTGTTCCAATTGAGTATCAGAGACGGAATTTTCCGAATGGAGTTTTTCATATCTTTCAAGGTCTGCTTTTGCTTTTTTGAGATTTGCTTCTGCTGTTTGCAAATTTGCCATTTTAATTTCGTCGTCGAGTTTAATTAAAACTGTCCCTTTTGCGACATAATCACCTAAATTAGCGTTAACTGCCACTACTTTCCCGTTTGTTTCAGAAGCAATATTAACTTCGGCGTTAGGAAGCACATTCCCGCTGTATTCTAATGTTAGGTTTATTTCCTCGAAAGTAATTTTGGCTACATTAACTGGAAAAGTAGTTAAGATGACATTCTTTTTTGCCTTTGCTTGAAATTTTGCTCTATTGTTCATTAAAAGTGCGACTGCAGAAATGACTAAAAGCAAAACGATTGCTATTGTTGTTATTTTCTTTTTACTTCTCATTTTTCCTCCTAATTAATTCTCATTATAGTTAATAGATTTTTCGAGTTTTGCTTTGGAAATTTCATATTCAAGAATTGAATTATTGTAGTTAATTTTCGCATTTAAAAGAGAAACTTCTGCATCTAAAAGTTCTGAACTTGGAACGAGACCATTTTTGAATTTTTCGTTAGTAACTCTATAATTTTCCTCTGCTTGTTGGAGATTTTGCTTTGCAACTTTTATTTTTTCTTTTGTTTTTTGGAATAAGAAATAGTTTTGTGTAACTTCCAAGTTTATAGCATCTTTTAATTGTTGGTAAGATAATTCTGCTTGGCGGAAACTTTCCTCTGCTTGCTGTGTTTGATATTTTGTCGTCATCCAATTCCATATATCGTAAGAGATGGTAAAGCCAATGTCCCAAGTACCGTAAAACTTATCCTGAGCAGGCATAAGCCTTTGATTTGGTCGATTATACTGGTAGTTTGCCGAAAAACTAATTTGCGGCAACCATCCGCTTTTGGCAATCGAAATTGCCTTTTCCGAAGCTTCTTTACGCAACGATAGAGCAATTAGTTCATGCCTTTGTTTGTATGCAGTTTCGAGCAATTTGTTTAAATCGGAATATTCAGTTTCTTTAAATTCTGGTTGGGAAACCAATTCTAAATTAGTTAGAGTTGGTAACCCAAGAAGAATACAAAGGTTAATTTTGTTCAGTCGAATAGCATTTTCAAGGTCAATTTTGGTTAACTCCAAATTCGAAAGTTGAACCTTTACTTTTAAAACTTCATTTTCTGTAACTAAACCATTTTTGAAAAAATTTTCGATATCCTGGAGATGTGCTTGAACCTGACGAATATTTTCTTTTATACTTTGCAAAGAAAGTTCAAGATTCTTAATAGACCAATAAAGACTTTTGACATCAAAAATTACTTTTGCTCGTTCGGATTGATAATCTTCTTGGGTTGCTTTTTCGTTTAGTTCCATCATCTTATAATTATTTTCGAGACGGAAGCCTGTAAAGATTGGATATTGAAGTCCAAATCGTATTTGATAATTATTCAAAATTGTTGGAGAAACCTCAAATTCCCGACCTTGAAAGTTGATTTTGAAGGGTTCTACTTCACTCAATCGGGTATAACCAGAAATTAATCGCAAAGTTGGATAAAGTTGGGCGTTTGCTTCATTGGATTTTACTTTTGCTGCAATTATTTTGGATTCCGAAATTTTTAGATTTTTTGCGTTATTCAAACTAAGTTCAATTGCCTTTTCCAACGTCAATTGATAGGTATTTTCAGCTAAAAGAAATGCTGGAATGATAATAAAAAGTAATGAAATAACATTTTTTTTCATATTTGTTCTCCTTGTTTATTACTCTTGATTTGATTTTTTACCCCAGTAATTCCTTCTAAAAGCAAAGTTGATATGGTTTTTGCGTAGAGTTCGTAATAATTATCATCGAGTTCGATTTCCCAAACTTTTTTAATTAATGGTCCAAATAAAAAGTGGGAAAAAACAAGGGAAACCATTGCAGGGGTAATTATTGAACTGAATTTCGGGTCGTCTACAAAAAGTTCAATCAATTTCAAACCTTGCTTGATGTAGTCGATATGTAGTCGTATGACTTCGGCTTTAAATTCAGCAAATTCAGGAAGATTAAAAGGCATTTCAGTTATTGCAACTTTGCAAAAAATTGTTTTGTTTTTCATCAAGGAAACAAGTTCGTAAACGATTTCTTTTAATGTTTCTTCGGGTGGCAATTCCTTTGCAAGTGTTTTTTCATAAATTTGTCGAACTTCTTCAAAATAGCGAAGTATGATTTCTTTCAGTATACCCATCTTGCCAGAAAAGTAGTATGAAATCATCGACACGTTTACTTGTGCGAGTTCAGCAATTTCCCTAACGCCGACTGCCGCATAACCTTTTGTAGCAAATAGAGATGCAGCAGCAGTCAATATTCTTTCTTTAGGTTCTTTTTCTTCAGAGACTGATGTTTGCATAACCCCACATAAAAGTTAAACAATCGTTTGTTTGAAAAAGGACAAATCAATCAAACGTTCGTTTGATTTTTTTATTTTATGATTGAAAGTAAAAAATGAAGGATTGTATAATTTGGATTTTTATCTTTTTCACTCTACTGTTACACTTTTTGCAAGGTTTCGGGGTTGATCTACATTGCAACCTAATTCTACTGCAATATAATATGCAAGCAATTGAAGTGGAATAACTGTTAATATCGGGGTCAACATTGGCAAAGTTTCGGGAATATAGATGACTTTTTCAGCATATTTTGTAATCGTTTTGTCGTTTTCTGTGGCAATAGCAATTACTCTCCCCTTTCGGGAACGGACTTCTTCGATATTTGAAATCACTTTATCGTAGATCTCATCCTTCGGGGCAATAAAAACAACCGGCATATTTTCGTCAATTAAAGCAATCGGACCGTGCTTCATTTCTGCAGATGGATATCCCTCGGCGTGTATATAAGAAATTTCTTTCAATTTTAAAGCTCCTTCTAAAGCCACAGGGAAATTGTATCCCCTGCCTAAATACAAAAAATTCCTTGAATAGGAAAATTCTTTGGCAATTTCTTTTATTTGCAATGAATTGTTAAGAATTTGTTCAACTTTTTCGGGTAGTTCTTTTATTGCACGAGCAATCTTGATCCCTTCTATTTTCGATAAATTCCTCATTCTTCCAAGAAGTAGAGCAATCAAAGATAAAACCACAAGTTGAGAAGTAAATGCTTTTGTCGAAGCAACTCCAATTTCGGGTCCAGCGTGAATATAAACACCGGCATTTGTTTCCCTGGCAATTGAACTACCAACAACGTTAACAATTCCAAGAACTGTAGCATTTTTTTGTTTTGCTTCTTGAACTGCAGCAAGCGTGTCTGCAGTCTCACCACTTTGAGATATTGCAATAACAATATCGTTTTTTCGCAGTATTGGGTTTCGATAGCGAAATTCCGATGCATATTCAACTTCGACAGGGATTTCGCATAGATTTTCTATCAAATATTCACCAACTAATCCTGCGTGCCAAGATGTTCCACACCCTGTTATGATTATTCTATCTACCTCGCGGAGTTTATCCATTACGGGTAACAAGCCCCCGAGCCTTGCTATTCCTTCATCGACAATTAGACGGCCTCGACAAGCATCGCGTATTGTTTGGGGTTGCTCAAATATTTCTTTCAGCATAAAATGTTCGTAGCCGCCCTTTTCGATCTTACTTAAGTCGAAATCAACTAAATGAATAATATTGTTGGTTCTAATATTATCAATGGTTTTAGTGAAATAACTTTCGTTGTTTAAAGTCACCATTTCATTATCAGAAAGATAAATTACTTGGCGAGTATATTGAATTATAGCAGAAGCATCGGAGGCAACAATGAACTCATCTTCGCCAATCCCAACAATCATTGGGCTACCTCTCCGTGCCGCTATTATTTTGTTTGGTTCATAGGAAGAAACAACTGCCAAGCCAAAAGTTCCTTGGACTTCCGTTAATGCAATTCGAACAGCTTCTTCTAAGTCCCTAACTTTTTCATAAAAGTAACCAATTAAAACTGCAAGAACCTCGGTATCGGTTGCAGAAACAAATTTATATCCTTTCGAGGTAAGCATTTGCTTTAATGATGAATAATTTTCAATAATTCCGTTGTGGACAATTGCAATGTTGCCAGAATTATCGTGGTGGGGGTGAGCATTAATGTCATTGGGCTCGCCGTGCGTAGCCCAACGAGTATGAGCAATTCCAGTAGTAGAATTAAATTCTTTTCCTTCTAAAATTTTAATTAATTCATTTACTTTGCCTTGCTTTTTGTAAGTGATTAACTTATTGTTTTCAATTATCGAAAGACCTGCAGAATCATAACCACGATATTCAAGTCGCTGAAGTCCATTCAAAAGAACTTTTACAGCGTTGCGTTTGCCAATATATCCTACTATTCCACACATTTTTATAAATTGAAATATTTAGTTGAAAAAAAATGCAAATTAATTTATTTCGAACACTTAATAACAATCCAATTCTGAAACTTTTATTGTTTATTTTGCCTGCTCTTTTTATTGGTTTGATATTGCCATCAAAAATCCTTTTTCTAACTATTCTTTGCTTTTTGTGTTTAGTTATTTTGAGTTTGATTTTCAGGGAATGGAGTTTTGTATACATTTTCTGCTCTTTTGGTATTGGTTTGTTACTTTCTATTAATTTTTCCAGTGTAAAACTTGTTCGCTCCTCGAATAAATTCCTGGAAATTAAATGTAAAGTTTATGGAACTGTTACCGATGTTTATAAAATTGAAAAAGATTATGCAGCAATGAGAAATTATGGAACTGTTACAATTGGGGAACGAACTTTTAATAGTGTTCCATTTGTCTTAACAATTTACAAAGAAAAGGATGGAGATACTTTACCTAAATTCGAAGTCTTTGATAATTTCCTTGCAATTGTAAAGCTACGGTTACCACGCAAAACAAATTTACCTACAGATATTTCCGAGGTTTCAAATGCATTAGTTAACGATGTTTTGCTTTTTGCGAGAACTTCTAAAAAGGGTTTGATTAAACACTGGACGAATCAGTCTACTCAACTAAGTATTATTAATAAATTCAAAGATAATTTAGAAAAGAAAGTTAAAAGATTGTTTGAACCTGAAAATGTTGGTTACTTCAGTGCTCTTTTGCTTGGGTACAGGAATCTAATTGAAATTGAACAACGTGAAAAGTTTGCTATTACAGGTATGTCGCATATCCTTGCAATAAGTGGATTTCATTTTGGAATAATTTTTTCAATATTTTTTGTGTTTTTTTCTTTCATCAGAAATAAATTTATTAGATTTTTTTTGCTATCATTCTTTCTTGTACTATATCTTGCAGTTGTTGGATTCCCGCCTTCTGGTGTTAGAGCAATAATAATGATAATCTCGTTTCTTTTTGCAAACACTCTTGAAAGAAGAGTTTCTCCGCTTAATGTTCTTGCATTTGTTTTATTATTATTGTTGGTTTTTGCACCAAATTTGATGTTTTCAATTGGATTTCAACTTTCATTTTTAGCAGTTCTGGGAATTGTTTTATTTTATAAAAAAATATATAATGGAATAAATAAATTTTTCAATATTAAAAACCCTGTATTGAATTTTTTTATTAGTATTTTTTCGGTTACAGTTTCCACACAAATTTTGATTGTACCAGTTATTGCTTGGTATTTTAATTATTTAACTTTTATTTCGTTTTTTTCTAATATTATTTTGCTTCCCCTGTTTAGTTTAAGTTTGATTTTTGGCTTTCTTGCTTTATTCACATCTTTGGCTTCTATCGAAATTGGAAAAGTTTTTGCTTTACCTGCTGATTTGCTGCTCTTTAATGCTGTAAGAATCAATGATTTTTTTGCGAATATTTTCAATTTTTTAAAATTCGATAATAACAGTGTTGTTTTGCTAGCATTTCTGTTTTCTATTCTCCTATTATGGATAATTTTTTCTAAAAATTCTCGTGCATTCGTTCTTCGTTTTATAATTTCTTTATTAATTATTAATTTATTCATTATTAACTTTAGAATTACTTCAAGGAATTCTGTGGAAGTTTTTCCCAGAGCAAAGTATGTAGCAATTGTGATTCAGCAAAATGGTAAAAGTTATGCTTTGCTTTTCGACCGTAAACCACATCTTTTCCCATCGAGGGATTTAGCAATGGAGAGGTATCTTTCGCATCTTGAAGGTAATTTGATTCTTGGTGTAAGTGGTAATATTGGAATCGCTTTGAGTGACCAAATAAAAAAGTTTAGAAAAATTTCTATAATTGAAATGAGCGCCGATTTTCAAAAAACTGTTGCCAAAATCTTGTTTAACAATCAAAGTATTTTCAAATTATAACAATTATGAAAATCGACATAATCACACCAGAAATTTTTCCAAAAAACAAAATTTTGGCTGGGGTAACCAAAAAGAATTCACACATATATCCAAATGGACTTTCATTTGGTGTTACAGAAGCCTTTCCAAAAGGAGTTGTTTTGGAGCATCGCCAATTGCTTGCTGATTACCTTGGTATTAATTTGGATGATTTCATATTTCTTAGGCAAGCTCATACTGATGTTGTTCATTTAATAGATGATAATATATGTAAAGATTTTAAAGGAGAAAGTAGGAACAAAAATTGTGATGGGGAAGGCTTTAGCGAATATTTGTTGGGAGATGCAATGATAACTGCTGTAAAAAACAAAGTTTTGGCTGTTAAAATTGCCGATTGTGCCGGAATTTTGATTTATGACACAAAAAAGGAAGTAGTTGCTGTTGTGCATTCTGGATGGAGGGGAAGTTCAAAAAAAATTTTGCACAAAACGATTAATCAAATAAAAATCCTTTTTAAATCCAAACCAGAAGATATTCTGATTTTTATATCTCCAGTACCTTCCGCCGAAAAATATCAAGTGGGGAAAGAAGTAGCGGAGCTTTTCTCTTTTTCTGCAATAAAAGATAGCAAAGGAAACTATTACTTTGATAATCGAAAAGAATTGTTTTTACAGTTAATGGAAATTGGTATACCAGCACAAAATATTGAAATCTCACCATTGTGTACAATTTCGGATTTAGACTTACACTCATTCAGGAGAGATAAAGAAAGATCTGGAAGGATGTGCGCTTTTATATGTATGTTAAACTAAAAACCTTTACAAATTTTTAAGAACTTTTTCAATTCATCTCGCCAAGAGGGTATTTCAATATTTAAATCATTGGATATTTTTTTATTACTCATTGCAGAAAACTTGGGTCTTCGGGCCGGAAGTTTAAATTCATCTGCATTTGCTGGAGTAATGTTTATGCGAAGTCCAAGATTTTTCTTTATTTCTAATGCCCATTCATATCGCGATGCATACCCTGAATTTGTTAAGTGATATAAGCCACATAGACCTTCATCAAGAGCTTTGATAACAGCATTGACAACAGTTAAAGTAGAAGTAGGAACCGAAATTTCATCGATAGCAACTCTGATAGTATCGGTTTCTTCTATCCAATGTAGGAATTTTATCAAAAAGTTTTGAGTTCCGAAACCATAAAGCCAACTTACACGAAAAATTAAATAAGAATCAAGAATATCTTGAATTGCCTGTTCTCCAAGATATTTGCTCATTCCATAAAAGTTGATTGGGTTTGGTTCATCATCTTCGACATATTGAGTGGGCTTTTCTCCGTCGAAAACATAATCTGTGCTAAAATGAACGAGGAAGGAATTATATTTTTCGGCAGCATACGCAAGGTTTTGCACTCCAATTGTGTTTACTTTAATTGGGTTCCAGCGGTCTTCTTCGGCTTTGTCGACAAAGTTGTAAGCAGAACAGTTAATTACAATATCCGGTTTAATTTTTGAAAAAGCTTCGAGTACTTCATCAAGGTTGAATATATCAAGTGTTGGCAAATCTGATTCGTAGAATTGATAATTATTTGTTTGGAAGTAGTTTTTGAACTCACTACCTAATTGTCCAAGGCTACCTGTTAATAAAATTTTCATTATCTATAAAAGTAATTTATTTCGAGCCATTTCAAATATTCCCCCGAGCGCACTTTTTTAACCCACTCAAGATTTTGTAAATACCAATCCACCGTTATACTTAAGCCTTGTTTGAAATCAACCGACTGTTTCCAGCCAAGTTCATTCTTAATTTTATTGCAATTAATTGCATATTTACGGTCGTGGCCAGGTCTATCCTTAACAAATCTAATAAGTTTTGTGTAATCTTCTACATTTCTTCCTGTTTTTTCTGCTAAAATAGTCGCCAGAAATTGAACAAGTTTAAGATTTTCCCATTGATTATCGCCACCAATGTTATACGATTCTCCAATCTTACCGTGTTTTAGTATTAGTAATAAAGCAGAACAATGGTCAATAACATATAGCCAATCTCGAATGTGAAGTCCGTCTCCGTAAACTGGTAGTTCTTTTCCTTCGAGCATATTGATTATCATCAGTGGAATAAGTTTTTCTGGGAATTGATATGGTCCATAATTATTTGAACACAAAGAAACTGTTGCAGGAATTTTATAAGTATTTACATATGCTTTAACTAATAAATCAGCAGATGCTTTGGAGGCTGAATATGGACTTCGTGGATTGTATGGAGTTGTTTCAATAAAGTGTTCATTTCCATCGGCAGAACCATATACTTCATCTGTGCTTACTTGATGGAATCGTATTTCTTTGCCTTGTCTTTGGAATTTCCTAACAACTTCGAGCAAATGAAAAGTTCCAATGATATTAGTTTGAATAAAATCTTGGGGTCCAATAATTGAACGGTCAACGTGGGATTCCGCAGCAAAATTGATTATTGTATCTATATCAAACTTCTTTATGATATTTTCTATTTTATCAATATCGCATATATCAACTTTTTGAAAGAAATAACGATTTGGAAATTTCTCTTGAATATCCGATAAGTTTTCGGGATTAGCAGCATAGGTTAATTTGTCAACATTTACAACAATAAAATCTTCTACTTTTTTTTCGAAAAGATATCTTATGAAGTTAGTCCCAATAAAACCACACCCACCTGCAATCAGAATTTTTTCCATTATTTTTATTCCAATTCAGAAAGGTCAAAATTAATTAAAAAAGGTGCATTATTATCTTTTTCCGAAAGGATAAAGTTTTTTCTGATATTAGGCCAACGGATATTTATTTGGGGGTCATCATATCTAATTGTTCTTTCATGACTTTTGGAATAATAATTATCTAAAAAATACAAAATTTCGGAATTTGGAGTTAATGTAAGAAAGCCATGCGCAAACCCATCAGGAATCAGTACTTTATTTGGGAAATAAACTACGTGGTCGAATGGAAAGTTCTGTAATTCCTCGACTTTTTCAATGTTGTTATCGGAGCCAACTAAGATGAACGATAGATATTTAAGGAAAGTAGGGCTTTTTAATCTTAAATCTACGGCAACATCAAAAATAATTCCTTTAGGACAACAAACAATTTTCTTTTGGTGGAAAGGTTCGATTTGAAAATGCAAACCTCGAAGTGTTCCAATTTCAGTGCTCAAGGAATGATTAACCTGAACAATATTAAAGTCGATTCGATTATTGTCAAGTTCTTTTTGATTAAGAATTTCACAAAAAAAGCCTCGGTTGTCTCGGAAAATTTGGGACTCTAATATTAGTACACCATTTAACTTGCTTTCAAAAACTTTCATTGTTTAAATATAAAAAAACAAAATTAGCCATATAAATTTTAATATTCTGCGGGGATTTTCTATTCTGTTGGTGAAAATGTAATATTTTTTTACTGGTTACTTCATTTAATTGGATAATTGACAATTATATTTACACTTTTGTTAGATATTTGAATGAGTTTTGTATATAAGACTCATTTTTCTCTTTGAACAATATAATCTGCCAAAAGAAGTAATGAAGAGCGGAAAGGACTATCGGGAAAATCAAAAAGTAGATTTTTTGCATTTTCAATTAAGGAAATAGCCCTGTTGCGTGCTTTAAATATGCCATCGTATTCTACTACAAATTGAACAATTTGGCGAATATCTTTTCGCTTACTTTTTGATTTAACTTTTGTGAAAACCAATTGAGCAAGATTATATGGAGCATTGTTTAAGGCATATATCAATGGTAAAGTTATTTTTCTATCGCGGATGTCGTTTCCAACAGGTTTTCCAATGATTGAGGAAGAACTTTCATAATCGAAAATGTCGTCGCGAATTTGAAAAGCCAGCCCGATTAATCTTCCAAATTCTCTAAGTTTATGTCTGTATTCTTCATTGTTAGAAGCACTAAGGCAACCAATTTCGCAACAAGCAGATATAAGAGAAGCAGTTTTACTGTGAATAATTTCAAAATATCTTTCTTCGCTTACTTCAAGATTTTTTGAGGTTTGGATTTGAAGTAATTCACCTTCGCTCATCAATTTTACAGCATTGGAAAGAATTTGAAGATATTCAAATTCCTTATTTTCAACAGCAATCATTAATCCTTTTGCTAAAAGGAAATCACCCAAAAGCACAGCAATCTTGTTATTCCATTTTGCATTTATTGAAGGAAGTCCTCGTCGTTCTGTAGCTTCGTCGACAACGTCGTCGTGAATCAAGGTTGCTGTATGTAGCAATTCAACCATTGCAGCACCAACAAAGCTGCGTGAGTTAATACTTCCAACGAGTCCAGCGGACAGAAAAATGAGCAATGGGCGAATTCTTTTGCCTTTTCTTGAAACAAGGTAACGGATAATTGTATTCAATATTCCTACATTGCTTCGCAATGTGTTGCGAAAATATTTTTCAAATTCTTCGATTTCTTTTGCAACTGGTAGTTTGATTTGGTCGAAAACTTTCAATAGGCAACTCGATTTTTGTTAAAACTTTTCACTGAAATAATGCATAAATTGAGCTCTTTCATAAACAGCAGGATTTAAACTTCGTGATTGACTCAAGCGCCCACGAAATTCATCGAGTGACGTGAATTCCTTCTCTTTCATCCAATTTCTTATTTCGTCAAGCATTTCTCCAATTACTTTTGACCCTTTTTTGTATATTACTGAAGCAATTTGAACAGCTTTTGCTCCAGCAAGGATTTGTTTGATAACTGCTTTCCCATCGTGTACACCAGTGGAGGAGCAAAGGTCACATTTTACTCGTTCACTCATAATTGCTATCCATCGCAATGATTTACCTAAATCGGAGGGTGTGCTTAAAACATTTGTAGGCACAACTGTTAGTGTATCCAAGTCGAAATCAGGCTCGAAAAAGCGATTGAAAAGAACAATACCTTTGATACCCATTTCAGAAATTTGCTTAATCATACTTGCTAAGTTGGTAAAGTAGTAACTAAGTTTAACAGCGACGGGAATTTTTACAACAGATAGAACAGAATCAATGATGTCGAAATACATTTTTTCGTTGTCTTGGCTTGTTCGATTTAAATCGGAAGGCATAATAAAAATATTTAATTCTAAAGCATCAGCACCAGCCTCTTCGATTCTTCGTGCAAAAGGTACCCATTCGTGTGAACTTACGCAATTGACGGAAGCAATAACGGGAACATTGACCTCTTTTTTTGAATCAGAAATTAGATTTAGATATTTGGTGACACTATCTTCGAGTGTTTCAAGGTCGAAATAGTCGTACATTTCGGGATAAAATGTCATCGGCTTTTGCATTTGTGCCAAATTTGTTTCCATTTCCCAAACAATTTCTTCTTCGAATATAGATTTTAGGACTATCGCACTTGCTCCGTTTTCTACGAGCGTCTTAATATCCTTCACTGAATAAGTATAGCCACAACTTCCTACAATAATAGGATTTTTAAGTGTAAACCCAAGATAATTAGTTGTTAAATCCATAATATCCTCATGTTAAACAAATCAAAATTAACAAAATTTCCCCTCAAATTTATGATGTTATCTATTATGAATTTTCTAATAATTTTTCGAAAAGTTCGTTTATTTGAATTAAAATATAAAAATAAGTATGGATGCTGTATTATTTGATTTTACTAACTCTAATAAACATTTAAAAAGTTATATTGATTCTTTTACTAATGGATTTATTCGTGGTGGTGGGAATCTTCAAAAGATTGATATTTTCAATATTCAAATTCAGGAATGCAAAGGTTGTACCGAAGATATATTTTATCATTCCGAAGGAAATTGTCGATGCAATGACGAATTTTCTAATTTCTATCCGATTTTGAAAAGAAGCGAATTTTGGTTTATGGTTTTTGATTCCGAACGATGGAATTACCTACCACGTTTAATTAATGTGCTAGATAGGATAGAACCGTTATTCCAACCAAGTTTGAACGGTGAAACGAAATCTTTCAGCAACAATGTACTTGCTTTTATTTTTTCCAGCAGTAATAAGAGTAATTCTCAGCCAATTGTACAAATGCTTTCTGAATTTTCTATTTTGTTTAACAGCAACTACTTAGGTAATATTCATCGTTCAAACTACGACTTATTTTCTCTCTTGCCAGTTAGTGTTTTAAAAGAATTTGGCTTTGAAAGAGATTTCGAAAACCTTGGATTTGAATTGGCTGTTAGGGGAGAGGTTAATCCGACAATTAAAGAAAGAATTGAACGCGATATTTTCACTGAAGATTCCTTCCTAAAGGATTTTGCTTTGCTCCTACGTTACCTCTAAGTTCTATTTTTTCGTTCCAAAAATAATATCCCAAAACGGAGAACTAACTCCAAATCGAGAGTTTTCATTTTTGTAATGATGCATCATATGATGCGATTTTATTTTTAGTAGGAGTTTGTTTTTTAAAGGGAAATGATGAACTGCGTAATGGGTCATATCGTAAATTAGATAACCAAGAACGAAGCCGGTAAAGAACGGCATTCCATATGAATTAGGGAAAATTGATTTAAATAGGAAGTAAAAGAAGAATGCAAGTGGTATGCTTACAGATGGTGGCATTACAAGCCTGTTGGGGTCTTGCGGATAACTGTGATGTATCTCGTGGAAAATATAATGAATGCGTTGCCCAAATTCTGTTTTAGGTTCGTAATGGAAAACAAAACGATGAAGCAAATATTCGACGAAGGTCCAAACAAATATTCCCGCTAAAACTAATAAAATGGCAATTCCAACTCTAATTTGAATTAGCGACTTATAAACAAAAAATACGATAACAGGAAGGTAAATTAATAAAGGTACATACCATTTAACTTTGGAAAAGGATTCAATTATATTGTTGTTAAAAAGTCTTGGAGTTATTCTTTCGTTGGAAATAATTTTTGACATAGGCAATCAAAAAAATTAATATTTTAAGACGATAAAATTTTTTTATTATTACTGGAATTAAACTTCTTAGTCTTTATTAAATACTTTTAATTAAGTTTAAGTTTGAGAATATAAAATTAAAAATTAATAGAGTATTGAGATATTGCAAACTTTAAGATTTTCAAATATTGGGAGCGGGGAATTTCAATTGCACCAAGCATCTTTGTATGGGGATTGATGAATTGTGAATCAAGCAGAATAAAATTCTTTTGTTTAAGATGTTCAATTAAATGATAAAAAGCAACTTTCGAAGCATTACTTACTTTCGAAAACATTGATTCGCCAAAAAAGGCTGCATTAATTGAAACACCATAAAGTCCACCAACAAGTTCATCGTCGAGGTAAGTTTCTACCGAATGGGCATAACCAAGTTTAAAAAGGTTTATATAGGAATTAATAATAATATCATTTATCCAAGAGTCGGGTCTGTTTGCACATTCCAAAATAACTTTTTCAAAATTGGTGTCGATTTTGGTTTTAAAAATGTTCTTTTTAAGTATTTGCCGCATTGAATGAGAAGGTTTAATACTATATATTGGAAATATAGCTCGGGGGTCGGGAGAGTACCAATGAATTCTACCTGCTTCGGGGTCTGCCATTGGAAAGAAACCGCTACAATAAGCATCAATTAATAATTGAGGTTCTATTATTTTTAAATTTTTAAAATACATTTTGTTATCTATTTATTTCTAACTTTAAAAAGTATAGACGAATCTCCATAACTTAAAAATCTATAGTTGTTGTTTAAAGCTTCAGTATAAATTCTTTTCCATTCATTTCCCACGAAGGAGGAAATCAAAAGAAGTAATGTACTTTTTGGTTGGTGAAAGTTAGTAATTAGAGCATGGAAAAATTGAATTTCGTAAGTTGGTAGAATAAATAATTGAGTATTCCCATATAAGGATTGTTTATTTTGACGTTCAAGCAGTTCAATTAAGAAATCCAGAGCTTCGATAGGTTTTAGTTTTGTTTGCAGATTTCGCCAAATAAATTGGTCGATTTCAACAGGCAAAGATAGATTTTTGCTTTTCTGGGAAAAGACTTTGTTTGCAAACCAAAATAAAGATTCCAAAGTTCGAACACTTGTTGTTCCCACAGCAATACAAATTTGTTCAGAATGGCTTTTGTTTAAAAAAGTTGATAATTTTTTTAAAGTATCCAACTCCACGTGGAATTGTTCAAAATGCATTTTATGTTCTAATACATTTCTTGTTTCAATTGGTTTAAATGTTCCTAATCCAATGTGAAGCGAAACATCAACGAAATCAATACTCTTTTTTAGCAATGCATTTATTATGTTTTCGGTGAAATGTAACCCAGCAGTGTGTGAAGCAACAGAACCGGGGGTTTTGGCATAAATTGTTTGATATCGTATTTTGTCGATTTCTTCATCCTTTCGGCTTATGTATGGAGGTAAAGGGATGCGACCCAGGGAAGTAATAATTGATGCAAAATCAGTATTTTTATTCCAGTAAAATTCAACGATTGCATAATCAGGATTTTTTTCTTTTACAATTGCAACGATATGTTGATTTTCTATTTCGTTGTTTAATGGGTAGAGTTCGAGGTTTTGTTTGATGTTTTTGCCACGAACAAGAGTTTTCCAAGAACAGAAACAATTTGAATTTAAGGTAATTTGAGGGTCAGTTGAGGGCAGAATAGGTTCAAGGAGCAAGATTTCAACTCGTCCGCCTGTTGGTTTTTTGAAAAACAACCGAGCAGGTATAACTTTCGAAATGTTCCTAATAAGAATACTTCCTTCTGGGATTACATCTGGCAGGTTAATAAATTGAAGATGTTTGATGTTTTTATTTTTATCGAAAACAAGCAATTTACTTCTATCGCGTTCGGGAATCGGATATTGCGCTATTTTTTCCTTCGGCAAAAAATAGTCAAAATCGTCTAAACTGATAAACTCCATAAAACATATCTAAATTAGATTATTAAAAAACGAAATAGAATGAAAAAAAATGGATTAATTTTGTAGTTTTTACCTTTGTAAATTTAAATTTTTAAAATATTTAATGACGGACAAGTTAATTTCCTTAATTATTCCAGTATTTAACGAAGAAGAGCGGATTGCAAAATCGCTTGAAAAGATTATATTTTTTTTCAAGTCGAATAATTTTAATTATGAAATAATTGTTGTGGATGATGGTTCAACCGACAATACTCTTGGTGAACTGGAAAAATTCAGCGAGGAAGTAAAAATATTAAGTTATAAACCGAATAGAGGGAAAGGTTCGGCAGTTAGGACTGGTATGCTTTCGGCAAAAGGTGAAATACGAGTTTTTTCAGACGCTGATTTGTCCACTCCTATTTATGAAATTTATAAATTGCTTGAAAAAATAAATAAAGGGGCGGACGTTTGCATTGGGAGCCGTGCAATAGACCCAAGTTTAATCATGTTGCATCAACCTTTTTATCGGGAATTTATGGGCAAAACTTTTAACAAATTCGTAAAGGTCTTGGTTTTGAAAGGAATAGACGATACCCAATGCGGTTTTAAGGGGTTTACAGCCAATGCAGCCGAGAAAATTTTTGCTCATTCAAAAATAGACGGTTTTAGTTTTGATGTCGAGATTTTGTATTTGGCAAAAAAATTTAGGTTTAAGATTGAACAAGTACCGGTGGAATGGTATAATGATAGGCGGACAAAGGTAAATCCAATTCGTGATTCCCTTAAGATGTTTCTTGAATTGTTCAAAATTAAAAGATTGCATTCAAATACATTTTCCAGAGAAGGAAAAATTGAAAGCACTATCGATAAAAATAAATTTTAGAGAAACTTGGGAACGGAACCTGTTTTTTCTTGCCCTATCGCAGTTTATTGTGATGGTGGGGATGAATGCTTGTGTACCCTTTCTACCTTTGTATGTTCGTGAACTTGGAGTATCAGGAGAAAGCGCCGAAAGATTTTGGAGTGGATTGGTCTTTGCTGGACCATATTTTCTTTCTGTTGTGTTTGTTCCAATATGGGGAAATCTTGGCGACCGTTATGGGAAGAAATTGATGATTATTCGAGCCATCCTTGGGCTTTCCCTTGCTATGTTTCTTATGGGGTTTGCACGCAATGTTTGGCAATTGTTCCTTTTGCGGGTTTTCCAAGGAGCAACAAGCGGTTTTATTGCTGCAAACCTTGGTTTTACAGTTGCAAATACCCCAGATGAACGCAAAGGCTATGCAGTTGGTTTTCTACAAAGTTCACATTCTGCTGGGACAATCGTTGGGCCCTTGGTTGGGGGTGTCATTTCCGATTTGTTTGGTTTTCGAGAAGTATTCTTCGCAGTTGCATTTTTTTCTATCGTTTCAGCATTAATAATTGCTGCCTTAGTAAAAGAAATAAATAAAATTCAAAATGAAAAAAGCGAAGGTTTGTTCGAGGTTTTACGCGAAGTTGCATCGAACCCTGCTTATCGATATCCTATGATAATGATAGTGTTTGCTCAAGTTGGGATTTTTATGACATTTCCTTTAATTCCTTTTTACTTAGAGTATCTTGGGGCTCCACGGTCTTTTTTAAGTTCGTTAACTGGGGTAATGGTCGGGATTTCAGGCGTTTTCAACATAATATTTGCCCCACTCTGGGGTCGATGGAGTGATAGAAAAAATATTGCCAATTTAATCCGCAAGGCAAGTTTGATTCTGGCTTTGGTGATGCTTCTTCATTCTATTGCAATCAATTATTTATTGCTCTTTCCTTTACGGATTGTTCTTGGAATGTCCATAGCAGGTTTAGTTCCACTCTTATATACCTATCTTGGCAAGGCTGCGAAACCAGAAAAAATTGGAAGTATAATGGGAATTGCTTCTTCAGCAAATTTATTTGGCTCTTTGCTTGCCTTTCTTGGAACAGCATTGATTTCTTCGAATATAAACTTGTCCTTAAGTTTTGCGATTTCTGGTATTGTTCTTATAGTCGTCTTTTTGTTGACTAACACATTCGGGCGAAATTCTGTGAAAGATATTCAGAAAGGAATTCCACAAGAGTAATTACCTTTGAATAGTTCATTCTTTTCGGTCCAAGTAAACCAATATAACCAAAAGCATTTCGCACCCAATAAGGTGAAGCAACAATTGAATAGTCCAAAAGCAACTCGTTTCGAGTCTCGGAGCCTATTAAAATTGTTAAGTCTGGATTGTTTTTCTTGAATTGATTAATAACATTTAGGATGGTTTGAGTATTTTCAAGAAGTGTAATCATATTTTTGAATTGGTAGGGGTCTTGAAATTCAGGATATCGTAATAGATTCTTTACACCTGCAACAAATGCACGGTCTTGTTCCTGTAAATTATCGAAAATCTTATCGAATGCATTAATAATCAATTGAATTACTGGGGTATCCTGAATTTCGGATTCTGAAAAAAGGGTAGCAAAATTATCGTGAATAAATTTTAAGGTTTTGCCAGATATTTTGCTATTGACGTATTCAGTAACTTGTTCGATTTTGCTATCTTCGAGGTCGAAATTGGTATCGATTGTTAAAGTTTGAATGATGTTTGAATTCAATGCAAGCACACAAAGTAACCGGTTCGATGATATTGTTATTAGTTCAATTTTTTCGACTGAAATATTTTGAATTTCTGGTACAATTACAATACTCAAATACTTTGAAATTAACCCTAAAACCTTTGAAGCAGTTTTGAGAATATCTTCGATGTTCGAGGGTTCGATTTTGTTTAGTTCCTCCTGGATTTTTCGGATTTCTCTTTCAGTAGGTTTTCTTTGAACAAGCAATGAATCAATAAAATACCTATACCCTTTGTCTGTAGGAATTCTTCCTGAAGAAGAATGAGGTTGTTCAAGCAATTCCATTTCTTCGAGTTCATACAAAATATTTCGAATAGAGGCTGGACTTAATTTCAAACGATTTTCAAGGCACCGAGAAAGAAGTCGGGACCCAACAGGTTGGGCATTAGTAATATAAAGTTGAACAACAGCTTTTAGTACAATTTTGTTTCTTTCTGTTAGTTCAATTGATGATGTATTTTTATTTACATTTACAATGTTTGGTTTCATAAATAAAATATAATATTTTTACCCTTTTAAAAAGACAAAAATTTTTTAAAAATATTTTTGATTAATATGAAAAGGGTAGGAATACTTCTTGCAGGTGGTTCTGGTGAAAGGTTTTGGCCTGTTAGTCGAATTAACAAGCCCAAGCAATTATTGGCTTTAAATTCCGATAAGACTTTGATTGAAGAAGCTATTGACCGCATTTCTAATTTTATCGATGAAAGAGATATTTTTATCTTCACAAATCAAATTACTTTAAAATCTATTAGGGATACTTTGAAAAATATTCCGCCTGAAAATATAGTGGCTGAGCCATTCAAAAAGAACACTGCTCCTGCTCTTGCTTTTGCTTCGAGTTTCTTGCTTGCAAAATATAAGGGGAAACTTTCGCCCGATGAAATAACAGTTGGGGTTTTTACTTCCGACCAAAAAATTGAACCACTTTCTGGGTTCATTAAAACGGTCGAAATTGCATTTTCATATGTGGAAAGTTGTTCCAAGATTGCCACAATAGGTATTGTTCCAACTCGTCCAGATACCGCATATGGTTATATAGAGGTACCTGTTAATTATAAAGAAGTCAAAGAAGATGTATTGCCTGTTGTCCAATTCAAAGAAAAACCTGATTTCGAGACTGCTAAATATTACCTTGCTTCAGGTAGATTCTTTTGGAATAGTGGTATGTTTTTCTGGCGACTTGATACTTTTTTAAAACAATTAAGTAATTATTCCCCTGAAATTTATTACAATATTGAGCCATTAAGAAAACTTTTCGAAAACAAAACCGATTCGAGGTTCGATGAAACTATTCCTGGAATTCAAACTATTTATGCCAGTTTCCCCGAAATTTCAATTGATTATGCTTTGATGGAAAAATCATCCGATATTGTTGTGGTTAGGTCTTATTTTGATTGGGATGATATTGGTTCTTGGGATGCACTCGATAGAACAAAACCCAAGGATGAAAAAGGAAATGTATCGCTTGGTAATAACATTCTAATAGATACCAGCAATTCTATTGTTGTGAATGAGTCTCAAAATTCTAACATTAAGGTATGTGTTGTTGGTCTTTCCGATGTTGTTGTTGTTACCACAAACGATGCTGTTTTGGTTTGTAGTAAAAGTCAAGTTCAAAATGTTAAGAAATGCGTAGAAGAAATAAAAAAAGATGAAAATGCAATTAAATGGTTATAAATTAGGAACTAAAGAATGAAAATTTTGTTTAAAAATATTTCTTCGCTTGTTACTATTGGACAAAACAAAGAACTTTTTTCTTTTGGCGAAAGAATGAATGATGTTGGGGAGATTATTGATGGTGCTATACTGTTTGATGAAAAAATTCTTTGGGTAGGCAAAAGTAATGAAGCCGACGAAAAACTTCAAAATGGGGAAATTAATCCCGAGAGAGTAATCGATTTGAAAGGGAAAACAGTCTTTCCTGGTTTTGTTGATTCACACACTCATCTTGTTTTTGCAGGCAGCCGTGCCGATGAATTTGCTCAAAGAGTAGCTGGTGCAACATATCAAGAAATAGCGAAGCGTGGCGGTGGAATACTGAAAACAGTTAAGGAAACACGCAAGGCTTCAGAAAAAAGTCTCTTAGAAAATGCTTCACAATACCTGAAGAATGCTATTTCCCACGGAACTGTTGCCATTGAAATCAAAAGTGGTTATGGGTTAGACCTGGAAACTGAACTAAAAATTCTGCGGGTAATACAGGCTCTTGTGGAAAGTTTTCCAATTGATATTAAGGCTACTTTTTTAGGTGCTCATGATTTTCCACCTGAATATCAGAATCGACGAGAGGAGTATGTAGATTTGATTTGTTCAAGGATGATACCAAAAGTTGCCGAGGAAGGGTTAGCTGAATTTTGCGATTGCTTTGTGGACAAAGGGTATTTCACTCTTGAACAAGGTAGAAAAATTTTAGAAACTGCAAAAAAATATGGCTTAAAGATAAGGTTGCATGCAGACGAACTTGCAGATGTTGGTGGTGGTCGTCTTGCAGCAGAAATGGGAGCTGTTTCTGCCGACCACTTATTGTTCGTCTCTGAAAATAGTCTTGATGTAATGAAAAAGGCAGGAACTATTGCTACTCTTTTACCAGGCACTTCATACTTTATTCGTATGCCTTATGCACCTGCAAAAAAAATCCTTGAGAAAGGGATTCCAATTGCTCTGGCAAGCGACTTTAATCCTGGTTCCTGTTTCACGGAAAATATGCAAATCATTCTTTCTTTAGCTGTTATTAATCTTGGTTTAAATTGCCAACAGGCAATGGTTGCTTCGACTTTGAATGGTGCTTATTCACTCGGTATTTCTCATAAAATTGGAACTATTGAAGTGGGTAAAGATGCGACTTTTGCTATACTTGATTGTCATTCGTATCTTGATATGTTTTATCATTTTGGAATTAACCATATTGAAAGTGTGTGGGTAAAAGGGAAAAAGTTTATTTAAGTAGAAGGATAATAATTTAAAACATTTTCTTTCGCCTAAGTATTTGTTCAATAAATACTTATTTAATAAATATTCACTCAAAAGTAGCAAAAGTTTAAAAAAAATTAAAATATAATAAAAAATCTTTTTGAAAAAATAAATTTTTTTGTTAAAATTGAATTTTTTAAATAAAATAAAAAGAGGTATATGAATATTGAAGAAATCCAAAAAGAATTAAAAGCCGAAGACTTGGACGGTTGGCTATTTTACGACTTTCACAACCGTGACCCAATTGCAATCAGAATGCTCAACATCGACCCGAAGCGCTTTACTTCGCGGCGCTGGTTCTATTTTATACCTACTGAAGGTAATCCAAAAAAATTGGTTCATAGGATTGAATCTTGGAAACTTGACCATCTTCCTGGTGAAAAATTTGTTTACTTACCTTGGGAAGAACTTCACAACAATCTACAGCAAATCTTAAAGGGCTCGAAACGTGTTGCAATGCAGTATTCTCCACGGAATTCAATTCCTTATATTTCTACAGTTGATGCTGGAACTGTTGAACTTGTTCGTAGTTTTGGAATCGAGGTAGTTTCGAGTTCGAATCTTGTTAGTCTTTTTGAATCCCATCTAACGGACGAAGAAATATCGACTCATGCAAAAGCAGGGGAATTAATGCACAAGGTTAAGGACTTAGCATTCAAGGAGATTGCTCGAAGAGTAAAAGAAAAAGATTATCCTACAGAATACGAAATTCATCGATTTATGCTCGAACTCTACAAGGAATTTCATTTGGTAGCAAACGATGGTCCTATTGTAGCAATAAACGAACATGCAGCAGACCCACATTTTGAGCCTACAATGGATAATTGTTTTACTATGAAAGAAGGCGATTTGGTTTTGCTTGATTTGTGGGCTAAACTTGATCAAGAAAAATCAATATATTACGATATAACTTGGATGGGTTATATAGGAACTAACGTTCCACCTGAATATGTCGAAATTTTCAATATCGTTATCACTGCAAGGGATAGCGCCTATCGTTTGGTTCAAGATAGATTTTCCAAGGGCTTGCCTGTGTTTGGATTCGAAGTTGATGATGCCGCTCGAAAAATTATTGTTGAGGCTGGATATGGGGAATTTTTTACCCATAGAACTGGTCATAATATTGGGGAAGAAGTTCACGGAAATGGGACGCATATGGATAATCTTGAAACAAGAGATGGGCGTAAAATCATTCCTGGAAGTTGCTTTTCTATTGAACCGGGTATTTACTTACCTGAAAAGAAAATTGGTTTCCGTTCCGAAATTGATGTTGTAATTACGAACAAGTCCGAAGTTATTGTTTTTGGAGATATTCAAAAAGAAATAGTTCCAATTTTGAAACTGTGGTAAAATTTTTGTAATGTTTAATTTTTTGAAGGAGTTTTATGTTTAAAAACCATCCCAAAGGCTTATTTGTAATGTTTTTCTCGAATATGGGAGAGCGTTTCGGTTTCTACACAATGATGGCTATTCTTGTGATGTATCTTCAAGCAAAATACAATCTTGGAAGTGGAAATGCTGGTTTAATTTATAGTATTTTCTATTTTGCTATTTATGCTCTTGCCCTTGTTGGTGGTTTAATTGCAGACAAAACTCAAAATTACAAAGGTGTTGTTCTTTCTGGGCTAATAGTAATGTTTGTTGGATATGCTTTGCTTGCAATTCCAGGTCTTGGACTTGGTTTTGCCATCTTTGCTTTGTTTACAATAGCTTTTGGGAATGGGCTTTTCAAAGGGAATTTGCAAGCACTTGTTGGTCAACTTTACGACAATCCAAAATTTTCCCATTTGAGGGATTCTGCTTATAGTATTTTCTATATGGGTATCAATATTGGAGCCTTTTTTGCCCCGAACGCTGCGCGTGGAATTCGAACTTGGTATTTAAGTCAATATGGATTCCGATACGATGCAGATTTACCCAGTTTGTGTAATCAATACCTCGAAGGAACTTTAAAAGATATTGATAAATTCAAAGAACTTGTTGCTTCGGCATCAGTTAACCCAATTAACGATTTGGCTACTTTCGCCCGTCAATATCTCGATGTTTTTACTACTGGTTACAATTTCGCATTCGGCATTGCCGGAATAGCTATGATCGTTTCTTTAATCATATATATATTGTTTAAGCATCATATTCCCGATAGAAAATCGGCAGAAAAGAAAGGTGAAGTTCAAATTCCAACACTTTCGAAGGCAGAGGAAAAGCAAAGACTTGTGGCATTGGGGTTGGTTTTCCTTGTTGTTATCTTCTTCTGGATGTCTTTCCATCAAAATGGATTAACTCTTACATTCTTTGCCCGCGATTATACTGTTAAAATGGTAGATAAGTTTACCTTTATTTTCTTCAATTTATTTTCATTTCTAACTTTGCTTGCTGGCTTCTATGGATTGTATTTTTTACTTAAAAAGAATGCAAGTCTTGCTACTCGGTTGATTGGCGCAATTGTTTCCATTGTTGGTTTTGTTCTTACATATGTTCAATATAATAACTTCTCCGAACAGAATTTAATAGAACCCGAGACATTCCAACAATTTAATCCAATTTTTATTGTTGTATTAACCCCGGTTGTTGTTGGTTTATTTGGTTATCTAAGAAGAAGAGGGAAAGAACCCTCTACACCAAGGAAAATCGGAATAGGTATGCTGCTCGCAGCCTTAGCTTTTGCAATGATGATATTTGGTTCGATTGGTTTGCCTTCTCCTTCTGAATTAGCTGGATTACCTTCACCAGTTCGAGTTTCTGCTTATTGGTTAATCCTTTCCTACTTTATTCTTACTGTAGCAGAACTATTTTTAAGTCCAATGGGTTTGTCGTTTGTATCGAAAGTTGCTCCTCCTCGATACCAAGGATTGATGCAAGGTGGTTGGTTAGGTGCAACGGCAATTGGGAACCAATTGTTGTTTGTTGGTTCCACGATGTGGGCTCGGGTTGAAATCTGGCAAGTTTGGTTAATTTTTGTCATATGTTGCTTGATTTCTGCAGCATTTATTTTTTCAATAATGAAAAGATTGGAGCGGGCTACCGGAACTGTTAAATAAATGATAAATTTTCGAATTTCTAATCAAAATTTAATATTATTATTATCACTTGTGTAATTTTTATTTTGCTATTATAAATTTTCTTTGTAATTTTGTAACTCTTTATTTTTTTGAGTGGAAAGATGAACTATACCGGACCAAAAGTTAAATTATCGAGAAAACTTGGGTTAAATTTAACTCCAAAAGCACAAAAGTACACTGCAAAAAAACCTTATCCTCCTGGCCAACACGGTAAATTGAAGCGACGTGGAAAATTATCTGATTACGCTCGGCAATTACTTGAAAAGCAGAAACTTCGCTTTCAATACAATGTTTCCGAACGTCAAATGGTGAATTATTTTAAGAAAGCTTCCCGCTTGACTGGTAATACAGGAGATTTTCTATTGCAACTTTTAGAATCCAGGCTGGATGCTCTTGTTTATCGAGCTGGTTTTGCACCGACAATTTATGCTGCAAGACAATTAGTGAGCCACGGACACATTCTTGTTAATGGTAAAAGAGTAAATATTCCATCGTATAACGTCCGCCCCAATTCAGTAGTAAGTGTGAAGGAATCCAGTCGAAAAATACCAATGATACTTGATTCAATTCGTTCGGTTCAACCACCACCATACATTGATCTTGTAAAAGCAGACTTCACGTTTAAGTTTCTTTATGTTCCACCAAAAGAAGAGATACCTGTTCAAGTCGAACTACCACAAGTTATTGAGTTTTATGCAAGATAAATTTTGTTTCATATTTTAAAGTTGTATTTTTTGTGTTATCAAATTAGGATAGGGAAAAATTTTCAGGTGATATATGGATACAGAAAACTTGGTTAAAATTACTCGCTCGGCAAAGGATAGTGAAGTTGAACGAAAATGGTGGGTTATTGATGCATCTGGGAAAACATTAGGGCGCCTTGCCAGCCAGATAGCAAAAATTATTAGGGGAAAGCATAAGCCATACTTTACACCCCATATCGATTGCGGAGATTTTGTCGTCGTGGTAAATGCCGAAAAAGTTAAAGTTGAGGGGAAACGAGTTGAACAGAAAGAATACTTCCATTACACTGGCTATCCTGGTGGAGCAATTTTTCGCAAATTCAAAGATTTAATCAAAACTAAACCCGAATTTGTAATTAGGCATGCAGTTTGGGGAATGTTGCCAAAAAATCGTCTTGGTAGAAAACTTATTAAAAAACTCAAGGTTTATCGCGGTGAAACACACCCACATTCCGCTCAAAAACCACAAAAACTTGAGTTACCGTATTCTTAATGATTTTTGGAGAGAGAAATGAAAGAAGCCTTAGCCACAGGTAGAAGAAAAACAGCAGTCGCTCAAGTACGGTTGGTTCCTGGAACAGGAAAAATTATTGTAAATGGACGCCCATTCGAAGAATATTTCCCTGTTGAATTTCATCGTCAAGAAATAATTAAGCCTTTGCAAGTTACAAACACACTTGGCAAATTCGATGTCATAGTGAAGGTAAATGGTGGTGGAATTAGTGGTCAGGCTGGTTCAACCAAACTTGGGATTGCTCGCGCTCTTGTTGAATTCGAAGAGTCCTTCAAACCTACTTTGAAAGAGTTTGGTTTGTTGACTCGCGACCCAAGGATGGTTGAACGAAAGAAATATGGGCAGAAAAAAGCCCGTAAAAGATTCCAATTCTCTAAACGATAAATTTTTATTTTACCATGTTTCGGGATTGCTTGTGTGTGGGAGATTTCATCTCCTGAGCAAGCAAGATGAACGAAACAGATGTTTAACACAAAGGAGATTTTATGGAACATTATGTAACAATTGAGCAACTTCTTGAAAGTGGTGCTCATTTTGGGCACCTTACCCGCCGATGGAATCCCAAGATGGAAAAATTTGTCTTCACAGAGAAGAATGGGATTCACATCATCGATTTGCGTAAAACCCAGATTCTAATCGATTATGCAAGGCAAGCCGCATTCAGTATTGCTTCTCAAGGTAAAAACTTCTTATTTGTTGGAACTAAACCCCAAGCCAAAGAAATAATTCAACGAGAAGCTCAACGCTGTCAGTCCTTCTATGTAACAGAACGATGGCTTGGCGGAATGCTCACAAATTTTACTACTATTCGGAAAAGTATAAAGCGATTGAACACAATTGACAAAATGGAAGTTGATGGTACTTTCGATAAACTGACTAAAAAAGAGCGTTTGCTTTTAGTAAGGGAACGTGAACGACTTCGTAAAGTCTTTGGCGGAATTGAAGAAATGTTAACAATTCCTTCTTGCCTTTACATTGTTGACATTAAGAAAGAACATATTGCTATTAAAGAAGCACGCATTCTTGGTATTCCAATTATTGCAATTGTGGATACAAATTGCGACCCAGAGTTAGTGGACTATCCGATTCCAGCAAATGATGATTCTAAGATGACTATAGATTTAATTACCAAAGTCATTGCCGATGCGATAATCGAAGGAAAAATGGTCTATGCAGAAAAAAGCCGTGAATATGTTGCTCAAACAAAGATTACAGAGGTTGAAGAAGTTGTACCCGAAGTGCCTCCAGTTCGTTCGAAACTTAGACCGCGTAAAACGAAACGTGCCGAAGTTGGAGTTGGAACTGGTGGAACAATCCCCAAAATTGAAACTTTGGACGAAGGTGAACTTTCCGAGTCCGAGTCATAAATATTAACATTAAAAAAGGGAAAAAGAAATGGCAGAAATAACGACAAAAATGGTAGTGGAATTGCGCGAGAAAACTGGCGCAGGAATGGGCGATTGCAAAAATGCGCTTGTTGAAGCCAATGGAGATTTCCAATTAGCAATTGAAATTTTAAGGAAGAAAGGCGCAGCTTCCGCGGAAAAACGCGCTACTCGCGAAGCAAAAGAAGGAATTGTCGAAGCAAAAACTTCATCGGATAACAAAGTTGGTGTCATTGTTGAAATCAATTGCGAAACTGACTTTGTTGCTCGTAATGAAAATTTTGTAAATTATGCTTCTACAGTTGCCGATGTACTCCTTCAAAATAAAGTTTCCACGGTTGATGAACTTTTGCAATGTAAAGTCAATGGCGAAACGTTACAAAACTTACACAATGAAATTTTAGCTAAGTTCCAGGAGAATATCCGAATTCGCAGATTTTCTCGTGTTGAAACAGAAGGTTATATTACTTATTACGTTCATGCTGGTAGCAAACTTGGCGTTCTTGTAGTATACGAATTCGATAAACCAGTGGAATTAAGTGATGAAGTGAAATCATCCTTACGCGATATTGCAATGCAGGTCGCAGCTATGAATCCAATGTTTATTGACCGGAATTCTATTCCACAGGACGTGATTCAAAAGGAACTCGAAATTTATAAGGAAGCAGCTATTAACGAAGGCAAAAAACCTGAAGTTGCTGAAAAGATTGCTCAAGGTAAACTATCAAAATTTTTCACTGAACAATGCCTTTTGGAACAAACATTTATCAAGGATGGAAGTCTATCTGTTGAAAATGTATTGAAAAAAGTCCAAGATATTCTTGGCTGTAAAATAAATATTAAACAATTTATTCGTTATTTTCTTGGTGAGGTTGAATAAAACTTATGGAAGTTGAACCGAAATACAAGAGGATACTTCTAAAACTTAGTGGCGAAGCATTAATGGGTGAGGGCAGTTTTGGAATTGATCCATCTGCCCTCAAATTTTTTGCTAATGAAGTGAAGGAGGTACACGACCTTGGTGTACAAATAGGAATTGTTATCGGTGGTGGAAATATTTTTCGGGGTTTGCAATCTGCTGCGAAAGGAATAGATCCAATTTCCGGGGATTATATTGGAATGTTGGCAACTATAATAAACTGCCTGGCGTTTCAGTCTGCTTTGGAAGAACTTAACCTTGAAACACGATTGCAAACAGCAATAACTATGACTAGCGTTGCTGAACCATACATTCGTCGCCGAGCAATTCGCCACCTTGAAAAAGGTCGTATAGTACTTTTTGGTGGTGGTACTGGACTACCGAATTTTACTACCGATACAACTGCCGTCATTCGTGCAATTGATATTGGCGCCGATTTAATCGTTAAAGGAACAAAAGTCGATGGCGTTTTTGACTCCGACCCAATGACCAATCCAGAAGCCAAATTACTGAAGTTGCTTACTTTTAATGATGCAATTCTACAAAATCTTCGGGTTATGGATTTGACTGCTTTTGCATTGTGCAAAGACCATAATATCCCCATTGTTGTCTTGAACATTTATAAGAAAGGCAATCTGCTTCGTCTTTTGAAAGGGGAATCTATTGGTTCTCTTGTTACAAGTTAATTAAATAAAGAGGAACAGATGGAACTTGATGAAATTATTTCTAAAACCAGAGACCAGATGAATAAATCTTTGGAGCATTTTAAGCAACAAATATCAAAAGTTCGTACTGGACGAGCTAATGCGTCAATCCTTGACAATATTAAAGTTGATTACTATGGTTCACCAACCCCAATCTCTCAAGTTGCTACTATTAATGTACCAGATGCAAAAACAATAATTATTCAGCCTTGGGACCCATCGACATTATCGGCTATTGAAAAGGCCATTAAGCAATCGGATCTTGGTTTCAACCCGATGAATGATGGAAAACTATTACGAATTCCTGTTCCACCTTTGACAGAGGAACGACGGCGCGAGATTGTAAAATTTTGCAAGAAACTTACAGAGGATGCAAAAATTGCAATTCGTAATATTCGCCGAGACCAAATAGAAGTTGTTCGGAAAGCCGAAAAGGAAAAGCAGTTGACAGAAGATGATAAAAAGATTGGGGAAGAAAAAATACAAAAAGTAACCGATGAATTCATCAAAAAAATTGATGAAATTTTTTCTGCTAAAGAAAAAGAAATTTTAGAACAGTAATTCATATTAAAATTTTGAAAAAATCAATGTCCAGATGATTTCATATCTAAAAATTTTTATTCAAACAATTTTAGATTAAGTATATTTGATTTTTCAGTTATAATTCTTCAAAAATTTTTTTGAAGTAAGAAATTTCAATTCATTTAAATTTTCCATATTTTTTAATGTTTTAAACTCGAAGCCTTAACTATAAGTTAATTCATTTAATACTACATTGGTTTATCTAAATATTTAGTTTAAAATTATAAAAAAATAAGTTTGGGACGTCAAATTTTTTAAAAAATTTTCGTCTTTATGTATTGTATGTTAATATTGAGATGTATATGAAGTGCTTGAATAAATATATTTTTCTGTTTATTTTACTTCTTTTATCTACTCATGTCTATTCACAAGAGAAACCGGTTGGTAGTTTGGCTGGACGAGTTTTTTCGAAGATGAGTGAAAAGCCACTCTCTGGGGTTACAGTTAGAGTAATTGGGACAAATTTAGGTGCAATTACAAATTCTGAAGGCTTTTTTAAAATTAACAATATTTCTCCCGGAGTTTATGCCATACAATTTTCCTTCGTAGGATACGAAACTTATGTGAATGCTAACACAAGCATTCCATCGGGTAAAACTGTAACTCTTGAGATTTTTTTAACTGAAAAAGTAATAGAATTGCAAGGTGCTGAAGTTCGTTCGAGTTACTTTATTAAAAAAGCAGAGACAGTTACAAGTACGCAAACTCTTAATTCTGAAGATATTAGACGAGCACCCGGCGTTCAAGAAGATGTATTACGAGCCACACAACTTCTTCCTGGGGTTGCTGTTACCTCTGCTGGACGGAATGATTTGATTGTTCGCGGTGGAGCACCTTTCGAAAATCTTTATGTAGTTGATAATATTGAAGTTCCAAATATTAATCATTTTGGTTCCCAAGGCACTGGCGGAGGACCTCTTTCAATAGTTAATATTGATTTTGTTCGTGAAGTTTCTTTTTCTGCTGGTGCTTTTGGCGCTAAATATGGCGATAAACTTTCATCTATTACTAATATCAGTTTGCGAAATGGTAATGAAGAGCAGTTTGGAGGTAAGGCTACCCTTTCTGCAACAGGTTTTGGTGTGAATTTGGAAGGTCCAATTAATAGTCGTGGCTCATTTTTGTTTAGCGCAAGAAGGTCTTATTTGGATTTAATTTTCAAAGCTGCAGGCTTTGGCTTCATTCCTGAATATTGGGATTTTCACGCAAAGTTAAATCAAAGATTAGATGAAAAAAATGTGTTAACATTTCTTACAATAGGGGCAATAGGTACGGTAAAGTTAAACAACGATGATTTGGATAAACGATTTAGCAATAGCCGTGTTGCTGTTCCAAATCAAAAGCAATATTTTTCAGGTCTAACTTGGAAACATCTTTTTGACATTGGTTTTTCAACTGTTACTCTTGGGCAGACTTTTACTGATTACACTACATTCCAAAATGACAGCAACTTAGTAAAAATTTTAAAAAATGATTCTCGCGAAGCGGAAACATCGCTAAGAACAGATTTCGAACTTATGCTTGGTAAAGTGACCCAATTGACATTTGGAAATAATTTAAAATGGGCTACCAAACTAAAATATGATATTTTTATTGCTGGATTCTTTCGTAGAGATGACAATGGAATACCTCAAACTTTGATTGTTGATACCACTTTCAAAACTTATAAAAATGCGACTTATATCAGTTTAACTCAAGGAATTAATAATTTTAAATTTACAGTAGGAAGTCGATTAGAATATATGAGCTATGTTAAAGATAGGTGGCTTTTCTCACCCAGGTTTTCAATACTTTATCAAATTAATGATGTTTCAGCAATTAGTTTAAGTGGCGGAAGATACTATCAATCGCCTTCCAAAATTTGGTTAATTGGTGCTCCGACGAACAATTCACTTAGTGCTATTCGCTCCGACCAAATTGTTCTTGCTTACGACCATACACCACTTGAAGATGTTAAAGTTCAGGTTGAAGTTTATCATAAGTGGTACTCTAAATATCCTGCAAGATTATGGAGACCATATGCGGTATTATCCCCTACGGGATTTGATGATTTAACAAATGACATTCCCTTTGGTTTGGAGCCGATAGTTAGCGAAGGGAAGGGATATTCCCGTGGTTTTGAAATTTTCATTCAGAAAAAGTTGAGCGAAATACCTCTTTATGGTATTTTAAGTTTAACCTTTAGCGAAAGTAAATTTAAATCACTGAAAGGTGATTATCGACCAAGTACTTTTGATAGTCGAGTAATATTCAATTTAGCGATTGGATATCGTGTAAACCAAGAATGGGAAATAAGTTCGAAATTCCGTATTGCTTCTGGTCAACCTACAACCCCATTTCTTCCAAATGGTGAATATGATTGGAAAAATTATAACTTAGGTGAGCGTTTCCCTACTTTCCATGCTCTTGATTTAAGAATAGATAAACGTTGGAATTTTGCTCACTACACTTTGATAACCTATTTAGATGTTCAGAACCTTTATGGAAGAAAAAATGTTTCAAGTGTAAAATGGAATCCGAGAACACAAAGTATTGAATACGGTAGGTCTTTTGGGGTTTTGCCCAGTATCGGTGTTAGTCTAGAGTTTTAATAAATAAAGATAAAATAAATTAGTTGCAAAATTTTTAATGCTGATTGTGAAAATTTCAAAACAACATACTATCTTCTCGAATAGATTAAATTTAAGATTTTATAAACCAGTCGTGCAGCAGTTATATCCGAGAAGTGAAGTTTTTTGATTGGTGCCAGTTCTACTACATCGAAACCAATAATTTGCTTGCCGCATTCAACTACTCTGCGAATGATTGTTATTGCATCAAAATAAGTAAAGCCATCCGGTTCTGGTGTCCCAGTCGAAGGCATCACTGAAGGGTCAAAGTAATCTACATCAAATGTTAAGTAAACATAATCCGATAAATTTTCTATAAGTTTGGATATCCAATCATTTCCATAAAGATTTTGTTTAATTCCATAGGCAAAAAAAGTATGAATGCCCTTTTGTTTAATGAAATTGGCTTCTTCTTTGCAAAGGGCTCGTATGCCAACTTGGAACAATCTTTCTGCAGGAAAGAAATCAAGAATCCTTGCCATTACACAGGCGTGCGAAAAAGGATTTTCTTCGTATGTAAATCTTAAATCCGAGTGTGCATCGAATTGCAATATTGAAAGGTTTGGATATTTTTCGAAGAAAACTTTTACAATTGGGAACGTTATTGTATGTTCACCACCTAATGCAACTAAAAATTTTCCGTCATTTAAGATTGTTTCGGTTGTTTTCTCTATAAGGGAAAGGCATTCCATTTGAGAAAGGCCTTCAAATTCAAGAGGTTTGATTGTTGTAATTCCTTTCTCGAAGCAAATTTCTCTTTCTGTTTCATCATCGAAAAATTCAACAAATGCGCTTGCTTTTAAAATTGCTCGTGGTCCTTTTCGTGTTCCTTTTCCGTAACTCGTTGTTAATTCGTATGGAATGGACAATATCGCAATTTCGGAACTTTCGTATGACGAATACTTTTCCTCTATTGCCAAAAAATTCTTGTCTGGACCTAATGTTATCATAACTCAGCAATTTTTTATTAATAATTTTGCAAATTTAACTATGATGTATGAATTTGAAAGACAAGTTTGTAAAGATTTTTATCTTCTTCCTCCTTGCTCTAACACTGTTCCGTTTATATATACTTCCTTTATTTAATCTTGTACCGCAGGAAGCTTACTATTGGCTTTATATTCAAAGACCGGCATTGAGTTATTTTGACCATCCTCCCATTTGTAGTTACACTATTGGACTTTTTACTTTTCTTTTTGGAAATAACGAATTTGGTGTTCGATTTGGAATGGTACTTTATTCTATCGGAACATCTATTTTTATTTTTCTTTTGGGATGGAAAGTCTCGAACTCAACAAAATTTGCCTTGCTTTCTGTAGTTTTTCTGAACCTAACGATTTTTTTTAATCTTCATTCTGTTGTGGCAACACCAGATTCACCTCTTCTATTCTTTTGGTCTGGCGCAATGTATTTTTATTTCAAAGCAATTCACGAAGGAGGTCGGATAAAAGATTGGATTTCGGCTGGTATTTTTTTTGGATTTGCCCTTTCAAGTAAATACACTGGTAGTTTTATCTTCCTCTCAGTTTTCGTATATCTTTTTTTGTCAAAAAAATGGAAAACTATTTTCTCTTGGGAATTTTGGTTGTCGGTGGTCGTTGCTTTGGTAGTTTTTACGCCTGTGATTATTTGGAATTTCCAAAATGGCTGGGCTTCCTTTCTCTTTCAAACTTCAGCGCGAGCAAAGGGAGCAAGAAATTTTGGCTTTAATTATTTCTTTCAATTAATCGCAAGTCAGATTTTTGAACTGACGCCTTTATTCTTTGTTTTGTTATGGATTATATTGATAAAACATATAAAAAATTTCAAAAACTTATCGAAAGAGTCCATTTATTTATTTTGCTTTTCGTTTCCAATTGTGCTTTTTTTCTTTTCCGTGAGTTTTACTTCTTTAGTCAAAATGAATTGGATTTTGCCAGGATATTTGTCGTTTATTATTCTTGCTGTAGAATATTTTTCGAATCTGCAAAAGAAAAGAAAAAAGATTTTCTCTTTTGTTGGAATTTCAACAAGTATAGGATTAATAATTACAACATTGATGATAATTTTATTTCCAATTTTTCCTATCCAAAAAGGGGACACTTGGACTGGATGGAAAGAGTTGGCTAATAGGGTAGTTCAACTAAAAGAAGAAATGGAAAAGGACAAACCCTGTTTCATTTTTTCGAATGAATACAAAATTCCTGCTGAACTTGCTTTTTATACACCATTAAAGGAAATTATTCTTGCTGAAAATGTTTATGGCCAACCAGCATTGCAATTTGATTTTTGGTTCGATGTTCATAAGTTTTCTGGTTGGAATGGCTTATTCATTTATTCTGATTATAATCCTTTTGGCAAGATTGAATTAGTTAAAAAATATTTCGAAAAAGTGGAATTTTTTGAAGAATTTAGAATAATAAAAAAAGAAGAAGTATTTAGAAGGTTCTATATTTTCAAATGTTTCAATTATCAACCAAAAATGAATACATTTTAATTGCTTTTTTCGCCTTCTAAACTTAATTTAGTTTTTTTTGGATAATGAAGGTATTAATTTTAGGTGGTTATTCCGGAATTGCTCAAAAAGTAGGTGAGTTGCTCGCTGCCGAAGGCTCTTCGCTTTTTCTTGTTGGTAGAAATAAGGAAAAACTTGAAATTGTTGCAAAACATTTCGAAGTGCTTGGTGCTAAAAATGTTTGGGTTGAACAAGCTGATTTAAACAATTTAGATAATCACAAAATGATTATTGAAAGGGCAATGAATACTCTGATGGGATTGGATTTGTTATTAGTTTGTTATGGAATTTTACCCGACCAAAAAGAGTTGGAACAAAATCCTGAAAAGATTTTAGTTAATTATTACACTAATTCAATTAGTATTATTCATTTTGTTTCGCTTATTGCCAACTTCTTCGAAAGTAAGAATGCAGGTATAATTGCAGTGATTACTTCTGTTGCTGGTGAACTAGGGCGTAAAACCAATTATTTCTATGGTTCAGCAAAGGCATGTGTTGATGTATTTCTTGATGGGCTTCGACATCGTTTATTTAGAACCAATGTAAAAGTTGTTACAATCAAACCTGGGATAGTAGATACTGCAATGACGAAAGATATTGAAAATAAAATTTTGATTGCAAAGCCAGAAGTTGTTGCAACCGACATAATCCGAGGAATCAGGAATGGGAAAAATATTATTTATACCCCTTGGTACTGGAAATATATTATGACTGTGCTTAAGATTTTGCCTATTTCACTATTCAACAGATTGAATATTTAGTTAGTTGTGCCAGTTTCTTAAAAAATATTGTAATGATGGTTAACTAACTAGTAAAAAAAATTGAATAAATTGCATTGTGAAAGAAAAATGGGGGGATTTTGTTAATGAGAAAAATATTGATTCTGGTGTTTATTTTACCATTGTTAGTCAATTTTACTTTGGCACAAACAAAAGGTATGGGGAAACAGGTTCGAATTTTTCCCGATGAGTATTCAGAACTCGACGATATTTCTGTAACAAAATATGTAGATGACCCAATAATTATGAAAGCTCTTGAAAGAGCAAGAGTCAAGTACTTGCGTGCATTGAATCTTATCGAAAAGAAGGATACCTTGTTAGCCGAAGAAAATTTTGAACAAGCAATTGATATTTTGAATTCTATAAGTTACTATCCAAACATCCATTTTTACAAGGATTACACCGACCTTGTCCAATCGATTCTTGAAGATTATGAAAAATTTGTCGGAGATATACAAAATCTCGATGAAAGTTCCTCTCTATTTATACTTCGCGAAACTTTAACCAAGGAATTAGAACGTTCATCTCGGTCGAAAGGCGCTTCTGTTGGTAAAATAACCGAAATTAAAAAAGAAACTTTGAAGTCAGGTGAACAAGGATTGGGTTTTGCTTTTCAAATTCCGATGGATGATAATGAATATGTAAAGAAAAGTATTGAATTTCTCACCCAAAAGCCAATTGGAAGGAAGTTTGTTCGCAATAGTCTTGCGCGAAGCACTGCTT
Source organism: Ignavibacteria bacterium (assembly GCA_037440445.1). Lineage (GTDB taxonomy): Bacteria > Bacteroidota > Ignavibacteria > Kapaibacteriales > UBA2268 > Naka2016. The sequence continues at coordinate 68,513 of JBBIUA010000002.1, forward strand.
GGGGGAAAATAATCAAAAAGATCATCGAAGAGGAGGGGATGCCACAAGAATTATTCTATCTTGCAATGGTCGAAAGCGGTTTTAATCCGTTCGCAGTTTCTCGTGCTAAAGCTGTTGGAATTTGGCAATTCATTATGTCAACAGGGCAATTATATGGTTTAAACTCAAATAGTTCGCCTTGGGTGGATGAAAGACGCGACCCCATAAAATCCACTCGTGCCGCTATGCGCCATTTACGAGACCTTTACAACGAACTGGGGGATTGGCATCTTGCAATTGCTGCATATAATTGTGGTATTAATGCAGTTCAACGAGCTATATTTCAATTGGGAAACACCGATAGCGTTAATTTTTGGAATATTATGCAATTTTTACCAAGAGAAACCAGAAATTATGTCCCTTTATTTATTGCAACTGTAAAAGTAGTTTCCAATTTGGTTGAATTTGGGTTTAATCCAAATGAAATAAATTATTCACCAGAAATTACTTTCGATAAATATATATTGGAAGAATCTGTAAGTCTTAGCGCTATTGCAAAATGTGTGAATACAACAATTGATAGAATTCGAGAGTTAAATCCTGAACTTGTGTTTTCAATTACTCCACCTACTACAAGCGGTTATGAAATACGAATTCCCTATGGAACTAAACAAACCTTTATTGCTAATTACCTTAATTTAACACCTGAAGAAAAAATGCCAGTAATAACATACAGAACTGGAAGAAAGGAAACTGTTGAATCAATTGCCAAAAAGTTTGGAGTTGAACCAAGGGAAATCCTCTTGGTAAATAACATTACATCTTCCACCAAAAGATTGCCAAATGGTACAACTTTGAGAATACCGATTGAAAATTGGAAAGTAACAACTGAACAAAGTGGAGATTTTGCCGAAAAAGAGCAAGTTGTAAGAAATAATCTTGAAGCAAAAAGCAATAATGATACAATTGAAAAAAATCCCCCGCCAAAAAATAAAAATATTGCCACTCGGAGTGTTGTCCGCTATATAGTTAAAGAAAACGAAAATTTAGACAAAATCTCCCAAAAATACAATGTTCCAAACGATAGTTTAATTGCTTGGAATAATTTGAAAAATAAGAATCTGTATCCTGGACAAACGTTAAAAATTTATTTTAATGATGAAACGAGTAGAACAGAAAATACACTTTCTAAATCTTCAAGTGCTACCTTAGATGATACTTTTGTAGATAATAAAAGAACTTCCCAAGTTGGAAATGAAATTTTTAGTGGAAATACAAACAATGAAAATTTAGCAAATAAGAAAATATATCATACTGTACGAAGGGGTGAAACATTAGAATCGATTGCCGAAAGATATAATACTTCGATTGATGGGATAATCTCCAATAATCCAGAATTGCAAAAAAGAAAGAACAAAATTTTTGTGGGCGAAAAATTGGTGATTAAAACTAATGATAAAAATGAATATAATGTAAATGAAAAGACAAAGAACAAAAACAAAAATGTATTGAATTCACAAAAAAAAGAAGGGAACAAGCGGTACCATATTGTGAAGAGAGGAGAAACTCTTAATGCAATTGCAGACAAGTACGATGTTTCGATTTCTTATATTGTTTCTTTAAACCCCAAAATAAAACCAAATAAATTAAAAGTAGGGCAAAAAATCAGGATAAAGTAGTTTTTTAGGATGATTTGCAAAAATATTTTTTTTGAAAAATCGATTTTATTACTTTAAAAACTTTGATTATTTTGCATTTGATTATTAATATTTTTGTAATTTTGATTTTTACAAATAGTTAGGTTGCTTTTGATAAGAATAAAGGTTGTAGGTTTAACATTATTTAAGAGGTAAGGATATGGCAGGAAGAAGCTTGAACAGAGCACAACTAATCGGGAATGTTGGAAAAGACCCCGAATTACGCAAAACTCCACAAGGGAATAGTGTTTGCACCCTTCGAGTTGCAACGACTGAGTTCTATCGTGGACGCAACGGCGAGCGTAAAGAAATAACAGATTGGCATAGCGTTGTCCTTTGGGACAGATTGGCCGAAATCGCAGTTCAAAAGATACGAAAGAGCGACAGAATTTATGTTGAAGGTAAGTTACGCACCCGTTCCTTTGAAAAAGATGGAGTCACAAAGTTTGTTACCGAGATAATTGCTCAAAATATTATTATTTTGAGTAGGAAACAACCACGAACCGAATCAAGTGGAGATTCCTCTTCCGACGATACTTTTAATATCAATTATCCGAGCGACTATAATCCATCTGCTACTTCTTAACATTGAAAATAGTCGAGGGCTACCTCGGTGGATTTAATCATTGTCTAAGGGGTAGCCCTTAATAAAATAAAAGGTGTTTTATGGCTTTTTCGATGAATAAAGTTATTATTATTGGGAACTTAGGGGCGGACCCAGAGTTCCGTACTTCACCACAAGGAGTTAATATTTGTCGTTTTCGTGTTGCAACAACTGAAAGGTATCGAGACCGAAATGGTAACTGGCAAGATGATACCGAATGGCATAATGTAGTTGTATTTGGTCCTGCTGCCGAAACTGCTTCTCGTATGCTTAAAAAAGGGAGTAAGGTTTGCATCGAAGGGCGGAATAAAACACGCCAATATGAAAAAAATGGCGAGACACACTATATTACAGAAGTGATTGCTCGCTCTATTGTTTACTTAGATTCCCGCGGCGAACGCTCCACCTCTGATGTTTCCTCTTCATTTAGTGATTTTACCGATACAACTTCATATTATCTCAGTGACGTTCAAGATATTGAACCAACCGCTAACTCATCATTAGATACTGATAGTCTTGAGGAAGATGACCTTCCTTTTTGATTTATGTCTCCTAAACTTTTGCTTTTCGATATCGATGGTACTATTCTTAAAGTGGACGAGGGGCTTTCTCGAAAAGTATTCTTGAAAGTCTTTTCAAATTTTTTCAATTTAAAAATTGACAATTTATCAATTGATTTTGACTTCTCCGGGCTTACAGATTTAAATATTTTATATAAACTTTCTTTAGTTTCGAATGTTGGTTTTAAAGATGTAGAAGACAATCTTGAAATTCTTTGGAAGCTTTTACTCGAGGAATTTAAGAATAATTGTCACCGAGACAATATTCATTTAGTCGACGGAGTTGTTCCTTTCATCAATACTTTGTTAAAAAGCGATAAAATTTATTTAGGTTTACTTACTGGAAATTTCAAAGATTGTGCATATTACAAACTGGAATTATGTAGTTTGAACGAATACTTTCCTTTTGGTGCTTTTGGAGATGAAAGTATTGACCGAAGTAAATTGCATTCGTTAGCGATTAGTCGCTTCAATGATTATTTAGGAAAGGAAATTTTTTCCCACTCAAATACATTTGTAATTGGAGATTCCGTTCAAGACATAATTTCTGCTAAAAAAAATGGAATAAAAGTAATTGCGATTGCAACAGGAAAGACCAATGTGAATTCTCTCTTGCGTTTATCTCCTGATATTTTGATTGAATCATTTTCCCAAAGTAATAAAATTTTTGAATTTCTTGGATTATGAAAAAAATCATTATTGCTATTGATGGTCCAGCAGGTTCGGGAAAAAGCACAACGGCGCGTTTACTTGCAAATAAATTGAACTACGTGTATATCGACACTGGTGCAATGTATCGGGCTGTAACTCTTTATTGGTTAAGAAAGAAATTACCGTTTGAAGAAAATGCAATTTGTAGTATACTACCCGAAATTTCAATATCCTTTCGAAATGAAAATGGTCAACTGAGAATTTATTTAAATGGTGAAGATGTGTCTTTTGATATAAGGCTACCAGAAGTAACAAATTATGTAAGTCCGATAAGTACAATCAAGTGTGTTCGAGATTTCCTTGTTGCTGAGCAACGAAAAATTGGAACGAACGGCGGTGTTGTAATGGATGGAAGAGATATTGGAACTGTTGTTTTTCCCAATGCAGACTTAAAAATATTTTTGGTAGCAAGTGTAGAAGAACGTGTGCGTCGGCGGCTTCTGGAGTTGGAACAAAACGGGGTAGAAATATCAGCCGAGGAAGTTCGACAACAAATAATCGAGCGCGATAGAATCGATTCAACTCGTCAACATAGTCCATTGAAAAAAGCAAGCGATGCTATAGAAGTCGATACAACAAATTTGACTATTGATGAACAAGTTGAAATAATTTATAAACTTGCATGCGAAAAGTTCAATAATTAAGCTATTTTATCGTTCCTAAAAATTAGTTTTGTTTAATAAAAAAGAAATATGATAATTAAAATAGATGAAAATTCTGGTTTTTGCTGGGGTGTGGTTCGCACAATAGATATTGCCGAAAAGACTTTGAATGAGAATTCCAATGACAACCTATATATACTTGGCGAAATAATTCATAACCCAAAGGAAGTCAAAAGACTTGAAGAAAAAGGTTTGAAAACTATTTACCATCAGCAACTCGAAGAATTAAGAGGTAAGAATGCGAAAGTGTTGATTCGTGCCCACGGTGAACCGCCGAGCACATATCAAAAAGCAAAAGAATTAGGAATTGAAATTATTGATGCAACTTGTCCATTGGTTACTGCATTGCAAAATAGGGTGCGAAAATTTTATCGAGAAGGCTTTCAGATAGTAGTCTTTGGGAAACCACAGCATCCCGAGGTTATTGGTTTACGTGGAGTTTGCGATGATAATTGTATAGTTGTACAAACTGAAGAAGAAGTGCTTGAAAAGGTGGATTTTACAAAAAAAACAATTTTTCTTTCGCAAACCACAATGAGCAAAAACAAGTTCCATCGTATTCGTCAACTCCTTGAAAGCAAAATTAAAGAGGTCTATTCCTTCGACAATTTAAAAGAACAACTTGTTGTAAAGGATACACTGTGCCGTGCCGTTATTGGTCGAGAGGACAATTTGCGTAAGTTCGCAAAGGAAAATGATGTTATAATTTTTGTTGCAGGAAGAAATTCATCGAATGGAAAAAATTTATTTGCAATTTGCTGTGAAGAAAATCCAAAATCATATTTTGTTGAAGAGATTGAAGAACTTCAACCCGAGTGGTTCTATGGAGCCCAAAAAGTGGGTATTACTGGAGCCACAAGTACTCCCCGCTGGTATATGGAACAAGTGAAAAATGCAATAGAAAAATTCGTCGAAAACTAATTTTTCAGTAATTTGCTATTTTCAAGGAATTGATATGGACATTATTGATGGTGTTTATGTAAACGCCGGTGATGTTGACCTTTATATTAAAGTTCTTGGCGAAGGAAATCCACCAATAATTATTGAACCTGGAATTGGAAGCCTTTCTGTCGAATGGTATATTGTTCAAAAAGAACTTGCGAAGATTACGACTGTCGTAACATACGATAGAGCTGGTTATGGTGAAAGCCCAAAGTCGAAATTGCCTCGAACAAGTTTTACTATTGCAAACCAACTTTTCAATTTGCTTTTCAATTCCGAAGTTGAACATCCTTATATTTTATTAGGTCATTCTGAAGGTGGGCTTTATGTACAGCATTTTGCGAGTTTATTCCATCATTATGTTGCAGGCGTAATTCTTGTAGATTCTCTCTTCGATGATTATTTTAAATTAGAGAGCGAAGATTTCCCTTCTTTCAACACTATTGTTTCTTATTCTACTAGAATTAATAATTTAAGTAAACTCGTTGGCTTAGAAAAAGAAGATTTCACAAAAAAAATGCTTCATTATTTACAGGAACTTTATGATGGGTTTCCCGATGAATTTAAAGTACCAATAATTGCCTATCAATCAGATAAAAAGTTTTTTGAAGTTGTTATCGATGAAATGAAACATTTGAAGGAAAGTTTAAACGAATTGCGGCAGAATTTTAATTTCCCTGATACTCCTCTTGCTGTAATTTCGCATGATCCGTCTGTAATGAAAGAACTTTCTGTTCAGATTGGGATACCAGAAGACGAAGCTCAATTAATTGAAAACTTCTGGTTAGAAAAACAAAAAAACCTTTCACTTCTCGCTCCTCGCGGGGAATTCTATATGGCTTTGAATTCTGATAGGAACATTCATTACTCGAACCCATTGTTTATCGTTGAAATTGCTAAAAAAATGGTCGAACACATTCGTAAAAGTGATTTATAGAGAACATTTCCCAATCTTTGTTTTTCGAAATTGTAGAAATAAAAAAGGGGATGTGATTGCATCCCCATTGTTTTAATTTGAAATATCTTAAATATATGATAAGTGTGCAGTGAAATGCCGAAGATATGGTGCTTGGTAAGTAATTTTCATCCCTTTTAACCTATCTCTGTATTGGAGCACTTTTCCTGCAACTTCAGCAACATATTCAAGATGGTTGTTTGTATAAACTCGTCGAGGGATTGCAAGCCTGACAAGTTCAAATGGTGGTCGTAGGTGTCGTTGACCATTTCCGTCCTTGCCAAACATCAAAGAACCAATTTCGACGGTTCTTACTCCTCCTTCCAAATAGATTTCACAGGCAATTGATTGACCTGGGAATTGCTCTGGTGGGATATGAGGAGCAAATCGTCTGGCATCAATGTAGACCGCGTGTCCTCCTGTAGGTAAAATAATGGGTACGTTGCGTTCAAGAAGTTTTTCGCCAAGGAATTTAACTTGGTTTATTCGATATTTCAAATAATTTTCGTCAAGTGCTTCGAGCAAACCAACTGCCAATGTTTCTAAATCTCTTCGAGCTAAACCGCCGTATGTGATGAAGCCTTCGGTAACAATTAGTAAAACTTTGGCTTTTTCCGCTAAATCATCTAAATTAGTTGCAATGAATCCACCAGTGTTCGAAAGACCATCTTTTTTTGCACTCATCACGCATCCATCGGAATATGAAAACATTTCGCGGGCAATTTCAAGGATGGTTTTCTCGGCGTAGCCTTGTTCTCTTGTCTTTATGAAGTATGCATTTTCGGCAAAACGGCAACAATCAATGAAAAAGGGAATGCCATACTTTCGAGCAAGTGCGCTGGTTTGTCGAATATTTTCCATCGAAACGGGCTGACCTCCACCACTGTTGTTTGTAACTGTCATCATAATTAATGGGATTTCTTCTCTCTTGTGCGTTTTTAAGAAATCTTCAAGCCTGTCGAGGTCAATGTTGCCTTTAAAATCCGCTACTTCGTCTGTTCGAAAAGAAATTGGTGTGGGGAAATCAATTGCTTCTGCACCTGAATATTCAATATTTGCTCTTGTAGTGTCGAAATGTGTGTTGCTTGGAATCAATTTTCCTTTCCCACCGAGAATTGAAAAAACAATTCTCTCCGCAGCACGGCCTTGATGCGTTGGTATAATATGTTTAAATCCAGTGATTTTGCGAACAACTTCTTCGAACTTATAAAAACTACGAGAGCCTGCATAGGCTTCATCACCATCAATTAATGCTGACCATTGTTTGGAACTCATTGCACCAGTTCCACTATCTGTCAAAAGGTCAATTGTTATATCGTCGGAACGTAAAAGAAAAAGATTGTAATGTGCTTTTTCGAGTTTTTCTCGACGATAATCCTTAGTTGTCAAAGGTATTGGTTCAACAACTTTAACTCTAAAAGGTTCGAATTCCATTTTTCACCCATTTAAAAAAGAAGAATAGAAATTTAATAAAAGTTATTGAATTTGAAATTAAAAAAGCAATTTATGGGGATTAATTTATCCAACCAAAATTTTTCTTAATTTTGTAATTTAGGTGGCTTAGCTCAGTTGGTCGAGAGCGTTCGCCTCACACGCGAAAGGTCACTGGTTCGAATCCAGTAGCCACCACAATAAGGGTTTTAGATATTTTTAATACTGCTCTAAAGTTCTTAAAAATTCATTATTGAATGCAATAAGCATTATTGCTATTTGATTTTGATTTTTGTTTTTTATTTAAAGAAAAGAGGCTTTAACTTGAAATCTGTTTCAAGTTAAAGCCTCAGAAGATGTAAAACGAGAAATAAATTTCTTTACTTAGTTATTACAACCTTAATTGTTTTATTGAAACTTGCTGAGAGCATATGAATTGCATACACCCCGGATGTAAGTTGCGAAGTCGATACCTGAATTGTGTAATTTCCACTTTTCATCATTTCGTTTAGGATGGTGACTGTTTTCCCGCTTTCAAGGTTGATTAAATTAATTTTGGTGTTAGCATCGAAACCAATACCAAAGTTTAATTCGAACGAGTTACTCGTTACAGGATTTTGATTAACTTCGAGATAATAGTCAGTTAACGCTATTTCAATTGGGCGAATATCTACAACGCAGGTGTTAATAACAACAATACTTGTGTCTCCATTTGGGACAACGCACTTGTCGCGTTCGTGAAATGTAATATTTGCGATGAAAGGATTGAAAGTTTTGGCATCAGATAGCATTAGAAGCATTGTTGGGCGAGCGATTTCGCCATTGCTATTAATTGGATTTGTTCCTTTTCCATTTATGTGCAAAATAGAAAACGTTTCATCAATTTTTTCTTCAGTTGCGGATACTGTCCAAGTGTTGTCAAGGATATTGCCTTTTTCAATGGAAATGTATTTCATCCATTCAGTTTTATAAACAATGTCGTATTCAAAAGAAGTAATTTGAGCATCGCGCCAATAATTTGAACTTGCACTTGTTGTTAGAACGACGTTAAATCCAGGGGCAAGATGTAATTCGGCACCTAAATCTCTTAGAGTTAACTGTGTTGGTACATTATATCCAACTCCAACGAGTTCAACATAGTAATTATTGCCTACATCACTGAAAACTTGAAGAAGTGCTCTATAGTTGCCGGGCTTATCGGGCGAGAATTTCACTTTAACTTTTGCAGTACCTTGTGATGGAATTGTAAATGGGAACGAAACGTCGACAAGTTCAAAATAAGAAGTATTTCCATTAACGAATAATACCCTATCGATGACTGCTCCTGTTGTCGTACTTGTGTTTGTGATAGTAAATTCCTTAATGGGTTCGTCGCAAAGCAAAACTAAACCATAATTAATTGAGTCGACGATAATTCCTTTTTCGATGCCATAACCAATAACCAGGGTTTGAGTTGTGATAATTGAATCTGGGGCAGGTGAAGCATCATTTACGACGTCAACATTAGCAAGTCGTTTATTAACTGTTTTAGGAGTGAAACGAACAGGAAGAACAAGTGAATCTCCCATTGGTAAAGTGATGTTAGAAGGTGGCGGCGAAACCCATTCAAACTCTTGCAAAGAGTTATTGTTCCAATCTATTGATTTGATAAACAAATCAGCACTTTGGCTAGTCGATTTAATAACAACAGTACCTATGTCAGGATGTTGGGTACCCACTAAAACTGGTGGTTGGAATTCATAGCCTTTGATTTCGATTTTAGGCAAGTATCCATATCCATGGAGTTTTCCAACTACACTTTCTGGTGGGATATTATCGTCAGGATGGAACTCGGGAACCACAGTGTTATTATGGTCGAACTCGTCTTGTGGTTCGTAAAGAATAGTGATTTCAATTTGCCTGACACCTGTTGAACTTGTGTCTGGCATCAGATCAACAGGAGCACCTGGGGAAGGTTCTGGAACAATACCGCCTGGTTTGATTCTGAAATGAGGGCTACTTTGACCGAGTTTGATATCGGTAACCCTTACCTTGGCACTACCTGAGTTTCTTAAAAAAACTTTGCCTTCGTTCGATGTTCCAACTCTGCGTTTTTGCCAATCAAAATCAGTGATATAAGGACCGGGTAGAATACCGACACCTCTCCAATTGGAAATACTGTCGCCACTACCAGCATTGCTATGGAAAATAACATCAATTGAGTAATAGCCAACAGCCTTTGGTTCAAAGCAAGGGGTTTCTAAATAGACCTTACCGCCAGGAGGTATGACAATATCAAGTGGTGGAGTAAATGGCGATGATAATGAAAATGGCAAAACGACACCATCGATGCCATCAATAATCAAAGTATCGCTGCCAGGGTTTTGTATTAATAATCCAGTTCCAGTTTGTTGTAGTTTACAAATTGTATTATTAACAACTACTGAACCAGCATTCCAGTCCTCGACAGCAATTTTGGGTATAACCCCTCGACCAAACACTGGAGCTTTAAAAGTATCACAATCAGTTATAGCTACGAGTGTATCTACATCTAACATTGTTGGGTTCAAGGATTCAGTAACAGGGGTGTATTCAATATAAACAGAATGTGATTCTTTTGGTTGGAGAATGATTTCAGGTGGGACATTTCCGCTGGTTATTTTGAAAACTTCGCCCTTTTGCAAGTAGATTGAAACGACATTTTCAATGGTATCGGAAGCATTAATAATTTTAGTTTCTAATGTTTTTGATGTAAATAGTCTGATTTTACCAAAATTAATTGGTGATGGTTGAATTAAAAGGGTATCGGGATAAAAAGACAAAGTATCGAAAGCAATATTTCCTGCCCTATCAGTAATTTGTAATAAAGCAAGTCCGGGCTTGCTTTTATCAACGACCTGAACAATAAAAGTATAATCGTATAAGGGAGGATAAGTCTTGAATTCTTGAATAAATTTGATTTCAAAGTTATAAGAACTATCGAGCAAAGCAATATCGTTTACACCTTGGTCAACTTGACGAGGATCATCTCCGGGTTTGCCATTTCGAAGTTCAGTTGTTCGAATTGTAAAAATTCCGCAGTTTTCCTGAACAAAAATTTCTGGGGGCAAAGTGTCGGTTTCATCAACCTTGTTGAAGGCTGTGCAAGCAGGCCAACCGTAGCCGTCCGCTTCGCTAAATCCATAAATATAGCCACCAAATTTCGTTTGGCTTCGGACAACGTGTGTTCCTGGTGATACTCTTAATTTTGCCCAATACAAGTCAGTTCCTGGAATACGATTGAAAAGGAATTTGGGCTCCATTTGCCAAATAGGCTTCCCATCGAGAGTAACAGATTTCAACAGTTTTTGCTCTGGGTCATTAGTATCTCCAATAGCAATAATATTAAAATAATTATCCAGAAATTGTGCTTGTTCCGCTGGAGTTTGAAAAACTGTGTTTGGGACATATTGCTCTCGTGGGATAACCAGAATCATAAACGGATCGAATTCTGGAGCGTTATCCCAATCAGTTGAATATGAATATTGCATTACAAGAACAGGTTTATCGGCTTCCCAAACGGAGGTTCCTTTTATTGATTCTTGATTATTTGGTTGGCCTTGTGGAACAAATACTTCCTCATATTCATCGAAATCCCCGGCTTTTTTAAGGATTTTTGGGCCACGTTGCCCAAGGAATCTCCCATCTTTAAGGTCATACCATTTTACTGTATAGGTAGTGTTGCCATATGCTGCGAGAATACGGAAGAAATCCCCTCGCCCTTTTCTTTGGAATTCAACAGTGTAGTATTTCTTTCCCCATGCTTGCACTGGGGGAATCATTTCGCAAAGCATATTTCTTCCGTTATATAAATCGAAAGAAGGAATTAAGGTTCTTTTATGGAAAGAGATAAAACCAACAGGTTTGTTTGAAATAATATAAGAACCTGAAATATCAAATTGACCGCGAGTGGCACCATCACCCATCACGCAATATACTTCGCCTTTATTTAAAGTTACCTTCCATTGGTCACCTACCGTTTTTCCACCATAAGTTTTGCCAATCCCTTTGCCACGACCATTCAATTTAATAAAAACTTCTGTTCCATTTTCAGATGGAATTATTAAAAATCCACCGCCACGATATTCTCCTCCATAAAGATCTTCGTGGAAATCATAGTAGGAAAGATGGAAGTATTTTGTGCCCCAGGCAGAAGTTGGAATAGCAAGATAGCCATCGGCAGTATAGTGCCTGTGATTTAAAACATAAACCGATATGGGTTCTGTAGCATAAACATGAATTGCTTTGCCAATTGCACGTTCACTTTCACGAACCTCTAAATCCCACATTAAGTCATTATAAACTGTAGAGAAAGTAGTAATTCTAAAAGCTTCTACCTTTTTGGTTTTAATTATTCCCATTGCAGGAACTTCCACAGTAACCCAGCAGTTCTTTGATGAGGTAACATAAATTTCAATTGCAATTTCTTGAGTATTTCCAATTGGTTGCCGGTCGTCTTCATTTGGTGGTATAGCAATCCAAAATTCACGTCCCTGCGATGAATTAAAAAGAAGTTGTTCTGCAGTTATTTTTTGTGCAAATGATTCAAAAAATGTGAAAAAAGAAAAGATAAGAGAGGGAATTAGAATTAGAATTTGTTTTTTCATCTGCACTCCTAAAAAGTTTTTTATCAACTTTTCAAATTAACCAACAAATATAACAAAAAAAATTTATAATTGTTACATAATAAATTTTATTTTCGAAAGATATTTCGAAGTTCATTTACAAATCAAAATTCGTAGTTATTGTAAGTATTCTTGTTTTCTTAATTTTGTTTTTTAATTTAATTTGGAGAAACACTTATGGCTGGTCAAACTAAAAAAACTTATCGTATTGCTTGGCTTCCCGGCGACGGGATTGGCAAGGATGTTATGGATGCTGCAAAAATTGTTCTCGATAAGGTTGAACTTGATGCAGAATTTATCAATGGTGACATTGGTTGGGAGTTCTGGTGTAAGGAAGGTGATGCTTTACCCCAAAGAACTATTGATTTACTGAATAATGTCGATGCTGCTTTATTTGGTGCAATTACATCAAAGCCTGTTAAAGCAGCCGAGGCAGAATTGGTTCCCGAACTGAAAGGAAAAGGTTTAATCTATCGTTCACCAATTGTTAGGATGCGTCAATTATTCGACCTCTACATTTGCCTCCGTCCTTGCAAAGCATATCCAGGAAATCCACTGAATTACAAAGAGAATATCGACCTTGTTGTCTTTCGAGAAAATACCGAAGATTTGTATTCTGGAGTAGAATTTTATCCAGTTCCCGAAGAGTTAAAGATGGTTCTTCACAAATTATCCAAGAACTTTGAACCATTTTGGAACGTAAATCAAGATGAAATAGCAGTTTCGTGTAAAATAAACACTCGGCCAGGTTCGGAGCGAATTGTTCGTGCAGCATTTGAATATGCAAGAAAAAATAATAGAAAAAAAGTTACAGTTGTTCACAAGGCTAATGTTGTTCGAGCGACAGATGGATTGTTTCTTGAAACAGCAAGAGAAGTTGCTAAGGATTATCCTGAAATTGAATTCGACGAAGCGAATGTTGATGCGATTACAATGTGGCTATTAAAAAATCCATATAACTACGATGTTCTGGTTGCTCCAAATTTATATGGCGATATCATTTCAGATTTGTGTGCGCAAATGGTAGGGGGATTGGGATTCGGTTGTTCAGGTAATATAGGTGAGAAACTTGCAGTATTTGAGCCAACACACGGTTCCGCACCAAAATATGCTGGAAAGTATAAAGTTAACCCAATCGCTACTATTTTAGCTGCGAAAATGATGCTTGAGTGGCTCGGGGAAAATAATAAAGCGGGAAAAATCGAAAATGCTGTTGCTCAAGTTATCTTCGAAGGCAGAGTAAGAACCTACGATATGGGCGGAAACGCTTCTACTTTGGAAATGGCACAGGCAATTGCCGATAAGATTAATTGATTCGGAGGCAAAAATGGATGTGTTTATTCATGAGGTTGGTCTGCGAGATGGACTGCAAATGGAAACTGAAATTGTCCCAACAATTACTAAAATTCAGTGGATAGAAACATTAGCAAAAGCAAAAATTGATATTATCCAAGTTGGCTCATTCGTAAATCCAAAAGTTTTGCCCCAGATGGCAGACACTGATGAACTATTTGAAGAATTAAATTCGAAAGAAGATTTGCATGGAAAAGTTAAGTTTTCTGCTTTGGTTTTGAACGAAAAGGGTCTTGAACGGGCTTTGAAAGCTAATGTCGAAATGATTTGTATGGGGGTATCTGCTAGCGATACCCATTCTAAAATAAATACTGGTATGAGCACAACCGAAGCCTTGGAGCGAATTATTTCAATAGCAAAATCTGCAATAAATGAAGGTAAGGAAGTTCAAGTTTCGGTTCAATCGGCATTTGGATGTGGGTTTGAAGGTGAAATACCGGAAGACAAAGTTTATTCAATAGTTGAAAGATATTTCGGCGAAGGAATCAATAATGTTAGTCTTGCGGATACAGCTGGTTATGCCTATCCATCAAAAGTTGAACGAATGTTTAAAAAACTAAAATCGATGAACCCAAATGCAGAATTTGCTTGCCATTTTCATAATACTTACGGATTAGGAATTACTAACTCCTACGTTGCGATTCAGAACGGTGTTAAGTATGTAGAAACAGCATTTGGGGGTCTTGGTGGTTGTCCATTCACAAAACAACCGGCAGGAAATGTTTGTACCGAGGACTTTGTTTATATGCTTCAAAAAATGGGACTTCGAACGGAGATTGATTTAGACAAAATTATTTCAGTTACAAAATATGCTTGTGGTTTCTTTATGAAAGATTTACCAGGTTATGTTTACAAGATTTGGAAGGAAAAATGAATAAGATTCTTGATGGAATTCGGGTGTTAGATTTAACAAATGTTTTATCTGGTCCTTTTGCCACTTTACACCTTGCTTGGCTTGGAGCCGAAGTTATTAAAATTGAAAATCCAAAGGATGGGGACCTTGCCCGTAAACTTGGCTGCGTAACTGAATACAATAAAATGCTGATGGGGACAAGTTTCCTTGCTCAGAATGCAAATAAAAAATCTTGTACTTTAAACTTGAAAGATGAGCGTGGTCGAGAGATTTTCAAGAAACTTGTTGCTATTTCCGATGTTGTTGTGGAAAATTTCCGTCCTGGAGTGATGGATAGATTGGGCATCGGTTATAACACTTTGAAAGGCATAAATCCGAGGCTAATTTATTGTGCTATTTCTGGTTTCGGGCAAACAGGACCGGATGCATTCAAACCTGCTTACGACCAAATTATACAAGGTTTGAGTGGGGTTATGGTAATCAATGGTGATAAGCGATTAAACCCACTAAGATGTGGGTTTCCAGTTTGCGATACTGTTGGTGGATTGAATGCGGCATTTGCGATTATGGCTGCACTTTTCCATAGGGAGCGAACTGGTGAAGGTCAATTTATCGATATTGCCTTGCTGGATTCTATTATGCCTTTAATGGGTTGGGTTGTTGCTAATTTAATGCTTGGGGGTCAGCAACCTGAATTGCTTGGTAACGATAACTTTACTGCTGCACCTTCTGGTACTTTTAAAACACAAGATGGATATATCAATATTGCTGCAAACAAACAAGAACAATGGGAAACATTGGCAGACCTCCTTGGACTTTCCCACCTTAAAGAAGACCCACGATTTAAAGAACGCGATGTTCGCAAAAAAAATCGTTTCGAGCTTAATCCATTGATTGAAGAAAAACTCATTGAGAAGCCCACGAAATATTGCGTTGACCTTTTGAACAACAATGACATTCCCGCCGGGGAAATCCTTTCTCTCGAAGATGCTTTGAATCAACCGCAAATTCAACATCGAAGTACTTTTGCAACTCTTAATGTGGAAGGTATTGGAACAATCAAAGTTTTCAATTTGACTGCAAAATTCGAAAAAACTCCCGGTTTTGCGGAATTTCCTCCTCCAAAACTTTCTCAACATACCGAAGAAGTTCTTAGTTTAATTAATATTCCAAAAGAAGAAATTCAAATGCTTAGAAAAGAAGGAGTTATTTAAAGGAGAATACTATGGGAAGGACTATAGTACAAAAAGTTTTAGCAAGAGCAAGCGGAACCGATGAAGTTGAAGTTGGCGAAATACTTGAACCGAAAGTTGATCTAGCTATGTCGCATGAAAATGCTGCCCTTGTCATTAACCAGTTCTTGGAAATATACAAAGGAACTGGTCTTGAACCAAAGGTCTGGGACCCAAACAAAATTGCAATAATTTTTGACCACCGAGTACCAGCAGAAAGTTCTAAAACTGCCACAAATCAAAAGAAAGTTCGTGAATTTGTTGCTCAGCAGGGAATACAAAAATTCCACGATATCCGAGGCGATGAAATGGGTATTTGTCATCAAATTCTTCCTGAAAATGGATATGTTCGCCCAGGATATCTTGTAGTTGGAACTGATAGTCATACAACAAGTCACGGTGCACTTGGTGCTTTTTCTTTCGGAATTGGTGCTACCGAAATGGCGTCTGTATGGACTCTTGGTAGGATTTTGAATGTTCAAGTTCCAGATACTATTAAAATTACAGTAGAAGGGAAACTACAAGATTTTGTTGAACCAAAAGATTTGATTCTTTATATCGTTGGTTTGTTGGGTGCTGAAGGTGCAAATTACAAAGTAATTGAATTTCACGGAGAAACTATACGCAATATGAACACTTCTGGAAGGTTGACGATGTGTAATATGACAGTGGAAGCAGGTGCAACTTCTGGAATTGTTCCGCCCGATGAAGAAACAATTCGCTACTTGCATGAAGTTGCTGGGGTTACCGAGGAAGTTGAATTAGTTGTACCAGACCCTGATGCAAACTACTGTCAAGAAATATTGATTGATGCTTCAAAATTAGAACCTCAAGTGGCATGCCCCCACACTGTCGACAATGTAAAACCAATAAGTGAAGTTGAGGGTGTCAAGATAAATCAAATTGTGCTTGGTTCTTGTACAAATGGTAGACTTGAGGACCTTGAATCTGCATATAAAATTTTGAAAGGCAAAAAAATTGCAAAGGGAGTTAGGTTGCTTATCTTTCCAGCCTCTGGAAGGATTTACCGCGAGGCATTGGAGCGTGGTTATCTACTTGGTTTAATGGAAGCAGGTGCAGTTGTTGTAAATCCTGGATGCGGTCCTTGTCTTGGCGTGCATCAAGGAGCATTGGGCGATGGTGAGGTTGCCCTTTCGACAACAAATCGAAATTTTAAAGGGCGGATGGGAAATCCTAATTCTGAAGTGTATCTTTGTTCTCCCAGTGTTGCTGCAGCAAGCGCCTTAACAGGTTATTTTACTGACCCAAGGAAAGGAGTTTAATATGGGAAAAGTAATTTATGTTTTAGGTGATGATATTTCTACCGACATTATTTATCCTGGACGATATATGGCAACAGTTTTGCCAAGCGAAACACCCAAATTCGTTTTTGATGATATTAAGGAACTTCATCAAATTCTTGTTGAGGGAAAGTTTAACCCCGGAGATGTTATTGTTGCTGGAAAAAATTTTGGTTGTGGTTCTTCGCGCGAGCAAGCAGTTTCAACGCTTCTTGGCTATGATATAAAGATTATTGCGAAAGATTTTGCTCGAATTTTTCTTCAAAATAGCATAAATCTTGGTTTGTCAACCTACATATGTCCCGATATCGAAGCGAATGTAGGGGATGAATTAGAAATAAAAGAAAATAAAGTTATTAACCATACTACAGGGAAAGAATTCGCGCTGATTCCCCATCATAAATCGCGCCAAGCAATTATTGATGCTGGAGGACTTATTCCTTATACAAGAAAGATACTTCTTGAAGAGAAAAAAGTAGAGACACGCTAAGTGTCTCTACTTTTCCTTTATAAAAGGAATTATTTTCGATTTGATTTTAAGGAAATATATTCCAGAAGGTAAACCTTCGAGCAATATTCTGTTTCCATCAATTGGGCTATTTAAAGAGATTTTCTCACCAACGGAATTGTAGATTTCTATCGTTGAATGTAGTTCGTCGTATAAGTTTTCAACAATTATGAAGTCTCCGCAAGGATTAGGTGAAATATTAATATCCCCGGTCGGTGAATTTCCATCGATATTAGCAGGCAATTTAGGATTGATTTTTGCAAGAAATACATTGGAATATCCATAATTGAACAGGTCGAAGTTTTTGAAATACATATCGTTCGATTCAAAATTTCCTGTTTGATAAATATGGGCGTTTTTGTCCAAAGCAATCGACAAACTTTGGTCCTCTTTGTCTCCACCAGCAGTTTTCAGCCATAAAGGATTATTGTCAATATCGAGTTTGGCAACGAAAACATCGGAATAAGATTGGTTGGAAGTTCGGTTATTAACAATTAGGTTTCCAAAAGATAGTGTAGCACTTGCAAAGTATCCTCCAATGTAGATATTCCCTTTACCATCAGAGAGGATTTTCTTTGCATAATCATCTGCTTGTCCTCCAAATGAAGCAACAAATATGGGATTACCATCATTATCGTATTTTGCTATAAAAAAGTCGTAACTACCATTATTTATTAATTCATTATTACCAATTTTTAATTTTGGGCTTTGGAATTCGCCAGAAATGCAAACAACACCATTGAAATCAATAGTCATACTGGCTGGATATTCTTTGTCGATTCCCGAAATTGAACGTGCCCATTTTACTCGAGGTGTTAATCCAACATAATTTTCTAATTTCCCTAAAAACACATCAGAATATCCAAGATTTTTTAATGTATCATTACCGAGTACTATTAAATTGCTATTGAATGTTCCAAGAAAATAGCAAGTATTTGGTTTCAAAGCAACTACGCAATTTACTCTGTCGTTGGAAACTCCACCAAAAGCGAATGCCCAAAAAACTTTCCCCGTAGAATTTATTTTTGCTACAAAACCATCGCTCATTCCTTGATATTGGTTGTCGTAATTAAAGTTTTTTAATTCAAAATCATCAAGGGATAATTTTTTCCCAGAAAATTCCCCACAAACAAAAATTTCTTCACTGGAAATTAAACTAATTGAGAGTGCTTCCTCGTATCCATCGCCGCTGTAAGATACAACTCGAACTATTGTACCATTGGAAGTCAAAACTGCAGCCATAAAAATGTCTGACCCTGACTTAGCAGAAATTTGGAAGTTGCCGAAGGTTGCGGGGTTACTTTCGAAATATCCAACAACGAAAAGGGTATCTTTCCAAAGGGTTATAGCAGAAGGGCGTTCGTTTTCTTCTCCACCGAAACTAATAAGCCAAATACAATTTCCGTACTCATCAAATTTAGCAAGATACCCATCTTCTTTCCCTCGATTTGTTACTTTTTGCGAATCAAAAGAAAAAGTGGAACTTGTGAAATATCCACTTATGTAAATATTTCCTTCCTCGTCTGAGACGATATCATTCGAGTAATCAAATTGGTAACCTTTTCTACCAACAGCCCATTCCCAATCTTGTGCTTTAATTTGTAAAAAATTAAATAAAAAGAATAACCCAAAAAGGATATTTTTATAATATTTTCTCATTTCCTTACCCTCATCAAATATAACTATAGAAATTAACGTAGAAAACTATCATTTAGCCCAAAGACAGAACAAATCCTGGGGGTTAACAAGTAAAGGATGATTAGGTAATACTCGTACAGTAAATCCCTGTTGACCTGTTCCTGTGCAAAAGTAACTTCCTTCGTAGAAATAAATATTGCCTTCTTGCCCGGAAAGAGTTAGTACTTCCCAACTTGTGTTAAACATTTCACCGTGTGGGTCGAGAGAACCAAAGTATACATGAACGACAACATCATCGGGAGAAAGATTTCCTAATTGAATTTTAGCAATAACTTTTACAGGTTTACCAACCCAGAATTCGCCATTTTCTTTGAATGAAACATCTAAAATTTTAATACCATTCCATTCTCGACGTATTTTATCTTTCCATTCTTTTAATTCTTTAGCTTTTCTGGCATTGTCTTCTGTTAATTCGTAAAAATTTCGTAATGCTGGTATGTAGAAACGTAATGTGTAATCTTTAACCATGCGTGAGCAAGAAAATTGACCCGCTACGCTACGAATGGAATTACGCATAAATTCGACCCACTTTTCGGGGATTCTACTTATTTTGGAACGTTCATAAAAAAGTGGAACAATTTCTTGCTCAAGTATATCATACAATGAATTCGATTCGATAATTTCTTGCTCTTCCCAACTCGAATATTCCTCGCCGTGTCCTATTGCGAATCCATTTGATCCGTCGAAAGCTTCGTCCCACCAACCATCGAGTATACTCAAATTAACCGTTGCATTTAAAGCCGCCTTCATTCCGCTTGTCCCACTTGCTTCTAACGGTCGGATGGGTGTATTTAGCCAAACATCGCACCCTTTAACCATTAATCGGGCTATTACCATATCGTAATCTTCCAAAAAAACAACATATCTTTCCAAGCCATATTCGCGAACTCGATGAATGATAGTTTGTATCATTTCTTTACCTTGGGTGTCTTGCGGGTGTGCTTTCCCTGCAATAATAACTTGAACAGGTCTTTCCGGATTTGTTAAAATTGCTTTTAGTCTGTTCATATCGCGAAACAAAAGGGTTGCACGTTTGTATGGTGCAAAACGACGGGCAAAACCAATTGTCAGAGCATCGGGATTAAGGTATTCATTGATTTTGTTTAGTTGTTCAGGCGAAAGAAATCCCTTTTGCCTTTGTTTAAGGTAATTTCGAGCAAAAAGGACTAACCTAACTCGTCGTCGTTGTTTTTCTCGCCAAAGTTCATCCGAAGAAATCATATCAATTTTGTCCCAAAATTCTTGGTTATCAGGTTCAATTCTCCAGCGAGGTGTCATATATCTATCGTAAAGTTCAGCAAATTCGCGAGCAACCCAAGTCATTGTATGAACACCATTTGTAATATGAGATATTGGAACTTCATCCTCGGGTATATCCTTCCATAGGCTATGCCACATTCGCCGAGCAACTTTGCCGTGCAATTTGCTTACACCATTTCGATAACTTGAAAGTCGGAGACCGAGAACTGTCATAGAAAACCCTTCGTTGGGGTCGTATTGGGGATTTATCTGCCCAAGAGATATTAGTTCTTCGATTGTAATTCCTAATTCCTTGACATAGTTAGAAAAATATTTTTTTACAAGTTCTTGGTCAAATACTTCGTTCCCCGCAGGCACAGGAGTATGTGTTGTAAAGACTGAACTTCCAATAACAATTTGTTTTGCTGAACGAAAATCGATATTGTATTTTCTCATAAAAAGGCGAATCCTTTCAAGTAAAGCAAAAGCGGCGTGCCCTTCATTTAAATGCAAAACTTCGGGTTCAACGCCAATTGCTTTTAAAGCCCTAATACCCCCAATCCCCAGAATGAACTCTTGTTGTATTCTCGTTTCCCTTGTTCCGCCGTAGAGTTGGTCGGTGATATCGCGGTATTCAGGTATATTTTTGTCAATATTTGTATCAAGTAAAAACAATTGAACTTTCCCAATTTCCATCCTCCAAACTTGGGCATAAACTTTGCCCAATGGGAAATCAAGGTCTATAACAAGGGGGTCTCCGTTTTTGTCTCTTTGCAGAATCAAAGGTAAAGAATAGAAATCGTTAGGAATGTAAAGTTCATTTTGCCAACCGCTTTGCGTTAATTTCTGTCGAAAATACCCTTGTTGATATAACAAACCAATTCCTATTAAAGGTAGCCCTAAATCGCTTGCGGTTTTAAGATGGTCACCGGAAAGTATGCCCAAACCACCAGAATAATTTGGAAAACTTTCGTTGATTCCATACTCCGGACTTAAGTATGCTACAGTTCCTACTTTATCGATTCCAAGGGAATTGTACCAACCTTCTGAACTTAAATATTTTATGAAACTTTCGTAAACAGAATCGAGAAATGCAACAAAATCTTTCTGGTTTGCCAAATCTTCTAATTCTTCCTGGGTAAGTTTATTAATTAAAAGGACAGGATTGTGGTTTACCGAGTCCCAAAGTTTTGGGTTAACTCGAATAAACAGTTCTTTTGCGTTGTAATTCCAACACCACCAGTAATTATAGGCAAGTTCTTTAAGTTTAGCAATTTTTGCAGGTAATTTTGCTGTAACAATAAACGTTTGAACGGGTTTCATAATGCCCCTATATTATTTTTTTGATGTAATTAGAGTAAATAAATTAGTAAATTATCATTTATTTTTGAAATAAAAAATCTCAAAGTTGTTTTATGGGTAATAATATATCAATTGCGATAGAAATACTTAAAAAGGGTGGAATTATTGCATTCCCAACAGACACTGTTTATGGAATTGGCTGTGATATTTTTAACTTTCAAGCAGTCAGGAAAATTTTTAAACTTAAAAAACGCGAATCAACAAAACCATTGGCAGCCCACGTTGGTACTTTCGAACAAATTGAAATTATAGCAAATATTAAAAACAAATATTTCGAACCTCTTGTAGAAAATTTCTTACCTGGTCCGTTGGCAATTATTCTTCCAAAAAAGGATATTATTGATGATGTAGTTACATGCGGATTGCCAACTATATCAATTCGTTTTCCAGATTGCTTCGAACCAATTGAACTTGCCAAAGGTCTTGGTGCTCCTATTGCTGCAACTTCTGCAAATATTTCCGGGTTTGCCTCTGCTATTCATCATCAAGATGTTTATAAATATTTTCCTTCTGGACTTGACTATGTTTTAGAAAGTGGTTATACAAAATATTTAAAAGAATCGACAATTATCGACATTACAGGAAAGGTCCCAAAGGTTGTTCGAATCGGGGTTATTCCAATTGAAAAGATTGAGTCAGCATTAAAGATAAAAGTTAATATTTTGTCCAAAGAATCACAATAGTTTATTAAAAACATATTTCTTAAAAACTGTTAAGAATATTTAAAAAATTTTTTCGTCTTTCAAAACACAAACAATGAATAAAAGTGAAAAATGGTTGATCTTAATGCAGCCTACGAGGCTGAACTTTATTTGAAGTTTTTACAAAATCCTAATAGTGTTTCTCAAGAATGGCGAGAATATTTTAAATCAAAATATGGGAACAAAATTGAATTCGATTCAAAAGTTGAGCAAGTTATTGAAGAACAAAATGGTTTTCGCGAATTTCCCCCTTTGTTGGTTGATGATGTTCGAAGTAGTCCGGCGGACGAAATTTTGCCTTTAAGCTCGGTTCAGGAACGACTTGCAGAAAATATGGAAGTTAGCCTTTCAGTTCCTACGGCAACTTCTGTGCGAACAATTCCAGTAAAAGTTTTAGATGAAAATCGAAAAATCATAAATAAACATTTGGGAAAGTTAAAAAGAGGTAAGGTTTCTTTTACTCATATACTTACTTGGGCTATAGTCAAAGCATTGAAACGGTTTCCCCAGATGAATGATGTTTTTATTCGGCAAGATGGGAAATCTTATCGACTTCGACGAAAATCAATCAATCTTGGCTTTGCGGTAGATATCGTAAGGAAAGATGGTAGTCGTGGGCTTTTGGTTCCAAATATCAAAGGTGTGGAAAGTTTGAGATTCGATGAGTTTGTGCAAAAATACGACGACTTGATTGCTCGAACCCGAATAGGTAAAATCCAAGTTGAAGAGCTTCAAAACACAACAGTTTCAATAACCAATCCCGGAATGATTGGAACAACAATGTCGAATCCTCGGCTTATGCGTGGGCAATCTTTAATTATTGCAATTGGTGCAATTGACTACCCTACTGAATTCAAGGCTGTCAAACCTGAAATTTTAACCTCCTTTGCCATTTCAAAAGTAGTTACAATCACAAATACTTATGACCACAGAATAATCCAAGGAGCAGAATCAGCCGAATTTCTTTCTTATATTCAAGAACTTATTCTTGGTGCCGAACAGTTTTATGATTCTATATTTGCAATACTGCGAATTCCTTTTGAACCAATACGATGGGAAGTTGATACTACGCCAGTAAATCGCTTTGGAAGGGTGGATGAAGAGGAAATTATTGAAAAAAGTGCCCACGTAGAATTAATGATAAATGCATATAGAGTAAGGGGGCATTTGCTTGCTTCGAGCAATCCTCTTGGCTTTGCTACCATTTATTATCCTGAACTCGACCCTGCTTATTATGGTTTTACAATATGGGACCTCGATAGAGTTTTCCACGCCGATGACCTTTGGGAGAAAAACAATTTACCTTTGCGCGATATCATTGAAAGATTGCGTGATACTTATTGCGGTAGCATTGGTTTCGAGTTTATGCATATTCAAGACCCAGAAAAGAAAGATTGGATAAAACGCAGACTTGAACTGGTAGGTTTCGAAGAATTTTCTAATGATGAAAGAGTTTATTTTTTGAAAAAAATTATCGAAGCAGAAGAATTCGAAAATTTTCTCCATACAAAATATATCGGTCATAAAAGATTTTCTTTGGAAGGTGCCGAAAGTGCTATAATTCTTATCGATAATCTCTTGCAATTCGCTGCTCAAGAAAATCTACATTCAGTTGTGGTCGGTATGGCACATAGGGGGCGCTTGAATTTTCTTGCAAACGAAATCGGTAAATCAATTGAAGATATCTTAAATGAATTTGAAGGCGATATCGACCCAAATTCTTTTATGGGGAGTGGAGACGTAAAATATCATCTTGGTGGAGAAGGGACATATGTAGCACCGAATGGTAAAACCGTACCAGTTATCCTTTCTCCTAATCCCAGCCATCTTGAATTTGTTGATCCGGTTGTAGAGGGAATTGCAAGAGCATTAGAAAATAATTTTGGCGATAAATCACACTCAAAAGTACTTCCAGTTTTAATTCATGGCGACTCTGCATTTGCCGGGCAAGGTGTTGTTGCCGAAACTTTAAATCTTTCGCAACTTCACGGCTACAGAACTGGTGGAACAATTCATATTGTTATTAATAATCAAATTGGATTTACAACTCCTGCAACAGAGGCTCGTTCTTCTTATTATGCAACCGATATTGCCAAGGGGATTCAAGTTCCAATTCTTCATGTTAATGGAAACGACCCAGAAGCAGTTGCGAATGCTGCTATTTTTGCTTTTGAATACCGACAAAAATTTCATACTGATGTTATCATCGACCTATTGTGTTATCGAAAATACGGACATAACGAAGCCGATGAGCCAACCTATACTCAACCCCTTTTGTATAAAAAAATTCGCTCACTACCTCCAATTAGCGAGATTTATAAAAGGACACTTATTCAAAATGGTATAATTCGCGAAGAAATTGCTGTAGAATTTCAACGTAATTATCAAGAAAAGCTTCAATCAGCTTTTATTAATTTGAAAAGTAATAAAAATGCTCGACCAACTCCTGAAAAGATAGAAGATTTTAACCCGTTTGTGTATTTCAAAACCTCTGTAACCTTAGATTCTTTAATGAATGTGGTAAAGTCTTTAACCTCATTCCCCGATTCCTTTAATATTAATCCTAAATTGAAAACAATGATTGAACGGCGAAAGCGGTTGCTCGAAGATGTTAATACCCCAATTGATTGGGCTTTTGCAGAGTTTTTGGCTTTTGGTACAATTCTTCTCGATGGGAAGGACATTAGACTTTCGGGACAAGATTCTCGGCGTGGAACATTTAGCCAACGCCATTCAGTTTTCATCGATTTTGAAACTGAAGATGAATATATTCCTTTAAATCATATTTCATCAAAACAAGGGAAACTTCGAATATACGATAGTCCTTTATCCGAAACTTCCATTCTCGGATTTGAATATGGATATAGTCTTGTTGCAAAAAATAGCCTTGTTTTTTGGGAAGCACAATTCGGCGATTTTGCAAATGTTGCTCAACCAATTTTCGACCAGTTCATTGTTGCTGGTGAGAAAAAGTGGGGTATGAAAACAAATCTTGTTGTTCTTCTTCCTCATGGTTTCGATGGACAAGGTCCAGAACATTCAAGTGCTCGATTGGAACGATTTCTTCAACTTTGTGCAGAAAACAATATGATTGTTGCAAATTTAACAACTCCAGCAAATTATTTTCATTTGTTACGGCGACAAATGTTTATTCACAAACCATTAATTTTAATGACACCCAAAAGTATGCTTCGACATCCACTGGCTGTTTCTTATGTTTCTGAACTAACTGAAGGAAAGTTCTTTGAAATCTATGACGACCCACATATTCAGGAACATAAACAGGTTGAAAAAATAATTCTTCTTTCTGGCAAAGTGTATTGGGATTTATTAACTTACATTAAAGAGGAGAAAGTCGATAGGCAATCGTTTGCAATTATTCGAATTGAACAACTTTACCCATTGCATATTTCTCAACTAAAAGAAATATTTTCTAAGTACCCAAATGCTCGAAAGTTTGTTTGGTTTCAAGAAGAACCCCAAAATATGGGTGCCTGGAATTATTTTTTTGAGCAGTCCTTCAACTTCTTACCAGAAGGAACACGGATTCATTTCATAGGTCGAAGACCGAGAGCCTCGCCGGCAACGGGTTCCTTTTCCCAGCATAATCAGGAACAAGAAGAAATTATTAAAAAGGTTATTGAATATTGATTGAAATTGGAATAACTAACTTTACCATTGTTCCTTCGGTTTCGGAACTAGTAAGTTCTATTGTTCCATTAAGGATTTCTACGGCTTTTTTAACAAGCGAAAGTCCGAGTCCAAAACCTCTTGTTTTCGTTGTATTGGAGCCGCGGTAAAATGGTAAAAATATGTAATTAATATCCTTTTGTGAAATAGGTTTACCGAAGTTTTGAATTAATACTTCAACATTTTTATTTTTATGTTTAATATTGATGTAAACTGGATTTCCTTCATGCGAAAATTTCACAGCATTTTCTATTAAGTTTTTAAGAATTACATTAATAAGAACTTCATCGGATCTAAGAATAATATCATTACTTTCTGAATTAATTTGTATTTTGTTATCATAATTGTAAACTTTCTCTATTTCAAGTGCATTTTGATGAATTTTCTTAATAAGCGAGAATTGTGTGGGATTAAGGATGAAGTCGTTATCTGTTAGGTTTTCGAGCCTTGAAACATTTTCGAGCAAATTCGAAATCGTTTTAATTGAAGTACGAATTTGTTCGAAATTTTTAGCCTTCTCTTGTTCTGAGATTTCGTTTCCAAATTTCTGGAGCATTTCAACCGACAGCATCAAGGAAGTAAGAGGTGTTCTTAATTCGTGTGAAAGGATTGAAACAAAACGATTTTTTAGTCTGTTGAGTTCATATTCTTTTTTAATAAGAGATAATATTTCCTGGTTGGCTTCTTCGAGTGCTGAAACATCATTAACAACTAAAACGAACCAAGGTTCTTGGTCGAGAAAATTCATAAAGAAAAAATTAAAAATAACATTAAGTCTTCTTCCCGATGGTAAAGTGATTGTTCTTTCTAGTGTCTGAGTAGATGATAATTCACGGGTGGTATTAAGATAGATTAGAAGTCGTTCTTTGTCTGAACAAAAAGGTAATTCGAAAATTGGCTTATACATAACTTTGTCGAATTCAAGTTCAAAGAGTTCGAGGAAATTTGTGTTCACATCAATTATTGTAAAGTCTTCTGCACGAAGAATCGCGATTCCAAGTGGGAGATTTTCGAAAATCTTTTTATAAAGTATCTCGGTTTCGCGAAGAATATAGTCCGCTCGCGTTATTTGGGAAACATTCTGGTAATAATCGACAATGTGTTGGATATTACCACTTTCTTTATCAAAAAGTGGAACTTTTTGAACCTCGATAACAAGTTCTGGGTTATTTCCAAAAGGATTTTTGATTTGTGGTTTAATGGGTATTCTTTCTTCTACGACTTTTTTATCTAAAAGTTCTAATTTTGATGATATATCCTTATCGAATACTTGATTAGGCGTAGACATAATTAGTTTTTCAATGGGGATGTGAACTAAAGATGAAAAAGATTTGTTTGCGAATAAAATTTGGAAATTATTGGTGTTCTTTAAAACTGTTCCAAGTGGATTATTATCAAGAACATCAAGCAATAAGTCAATTGAAAAATCGCAGTCACTCATAGTTTTAAACAAATATAAAAAAGCCAATTTAGAGACGTTTTAACGAAGAAAAAATTTTACTATTTAAGATTATGGCTTTAGTATTCTTCTTGCGAATTTATAACTTGAAAAGAGGCTTGAATTCAATTTTTCGCATATCACCCCTCTGCTCGATGAGGAATGTATTATTTCATTGTTGCCAATGTATATTGCAACATGTGTAACCTTTGTGTTGCTACCAAAAAATAGTAGGTCGCCTGGAAGTGCATCATATAAACTGATTTCTTCACCATAATTGGCTTGATCGCTGGCTGTTCTTGGCAAAATAATTCCAATACTTTTGTAAACGTTTTGAGTTAGACCCGAACAATCAACGCAATTGTTTGTTCCGCCATAACAATAAGGAATTCCAATCCATTTCTTCGCTTCGGCCAGGAGTTTCTTTCTGTTGTTGTCGAGATTTTGTATTTCGTTTTTAGTTATTTTGGGGAAGTTGTCAACTTGTGTAGTTCGATTAGAAGAAAAGTGTTCAATTGATGTGCAAGAAATAAGTATGCTGACAAAAAAAAGAAGTAAATAGTATTTTATGTGTATTATAATATTTTTCATAATTGTAAAAAGAACAAAATTTATGCCACATTGTAAAATAAGCATTAAAAGAGAGGAGAGGTATAGAAATGTGGGCTCTACAGGATTCGAACCTGTGACCTCTTCCGCGTCAAGGAAGCGCTCTAAACCAAGCTGAGCTAAGAGCCCACTTTCAAAATGCAAAATTGCAAAAAATTAATAAAACTACAAAATAATTTTTTTTGTTTTTTTTCTTCTATATTCTTTGAATTTTAGATTTAGAAGAAAAATGAGAAACGCAGTTGGTGTTTTATTGTTTTTTCTTTGTGTACATATTGGATTAAGCGAATATAAATTTACTGCAACAGCAAGTAGCACTAATGTTGAAGTTGGTGAGCAAATACAAATCACATTTACACTAAATACCACAAATGGTAAAAATTTTCAACCACCTAATTTCAAAGGATTTACTGTTCTTGCTGGCCCAAGTCGGTCAATGAGTACCCAAATTATTAATGGGCAAATTTCGAGTTCCCTTTCTTTTATATATATTCTTTCTGCTGATGTTGAAGGAACTTATACAATCGAACCTGCCAGAATTACAGTCGATGGAAATGTTCTTTCTTCTAATCCGATTACAATTAAAGTAGTAAAAGGAAGTAAAAAAGCAAGCCAGCAAGGACAAACTGATTCCCAAGAAAAAAGTCTTTCTCAACAGGCCTACGATATTATTAAAGACAATTTATTTATTCGATTATATGTTGACAAAACACAGGCATATTTAGGCGAAACAATTACAGCTACTTATAAGATTTTTGTGCATCCTGATTTAAATATTGTAAACATTTCTGTTCCAAAGATGCCTAGTTTTAATGGGTTCTGGACACAAGACTTCGGTATTAAAGAATTGAAATTTTCAACAGAAATAATAAATGGAATTCCTTTCAAAGTTGCAGATTTGAAGCAAGTTGTATTAATTCCTCAGCAAACTGGTGTTTTGGCAATTGACCCAATGGAAATTGAATTTGTGGTGCGACTTCTAATAAAACAGCAACAAAGGAAGCGATATCGCGACCCGTTCGATATGTTGTTCGACGACCCTTTTTTCAATGACCCATTCTTTTCAAATCGCTATAAGGATTTTCCCTTTACTGTTCGTTCTAAACCTGTTCAAATAAAAGTCTTAGGTTTACCATCACCTCAACCTGTGGACTTTCGCGGTGGGGTTGGTTCAATGCAGTTGAAAGCTTGGCTGGATAAAGACCGTGTTAAAACGGGTGAAGTTGCAACCTTGCGAGTTGAAATTTCTGGAAGTGGAAATTTAAAATTGCTATCTCCCTTTTCCCTAAACCTTCCAAATGATATTGACACTTATGAACCTAAAGTAATCGATAAAACAAGTATTTCGCCGACTGGTATTAATGGTACATTAACTTTTGAATACTATCTTGTTCCAAAAAATCCAGGGCAATTCAAAATTGAACCCGTAAAATTTGCTTATTTTAATCTTGCGAAAAAGGAATATGTTACTTTAAGTTCTCAACCTTTTACCTTAAATGTTGAACAGGGGGCAACAACCCAAACTTTTGTTACAAACATTAAGAAAGAAGATGTAAAGTTAATTGGTCAGGACATTCGTTACATTAAAACTACATCTGGGAAATTTATTATTGCAAATGAAAGTTTAATTTCATCACCCTGGTTCTTTGTACTATCCATTCTTCCAATTTTGCTGTGGAGTTTAGTTTTTGTATATGTGCGGCGAAAAGAACAAGTCGAAGGTAACTTAGTTTTGATGAAGCAAATTAGGGCGAATAAGATTGCTCAGAAATATTTAAAAAATGCGAAAAAGTTGCTAAGCAATGGAAATAATGATTTATTTTACGAGGAAACTGCTCGTTCACTTTGGAATTTTGTTGCAAATAAGTTGAATATTTCACCTTCGGAATTGACGAGAGAAACTGTCAAAGAAAAACTTTTGGAAAGAATTCCTGATCGTGAATTGGTGGATAAATTAATTGAATTAATCGACCAATGCGAGATGGCTCGATATTCGCCTCAGTTTGACAACGAACCTTTGGAAAAAGTTTATGCACATTCAGTCGAAGTTTTGTCCAAATTAAGTGAGAAGCTGTAATGAGAATGAGAACATTAGTTTGGTTACTCATTCTTTTCCTTGTTCAAATGGAATTGTTATCTTTAGATAAAGATGAAGCAAACAAATTATTTTCGCAAGCGAATGAATATTATCGTAAAGGTGAATTTTCGAAAGCTGAAGAAATTTACAAAAAGATTTTATCCGAGGGTTATGTTAGCAAAGAAGTTTTGTTTAACTTAGGCAATGTTTATTACCGATTAGGTGAGTATCATAAAGGCATTCTTTTTTACGAAAGAGCCAAGCTTATTGACCCATTCGACGAAGATATAAATTTCAACTTACAAATGGCAAACTTGAGAATAGTCGATAAATTTCAAGAACGGCCAAAGTTCTTTGTAAAAGAATTTTGGGAAAATTTACGAGATAGTTTAAGTTCAAGTCAGTGGGCAACAATCGGATTGATTTCGATTTGGTTTGCTTCTGTTTGCTTTTCTCTTTTTTTGTTGATTTTATCAGCAAAAGCAAGAAAGATTTTCTTTCTTTTTGGCTTTTTATTTTTAGGGAGTTTCTTTTTAACGGTTGGATTAGGTGTTTCGAGATATAATTTCGAAACAAGCCATAATCAAGCAATTGTCTTTGCAATGAATTCATACATAAAAAGTTCTCCCGACGCGACTTCGACGGATTTGCTCATAATTCATCAAGGAACAAAAGTTGAAATTCTTGATGAAATTGGTGATTGGTATAAAATAGTGCTTCCAAATGGTAACATTGGTTGGATAAATAAAAGGGATGTAGAGAAGATATAAGAAATATTAAACAAAACTGAAATCGAAAATAAAACCTACAAAAGCACAAATCCAATCTTTTTGTATACTTTTTGTAATGTTTTGTTTGCAACATTGCGGGCTTGTTCTGCTCCTTTCTGCAGTACTTTCATCAAATATGGTTCATCAGGTCTTATCTCGTTATATCTTTTTCTGAATGGTTCAAGGAATTCGACCAATGCTTCTCCTATTGCTTTTTTGAATTCACCGTAGCCACGTCCTTCAAATTCCTCTTCTATTGTTTCGATAGATTTGTCTGTTGCAATATGATAAAGGGTTATAAGGTTTGAAATTCCCGGTTTTGATTCGCTCCATTTAATTTCATTACCAGAATCGGTAACTGCCCTTTTGATTTTATTAATTATTTGCTCCTTTGTGTCAGTTAAATAGAGAACGCCATTTTGTGCTTCATCGGTTTTGGACATTTTCTTCGATGGGTTTTGCAAATTCATAATTTTTGCACCAATTTTTGGAATGTAGGGTTCAGGGACTTTGAAAGTCGGCGAATAAAGGTTATTAAATCTTTCGGCAAGGTTGCGTGTAAGTTCAAGATGTTGTTTTTGGTCGGCTCCAACAGGAACAAGGTCTGCTTGGTAAAGCAAAATATCTGCTGCCATTAGAACTGGATATGCAAACAAACCAACGTTAACATTTTCAGGGTACTTTTGCGATTTATCTTTAAATTGAGTCATTCTTGAACATTCGCCCATTCCTGTAAAGCAATTCAATACCCAGGCAAGTTGAGTATGTTCGGGAACGTGTGATTGAACAAAAATGTGTGAACGTTCAGGGTCAATGCCAGCAGCAATGAAAGTGGCTGCAAGGTCGAGTGTCCATTGTCTAAGTTTGGATGGTTCTTGTCGAATTGTAATTGCATGTAAGTCTACTATTGTGTAATAACATTCGAATTCATCTTGCAACTCAACCCAGTTACGCAAAGCACCAGTAAGGTGTCCTATGTGCAAACCTCCAGTTGGTTGCATACCACTTAAGATAACTTTCTTTTTTTGGACTGTTTCCATTGGAAAACTTGATAAATAAATTACAAAATTACCAAAATTTTGGGTGATGAGTTACAACCAGAGGAAACATTGAATACCATTAAATAGATTTTTAGAAATTTTATGTTCCTTTTGAAAATGAGTAGTTAAGTAAAATTTTTTTGATTTGTTTGAGTCGCTTTTATTAATTATGTTTGTATTTTGGAAGGGGGGAGATGTACAAAGGTTTTTCCGAAGAAAAACAGATTAAGATAAACATATACTGGGAGCCTAATACTCTCCGAGGCTTTTTAATTTCCATTGCAATTTATTTTATTTTGGTTTTTATGGTATCAATGTGTGAATACGAACCCCCTACTTTACCTACTTATGAACCCCAAACGATTCCTCTTGAATTAATCAACTTTGGTTTAGGGGATGGAACTGGTTTAAGTAAAGGTAATTTGAGCGAGGAAGGAATTGCATATAAAGGAAAAGCCCCATCTAACGAACTCGAGGATGCAAGCATTGCAGCAAAGAAAAGCCCAAAAACGTCTAATGTTGATGATCCTCTTCTTGCAAAAGATATAAAGCCTGCTTCCGATTTGTCATCCGAGAATGGGAACAAAGATCAATTTGGTAGGGGAGCAAAAAATATTGGTAAAGCGACGGGAACACAAGATGGAACTGGACTTGGAGAAAAAGGGCAAGGTTCTGGTGCTGGTTTAGGTTTAGGCGAAATTGAGTGGGGTGGTGGTGGAAATAGAATTGTTCTTTACAAAGTTTTACCAAAATACCCTCCGAATTATAATGTGAATGCTCAAATCAAATTGAAATTTACCGTTTCGCCCGAAGGTATTGTAACAAGTATTGTTCCATTACAAAAAGGAGATCCTGTTTTGGAACGTTCCGCAGTCGATGCATTACGCCAATGGCGTTTTAATAGGTTGAAGGAAAACAAAGAAATGTATGGAATAATCACATTTACCTTCAAAGTTAGTTAAATATGGTTTTGGCTTCAATATTTGATTGGTTCGATAACTTACCGGTTCTTCTTCAAATTATTATTTTCTTACTTTTTTTAGGTATGGTATTTGGACTTGTGAAGAAACTTTTTAAATTAGTTTTTTTTCTTGTTTTAGTTTACATTTTAATTCTGATTTTTTTACTTTGAGATAGATAATGACAAATTCGCAACATCAAAGGGAAACTTATAAGTTGGTAGAACAGCTTGTTTCTGTTCAGTACACCGACCCACTTGAAATGTTAAAACATTTAGTGAAAGACATAGTTGACCACACCGGTTTCGAAATTACTGGTGGTCGGGTTTGGGAATTTATTCCCGACCAATTGGCTTATGAGTTAAGAATGCAGTATGGAAATGTTGAAAAAATTCCAGAAAATTATCGTATTTATATTCAGGATCAACCGTTTCTTGTTGATTTGGTAAAGGAAAGAACTCTAACTAAAATAGAGACAGATAAGGTTCTACAAGAAAAAGGAATTAAACTCTATTCTGTGACTGGAGTTGGACCAATAGTTCGCACTCGAGCAGGTAAATTCTACAAATATCTTTTAGGGTTTAATGCTCCTGAAATCAAACCAACTTTTTCCGAAACGTTGACAATTATTAGTAGTGTTGCAACTGCTGCAATGAAGAATATAATAGACTTAATCGAAAAAAAGAAAATTCGAGAAGATTTATATCAGGCTGCTCAAATTCAAAGAAGTTTGCTTCCCGACCATAGTTTGGATTTTCTTGATTATGAACTCTACGGAGTTTGTATTCCTGATAGTGCAGTTGGTGGTGATTTTTTCGATTATCTTTTGCCCGAATCAAAGGATGAAGAAGAAAGACTTGGGATTGTTATTGGGGATGCTTCGAGCAAGGGTTTGCCTGCTGCAATCCAAGCACTTTTTGTTTCTGGTGCGTTCCGAATGGGTTGGAGTTATTCAACTCGTATGAGTGACCTTTTTAACAAATTGAATAAACTTGTTTACAAGACTTTCCCTTATGAAAGATTTGTTACACTTTTCTATTGTGAATTAACTTCTTCTATGAATAGACTTGTTCTTTATGTAAATGCTGGGCATCCTTCTCCAATACATTACCGTCAAGAATCCGATAAAATATTTAGGCTTATTACGACAGGTGGTTTATTAGGAATTATGCCAAAGCAAAAGTTTAAAGTCGAAAATATTCGAATGCATAAAGGAGATATTTTGGTATTGTTCACCGACGGTATTACCGAAGCAATGGACGAAAATCACAATCTCTATACAGAGGAACGATTGGGAAAATTAGTTCGTGAAAAAAAAGATCTTTCTGCAAAAGAACTTGCTTTTGCAATTGTTGAAGATGTAAATAAGTTCTCAGCTAAATCCGATATTAATGATGACAAGACTATTATCGTTGTAAAAAGGCAATAAAATATGAAAGTAGCCTGTGTGCAATTCAACCCAATATTTAAAGATATTAAGAGAAATCTGGAATTTATTATTGAAAAGTCGAATTCTACAGAAGCCGATTTGATTTGTTTCCCAGAAATGGCTTTAACGGGATATTTTTTTCTCTCCACTGAAGAAGTGATACCTTTTTCCATTTCGTTTGATTCTGAAATTATTAAAAATATTCAGGACATATCAACTTCAAAGAATAAAATAATTGTTTTTGGTTTTCCCGAAAGGTATAATCAAAAGGTATACAATTCTTGTGCGGTACTTTTTCCCGACCCTTCATATTCATTTGTATATCGAAAAACTCATCTATTCTATCGCGAAAGATTTGTTTTTGCTAAAGGAGATACAGGTTTTCTTGTTGCAAAATATCCACCTTTGGATATTAATGTTGGTGCGATGATTTGTTACGATTGGCGATTTCCCGAAGCTGCTCGTTCTCTTTCGTTAAAAGGAGCCGATTTGATTGTTTGTCCCTCGAACCTTGTTACAAAAGTCTGGATACACGCAATGCCAGCACGAGCAATAGAAAACAAAGTTTATCTTGCAGTTGCTAATCGAATTGGAACTGAATCCAATGGTGGCGAGACATTGTATTTTAATGGTAAATCTGGTATTTGGGATTACAATGGTAATCTTCTTGCCGTTGCAAGCGAGAATGGTGAAGAAATTATTTATGCTGAAGTTTTCCCTCAAGAAACTCGTTCTAAGAAAATTGACCAATTCAATGACATTATTTTAGATAGACGCCCAGAAATGTACCAAATAATTGCGGAATTAAATTGATGCAAATTGTTATTATTTTTCTTTTGAGTTTTTGTTTTTTCTTTGCGAACTTTTCTTTTTCACAGGAGACTTTAACAGGAAAAAATTTTCCCGATACGATTCGCCAATATGGAGTCTTTGGTGGTTACAATTTCAACCTCCATAATCCAGATTTTGGCAAGCTCCCCGGAATTCCAAACTGTTGTTTGGGTTTCAAGGAAGGGGAAGGGAAAGGTTTCCACGCAGGTGTATTCATTGAATTGCCATTACCTTATAGACTCTTTGGAGGTTTAAGATTTTCATTGACGAAACTCGATGGATGGTTAAAACAAGAAGAATCAACTTGGATTAGGGTTCTGGATACCCTTGTTGTAGGTGTGTTTGAACATAATTTGAAAGCAAATATTCTTACTTTTGGTTTTGAACCATATGTTCGAGTTAATCCTTTTTATGGTTTAAGTTTTTTTGTTGGTGGAAGGATTGCATTTCCTTTACAAAAAAAATTTGAACAGTGGGAGCAAATTGTTGAACCAAAAGACCAAGGGGTTTTTATCGATACTCAATCCAGAATTAGGAATAAATATTCAGGGGACATTCCAAAAGCCAAGCCTGTTCAAACCGACCTTCATTTAGGTGTTTCATACGATTTACCATTAAACAAAGTAAAAAGTTTTGTTATGTCTCCTTACTTTTCTTTCCATCTTGGAATGAACGATATTGCCGATAGTGTGAAATGGAAGATTAACTCAATTCGTTTTGGTTTGGCGGTGAAATATTTACCAATTCATATAGAAAAGCCTAAAGAAATTGAACCCCAAAAAGAATATCGGCGTGAGTTCATTTTAGATACTCTTGTCGTAGAAAATGAAAATGTACAAAAAAGTAAATTTGTCTTTGGAAAAGAGAAAATCGATACATTAATAGAGACGTCGAAAGAAGTTATTACGACAATAGAAAGAATTTTTCGAACTGATACAATTTATCGAAAACCAAAACCTATTGCCAAAATTGATGTTAATACAACAACCATTTATTTGGAAACTCAATTTGTAACCCAAGCTTTCCCAATTCTTCCAATAGTATTTTTCGATAATAATTCGGATGAAATTCTGGACTTTTATTATAAATTCAGAACCCCAGAAGGTTTTAATTATGATTCGCTACCAACAAAGCCTTTGGAATTGAACAAAAATGTTCTAAATATTATTGGGTACCGACTTCGCCAAAAACCGGGTTCGAAAATTACAATCATTGGATTTTCTGATTCTACTACCGAAAAAGCAAACTGCGAATTAGCAAGAAGACGCGCCCAATCCGTAAAAAATTACCTTGTTGACAATTGGAAGATAGAACCAAATAGAATACTAATTCAGACAGGGAAAGAACGGTGTTTCCCCAAAAATAGAACGATAACTCCAAATGATAGTGGATATGCAGAAAATCGAAGAGTACTAATAACATCATCGGATCCAGATATTCTTCAACCTGTAGCAAAAAGGCGATTTCTGGAATTACTTGATTTTAAACCTAAAGTGGTTAAATTCGACCCTAAAAATTCTTTTATGCATGGGATTCGTCGATGGAGTTTAAATGTTGAAGCAGAAAATAAGACTATACTTTCTTATTCGGGAACTGACTCCCCAAGCGAGATTGAGGAAAATATTCAAGAAAAATTAGCCGATTTGCTAACTTATAATCAGACTTTGAACGTAAAGTTTGTGTTGGAAGATATTGAAGGTAATGTTTCAATCGATACTAAAAAGATTGAAGTGATTAACGACACTAACGAGATTGAAGTTCAGAGATTGTCATTGATTTTGTTCGATGTTGCAAGCGCTGAAATTCCTTCTGGGACAAGAAACGAGATAGCAAAGTTTCTTGCAACAAACTCGGAACTAACACAGGCTAAAATAATTGGATATTCCGACATACTTGGCGACCGTGATTTTAATTACAACCTATCGCAAAAGCGAGCTGAAAGAACTTTGGAACTCGTAAGGAGCATTGATCCAAATATAGAAATTATCGAGGTTAAAGGGGTTGGTTCTTCTATATTCCCACCTGGTTTAAATTCATATTCAACCCCTGCTGAACGATTTCTATCTCGAACTGTTTATATCGAATTAATAAAAAAATGGAAATAAATTCTTCGCTGTAAACAATTAAGAATAGGATTCCGACTCGTTAGGAAATCTTTGTTTACGAACATCTTCGGCATATTGCTTAAATGCTGAAAGTATTGTTTCGTAAAGATGTGCATATCGCCGAACAAAACGAGGGCTAAAATCAATAGTTAATCCTAACATATCTGTATAAACAAGGATTTGTCCATCGCAATATGGACCCGCTCCTATACCAATTGTAGGTATTTTAAGAGTTTCAGTGATTCTTTTCGCAAGCGAGGCAGGGATTTTTTCCAAAACAATAGCAAAAACACCTGCTTGTTCAAGATTAACAGCATCTCTGAAAATAGATTCCGCTTCTTGAGGGTCGGTTCCTCGTGCTCTATAAGAACCAAACTTGTGTATACTTTGAGGTGTTAAACCAACATGCCCCATAACTGGAATTCCGCTTTCCGTCATTCGGCGAATTGCTTGAAGAATGATTTCACTTGCCCCTTCGATTTTCACACCTCCGCAACCAGTTTCTTTCATTATTTTCCCAGCATTGGTAAATGCTTCGTCGGCAGAAACTTGGAAAGTCATAAAAGGCATATCGGCTATTATTAACGGACGTTTTGCACCGCGGACAACTGCTTTCGTATGGTAAATAATTTCCTCTAATGTTACTGGTAATGTGGTTTCCAAACCTTGTACAACATTTCCAAGAGAATCGCCAACTAAAATTAAATCTATTCCACTTTCGTCGAGTATGCGCGCAATAAGAGCATCATATCCAGTAAGGGCAACTATTTTTCGACCAATTTTTTTCATTTCTTGCAAACGAAAAGTAGTTACTTTCTTTGGTTCAAAACTTGCACTTCCGATGTAGTCCATTGTTTACCTAAAAAAACAAGGCAAAATTAACAAAATATTTAGTATACTTATCATTTTACAAATTATATAATGGTTTGTTTATAAATTAAATGGGTTTTCTTCCAGCAAGAAACATAGCACCAGCAGCGATTGTTGGGGTATCGATAGTAGGAAGATTGATTTTAATTGGAAGATTCAGTTCATCCGGGATGTGGTTTGGTGAAAAGAAAATTCCGATCGTTTTTTTTGATTCAGACAAAGTTTGAATTATATTGTTTAATTTAAGGATAATTTCGTCGTCATCGAGTACATCCGAAGGAACAAAAAAAGCAAAGATAACTGCTTCGGTACCTGAAATACCTTCTCGGATACTCAAAAGGTTTTCGTTGGTGGCATTTTCGTCGATAAAACCGAAGTCGCAATCATTTTTGAATATTTGGGCAAGGAAATTAAAAAATTGAACACCATAATCGAAGTTTTCCTCGTTGGTTATCGAAAAGGCAGAAATTTTTGTTTCCTCGGAGAGTGGTTCGAAAGTTTGTTCGCTAACAATTTGAATTTGGTTGTAGGCATCGGCAAGCTGCCGATACTCACTCGGGTCCATTAAAATCCTTCAATTGTTCAACATCCCTTCCTTCAAAGTTACGAACAAGTTCAATAAATCTTGTAGGTAAAGGTATTGGTTCAGAAATTTTTGGGGCAAGGTGAACTAAAATACTTTTGGCAAAAGCAACAATCGAGTCAGTTTCATTTAAAATGATATTCTGATATTCAAATGAACTTTGTTTAATAAAACTAATTCGGGTTAGGACGGAGTATTTCTCGCCTAAACGTAAAGGTTTGAAATAGTCAATTTCATTGTGGACTTTCATCAAAGGGAATTCAGAAACAAATACCACTGGGGTTATTTTGAAACCAAGGTTTTCGAAATACTCTGTTTGAGCAATTTCTATCCAATAAAAATAAACTAAATTATGAACTACTCCAAAGGAATCAACTTCGTGGAAACGAACTTTGCCAGAAATTTTATGTTTAAATTTTTTTATTATTTCTTCAGTAATTTCATCTAAACGCATAACTAAAAAATGTTAATGAAATCTGCACCCCAGCCCATTGCGATTTTTGAACCTATAACAAGGATGGTAGAAATTGCAATAGGAACTCCCAAATTGTCATCAATTTTGAAAAAGGCAGACGATGATTCAATTATTCCCGCAATTAAAACACCAAAAAATGCACTAATAAGAAATGAAGATGGAAGGTCGTATCCCAACCATATTAAACTGACAACAATAAACCCAGAAATAATAAAAGCGATAAAACCTTCAAAACTTTTGTTCAAGAATTTGGTCTTACCAAATCTTTTGCCAAAAAGTGCTGCGCATGCGTCTGAAATTATAAGCACATAAAATGAAGTAATTGTGGCAAGTTTTGGGAAAAGGATTACATTAATCGTAGCAGAAATAAGCATCCAAGTTGCTCCGTTGAAAACAAAATTTTGAAGTTCAAATTGGCGGAAGAGTCTTCCAAAAATTTTGAAGATGATTTTACGAACTATGTTATCTTTTTTTATAATTATGTCTATTACAATGAACAAAGTTGTTAATAAGAATAAAATGTAAATTGCAGTTTGCCTGGGAACAAAGGTATAAATTATGGGAATAGAAAGAGAAACCAAATGGAAAAGTTTACGCCATATTTCCACCGAAAATGGGACTTGGTCGTATTTTTCAACTGTTTCAAGCTTTTCGTTTATTTCTTTTATGTTCAACACCCTCAATTTCTAACAAATGAATTATTTAACATTAAAATCTAATGCGAAAATTAATTTGAGCCTGGAAATTATCGAGAAACGCAACGATGGTTTCCATAATATCAACTCTTTTTTTATACCCATTGATTTAGCAGACATTCTTCACTTTGAACCATCAACAGAATTTCAACTTCTGATTGAGCCCGAAACGTTACAAATTTCTTTAAAAGAAAATACAATTTACAAAACTATTAAATTAATACAATACAAGCATAAAATTAACATAAATTTAATGAGAATTATTTTACAAAAAAATATTCCACTAGGGGCTGGCCTTGGTGGAGGAAGTTCCAACGCTGCTACATTTCTTCGGGCTTTAAACCATTTATATGAACTTCAAATTGATGAAGTTTCATTAATTGAACTTGCAAAAGATATTGGTAGCGATGTCCCTTTCTTTATTTTGAACAAACCCGCAATAGTTCGTGGGCGGGGCGAGATTATTATTCCTGTCGAGTTTTCTTTCGATTTCTTTGTGGTTTTGGTATATCCGAATTTTCAAATTTCAACAAAATTTGCGTATTCTTTGTTTTCTGGTAGTCGAAAGAAAGAGATAACCGATTACTCAGAAGTTTTTAAGAAAATTTCCTCTATATATGAGTTTATTGATTATTTTAGCAATGATTTCGAGGCTTTACTTTTTTCACATTATCCGATTTTAGCAGAGATAAAGGAGAAGTTATACAAACTTGGTGCAGTTTATTCAAGTT
This sequence comes from Ignavibacteria bacterium, assembly GCA_037440445.1. Lineage (GTDB taxonomy): Bacteria > Bacteroidota > Ignavibacteria > Kapaibacteriales > UBA2268 > Naka2016. The sequence continues at coordinate 109,246 of JBBIUA010000002.1, forward strand.
TGTCGGGTAGTGGTTCAACTGTGTTTGGGATATTCGAAGACGAGTTATCAATTGAAATGATAAGTTCAATATTTCCAAATTTTTCCGTTTTCATTACAAAACCTTTAAGAAGTTAATTTTATTTGAATTTTTATTGTTAATTTTGAAATCTCTTTCTAAAATATTTCTAATGAATTTCCGTCCAATAACAGGAATTTTGTGGAATGAGTATGATGAACTTTAAGAAAACAATTAATCCAGTTTTAGTGAGAATGAAAATGACCGAGCGTGGGATATTGTACGAATCTATTGTTGCTATGGGCAAAAGGGCACGGCAAATCAATGATTTATTGAAGCAAGAGTTGCAACTTCGTCTTGCTGATGTCGCTTCTTCCTATGAGTCCGAAGAAACAAATTTCGACCAAATTAATATCAGTAGGGAATTCGATAAAATTCCCAAACCAACCATTCTTACAATGATTGAAATGTACGATGGAAAACTCCATTACGAGTTTCCTGAATCGGATAACATTTCAACCCAAAGTTAATTATCTCGAAAGTTTAGAAAAATTTACTTTATTCGTAGCCCCTTTTCAAGGGGGCTTTTTTTAAAAAATCAGGCATAAATTATTTCTTCTTGAAATACTTTTTTGGGTATTCGAAAAATCGAAGTTTGCCGCTCTTTGTCAATATTTCTTTCCAAGATTCCATATCGAAATCTATGACAAGAATACCAGTTGTGGGAATTTGTTCGACAAACATATCTGAAAGTTGATTACCAAGGGAAGTTATATCGGGGTTGTGCCCAAATAGGAACACAACGTTATGCTTGTCATCAATTGATGAAATTAATTTTCTAATAGCCGTTGCTCCCATTGTATAAATTTCATCTCGGATTAAAACTTTGTTTTTGTCAAGTTTATATTCTTGAAGGAAGTAATTCAAAGTTTGAATGGCACGAGTAGCGGGGCTCGAAAGTATTAAGTCGGGGATAACTCCCTTTTCTTTTAACAACTTTGCCATAAATGGAGCATCACGTTTCCCTCGTTTATTTAATGGCCTTTCTATGTCGGTTAAGTTAGGGTCAGTCCAATCCGATTTAGAATGCCTGATTAAAACCAGAGTTTTCATTTTGTTATTATTTGTTTTTCAATTTAAACAATTCTCTTTCTAAATTAATTTGTTCTTTGACTTCTTTGCCTTTCAAAGGTTGATTTAGTTTTCTATACGCAGAGACTAAACAATTTTCAAAACGAGAACGGATCTGTTCTCGTTGGTTTTCGTTTTCGATTTGAAGCCAAGCCTTTTGCTCGTAGTAAGTTTTTAATTTCGAAATTACGCTTTTTGGCTTTGTCATCGTATCCCTTTCAGCTACGGATAATACATTGTTTAGCAATGAAAATACATCAATTTTAATACTATCTTTTTCATTATGTATTATATTGAAGTTTTCTATTTTTTTAATTAATTTTTCTATAAGTTCTTGGTTGGTAAAATCGTAAACTTTGAATTTAATAGGGATTGGTGGACGTATTTTAATGGTAATCTCGTTTGGAGAATTTGTAAAACCCGAAAGGTTTAATTTTGAAATAATACTTTGAGCATCATTATAAGTTAAATTTGTATTAATCAAGGCTAATCCTGCCCGCAACATTAAATTACCCAAAATTCCATTATTAATTTTCGAATAGTTGTTCAAAATTGTTTGCCTAATAAATTGAGCTTGATTGTAACATCGTTGATAGTCATCCCCTCCAAGCCCTTTACGAGAACGAAGAACTTGGAGAACAGATTTTGCATTTTTATAACCAAGAAAATCCAATATTCCAATAACTTGCGAAAAGGTAACTTCAATATAGTAATGTATTTTGTCAATCATTGCAATTCTTGCAAGCTCATTAAGGTAAGCCTCGCGACCGCGAACTGCACGAACTACGGTAAGCTTGTTCAAGCCAGTAGAGTCATCTAAGCCTGCATTGGCAGGAGTATCTCGCGGGACTGAAATAATTTCGATTTTACCACTATCGATTAAAATTGATAGAATATGATTGGCATCAGCGTGATTACTGGTTGTTCCAATTCGAGAGTCCAATCCAGTTATAGCGATATTAATTCTTCTTCCAGTAAAGCGTGCATAAGAATTGTTGCCTGCCTGTTTGTCATAAGCAAGGTAGTCTTTATAATTACTAAAGGTGATGCTTTCGTCAGTAGAATCGGGCAACACAGCCTTAATAAAATTAGTATCCTTGCTTCTGGTTGCTTTTATTGTTGAATCAATACTTTTAGAATTATCGATTGAAGGAGATGAATTCGGGACAGAGAAAATACCAAAATAAATGGATAACCCAGAAGCAAATAGGAGAATAATGAATAAAAGAAAATGAATCAAAATTCGATTTTTGATTTTTTTCTTTTTGCTAAATTTTTTGTCCATCGCAAAAATAAAAAACTCAACTTAACATTTTTTTAAAAATTTAGAAGCGAAAGGTAAAGGAATGTTTTCTAAAGCTCTTAAGACTAATCAATAATGGAACTTACATATTTACCAATTTCAAGGCAACAGGTTAAACCAGGTGATTCAATGCCAATTAAATTGACAAAGCCAGGGTATCCATTTTCTGTTTCTTCTTTAATAATAAAATCTGGATAACCAGAATATTTTTTTAGTTTCGGGCGAATTCCAGCTTGGTCGGGAAATAAATCATCGAGTTGGAGACCCGAAAGATATCTGGAAGCAGATTCGAAAAATAACTTTGCACGGTTTTCAGGTACACTTAGGTCTTGGATTCTTTCAGGTAGAAATTCCAAATCGGGTCCTAATTTCAAGTTCCCATCGAGTTCAATTGTCAGATGAACACCAAGGAACGAGGAATTTTGTGGGGGGACTGGGTATATTAAATGTCTTGCGATGTTATTCTTAGAGGATTTAATACGGAAATAACTCCCTTTTGCCCATTGCAAATCATAACCAAGATTCTCAATATTCAAACCAAGAAGTTTCGCAATTGTGTCGCTTTCTAAACCAGCAGAGTTAATAACAAACTTACTTGATGTGTAATATGTTTCTCCATCTGGAGTTTGGACAAAGATTTTATAATATTCCCCGGTATATTCTAACCCAACGACATTGTGTTGAAAAGCAAACATACAATTGTTCTTTTTTGCTTCGGCAAAAAGAGATACCATAAAGCTGTGACTATTGATTATTCCTGTTGATGGTATCCAAAGTCCAGCAATGGAACGAACATTTGGTTCTTTTTTCTGTATATCTTTTCCCGATAAAAAAGTTGCTTCAACATTGTTAGAAATAGCGTTTTGGTAGAGTTTCTCAAGTTGTGGGATCTCACTTTCTTCGCATGCAACGATGAATTTCCCTATCTTATTGTGAGGGACGTTGTAGTTTCGACACCAATTGTAGATTGATTTGTTTCCCTCGACACAGAATTTTGCTTTAAGAGTGTCAGAAGGATAATAAATCCCAGAATGAATAACCTCACTGTTTCGTGAAGATGTTTCTTTGCCAAAAGAATCATGTCTTTCGATTACAAGGGTCGAATATTTAGGTGCAAGGAAGACTGCACAAGATAAACCAACAACCCCACAACCAATAATAATTACGTCAAAATCCATTTTAGAATCTGTATCTAATTCCAAAGTGTAGTGCAAGACGATGATACAACCAGTCTCCGTCGTTGATTAAACTGGTAAATGGATATTTATATTCTAACGAAGTCAAGAATGAGAAGCGTGGGTTCAAAAAATATTGGTAACCAATACCTAAAAGAAAGTTTGCTCGAAATGCTGAAAGAGAATTGATGGTGTTTAAATCGTCTTCAACTAAGGTCCTTTTTTTGTTTGAGTAAGTGTAGTTCGGTGGCGAGATAATGTAACGGGAAAACTCAACTGCTCGAGATAAGGTTATATCGAATTCAAAACCCGAAGTTGCAAAAAAACCATATAGAAAATGGAATTCGCCAAGTAGAGAAATTCCAAGAAAGGAACCAAGAAGAGATATTTTCCTTCCTTCGATAAAAGTTGTAAAAGAACCATCAGGAAGTCGAATTCGAGAACTAATAGTATCAGGCGACTCTATTTCGCCTGCAAAATTTTCTAAAGAAATTCTACCTGTCAAACCAAAGTGCTCAGTGAAAAACTTAGTAAGGCTAATGCCAAAGAATCCACCCAAACCAATTGAACTTTGAAATTTCCCAAATGATTTCAAATTACCAGTTGTTGAAAAGTAAGGTGAGTTAAAAGATAAAGTTGTTAGACCAAATAAACCAAATTGAAAGCCAGGATTTACTTTGCAGCCTTTAGAGATTCCACTTTGAAGTTCAAAATATGATTTTCCACGTGTTGCGTCGAAAGTATAACACAATGTCCATTCGGAAATATTCATAGATGCATCTGACGAAATGAACTTGAGACGGGAAGATAGATTGGATGCAACAGGTTTAGCATTAATCATCACTTGGGGAGTTCCTTCTTCAATTGTTGGAACTTTTACATCGAAGCCAAAATTTTCGATAATTGAAATGCCGCGAAGACCAGTGTCATCTTCTCTGTCATCGCGAACAAAAAGATTATATCCATCTGCAGTGGGTTTCCCATCGGCGTAGGGTGGTAAAGTATCTTTTGCAGGTTCGTATTCGATGAAAGATTGTCCAGCCATTGTTCCATAAGCGTCGAATGCATCCTTGCCATAACCAAAGCCGTAGGAATACATCCCAAAGGGTAAGTCTGCAGAAATAGAATGTGAACCAAATGGAACTTGTATGTAACCAATTGAATATCTACTTATACCCATCTGTTCGAACAATGAAGAATCAACAGGTGCCCCATTTAGCCGAAGGCTTTTAATTCCTATGGTGGGGATTACTACATTAATCCAATGTCGCATTCTCCCATTCACAGGAGTTGCAAAACGGTAGCTTTTTAGAAATTGTTGGGTTGGGCTAATTAAAAGCATCATTGGGTCCCCAATTGAATCATTGTCGCGGAAACCATGAGAAAATTGAGCAACAAGAATTCGATTATTTGAAGTAACCTGAATTGGTTTACTGATTATGCTATCAAGGAATTCCCCGCTGTTTAGTGTCCTAACTAATTTCCCGTCAATGAAAATTTTTGTGGCTGGATCATTTGCAAGGACTCGTAAAGTATATCGTCGGCGTGACTTTAGCATTCCAACGTAAAAATGCTTTCCCCAAGATGAAATTGGGGGAATTTGCTCAACAAGATGATTGCAAGCAATAATTGTAGGGGGGACATATGCGCATTGATGACCAGAAAACACGGCAATTTTTTTGTTTGATTTTATGTAGGAGCCACTTAAGTCGCAACTTGGTTTACTTTCAAATTTGGCAGCAACTTGATAAACATCGCCTTTGTTTAGTTGAACAGTGAACGGAATATTGGCAGGATTTCCTTTATCTGTTTGGAATTTTGGAACTATTGTAACTTCTGTTCCGTCTTCGGTGGCAACAATTGCAAATATAGGGACTAACTCGGTTGAGACAGTGTAACACATAACTCTGTATTCTGTCCCTAGAACATCAACTGGAAAAGCAAGGAAGGTATCTGTTGTTTGAAACCTCCGGTTCAATCCGTAAACAAAAATGGGTTTTTCGGAAATAATATGTACAGCAAGCTTTTCTATTGTCTGACTACTTTTAACTTGTGCTAAAGAGGGAATTCTAACATTTTGTACTGTTCGTGCCTTTACAAAGACTTCAATTCGATGATTAATACCTGCAACTTCCACAATTACTTTTGTATCTTCTTCGCTGGTCAAAAATATCTCAAGAATAAGTTCTGAAGGCTGTTGGCGTATGTTGTCTTCGGTATAGTTCTTCATAAAGCAAATCCAGAAGTCTGTTCCAACCGGTATTTTAATTTTGTGGTGTTTTGTAAAAATGATAGTATCGGGGGCAATTTCTTTCACCGAAATTGTGTCGGAAGTAATTTGTGTGTAAACATTGAGATTAAGAATCAAAAATAAAATGAAAACAACAAATACTAAATTTTTCATCTTTATTTAACAATTAAAAATTTTGTTATAAAAATACCAATTGAATAAGCATTCAAGCGAAGGAAATAAGTTCCAGAAGGAAATTGTGGAGGCAAATGGATATCAAGTCGGTAATCGCCGTCCTCGAGCTTATCTTGCGGGGAATATTGATTCCCTGAAGAGGTAATACGAAATAGTTCAGGGTTACTTTCCGAGGAATATATTTGTTGGCCAAGAGAGTTTAAAATTGATATACTTAAATAACTTTGCTTGGAAATTCCAAACAAAAACCAAAGAGCGTTCTCTCCGGGAAGAGGGTAAGCATCTGAAAGGTAATTAGACTTTACTGGGATTACGGAAGGACCCCTCACCGTTACAAATCCTCCATTTGCAGTAAAATCAACTGTTTTTCCATTGATTTCAAGATTGGATATTTTAATAGTATCTACAGAATCTTTATAAACTAAGCCTTCAACGATTAGTTGGCAGAGAATTTTTTGTTCATTCCATTGATTTATGTTGTTACTTTCTATAGTCAGTGTAGCTTCTTCAATTTTGTTCAAATTGATATTATATTTTGGGTAAGGTTCAGTAATAAAAAAATCAGAGTTGCCAACAACTTGTTTTATATCAAAAATGTAGGCATTAAACATTAATGTAAATTTAATATTGTTAAGATTAGTTGAATCGGTATAGAAAAAGATTGAAACCGTGTCGGTAATTCCCCTATTTATCACTTTTTCGGGAATTTCAAATATATTCTTGCTGAAGATTTGATTGAGATAAGAAAGTAAAAATAACAAAGAAAGTAAAATTGCTTTCGCATTCATAGTAAATAATAAAGTAAATTGCAAAATTATTAAAAAAACAAGACGAATGACTAATAAAAAATTTGCATCAGATATATATTTTGAAATGCAAATTATATATTATGTTATATTCGAAAGAAAATCTGGAAGGTTTTAAAGTTACTTTGCTTTAGATGTAAATTTTTTAGAATTTTATTCGTTTATAATAATCTAAAAAATTTTATGGGCTTATGAGAGATAAACTTGAAAGTATTATTCAAAAATTTAATTCAATACAAGAGGAACTGAATAATCCTGATATCGTTAAAGATGTAAAAAAATTTAAGGAATTGTCGAGGGAAGCAAAATATTTAACTCCCATTGTTGAAGCTTCAAAGGAATATATTAAAGTTATTTCTGAAATAGAGTCAAATCAAGAATTAATTCAAAGTAATGTCGAAGCCGAACTTCGTGAACTTGCTTACGAGGAAAATGAATTACTTGAAAGGAAGAAAGTTGAACTCGAAGAACGATTGAAAACGTTATTAATTCCAAAAGATATGAACGATTTGAGAAATTGTATTGTTGAAATACGAGCAGGAACTGGAGGCGACGAAGCAGGTTTATTTGTAGGCGATATGTTTCGAATGTATCAAAAGTTTGCCGAAAGACAAGGTTTTAAAATTGAAGTTATCGATTTTAACGAGGGGGAGCGAGGTGGCTTTAAAGAAATAATTTTCTCTATGAGTGGTGAAGATGTTTTTGGTCTTATGAAATTCGAAAGCGGGGTACACCGTGTTCAACGTGTCCCCGAAACTGAAGCCAATGGTAGAATTCATACTTCTGCTGCAACTGTTGCAGTTCTTCCCGAAGCCGATGAAATAGATATCGAAATAAAAGATGAAGATTTGAGGATAGATATTTTTCGCTCTGGTGGGAAAGGAGGACAAAACGTAAATAAAGTCGAAACTGCTGTTAGAATAACGCATTTACCAACTGGAATTGTTGTTTCCTGCCAAGATGAGCGGTCTCAGTTAAAAAATCGCGAAAAAGCTATGAAAGTGCTCCGTTCTCGATTGTATGAACTTGAATTGAGAAAGCAACAAGAGGAAATAAGTTCTGCCCGACGCGAAATGGTGCGTACTGGCGATCGTTCAGAAAAAATTAGAACTTACAACTGGCCTCAAAATCGTGTAACTGACCACCGTCTTGAAGGTGAGCAAAAGAATTATCCTCTTTCTGAAGTAATGGAAGGGAATCTTTTGCCCATCATCGAAAATCTTCGTATCCTTGAAAGAACAAAACTCCTAAATCAGGGCATTTTGTCGGTAGAAAGTAACTAATCTATTAATCTTTCGTTTACACTGATGACTTGTATTAAGGCTGGTTTTTAAAAAGGAAGATTTCTTTTTCGATTTTACTTGCTGAACCAAATACACCAATTCCACCTTCTACGCTCGAAAGCAATGGATTGATTTGATTTCCACGAAATTGTTGTAAAGCCCACAGTAAAAAGTTAAAATCGGGGGCGAATATAACAATTTTATGTTTACCAAACCATTTAAAAAGCAACCAGATTAAAGGGTATTCAGTATTAGGTATAGCGTCCCAATTCGAAAGATCGTAGTAATCACGCGTTCTTCTTCGTTCGTCATCAAAAGGATTAAATATTCTTCGGTTTTTCTCATTCGTTGGTGGATAAAGATATTTCCCATATTCCAAAGTATCTAAACACTTGCTAACTACAAGATAGTAGAGAATATTTTTTACAGGGCTCCATTTGATTTTAATTGGTTTGCTATCGGTAAAATTAACAGTGTCTTTAGGATAGAAGATTGAGTCCATTGGCGGGTTGACCCAATGGAACCTTTCGGGAGTAGTTGTTTTTCCGGTTATTTTGACATTGTCGGAAGTGATGATTTCAAGATAATATGTGGTGTTTGGTTGAACCTTAAATGATGTATCGGGGTAGAAATATCCTCGATTATCGATGTTTCCAGTATCTCGAAAACTAAGGATTAATTCTTCATTGTTAAATCGAATTTTGACTTGAGCATCCTTGACCAATGCATTCGATATTTTAAAAGAATCCTGGATTGGTTGGGTTCTAAAAACTTTTATCATATCGATTTTTTGGTCAACAATTAAATATGCCTCGATGTAGTATTGCGGAATGTATTCAGTGGGTGGTTTATCTTCGCAAACTGTATTAATTAATAATGAAAAAATGAAAATAATTAATTTCTTTTTCATATCCATTTTAGAATTTAATTTCGTATGAAAGGGTAGGAATAATAGGTAAAAGACGAACGTCTTCGACTTTTGGTTGTTCCTCGTTTGTATTATAGTAGCGAAACCAAATATCGCGCCTGTTATATACATTATAAACGTCGAGGATTAATTTCGATGGAAAACCAAAAGTTTTAAAAGAGTAAGTTACTGAAATATTTAATTGATGTGAAGGCGGCAATCTTAAACCGTATCTTTGAGAAGGAATTATCTTTCCTCGTCCAGCAGTTTGTTCGGGTAATCTTGAAAGAAAAACCGATGTTGCTCCTGTGTAGGATTGCCCAGATTGGAAAGTGAATGTCGAAGAAAATTCCCAGTGTTCGTTCAATAAATATTGGGCCACGATCTTGAAATCGTGGCGTCGGTCGTATTTAGGTCGGAATTCTTTTCCAAAATTTAGAGAGTCGTAACGGGCAAAAATATATCCATGTGCATAACCAAGCCAACCAACGAATTTGCCATATTTTTTTTGCAGAAAAACTTCAAATCCATATGAACGCCCATTCCCAACATAAAAAACATCTATAGAGTTCCTTGCTGTAATAACGTTTAAATTAAGTTCGGTAATATTTTTTAAAGATTTGTAGTAAATATCAAAATTTAGGTTGAAATACTTAGGCAATTCTGTCTCTATAGAAAGAATGAAGTGCTGTGATGTAATTGGAGGGATTGTGGAATCGGTAGGCAACCATGTATCGAAAAGAGAAAAATCTGGTTGCGAAGCTAATCTAATATTTTGATGATATATCCCCCAAGCAAATTTTGTTGATAACTTGTCAGAAAACCTATATTTTATTGCAGCTCTTGGGTCAATTAAGAATTTGTTACTCAAAGTCCAGTAACTTGCTCTTAATCCAAGTTGAAAAGAAAATAAATCTGTTAAATTATAATTCGATTGTATATAAATGCTATGATTCCAATCATCGACTGAAATATTAAGGATGCCAGCGGGGGTGACCCCTTCGGCTGTGTCGCTTTCGGTTCCAGAAAGGTTTTGAATGTAAGAAAATCGGAATTTCGAAAGTTCGTAACCAAATTTTAAGGTTAACTTTTCCGAAAGAAACCAATCAAAATTGGATTTGAAGTTTAAGTCTTTAATTGAATTTTTTATAGTGAATTTAGAATCCCCGGCTACACCAATGAAAGCATTTCTGTAGAAATTATAACTGATTGAATTCGAAAGAAATATATTATCGAGCAAAATGTGTATCCATCTCAAATATGCTGCTTGATTAAGCAAAGATACTTCGAAATCGATTCCAAATCCACCATACCCAAGCAAATCCTGACTTTGAAAGCCACCAAATGAAATTCTGTCGTTTTTGCCCAATTCTTGTGTTAATTTTGCATTAATGTCATAGAACCAAAAATCAGGCAATGGCATTGTTGGGTTTTCGGGAATAAAATTTTTCAGTAAGTCGATGTAGGTTCTTCTCGCAGCAATAAACCAAGACCCATTAGATAAAGGACCTTCGAGCATTGCCTTTGAGGAAATAAGGCCAATGCCTGCACCTCCAGTGATTTTTTCTCGGTTCCCTTCTTTTTGTGTGACATTTAATACCGAAGAGATTCTTCCACCATATTCCGCTGGGAAACCACCTTTTATTAGTTCAACATCTTTAATTGCTTCTGTATTGAAAGTCGAGATAAAACCAAGAATATGAGAAGGATTATAAACAGTCATATTGTCCAAAAGAACTAGGTTCTGGTCGGGAGAACCACCGCGAACAAACAATCCATTTGAAATTTGTGAAGATGTTAAGATGCCAGGGAGATATTGCAGTGAGCGAAACAGGTCCGATTCTCCCCCGATTCTTATTTTTTTAATTTGAACGACAGGAATGTTGATTTTGCTTATTGTTATCTCTCGTTGTTCTATTTCCTTTTCCGCTTCAACTTTAATTTCCTGAGTTTCTATTCCTGATGGTATTAAATAGTAGTTTTTTCTAATAACTTGTTTGGGCTTAAGTTGGATAGAGTCATATTCCTTGTGATACCCAATGAAAGAAAGAACAATCTTGTATTTCCCGGGTGGAACGTTATTCAAAGCAAAAAAACCATTCTTGTTGGTGACAGTTCCAATTTTTGTTCCTTCCAGAAATACAGTAACTCCAACAAGGACTTCTTTTGAAGAAGAGTCGTAAACAAATCCACTTATTGTACAATTTTCTCCTATTGTTGAACTTTCGTTTGCTTCGACTGGAGCAAAGCGAAGCAAAATGAAAATCAAGTACAACAAAAACTTATTTTTTAATTTCATTTTGCTTGATTAATGAAAGATATAAAAACGAAAACAATTGTATATTTGTTTGATTAAACTAAACTAAAAGAATCATTTTAAAAAAACTATGTTTTTTTACAATTATTCAACTACTATCCAAGCCGAACGATTGAGTAAGCGTTGGATAGGTGTGTTATTGTCTTTAAATTTTCCTGATTCAATTGTCTTTAATGGAATATCATTTCCCAGAAGATTTCCAACTCTTTTTGCTCTTGCAAGAGCCAATTTCTGATTGTGTTCTTCAGTTCCAATATTGTCCACTGAACCAACAATCGAAAAGTTCTTTTCTTGCTTTTTTAATTCATCGGTTATCTGTTTTAATTTAGGATTTACCCAATAATAATCTGATTCATCAAAATTGAATAAAGCGACCAGAATTGAATTTTGGCTTTGAAAAGGATTGAAATAATTGTAAATGATTGTATCTTTATAAGTTGATGAAATTATGAGTTCTTTTTCTAATGACAATCTTCGGGAAAATTCTTCACTTGTTTCGAGTTCGACTTTAATTTTCAGTGTCTTATTCAAACTATCCGTTAGGTTCAAATTATCTTTAAATGAGAATTGATAAGCCGATGAATTGAATTCCTGTTCGAAACCGTTTATTAAGATTTTCCCATTTAGTTTTACTTTTATGTTATCTTCGACTTTAGTTTTAATGGTAATAATTGAAGGAACAATTTGTGTGTCCTGTTGAATTATTTTTTCATTTGAAATAATAAATTCATTTCCGTTTAAAATAATTTGAACAAAACGATTTTCATCGATTAATTCAGGTATTTGCTTCTTTGCCTTAGGTGAAAATTTTTCAACTTTGGAAATATTTTCTGAGTAACCATTTGCATTGAAGAATTCAACCAAGCGGGCAATCCTTTGTTCACACGCATTAGGGATTTCGTCATCGGACTGGGAGCATAGCAAAGAAATTTTTGAATTTGGGTTCTTTTTTAAGTATTCCAGAAGGACATTTAGAACCTCGCGGTTTTCTGAATAAATTTGTCGAAATTCATTGTCGGAGGGAATATCATCAAAACCGAAAAGAAAATCATTCTTTTTGTAAAAAATCATCAAAGGTGTTGGTTGGAGTTCAACAGTTGTTTTAACAATACTTATAGTTTGAATTGTGTCAAAATTTTCGTAAACCTTACCACTATCGATTGATTCTACGTCAATTCTGGCATTAATTGGTATAACAGGTTTCGGCTCAAAAGGTTGCGGAAAGTCTGTAGGTGGTGGGGGTGTTGGTAGAGGTATTTTGGCTTTCGGTGGTCTAAATTGGATATTTATTCCAGCAGCGAAAGAAAAAGTTTTCCAATTAATTCTGTTAACGTTTTGATTTAGAGGTAGATTAAAAGAAGTGAGAGGAGAAATTGTAAAAGATTTGGAATGAATTAACTCCCATCCTAAATGTAATGATAAGTAAAGTTTAGGCATAATTAACTCGGGAACTTTACCAGTGAAGTAATTTCTAATCTTTGTCCCATTTTCAAATTTCGCTTCCTTTGGCGAAATAAGTGTTTCGCGCTGAGAGAAATTTGAACTAACAGGAAAAAGAAAATCTATTCCAATTTTACCTGACAAAGGATTTATTCCTAATATGTTATTAAGATAAATTCCTGAAGAAACACCTGCATATTGAATAGAAGTTTCAAGTGTATGCTGGCTAATCCCTTTGAAAACATCATTGCCAATAATAACATCGGCGAAATAGTCATCGTTCTGGAATTTTCCATTTGTTGACGCGAAAGAAAAATTTAGAAAAATTCCGAAATTAGTATTCAACAAAGATTTAAGATTGCTATAAGCAGCACCAAATGAAAGAGAATAGCCAAAACCAGTTCCTTTACTAAATTCACTACAACAATCATAACCTGGCAACCCTTTGAAGTTTCCGTAATGTAAATCAAGTTTAACAAGGGGGCTTGCTTCAAGGATGATTTTTGGTTTTCCCGAAACAGTTCGGGGAAATGAAATTAAACATAAAACTATTAAAAGCGAATATAGTAATATTCGAGATGGATATTTCATAAACGTTTTATATTTTTAAGAAACTTGTTGTGAGAAAAATATTTCGGGAATGCAAAAGAATACGATAAACACCATATGAAAGATTTTTTACATCTAAAGTAATTTTGTTACTCCCCTGTTTTAACTCAAATTTCTCTTGTTTGATGGTATTTCCAACAATGTCGGCAACTTCGATTATTAAAATATCTTCGAAATTTGATTGGAGAAATAAATCAACAGAAGTATTTGCAGGATTAGGAAGTGACTGTATTAAAAGTAAAGAATCTAAGACAATTTTAATTCTTCTGTCACCACAAAGTCCAATAAGTTGGATTTTTCCCTGAAGAGCAGAAACTTGGATATTTTTCCCCCAAAATTTACTTGAAATGTTCCAATCAATGTGTGATGTATCGCTTTCAGCAAGTCCGACATTTCCAACAATTTTTCCAAGAGTTCCTTCCAAAGGGAAGTTGCCTTCTATTTTAAATGCAAAAAATCTTCTGTCGCCTTTAATTTCGTTACGGAGAGTAAAGGCTTCTCCGTGTTCAGTTATGATTTCTAAAGGAAGAAAAATCCTTGGGTTGAATGAAACTTCTGCTTCGAAACTTCTTCTCCCATTGTAGGGTGAATTCTCTGTGTTCTGAAATAAAATTGGTATCTCTACTATGCCTTTTGGAATAGTTGTAATGTTTGGAAAATAAATTTTGGAGTTTCCATTATATGAACCTAAAGTAATATATTGAATAACACCACAAGGCGAAGAAAAAATTCTCAATTCGCTCTCTTCAATAGTAGAATTTTGAAATACTATGTTAATAATTTTGCCGGTGTTCGAAGGTAAAACAAATGGTGTTTGGACATCGATATTGTAAGAATTTTTTGGGTTAATTACTATGCTATCAATAACAACATCAGTATTTGATATGTTAGTAATTGTAAATGAGCGAGAAGGGATTTCGGGAATAAAGCGTAAATCGGAAGGGGTAACCGAAAGTTCAATTCCAATACCTTTACCTTCCAGTGGTATCCGGAAAACAAAATCTTTTTGTCCAAGATAAAAGATTTCCAGATAAGTACTAAATGAACCCAATTCGCGGGGTTGAAATCTCAAAGTAACTTTAAGTTTTTCTAAATTGCCAAGAACTTGAGTCGTGGATGGTGAAACTACAGAGAAATATTTATTTGTTGTTGGTTCAATTCTTACGAAATCTATTGGCAAGTCAATGGAGTCATGGTTCGTTCCAATTTCTATTTCAATTTCTTGAATTTGGTTTACACAAACCTCACCAAAATCTATTTTATTTAATAAGAAAGTAAAGTCTCTGTTTATTCCTTTGCCTTTTAAAGGGATTTTATATTCTTGATAGCAGGATATGATAACAAGAGTATCGTAAAAAATACCTGTATCCTTTGGATTATAGATAATAGAGAAATTTCCACAATTTTGCGGGATAATTGTGTCGCCGGAAGGATTTTTTGATAAGGAAAAGTTTCTTCCTTTCACAAAATAAGCGTAATCAATTATTAAGGGAACGTCACCGATATTGCAGAAATTCTCGCCTAAAGAAATAGTTGAGGGGAAATAGATTTTTTGTGGAGGGAATATTGCTTCTTTTGTCGCAATTTTTGGTCTATGAATTTTGAAAACCTCGGATACAACAGTTTCAGGAAAATTGAATTCACGGAAAACAATGACACTTCTTTCAGTTTCTGACTGAACAACAACAAACCCAGAAGGAGAGATAATGCAGTCGGAAATACTGTATCCAGCCCCGTTTATCCTGGCTGTAACTACATCATTTACTATGTCCCAAAGTAATAATGATGGATTATTTTCGAATCCAATGACGGCAAAATTATCAGTAGGAGAGAAGTCTATAGAGATTGCGTCCGACCAATTTTTATATAAAGAACGAACAATAGTTCCGCTTGAAATATCCACCACATAAGCATCGGAGAAATTATCGTAAATGTCCTTTAAATTGAATTTAACAGCAGTAAAGGCGATGTATTTTTCGTCATTTGAGATAGAAATATTAGTAATGTATGGTAAATATTTTAATTTTATTGTTTTAACTTCTGTTAATGTTGATAAATTTAAAATTCGAATTTCATTCGAAAGGAGAGCAACTGCAAGAGTGTTGTTTCTTGATGCAATTTTTTCAATAGGTGTGGGGAATGGAATTTTACTAATGAAATTTAATTGTGGCAATTGGTAGATTTCTATAGAATTATCGAAAGATTTTACAAGTAGTAATGTATTTGAACTTTGATCAACAATGAATTGATTTACTTTTTCATCCTGGGGAAGTGCAAGTAAACCAATTGTTGAACCATTGCTGAGGTTAACAACTACAATTGTATCATTTTTTTCAACATCATAGAAATCGCGTGTGCGATATGAAATTACAGCATTTGAGTCATTATTGCAATAGGAAATGTTTGAAATGAAAGTATTTTCGATAGGGAAATTTATATTTGCAAAATTCCAACTTCGAATTTCGGATTTGGTAAGGAAATCGAACTCTGTAATTTTACCATCCATTGTACCAGAAAGTAGTTTCGTTCCCTCCCGATTAAAACTAAGTTTTTGTGGACGATTGGCATTTGTTTTTATAGGGATTTCTGGCGAGTTCGAATAACTTTGACTAACTTTTAATAAAACGGAATCAGATTCAGTTTGTGGAACAACCCAAAGATATTCATTTCCAAAAACATTATCGATAGTATTCCATTCAATTCCTTTATTTGTTGAATAGGATACCGTAACTGGAAGTTCAGGTTTATGTCCTTTCCATCGAATATTATATGCTTGACAAGGGTATAAAATCTCATTCTTTGAAGGTTGAAGTATTTGAAGTTGGTTTTTCTTTGGTATGTGAAAAGAATTTCCAACAAGAGCAACGGGAAGTTGGCGTCCTTTGTCGTAACTAACTATCAAATAATCTCTATAATAACGATTTTCTTGAGGGATAAAAAGGACTTCAATAGAGTACAGAAATGGAGAAACAATATCAACGGGGGGTTGCTCGGTGTTGATATTTGAGCCAAGCCAAAGATACTTAAATGTGTTCGATGTTGTACCTACCCAATCAATTCTTGTGGGATATTTTCTACTATCGCGGGATTTTTCCTTGGCTGATACAACATTGATTCTTTGATTTGTATAATCTCCAACAGAGACATTACCAAAGCGAAGTTCTCGAATAATATTTCTATCGTTATCTACAAATTTTATTTCAGATATCGGGTCTGTGTAAAAGGGATGAAAAGAAGAAGGAGAAAGAGTTAAGTTTTTAGTTTCATCATTGATTGTAATGTAAATGTTGGGTCTTTTTTTCAACGGGTTGGAACTCCACCAACCAGGCGAAAGCCATTGAAGCAATTGGAATCCATTTGCATCGAAGTCAGAGACTGTATCAGGATGAAGAGGAAATATACCTTCGAGAATAACAATTTGATTTTTAGATAATTTTTGAAGTTGTCCATCTTTAAATGCTCGAAGTTTTAGTGAAATTTTAGGGTAATTTGAAGCATCTAATGTTTCGCCAATTTCTACTTGAATTTTTGAAAATGCGTGTGAAGTTAAAAAAATCAATAAAAGTAGTAACGTTCTTATTTGTTTCATAAAGTAATTCTTAATTAATCGATATAGACTAATTTAGCCTTGAAAAAGTTACACTCCTATTTCAAAGGAAATATTGGTTCCAGTTGCTTCTTCGAAAAGCAACTTTCTTCTTTCGGCACCCCAAAGTTCCACATCAATATTTGTATCATTGTATGCTGGAATAAGTCGAATTGTTATTTGGGAATTATGTTGAATTACTTCGCAATCTCGGACTGCTTGTATTTGCCGTCGGTCGATTCCTTCTGCGATTCGCAATATTCCTGCTAACTTTTTAACAACTTCTTGTTTTTCTTCTGATAACCTTTGAAAGTTTTCGTGTTTTTTCTTTGGGTGGCTTTTCCTATGATATCTTGCTATGTTTGCTATTATTTCGGCTTCATCTGTGGTAAAACCAGGCATAATGCAATGACTGATAATATAATAACTATGTTTATGATGTTGCTCCACTGAGATGTGGTAGCCAACATCGTGAAGTATTGCCGAAGCCTCGAGCCACTCTCTTTCCCTTATTCCTAACTTATGAATGTTCTTTGTTGCATCGAAAATTTTCAAAGCAATGTCCCGAACATGATGACCATGCTTAAGATTGACTCCATATTGGTTTGCTATTGAATAGATAGTTGATTCGCGGAGCCTGTTAAGATGCTGTTGTGTTTCAATTTCTTTCTTTTTTTCTAAGGTATCGTAAACTATTCCTTCTCGAAGACCATAAGTGGAAATGTATAATTTATCAATTGAAAGATTTTCAAGGGCATATTCAAGTATTAATGCCCCTCCAACGATAATATCCGCCCTTTGTGGGTCCATTCCTGGAATTTCTCTGCGCTCTTTTAGATTTTTGGTTTGTAAAATCTTTTTAATTGTTTTTAAAACATCTTTGCGTGTCAAAAGTGTACCGTTTAATATATCAGGGACAGGCTTATCATTTTGGATTAATGACATAATGCCAATGTTGATTATTGTCCCAGCGGTCCCAACAAAGACATCGTATCCGATTTTGTTAATTTTATTAAAAATTGGGGTCCATACCCCACGGATATACTTTCTACATTCATCTATTTTATTTTCTGGAATTTCATCGTCCAAACCAAAACGTATTGTCAGGCGAATCGCTCCAAGTTTTTCGCTATGAACATATTGAATATTTCCTTGATAGCCAATAATAGTTTCTGTGCTTCCACCACCAATATCTATCAATAGTGCTTTTTGGTTAACGATAGGTAAAGAATGTAGAACTCCAAGGTAAATTAATCGTCCTTCTTCAATTCCTGAAACTACCTCTATTTCAATTCCAGTTTCTTTTTTTACCAAGTCGATAAATTCTTGACGATTTATAGCTTCTCGAACTGCACTTGTTGCTACTGCTCGGATTTCCGCATTTTTTGTTTGGGCGATATTGACAAATCTTTTCAATGTTTGAACTCCTCGTTCAATTGCTTCAGGAGTAAGATACTTGATATCACCCCCGCTGGAACCAAGTCGAACAACTTCCTTTTCCCTCAAAATTGTGTGTAACATTCCTCTTGAATCTACACTTGCAACGATTAAGTGGAAGGAGTTCGTTCCAACATCAATTGCTCCAATTACTGGGGCTTTGCTTTCTAGGTTCATTTTTCCTCGCCTTTGTCTTTTTTTTGGCTTTTGCCTTCGCCTTTCAACACAACAATACCATCTTTATCATAAATTACATCGTTATGCTTTTTGTTTGTTGACTTGTTTTTTATTTCTTTACCAAAGAACAATTTCAATAGTTTATTTAAAATGATATTTACTAAAAATAAAATGGTCAGTAAAATTAGTAGAATTAAAACAATATATCTAATCATAACAGTAGATTAGAAAAAATGCATATAGCTTGCGAATATTCAATTTCCTTCCCAACAATTTCTGAAAGTGAGATACTATGCGACTTAATATAATTCCGCAAATGTTCGCGGGCATCATTATTTGGGAGATTTGCAACTTCGGCAAGTAGTTCATAGCCTTTGCCTAGAAGAATTGAACCATGCTGGAGTAGAGTATTACCGATAACTCTTTGTGCACTACCAACAATTTTCTTTCCGTGCCATTCAATTTCGTAACGAGCAGAACTTGCAAAACAAGATATCGACGCAGTTTCTCTTTTGTAAAAATCTTTAAAATCCGGTTGTGATTTTTCGAATGAAAGGTCATTTACGCCTAATTTCCGTAATCCCTTAACTAAAAAAATATGGATTTCTCGATAAACATCTTGTGGTTTAAGTTCTGGTTTTATTTTGCAAACGAATGAGTAGGTTAGTTCATTTGCGTGTAGAACAGCACGCCCTCCAGTCGGTCGACGAACTAAATCGAAGCCATATTCTTTCAACTTCGCATAGTCGAAATCACTTTCTTTTTGATTGGCTCCTAAAGAAACAGTCCAAGGTTGCCATCCATAAAAGCGTAGCATCGGAAGAGTTTGACCATCTTCAAGAAGTAGTGCTCTCTTTTCATCGAAGTGCATATTGTAGATGCCAGAGTTGAAACCATCGAAAATAATTTCCACATCAAAATCGAAAAGTGGACTTATTATTTTACCATTAATGATTTTTTTGGAAATTTCTTGCTCTGTAATGGTATCCATTAATAAATTGCAATTAATCAAAAAAAGCCAAAGTAACATTTTATAAAAAAGAATTTGACGATAATTGGGTAGAAATAATTTATTCGAAGGGATTAATTCTAATTTAAATGATGAGTTCATTATTAATTTCCCTGGGTTTAATTTTGCTTTTTTTAGCATAAATTTTATGAAAAATTTTCTAATATTGATTTTTTTTACTTTTAATTTTAATGTTACTTTTTCCCAGTATTACCAATCTGCAATTGATACTGTATTTTGGTTTTACCCCGGGGAAGGACAAAACCTTGGTCAAAATAGTGTTTATTTTCCCTCAAATATATTTCGTCTTCCCGACACAAATGCTTCTGAATTAGTACCTTCTTCAAGTCCATATGATATTTGTTCAATTGGTATCGGTGGCGAAATTTGTGTTGGGTTCAAAAATTTCGAAATTGTTGATAGCGATGGAGCCGACTTCACAATTTTCGAAAATGCTTTTTTGAATCCAATAACAAAAATCTTTTTTGCAGAACCTGCTGTTGTTTCTGTTTCTTATGACGGAACAAATTTTTTTGAGTTTCCTTGGGATTATCAGACTTTGGAAGGATGCGCCGGAACGAAACCGACAAATGGCAAAGGCAATCCTTTTAACCCCGAAGAAAGCGGGGGAAATTCTTTTGACCTTTCGTCATTTGGAATCAAAAAGGCGCGTTACATCAAGATTAAGGACATCTGCAATTTGATTTTGAACGATACAAGTCATCCATTTTATAGCCCTTTGCTCACCGGTTTCGATTTAGACTGTGTTGTGGGAATTCATCTTTTGCCTATTGTTCAATCTTTTGAAAGCCTTGATGTCCAGAAAATCAAAATATCAATTTCATCTCAAATTGTTACTATTTTCAATGCTATAGGTTATAACTTAAAAATTTTTGACTTTTTAGGGAATTTAGTGGGTGAATATAAAGAACCCGATGAAAATAATATTGACTTGTCAAATTTTGCTCCAGGATTCTATCTTCTTTGTTTGCAAAATTCTCATAATTTTATATTGTATAAACTTTTGAAAACTGAATATGCGGTTTATTGTATGTAAATTTTATCTCTTTTTTTTCTGCATTCTTATTTCTTGCAATAATCAAAACAATAAAGAGCCATTTAATTTATATGGGAATTCTCACCGAACTTCTTCATACGAAAAACTGGGTAGATTTTGGATGGGTATTTCAACTCTCGAGAACGTAAAAACAACAGATGGGAAGGGATTTGCTTCTATCCCTTTGGCTCTATCAGATAATAAATTTGTTTGCTCCACAATCGATGGATTCATACTTTTATTCCAACATACTTCTTTATTGTGGGAATTCAAGCTCGATACAAATGAATACCTGGTTTCGGATATTGCTGCTTTGCCAAACGAAGATTTGGTTTTTGTTACCAACAAGAATTTCCTTTATTCAATTTCAAATAGTGGTGTTTTAAAATGGAGGATTCCGATTTTTGATTCTGCTTCGTATCTTTCAACATTGCTTGCCACAAAAAGTTCGATTTACTTTTCAACGTCGACAAAAAAAATAAAAAGGTATGATTTTAATGGAAAACTCAAATGGTCGATAGAACTTCCTTTGGAAACTACTTCCTCTTTTGCAGAGTTCAACAATGACAATTTGGTGAGTAATCTTACTTATAACGAAGTTGGTAAAACTGACACAATAATTTTTGTTAATTCCAATGGAGAAGTTAGATGGAAAAAGTTTTTTCCTCTTGTTCGCTTTCTTCGATCCCCAACGGTTTGGAAAGATAAAATTTTTACTTTTGGGTATACTGAAACTCAAGGGTCTTATGTTGGTTTTTTGTTTTGTTTAGATAGCACCGGGAATGTTTTATGGACCAAAGAATTTGGGTTAGTTCCTCGTTATATTTCTGTTTCCGACGATGGTTTTCTTTATCTATGTTTATATAATACTGGATTAGGAGAAACCTTGACTAAGATTTATAAAATTGATAATCAAGGGAAAATACTTGCTCAACAAAATATTGGGGCAATATTTCATAGTCCATTTTTTATTAGTCAGCAAATACTTTGTTCTATTGGATACACACGAGGTAATCCTTCGTTGATTTTCTTAGATAGTGACTTAAACCTTTGGAAAACTATCGACTTAACTAAATTTCCAAATGTTATAAATATTCCTGCATTTCTTTCGGACTGTGGTTTGATTTTTGTTTCAACAGTTTCAAATCATTTTGTTAGAATAGATGAAAATCCAGTCATTAAGTTGCTTCCTTGGTAAGAGGGAATCAGAGCAAACCGATGCGTGCGAAACTAGTGAAATTCCTTTCCGCAATGATAAGATGGTCGAGAATTGGAATATCAATAAGTTTACCAGCCTCAATAAGCCTTTTAGTCATTTCAATATCGTCTTTCGATGGGGTTGGATTCCCCGAAGGGTGGTTATGAACCAAGATTATAGAAGCCGCAGTTTCGGTAATTGCAAAGCGAAAGACCTCGCGAGGGTGTACGAGACTTGCGTTTAAAGTTCCTTCGGTTACTTGTTTGATACGAATTATTCTATTCGAGGAATTAAGAAGAACAATATAAAATCGTTCTTGTTTAAGTCCCATAAGTTGTGGAATAAAGTAATTAGCAATATCTTCTGGTGATTTAATAATTGGTAATTCTTCGAATTTTAAGGATTGGATTCTTCGAGAAATTTCGAACACAGCCGAAAGGGTGATAGCTTTAGCAGAACCAATTCCTTTTATACTTTTGAGTTCACTAATATCACGTCCAGCAAGCCCAGAAAGGCTTTGGAACTTTTCTAAAAGGTTTCTTGCTAAATCCAGTGCAGATGTATTTTTTGTCCCAGTTGAAATAATAATTGCAAGCAGTTCAGCATCGGAAAGGGTCGAAGCACCGTTGTGCAATAATCTTTCACGTGGACGTTCGTCGAACCGCCATTCGCGAATTGGTTTATAAATTTTATTTTGTGGCATTGAATAACTTTTTTCAAGCTTGTCCTTTTCCACCAAACACCAAATATAATGTTCTCAGCAAGATTTCTATATCAAGTTTTATTGACATATTTTCAATGTAATAAAAATCATCCTTGAGTCTATTATTAATATCCTCGATTGTGCCAACGAAGTTTGGAGAATTAACTTGGTTCCAGCCGGTCATTCCGGGCCGCACAACGAGTCTTCTTTTAAATAAAGGTTGTATTTTACTGTATTTTTCAATAAAATAAGTTCTATCCGGACGAGGACCAACAAGACTCATTTCGCCTTTAAGTACATTCCAGAACTGTGGAACCTCGTCTAAATGTGTCCTACGAAGAAAGTAGCCTATTCGAGTTACTCGAGGGTCGTTGATTTTGGTAATTTGTGGTCCATGTTTTTCAGCATCAACATACATTGAACGGAATTTGTATAAAGTAAAGATTTCTCCGTTTTTTCCAACTCTTTCCTGTTTGTATAATACTGGTCCTTTTGAATCAAGTTTAATAAGAATTGAAATCAGTATCCATAAAGGTAGTCCTAAAACTAACGCGAGCGAGCTAACTACAATATCCATCATTCTCTTAAGAATAACTTCCCAAGGTCGTAAAAGTTGTGTACTTATTTCAATAAGTGGAATTGAATATTGCGGTATTGTTCTTACTAAACCCGTTAAGACATCGTAAAGGTCAGGGACAATTTTTACAACAATATGGTTTTCTGCACACTTGTTTACTATTTCGAGTATTAATTCGTGTGGTTGATTTTTCATAGCAATAAACAATTCAGAGGGACGGATTTCTTTAATAACTTCATCTAATTGTTCTATTTTATAAACAGGTAGAGAAAATTCTGTGTTGTTAACATTTGAATCAATTAAAATTACAGCTTGGACAGAGTATCCCCAAACTAAATTCTGATTTACTTTTTTGAGTAAATCTAAAACTTCTTTTTTACTTCCTAATACTACAACAGGAATTTGGATGATTTTACGCGAACGGAGGTATTGCTGAAGCTTTCTTGCTGTAAATCGACCAAGAAGAACGAAAAAAGTTAAAATCACGAAGTAAATTAAAAATAGAAGCCTTGGGCGACCTGAACTATCGAGAAAAACAAAGAAAAATAGAATAAAATTGAAGAAAAATGTAGTTTTAATAACAGAATAAGATTCTTCGAAAGAGGAGCGTACAAGCCAGTTTCGGTAAAGTCCATTGAAAAAGAAAGCTACCAACCAGAAAATAGTAAGAATTATACCAGTAATAACAACGTCAAAAAATGAGGGATGGATATCTGATTCGAATAGTCCAGATTCAAACCGTATATAATAATGAATTATGTAGCTAACTATGAAAGCAAGAATATCAAAAACTAATTCAAAAAAAATTGGAGAATTCTGACCAAGTTTTTTAATTAGTTGCTTCATTTTGTTCTTCCAAGCCATTTAATGTCCAACTGGAATTTTGTTTACCCAAAAATGCACGGATAAATCCTGATATCGTTCCAGCAACAGATAGGAGAATAAACAAAGGAATTCTAAATATTTTGCTTGCTCGCTTACCTTTCATTTCTTTTATCAACCCCACTAAACCAAATAACAAAAATAATATTGCTGACCAAAAAATGAAAATTTTTATAAAATTGTCAGAATTAATAAACAATAAAATTAATGCTAAAATAGCAAAGACGGGACTTAGCCATCTCATAACTTTATGAGAAAAAAGAAAGAAAGCAAAGAGGGGATGTAAGAAAATCTTTCTAACAGCGAAAATTGCTGATAACCCACCAGCAGAAAACCTTTTCTTCCTTTGATATTCGCTCAAAATGTTATTTCTTGGTCGGGAATCGTAAGCAAGGGCATTTTTTGCAAAAATTATTCTTTTTCGTTGCTGGAAAATATTTAGCACATTGAAGAAGTCGTCGCAAACTTTTTTGTTTGGAATTTTTTGTAGAAGTTCTCGGCGTACGGCGTAACATGGACCATTATTGTTAAATGTTCCAAAGATTTTGCTTTCAAGTTTGCGAATAAGATTAAAGAAGCGCTGAGTGTGCCGTTCTTCGGGATTAATGTCGTCTTTTTTGTCTTTTGTCACAATAAGATTTGAAATAACACCTCCAATTTCTGGGTCCCTGAAATATGATACCATTTCTTTCAGAGTTTGCTTTGCCAATCGTACATCTGCATCAACGAATATTACTATTTCGGTTTCGATAAGTGGAAGAAGATGGTTAATCACCTCGCTTTTTCCCATCCTTGGAAGAATAAGATATTCAATATTAGGATACTTTTCCCTTGATTTCTCGAGAACAGCGTTCGTATTATCTGTTGAGCCGTCGGAACCAAAAAGAATATTAATTTTCTCCTTTGGATAATTTGAATCAAAAATTGACTTGATTAAAGGGGGAATATTATCTTCTTCATTATGTAAAGGTATTAGAATTGTGATTTCTGGTTCAAATGAATATGACTTTCGTTCTTTTTTTTTAAAGAATATTGAAAGAAAAAAAAGAATCAATGGATAAATAAAATATGGATACAATGTGAGGAAAGAAAAAACAAAAAACATTTTCTCAAAGATACCCATGTTCTTTAAAAATCTTCAAACCTAAATATTAATCGGAAAACTATGCTACCTTTTTGTCCTTGTCGTTTTCTATATTCGCCAAGTAGTTGAAAATTAAAATTTCGAATAATTTCAAAACCCCATTGAAATTGTGCAGTGAACTGGTCGTTCCGAACGCCATCAAGAAATTTCACTGTGTAACTATCCGTTGGACGATGAACGAAATCGAAATCGCCTCCTACATTACGAATTACGTTCCCTGTGCTATCGACTTCGTTGTCGCCATGGCGTTGATAAGAAAGTCGAAAAGTTAAAGGATAACGACCAAATGAGTAGCTTTTTATAACAAAGGCAATTTCATCTGAATTTGGATATAGATATGTTCCAATTAGTCTTCCATCGTTTGTTCTGTTGTTAAAGTTGTTAAAATGTGTAAACATATAGGGTTCTACTCGAGTATATTCAATGCCAAAGTCAGTCGAAAAAGGCGATGAGTAGAGAAGACCAATATTCCAAGCAGTTTTGTTTGACCAATTACTTTTGCCTATGTTCGAAAAAATCAAATCTTCGAGCATCCAAGTGCCTAATATTTGGACGTTTGGAAGGAAATTATACTCAAAAGCAAAACCTAATGCAGCTTTATCTCGGTCATGTAATGAATGTTCTACTGATTTAAGGAATGTGAATGGATTTAAATAGGCAATTTCAATACCTCGTCCAGAATATACAATTGATTGAAAATAGGTTAAGTTCCAAGTAGTGAATTGCAAACTCGCAGAATGCAGTACCATAAATTTCTGCGGAATATCTGCACTTGAACCTACCTCGATATTATTTTTAGGTTTGGCGATTAAACCAAAGTGAGAAAAATAATATTTGAAATTTTTAAAGGTTACACCTAAATAAAATTCATCCATGGGAGGAGCATTATCCGAAACAACTAAATTTTGATAGACTCCGCATCCTATAAAACGAGTCTCTCGTGAAATTCCGGAAAAAAACCAATTTTTTTGATAACGAATATGAGATTCAACCAAGTCGAAATCGCTGTTCAATAGTGTAAATTTTATGCTATTTGCAAGGGTTTTATCTTCTTCGATTCCTAACTGACGAGAACCAGAAAAAAACTTCCCATTGGTAGCTTGGATATAATATCCGAAAATTGTGTCGATTGTTCCATAAACCCTAAAGCCTAAATTCCCATAAACAGCATTGTCAGTTATTTCATTATTAAATTTAACGATACTTCTTAATGAACCGAGTGGTTTTACTGAAATAGAATTTTTTTCATCGGAATAGTGAAAAATGAATTTATCTTTATTTGAAAATAAATTTAGAGAAAGTACTTGCATTGAATCACTTTGGCTGGGGATTAACACAGCATTTTCTTTTGGGTTCAATTCAAATTCAATTAAATATTTTTCGAGTAATTTAACTTCGGTTTCAATTAACGAATTTCTTGCTTTTGAAACTGATAAGAGAATTTCCTGTATTTCTTTCTTTGTGAAAGGTAGTCGGAAAAAGCTTTTCCTTGGGATTAATCCTTTAACTTGAAGATGTTTCAAAAATGGATAAACCGGATGTGTTAATGGAACATTTTCAATTTGAGAATAAGAATCCTGAATAAAAAGAAAAATATAAATTAAAAATAAAATTTTGAAGACTTTTTTCATTAATTCCTTCGCGTTAAATTAATGATTAGATAGGTTAAACTTATGAGTGTGGCTATTCCAGTTGCAATCAGACTATAATATTGAATTTCTGTTCCAGGTGGATTGTCGGGTGCAGATGGAACAAAAATTTCGTCTCCATCGAGAACAGAAGAAACTCTGGGGTCGAGCCAAGTTTTTTGAACACCACGAATAATCCGAACACGACCTTTCTTTGCCGTGTTTAAATACCCACCTGCTTTTTCGATATACCATTCGTAATTCTTTCCTTCTTCATAGGTGACGAATCCGGGATTTTTTACCTGACCCCAAACGTAAACTCTTTTATTTGCCGAAGGAATAACAACCAAATCTCCATCGGAAAGCAATATGTTCTGTTCATTATTATTGTTTTTTAATAATAATTCAAAATCACAGGAAACCAAGTTAGATTTGGTAAATAAATCCATTTTAAATCTTGTTGTGTCTTCCATGGTGAGATTGCTTTGCTTCAAAAACGTATAGAAATCAAGCATTGGGTCGTCGGAAAATCCCTTTGGGGGGTAGCTTCTTAAAATATATGATTTTGAAAGTAGTGGCTCACCAGCAATTCCACCAGCCAAATCAATCAAATCAAGAAGTCTTGTTTTGCCAATTTCAATTGGATATATTCCCGGTTTGCTTACACTACCAAAAATGCCAGCCACACCGTATTTGCTTTTTGCTGTTGTAGTTTTTTCTGGTACAATGATGTTTGTAAAAGGTTTAAGTTCAATATCACCAATTGGTGTTTTATTTGTATCTATTTGAAGATTAAACTTTTCTGTCCCATTGATTATTAGGATATTATCCAACTCTGCATTTTCTTTAAATCCCTTTGCGAAGTTGATTGCGTCCGAAAATTTATCGCCTTTTTTATAAACATATTTGCCAGGTTGAACAACAGCACCAGCAACGATTATATACTCAAAATCATCAGATGGAAAAGGAACAAAAATTTCATCACCTTCGCGGATATATGGGTTGTATATAAATGAATTACGAGACTTACTGAGTTCCAGGTCTGCTTTTCGCAATCCAAAAAGAGAATTGAATATTGAAATATTCCTTGTTGAGTAAAATGATTCACTCGGAATGCCTCTTGCAACAAGTTCTTCTTCCCTTTTTCGATTTATTTTACTTAAAAATAATTCCTTTTCAAAAGTGTTCATAGGGATGTCCTGATTAGTATATTCTAAATTGGCTATTGAAATTGCATCGGATACTCTAAAACTTGCAGGTAACAGGTAAATTCCAGGTTTTCGAACGTTTCCTGAAACTTTCACAAGAACATTTCTTGGTTGGTAAAGTGAAACATAAACTTCAGCATCTGGATGAATTTTTATAACTTGTTCTTGTATAAGTTTTTTTACCTCAAAAAGTGTTTTACCATAGACATCGACAAAACCATAACGTGAAAGGGATAGTTTTCCATCCGCTCCTACTTTTGCATATTCAGGATTTATGCTTGCTGGTTTGACGAGTATTGAAAAAATATCGTTCGGGCCTACATAGTAAAATGTATCAGAAACAAACGAACTGGTTGGATATTTATCTGTAGTTGAAAAAATTTGTTGTTGAAATTGTGACTTAAATTCCTCTCCAGTGAAGATATCTTTATTAATGGTTGGGAGTCCTGTGATTTGTGAAAATGAAGAAGTAAGTGCGACGAAAAAAAATGTTAAAATCCAACAAAAATTATGCATTTTCCCCTCGAATAAGAATGCAAATTTAAGAATTCGCATTTAAGTTAAATCATTAATTGAACTTGTTGATAATAAAAGTTAAGATTGTTAAGAAAACAAAAATTGTTTTCAATACTTTTTAGGAAAAGAAAGAAAAAACAGAAAGTAAAGATACAAGTTACATATTGCATCCACAAGTATTTGAAATTTTTACTACCAAAATAAATTTGGTAGTTTTATTCGAATATTCGATTATTTTACCAATTTAGTTAAGGATGTGTTCTGTTTCACCTGAAATTATCGTAGAAAAAAATTAATTTCGTATTGCAAGCCTGAAAGTTTTATGATCTCCAAAACTTTTTCAACCTCTTCGATATAGTTTGGACTTTGAATTGGTATAAAACTAATTTCACAGGAAATTATTTCTTTTGCCATACTCCAACTAAAAAACCTGGTGGATAAATTTTTTTGAACTCTTTTTCTTTATCAAATGAAATTTCGTCTTCTGAAACAAATGGTGGAGTATAAAGTGTTTCAATAATCTCGATTAATTCTTTCGAACGGATGGTTGAAATTTCTTGTTTAGTAAAAAGATTAGCGTAGCGAAATACAGTTTTTTGTTGAAAATCTTGTGAAAGATACAATTTCCCCCACTCACTATCTTTATTTATGAATCCGATGATTATTTTACCACCTTTTTTGATAACTCTGAACATTTCCCCAATTACAGCAAGTGGTTCTGATACGAATTCCAAGGTTGCCACAGAAAGTGCGGCGTCGAAATAATTTTCGGGAAAAGGCAATTGCCGAGCGTCGCAACGAATGAATTTAATTGACAAACACATATTTTTCGACTTTTCAATCGCTGTATTCAGCATTTCGGAAGAAATATCGACACCAACTACTTCGAAACCCATTTTTGCAAGTTTGATTGAATAATTACCAGTACCACACCCAACATCAAGAATACGATTAATCTTTGTGATGTCGAAATGGTTTAAAATAGCGATGGTTTCAATTTCATCGACAAAACCACCCAGTTTAGTTTTGTACCAATCGTCGTAAGTCCTTGCTTCTTTGTCGAATATTTCCATAATTACAAAATTTACTTATTTTATGTAACAATTTTATAAAAAATTTGTTATTTGATTTGAACTATTTTAAACTTTTTTAAAAGTTATTTGTCAAATTAATTGAACAAACGGATGTTTAACAAAAACAAAAGGAGATTAATATGAAACGACTTTCTGTTCTTGCAATCGCATTAATGACAATTGGACTTATTGCTTTTGTTGGTTGCAATAAGTTGAGTGACCCAATTTCGCCAGACACACAAGAATTTGTGTATAATGCTAATATTCCATTCGAATCGGAAATGTGTATCTCATCGGATTTCAGCGAAGCTAATTTCGACAAGCCTGCAATGCTGCTTTCCCCAAACGATGATCCATTCTACCCAATGCGTCCTATAAAGTACATGACCCCACTCGGTAGAATTTTGTTGCAATTGAATCTTACTGATGAACAAAAGGAACAAGTCAAAGATTTTCTTGCTCAATATCGCGATTGTGTAAAAAATGCGATGATTGCTTTGAGAGAATCTGAAAGGGAAATCATTGCTCAAGCAAATCAAGAACGCCGTCAAGTTATGGAACAACTTCAAAATGGTGAAATCGATCGCCAAACAGCCTGGGAATTAATGAAACAGATTAATCAAAGAACACGAGAGGCTCTGATGAATAATCCTGTAAGACAACAAACTTTGGAACAATTAAAAGATTGTTGGGACACATTGGTTGCAAATATTAAAAGTATTTTGACTGACGAACAAAATGCTTTGTTTGATGAACTTTTAGCAAAATATCGAGATAATCGTGGTGGCGGAAGAGGAAATTGTCCTGGAACTAGACCATAAAGTAAAGTATCTTTGTTAAAATCAAAAAGGGCTACCAATTTGGTAGCCCATTCTTTTTTCATATGAAGAAATTTCTAATGTCCAACTAGTTGTTTATAAGATTCAGCATCTAATAACTCGTTCAATTCATCGGGATTGGACATTTCCACTTTTATCAACCATCCAGCACCGTAGGGGTCTTTGTTAACATCCTCTGGATGGTTGTTAATTGACTTATTTACCTCAACTACTTTGCCAGAAAGTGGTGCGATAATGTCGGCGACAGTTTTAACAGCCTCGATTGTTCCAATTGCTTCTCCTTTTTTTACCTCGGTCAAAGATTCCGAGATATCGACAAAAACAACATCCCCGAGTTCACTTTGGGCATGGTCAGTTATCCCAATTGTAGCAATGTTGCCTTCAACTAATACCCATTCGTGGGTTTGAGTATACTTTAAATTTTCTGGAAATACCATTTCAGCCCTCAAAAAAAAAAGCAAATATAAAAAGAAAATTTGAACACATTAATAATCAAAATTTGAACTTAAAATTTGGTTTTTTTTAAATTTTTTTTTATCTTTTGTTAGAATTTTTGATTTTTTTACAAGTAAATTATTAACAAATAATGGGGATAATTATGAAGGTCGGATTAGTTGGATTTGGACGAACAGGGAAACCTGTTGCAAGTACTTTGTTATTGAATAAAGAAATTCGTTTGGAATGGGTTTTGCGACGCTCCCGGAAATTAGAACATCGTTCTGTGCCTGAATTTTTGGGAATAGAAACTGATGAACCTGGCTTGATATACTCTATTCAAGATATTACAATTTCTGAGTTGTTGGATATACAGCCAGTGGATGTGGTTATCGACTTCGCCTCTGAAGATGCAATTTTTTTCTATGGTGATGAGTGTGCTAAGCGAAAAATAAAGATTATTTCTGCGGTTTCGAATTATCCAGAAAATTCTATTCAAAAATTGATGGAACTTTCGCGTCTGACTACGGTATTTTGGTCTCCCAATATAACTCTTGGCATCAATTATTTAATAATTGTTGCAAAGTTTTTGAAGAAAATTGTTCCTCACATTGACTTAGTTATAGTGGAAGAACACTTCAAGGAAAAAAAAGATATTTCAGGAACGGCTAAAGTGATAGCAAAGGAATTAGGAGTGGATTTCGATGAAATTAAATCAATTCGTGCAGGTGGGATAATTGGTCGCCACGAAGTTATTTGTGGTTTTCCATATCAAACGATACGTCTTGTTCATGAATCAATTTCTCGGGAAGCTTTTGGTAATGGGGTTATTTTCGTAGCAAAAAATTTAATTAATGAAGAGGAAGGTTTTTATCAATTTGAAGAACTTTTGCTTCCATATTTTTCACTTTAATAAAATAAATCTTCTGTCCTTTCGATTTTAATAATATGATAAAACTTGTTAAAAAAATATTTGTTTCCATTTTGACCTTGTCGATAATTGTTTCATCGGCAGGGGTTACAATAATTAATCATATTTGTAAAGAAAAGAATATTTATTTAACTGGTTTGAGTAAGGTTGATTGTAACGAAGTTTTTACTCAAGAAACAAGTAGTTGTTGCGGAAAGTCTAGTACCAATGACTCATGTCATTCAAAGCAAAGAAATTCTGGTGATGATGGTGAAGTTTCGTTTCTTAACTTGGGCAATTGTTGTAGCAATTTAGAATTCTCAAAAAAAGTCATTATTAATTCAAAGGAAAATAATTTAAAAAAATTTACTTTAGAATTTAAACATAATCAAAAAGTTGAATATGTAAAAGATTTAATTTCTGAATATTTGAACCAAAAAATAAAGTTTTTTGAAGAAAAAGTAACCACTCCAATAAAAAAGATTATTATCCTAATTAGGATTATTGCTTCGCTTTTTTCATCTTCTGATTCCGTCCCACTCTCTTAACCTCATCTTTTTTTCATAAAATACCATTTCGACTAAAAAATTCAATCTTCTAATTTGGTTTTGTTCATAAACTTTTGGAGGCAAATATGAAACAAGTTTTTGTTAAATATATGATAATATTATTTTCTTTGATTTTAATGTCTCAATTAGGAAACGCAAAAACAGTCAAAGGAAAAGTATATGGTAACTATGGGAAAGAAGGTCGGAAGATACTTGCTGGGGTAACAATACGATTATTAAATTCAAATATAGGAGCGGTAACAGATGAAAAAGGCGAGTTTTCAATTGATATAAAATCAAAGGATAAAATTATTGTTAGTTTTGTTGGATTTAACAAGGATACTATAGAAGTTGCACCTAATAATGAATATCTTGAAATAGTTCTCGAAGGAGAGTATAAATTTGATGAAGTTGTTGTCCAAGAAAGAGCATTGGAGAGATATGTTGAGGAATCGAAAATAGAAAAGACGGAGGTTTTAACTCAAAATTCCTTGAAAAAGGCAGCTTGTTGCAATTTATCGGAAAGTTTCATAACAAATCCGACAGTGGATGTAACATTTACTGATGCTGTAACGGGTATCAAGCAGATTCAACTGCTTGGTTTGGCTCAGAACTATATACAAATTTTGATGGAGGAAACGCCAAACTTGCAGGGTTTCGCCTCGAATTATGGGTTATTTTTTATTTCTGGCCCTTGGATTAATTCTATTTCTATTTCAAAGGGATCTTCTTCTGTTACTCGTGGATATGAATCTATTACGGGGCAAATAAACGTTGACTTGAAGGAATCTAACAATACAGATGATTTATTCTTGAATGCATATTTGAACGATTTATTGCGATTTGAAGGGAATTTAGTCTCCAAAGCAAAAATTAGTGATGAGTTTTCAACAATTTTATTTGGTAATGCAACAATTAATCGAAAGTATGTCGATTTTAATGGGGATGGGTTTCTGGATATACCATTGACACAAATGTTAAATGTTTTAAACTATGTTATCTATGATGGCAAACATTTTGAAAGTAAAAGTTATATTCATGCTTTAGTCGATGAGATCAGTTCTGGTCAAACTTCGTTTTTCAAAATACCTGATAATAGGAATTTTTGGGCTTCAGAGGTAAAAATTAAGCGAATTAATTTAGTCACAAAGAATGGATATATCTTCGATGATGATAATCAATCTAGTTTTGGCTCTATTCTTAGTTTTACTCATCACAAACAGGATTCCTACTTTGGAAAACGAATTTTTAATCTTGAGCAAAACTCTGTTTTAATAAATTTAATTTATTCATCGCTGATAAATCCTTTTGAAATGTTTTACAATCCTAACTACACATTACCCGAAGGACCAAATTTAACTTTAGGCTTTGGTTTAACTTATAATAATTACTTACAATATATAGATTCTTTAAATCTATCTACTAAAGAATTTGTTCCTGGCTTCTTTGGCGAAGTTATTTTGAACCCAATTGAAAATTTTACAATAGTTCCCGGTATCAGAGTAGATTTTCATAATAGTTCTGGAACATTGTTTACTCCGAGAATACATATTAAATATAAAATCAATGAATTGAATACTATTCGATTTTCTGTTGGCAAAGGGTACCACTTCCCACTTCCTATTGTTGAAAACCAAAGCATTTTAAATTCTTCCCGAACAATTTATTTCGACGATGAGTTAAAGATGGAAGAAGCTTGGAACTTTGGTGTAAACTCAACTCACACTTTTGAAATATTTGGCTTATTTGGAACTCTGAATTTAGAGTTTTATCGCACGAATTTTATTAATCAAGTAATTGTTGATAAAGATGCAGACCCGACAGGAATATATATTTACAATTTGAAAGGAAGGTCCTTTTCGAATAGTTTCCAAATTGATTTAAGTTTGGACT
The DNA here is from genome assembly GCA_037440445.1 of Ignavibacteria bacterium. Classification (GTDB taxonomy): domain Bacteria; phylum Bacteroidota; class Ignavibacteria; order Kapaibacteriales; family UBA2268; genus Naka2016. The sequence goes on from JBBIUA010000002.1 coordinate 143,459, forward strand.
TTTGGAAGAACATTTCTTTACTTTTGGCATATCGTTTAAACGACGTCTGGTTGACTACGAATAATCAACTACAAAGGAAACCCCTAATGAGTCCACATAAAGTTTTGCTGAATTTATCTTATAAACCCGATCCATTTTGGTTCGATTTTACTATTGATTTCAATGGTGGCGGAAGGATTCCGAATACCTCGCAGAATCCCAACCAGTATCAACTTCCGTCTACTTTTAAATCATTCGTTGTCTTATATGCTCAATTTACATATCGTTTTAAATTTTTTGAAATTTACATTGGTGGCGAAAACTTAACGGGTTTTAAACAAAAGAACCCAATTCTTGCCTTCGACAATCCTTTTTCAAAATATTTTGATAGTTCAACAATTTGGGGACCTATCGAAGGACGAAAAGTTTATATTGGAATGAGATTTTCCAAGTAATCGATTTTTCTAACCACGCTGGTAGTTTTTTGCTACCAGCGTTTCTTTTTTTACTATATTGAACTTTTTGAAGTATGAGATTGAAAGCAAATGAAAAAAAAGCGTGTTTATATTGGAACTTTCCTAAAAACTCCTGAAATAATTGAATTATACCCTAAATTAAAATTAGGTTTCAAAAATATTATCGAAGGAAAATGGGTTGAGGATTGGAATTTACACTTTACATACCATTTCATTGGAGAAATCGAAGAAATAATGATTAAAGATTTGCTTAACGACTTGAAACAAATACTAATAAAATTTAATAATCCTTTAGAAATGGTTGGGCTCGGATGTTTTCCTAATTTAATTTATCCCAGAGTGCTGTTCATTCAGATTATTGACCAAACCAAAATTTTAAATGAAATTTATAATTATTGCAAAAATGTATTGATTCGGCATAATATTCCCGTAGAAAATCGCCCTTTCCATCCACATCTAACTCTTTTAAGAATTAAAAGCGTAAAGAGAAATGAATTCATTAATATGGTTCAAAACTATTCCCAAACGAATTTTGGAAAAGTAGAAAACTTTTTTGTTAACTTAATTGAAAGTAAACTTACTCCAAAGGGTCCAATTTACAATGTAATTTTGAATGAATAGTTTTCTTTGAAAGTTTATTTTAAAGCTTCTGCAAACTCTTTTAGATGTTGAGGAATATCCATATGGGTAGTTTTCAATGGGTCAGCAGCCACATCCAATGGGAGACGTGTTGGATTTTCCCCAGGATGGGAACAGATGTAAAAAGCGCTGTCGGCACCTTCGAACGCATCTTTAACCATTATGTAACCAAGCCAACTTGCTGTTAAAATATCTTTAACAGCAGCTTTGCCACCGCGTTGGAAATATCCCATATCAACATGTCGGATTTCGTGTTTTATGTTTCTTCGATTAAATATTTCTTCGAGAATCTTTCGAATCTCGTCGGCACTTTTGGGGTAACCTTCGGCAACAATAATTCGAGTATCCCGGTCTCTTTCGCTTATTAAGTTAACTAAATGTTCATAATCAACTTCTTCGTTTGGTAGTATAATATGTTCAGCGCCAGTTGCTACCCCTGCAAAAAAAGCAAGATATCCAGAATCGCGCCCCATAGACTCTATTATGTAAACACGGCGGTGGGCAGAGGCTGTGTCGCGTATCCATTCCAACATTTCAAGGCTTTTATCGATAGCGCTATAAAACCCTATCGAATATCCATAATTGTTACATACATCATTATCGATAGAGCCAGCAGTGACAAGCAATTTGGTTCGCAAACCTTTTTCTTTAATAATATTATTAATTACATTTGATGCAGCTAAACTGCCATTCCCACCAATAATAAAAAGGTAATCGAAGAAGTTATCGTGTAAATTCATTGCGATAGCTTCTTGCATATCCCTATCTTCTTTAAGTTCGGGAACACGTAAAGTACCTAAAATTGTTCCACCTTGGTGGGCGATTCCGGCAGTATCTTTCTTTGTTAGTTTGCGAAAATTACCATCGACAAGTCCTCGCCAACCGTCGATGACACCCCAAACAGAAGTGGCAGGGCGAAGATTTAAACAGCAACGAACGACTGCGCGAATAAATGCATTCATTCCTGGAGAATCACCACCTCCAGTCATTATTGCTATTTTCATAGTTCCTAACCTTTATTAAACAAATATTACTTAATTACTAATGCAACTAGTATTGCTAAAATAAATAAAACAGAGATTATGATAAATAAATTTTTGAATTTTGTGTCCACTTTGCTTTGTTGGCTTCTTATTTCATTCAATTGCTGAAATGCAATTCGTATTTCGTCCCGAAATTTTTCTGCCGAACCTTCGCTGCTTTGCAAAGTAGTTTGTGTTTGCTGCTCAAAATTGTTTAGGATTTGGTCGAGTTTGATAAATTTTCTGTTCAGTTCCTCGGAAAATTCTCCAAATCTACCTTCGATTCGTTGTCGTTCTTCGTATAATGTTTGTTTAAATTGTTCAAATTTTTCTTTAAGGGTGTCGAGTTCATCGTAAACAATTTTGGAAAATCGTGACTGGCTTAAAGTTTGATTTAAAAGTTTCTGGTCGAAATTAGAAAGTTTTTCATCTATTGATTTAAACTTCAGGGCATACTTAACTTCCAACATTTTTAAAGTTGAGTCAACTTCGTCTTCAAATTTGCGGATAATGTTTTGCGATTGTGTTTCGAATTCCATTTCGAATTTATTTTCGAGAGTTTTTAGTAGGTTGTCAACCTGTAGCATTTGAATTTTTAATTCAGAATGCATTCTTTCAAGTTCGTTTTTAAGGGATTCAATACGGGAAAGTTCTTTAAATACATTTTCAATTGTGGCATTTTTTTGCTGAAAATCGGCAATAAAGTTGTTTAAAGTATCTTCAACGAGATGAAATTTTTCTTCTAACTCTTTCGAAAGATGTTGAGCGAAGTTATCCAGGTCACTTTGGGTTTGAAGGATTCTTTGACGGGTCTCTTCGAAAAATTCAAAGGCTTTTGAATACTCAAGAGCCTGTTTTTTGATAGTTTCGAACAAACCTTTAATTTCTGGACTTATTGCTTTCGATTCGTCCATGCTTTTGTATAATCTATGAAAAACTGCAAACTATGGCAAAGTTCTTCAAGAAAGTGTTTTTCGAGTATTGTAACTTCGCTTGGAGCAAAATTTAGCAGTATCTCGTTTATATCTTCACGGAATTTTTCATTTTGTTCATAAAAGTAACGCCATTGATATTGAAGTAAATCGCCTAATACACCCAATTCGGCAAGTTCTTCGAATATCCTTTTGGGTTTTATTTTCTTCATAAAAAGTTAATTTATGCAAATTTCAAACCTTGTTCCAAACCCCAAATTAAGTCTTCAACATCTTCTATTCCAACTGAAAGACGAACTAACCCATCGGTTATTCCTGCTTGTAAGCGTAAATCTTTACTCATACTTGCGTGTGTCATACTTGCTGGATGTTGAATTAAAGATTCAACGCCGCCAAGGCTCACAGCAAGTTGCCATATTTTAACATTGTTCATAACTCTTTTACCTGCTTCAAGCCCGCCTTTTAATTCAAAAGAAATGACACCTCCGCCACCCTTCGATTGTTTCAGTGACAATTCGTATTGTGGATGTGATGGTAAAAACGGATACCAAACTTTTTCGACTTTGGGATGGCTTTCAAGAAATTGTGCAATTTTTAGGGCATTTTCACAGTGCTTTTTCATTCTTATCTCAAGTGTTTTAATACCTCTGTGGACAAGAAAAGCATTGAATGGGTCGATAACACCACCGAGGAGATTAGATATTTTTCTAAAATGTTTGTAGTCCTCGGCATTTTTCAATATTACGATTCCAGCAACTACATCTGCGTGACCATTTAAGAATTTTGTCATACTATGAAGAACAATATCGGCGCCAAGAAGGAGTGGTTGCTGCAAAACAGGGCTCAGAAAAGTATTGTCGACAACAACTTTTGCACCAAATGAATGTGCAATTTCAGATATTTTTTGAATATCCGATACACTAAGTGTTGGATTGCCTGGTGTTTCGAAATAAACGATTTTAGTATTTTTTTTGAATGCAGATTCGACTTCCGTTAGGTTGGAAGTGTCTACGAATGTTGTTTCGACACCAAAATTTGCAAGAATTTGCGTCAAGTAAGAAGTGGTTGGACCATAAACAGAATTTCCACAAATAATATGGTCGCCTTTGGAAACCAATGCAATAAAAACAAGGTTTATTGCAGCCATTCCACTTGCACAACCTATTGCTTTGGCACCCTGCTCCAGTTCTGAGATTGCATCTTCCATTGCTTCGATGGTTGGATTACCCATTCGTGTGTAGATGTACCCAGTTTCTTCTCCCTTGAAAAGACGTGCTCCATGGTCAGCATCTTTAAATTTAAATGTTGAGGTTTGGTATATTGGAGGGACCACAGGACCAAATTCATACTCTTTAATACCGGAATGGACACATTTTGTGCCTGTTTTCATACCATCGTTTGTTTCCATCTCTTTTTCTAAATAAATAAAAAATTAAATTAACAAAAAAAAAGTTAAAGTTCAAATCGAAAGGGATGAATAGGAAGAAAAGGAAAAATAACTACAAATTTTATACCAATTTTATGTAATATTTTTTTGTTTTATTATTTTTGTGTATGTAATGAGTGAATATTTTAAAGCATATGTCTTTATTAGAGGGAGTTATTTATAACGTTAATGATTTAAATTCTCCTTTCAGATGCAATGTAGAAATTTGCAAAGGAGCTTGTTGTTTTATTGAAGGAAGTTTAGGAGCCCCATTGAAATCAAATGAGTTGGAACTTATTGAAAAATCACTTCCCAAAATTTGGGAGATGCTACCAGAGACTTCTCGGAATGTTATTCAATCGAAGGGATGGTATTTAAAAAATAAGGGGAATTATTATACGAATGTTGTTAATAATAAAGAATGTGTATTTTTATTTTATGAAAATGGAGTTGGGCGTTGTGCTTTCGAAAGGGCTTTCATTGAAAATAAAATACAATTTCGGAAACCTATATCTTGTCATCTCTTTCCTATTCGTGAGTACTCATTTTTCTTGACTGAATTGGTTTATGTAAAAATTCCCGAATGCAAATCAGCCATCGAAAATGGAATGATTACTTCTACTCCTCTTCTTGTTTCTCTTAAGGATGCCTTAATACGAAGGTTTGGGAAAAGATGGTATACCAATCTTATTAACTCCGAAAGTGCTTTGCCTTCAATTTCACCGATTGATGATTTGGGAGGTGAAAAATGAAACCGACTTTAACCACAACTTTAAATTTAACACAGACTCTGACTCCGCAGCAAATTCAGTATTTGAAACTTTTGCAAATGCCCATACAACAACTGGAACAAATAATAGAAGAGGAGATTTCTGAAAATCCTTTACTTGAAACAGTAGAAAATGGAGAGTCGTTCGATGATGAATCCTTTGAAACTGCAGGTGACTTAGTAGATGAATTTTCGGATACAAATTTTTCGTCGAACGAGGAACTTTCCTATGAGCCTTTACCACGGGCAATTGATGAACCAAAGGATCCATTCGAATTTTATCGTAAAATTTGGGAAGACGATGAACTTGCAGCCCGTCGAATTAGTCTGGACAATTATGACGACGAAGAGAATGAACCTTTCCCAGTACGCCAAAAAGTCACATTTATCGAACAAATGATTCAACAACTTCGACTTTTGCCCTTAAAGGAAGAAGAACTCATTCTTGGTGAACATATACTTTGGAATGTTGACTCGGATGGGTATTTAAGAACTCCATTGAAAGAAATTGTTGACGATACGAATGAATACATTTTGGAGAGGAATTTAGAAGTTCAAAAGGCAAAGATACAAATAATAAACTCCGATAACCCAGCAAATCAATATAAAATTGACCCTGAATCAAAAATTCGTGTTGAACAACTTATCGGTAACCCAGAAAATACAACAAGTGGTTCGGAAGAGTTACTAAACCCAGTTAGTATTGATGACGCCGAAAGGGTTTTGAAAATCATTCAAGAACTTGATCCTCCTGGGGTTGCCTCCAGAAATTTGCAAGAATGTTTGATAGCCCAAACTCGTGTATACCCCGATAACACCCCTGGAAAGCTCGAAGCATTGAGAATTCTAACAGAGGCATATGAACTTTTATCCAAAAAGCATTTTCAAAACATACAGAAACAATTAAATATGACACCGGAAGATATTAAGATTGCACTTAATTTTATTAAAAAGTTGAATCCAAAGCCTGGAATTGATGATACAGAACCTGAATTGAATTCAATTATTCCTGATTTTATTATTGAAAAGGATAGTGAAACAGGTGAATTAGTTGTTATTCTAAACGAGAGCACTATTCCGGCACTTCGAATTAGTAAAACATACGAGGAGATGCGGCGGGAAGCTGTTAAAAGAAAAGAAAAAGAAGCAACTGCTTGGCTGAAAGCTAAGTATGATGATGCTAAATTTTTGATTCAAGCACTTTCGCAAAGAAGAGCAACTATGCTTAAAGTTATGACTGCCATAGCAGAAAGACAAAAGAATTTCTTTGTATACGGTCCATCTGCCTTGAAACCAATGATTTACAAAGATATTAGCGAGGATACTGGTTTGGATGTTGCAACTGTATGTAGAATTGTCAACAATAAATTTGTTCAAACCGATTTTGGAACGTTTGAATTGAAATATTTCTTTAGCGAATCGTTACCGACCGACGATGGTGAAGAAGTTTCTACAAAAGTAATCAAACAGGTAATTAAAGAGATAATTGATAATGAACCCAAAGACCAACCATATAGCGATGAAAAAATAGTTGAGGAGTTAAAGAAGCGTGGTTATAATGTTGCCAGAAGAACTGTTGCCAAATACCGCGAGCAGATGAAAATTCCAATTGCTCGGTTAAGGAAAGAGTTTTAATATTTTTTGTTTTATGTTAGAAATTCAAGATTGGGGTTTAATAGATTATTTCAGGGCATGGGAAAGGCAAAGACAATTAGCCAAAGAGATTGCTCAATTTAGAAATCGTAATGTTTTTGTAGTATGTGAACATCCAACAGTTATAACAGTTGGAAGAGCGGGCAAAAGCGAAAATATTCTTTTGCCAACAAAATTTCTTGAGTCCAAAGGAATCAAGGTCGCCTACATTGAGCGAGGTGGAGATGTGACTTTACATAATCCTGGTCAACTTGTTGGTTATCCAATTTTCAATCTTTATGATTATCGAACGGATTTACATTGGTTTCTTAGGGAAATAGAGAATGCAATAATTGAATTACTTCGGTCGTTTAATATTATTGGTGAGCGTATTGATGGATTGACTGGAGTATGGGTTGGCAGGAAAAGGAAGATTTGTGCGATAGGATTGCATTGTTCACGATGGGTTACTTTTCATGGTTTTGCTTTGAACGTTTGCAACAACTTAGACGAGTTCAATTATATTGTTCCTTGTGGAATAAAAGACAAAGAAGTAACATCGATTTCGAAAGAACTTGGCACAAAAATTGATATTACTGAAGTGAAGTTTAAATGTATAAAGTTCTTTGAAAAGAGGTTTTAAAAGTTTTAAAAAAATTTGGAAAATTCAAAAAATCTTTGTAATTTTGTAACCCCAAAATATTTATCTTTGACAAGCGGGAATAGCTCAGTTGGTAGAGCACAACCTTGCCAAGGTTGGGGTCGCGGGTTCGAGCCCCGTTTCCCGCTCGGCGGATTCCCCAACCGCTACTTCCTCGTTATGCTGCATGCCTTGCTATCTTTCCCCCCGATGGCAAGGCTTTTTTATTTTATTTTTTTCTTATTATTTTTGTTTTCACTTTATTAATTTTTTATGAAAAAGATTGGTATTTACGAAAACACATCCAAACCTCAAGCAATTGAGTGTGCGGTACACGCAGCCCGAAAATTGATAAAGATGGGTGTTCAATGTTTTGCAAAAAAAGAATTTTTAGAAAAAATTGACCCCGAACTGGCAAAGAATTTTTTCGAAATTAAAGAAAATGAACTCGAAAGATATATCGATGTTCTGATTTCCTTCGGTGGAGATGGCACTATGCTGTCTGCTGCCAACCTTTTGATTAAATCTAATATTCCTATAATGGGTGTTAATGTAGGTAAACTTGGTTTTCTGGCAGAATATTCAATATCGGATTTGGATAAAGCATTAATTGACCTTGTAGAAGGAAATTTCCGTGTTGTTGAAAGAAGTGTGCTCGAAGCGAATGTGAAAGGAAATATCTACTATGCTTTAAACGATTTTGTTATTGAAAAAAGGGGTTCTTCCCGAATGATTACCGTATCGGCATATACAAACGAACATTATATTGGTGATTACCGTGCGGATGGTTTGATAATTACAACTCCAACTGGTTCGACTGCTTATTCTCTTTCTTGTGGTGGGCCAATCCTTTCTCCATCGACTAAAGTTATTTGTTTGACACCGATTGCTCCACATTCTCTTACATATAGGCCCCTGGTTCTTCCCGATACGAATGAAATTGATTTGATTACTTTTTCTCCCACTGGTGAATCTAATTTCGTTGCCGATGGTCGGACAACAGTAAAAATTTTGGACAATGAAAATATTCACATTAAAAAGTCCGATTACGTTGTCAAACTTGTAAAACCTGTAAACAGTACCTATTATGATCTTCTTCGAAAAAAATTGCTTTGGGCGGCGAATGTAATAGATGAACCTCCAAAATGTGAAAAAAAAGAGTAACCAATATGGATCCAAGTTCATATTTTCATTGGAATGGAAGCCCTGAAATCTTAAGGATAGGAGGGTTTGCAATTCGCTGGTATGGGGTTCTATTTGCTCTTGGTTTTATTATTGGCTATCAAATAATGAGTTATATTTTCAAACGGGAAAACAGAAACCCAAAAGATTTGGAGAGTCTAGTCTTTTATGTTATTATTGGTACGGTTGTAGGGGCTCGGCTTGGGCATTGTTTTTTTTACGAGCCTGAATATTATCTTCAAAATCCACAAGAAATTTTAATGGTTTGGCATGGAGGTTTGGCAAGTCATGGTGGGGCTTTAGGGGTATTGATTGCGCTTTGGCTTTATGTCCGAAAACATTCTAAAATCAAAATGCTTTGGTTACTGGATAGGATTGTTATTCCAACAGCACTTGCTGCTTCGTTTATTAGAATTGGGAACTTTTTTAATCACGAGATAATTGGCAAGCCAACTGACGTTCCTTGGGCAATTGTTTTTAATATTTATCAAGGGCGAGAAGTAATAGGTATGACTCCGCCGGTGCATCCTTCTCAACTCTACGAAGCTTTAGCATATCTGATTATCTTCGTTTTGTTGTTTATTTTTTATAAGAAAAACAATTTCCAAAGCGATGGTGTCCCTTTTGGGTTGTTTTTTTTTATGGTTTTTGTCTCTCGTTTTTTAATTGAATTTACAAAAGCACCTCAAGCGGATTTCGAAAAGTTTTTGCCTTTGAGTATGGGACAAATATTAAGTATACCATTTATTATTGCTGGTGGATATTTTGTTTTCAGAGGTTTATTTAAAAATAAATTAAAGAATACCACCTAATTTAATATTTGATTAAAACTTTCCTGAATATTGTATCAAGATATTCCTTTCGGTACCAGTGCTTGAACGAAAATTCTTCAAAAGGTCTTTTAAAATCAATCCAATTTTTACATTTGGTTTAAGCAGAAAGACTGTTGAAAAATTCAATAGTCCTTTGCGTAACATAACAACTTCGTTTGATTCGTCAAGGTTTGAGTTGTATTCAAGATTCAATTGTAGATATTGAAATATGAATTGAGAGAAACCGCCATACAAGTTAATCCCTCGGCTGTTTGGTTTTGGTTCAAGTGAGTAGTTGATTCCTAATGAAACATCGAAGATTCCAAAGAAATTTTTGAAACCTTTACTTGCCACAAGGTAAATACCCGGAGAATAAGCCTGGAATCTTTCCAATTCTTTGTAATAGTTACCAAAACCTTGTGTAGATAAACCTATTGATAGCGCAGGGAATGTTCTACGTTCGTCAAAAAAACGAAATTTAATTTGAACACCGGGAAGATGTTGAAAATTAACCTCGCCCGAGCCAATAATATTTGTACCGCTATAAGAAATCCCAAGCATAAAGTTTGTAAAGGGGGATAGAAGGAATCCAAGTCTCATTCCTCCATTATTAAAGAAGTTCGATTGAATTGCAAAGGTTCCTTTGGGTAGAATACCAGCGGTTGGCAATTCAACAATTTCAATAGGTTCGGTCGCATTGGCTTTAAAACTTAAAAGTGATAGTAATGAAAATATTAACAGAAAAAAACATAAATTATTTGTTTTTAATCTCATTTTCTGCAGAGTTATAACCTTTGGTTGTTGGTACATTAGATTTAAGTTCAGAAATTGTGATTTCAACACGGCGATTTCGAGCTTTGTTTTCTGGGGTTGAGTTATCGGCGATGGGGCGTTGGTCGGCAAAACCTCGAACAACAATAGAATATTCTGGGACTCCTTTTTCAATTAAGAAATATGCAACATTAACAGCACGAGCAACGGAAAGATGCCAGTTCGAAGGATAACGGAAGTTGCTTATAGGGTCACTATCGGTGTGCCCATCAATTGCAACTTCTTGGTCCTGGGCTAAACCGCGAAGAGAACCACTTAATTTTTCAAGTATCGAAATTCCTTCGGGTTCAATTTCGGCTTTACCTGATTTAAAAAGTAATTTTTCGGGCAAAGTAATAATTACGTTTTGTCCACGAGTAACTACAGAAATTTCACCTTGTTTGATATATTTTTCCAAGGACTTTTCAACGTCGGATTGAATTTCCTGTAGACTCCGGCGGTCGGGAAATGGCAAGACTGGCTCTGGTATTCCTTTTCGAACTCCTTGAAAAGGACTTAAACCAGTACCATGGTATTCTTCGCCTTTTTGTGGCTTAAAGTAATCTGCGAAGGCTTTTGCGAATTCCTTATATTTTTCTTCGTCAACTCGGGAACTAACATATAAAATTACAAATAAGCCAAGAAGTAGTGTAACCAGGTCAGCATAAGTTATTAAATATCGGTCGGGACTTGTTCGGCTGGAATCTTCTTCTTTAATATTTTTCTTAAACATTTCTACTTAACTATCATTATTTTGTCAACAACAATTTTTTTGTTATCTGTTGTAATTGTAACAAAATATATACCAGAAATTAGATTTTTTGTATCAAAAATTATTACTTTCGTTTCGTTTCGATTAATATTGTTAAAAGATAATCCTTCAATTTTGTTACCAATCGGATCTTGAATTTGAATTGAAACATTTTCAAGGTCAATGAATGGTATTACTGAAAAGATGATATTCGATGAAGTTGGATTTGGATATGCTTTAAATTCAACGATATTTGAACGATTTAGGTAATTAAAACCTTCGTTGACTCCAACTATTAAATCAAAACCTGCTATTTTATAAATGCTGCCATCATAGGTAGAAATCCAAAGATTATTGTCTCTTGGGTCGAATTCAATTCCTCGAGCATTAATTAACCCCGTCATAGTTTGCAAAGGAATGCTTGCTTCTGCTTGGCTCAAATCGGACTTATCAATTTTAATCGCAACTGCTTCAGTTAATGCTCCGCCACTTGGGAAATAAGTTCCTACTTGGAATACATACTGCTTACGGTCATAAGCCAATCCACGTGGACCGTATGTTTTTGAATAAGGATTTGGGTAGGTTGCCTCAACAGTTCCATTATTTGGGTTAACAACCATTAAAAGTTGTCTACCAAATTGATCCTTTTTGTCCCGGTCGCCGACAAGAAGTTTTCCGTCAAAGACTTCCAGACCAATAGGATATACGTTTGCAGGGGAGGGAAATTGCCTAATCAACTTTCCATTTGTGTCGACAATTAGAATGTTGCCACCATTTCCATTTGTGCTGTTCATTCTATGAACATAAATAATATTATTGTCACGGTCGTAAGCAATGTCGGTAAAGAGGCTATCGCCTGGAAGTGTAACACTTTTTTCTCTTGCAAAAGTATTGGCATTAAGTTTTACCAATTGATTTGAATTAAAACTTGTTACCCAAAGTCCCTCTTTACCATCAAAAGCAATTCCATAAGGAACAAAATTAACGCTGGTAGCCTTTAAAATTGAACCTTTTTCAATTAATGTAATCGAAAATGAATTTGAAATTTTTGTTTGTTCGGAATTGGAAAGAGAAGAAATACGAACTCTTGCAAAGTCTGTTTCAACATTTGGTAGAGTCCAGAGAAGTGGGGACGAGACAACATCCTCTGCAATTGTTCGCCAACTCTGACCATCATCGGCTGAAAACTCGACACGAACGGGTGGGGCGAAGCCGTACCAAGCGATTAAAATTTGGGTGGAACTAACAAAAATTTCTCCTCCGCTTGGGGAAGTGATTTCGAAACTGTTTATTACATCAAATGGAACTTGTGTTTCCCAAATTCCTCTGCCGTGCGTCGCTACTCGTAGCGGAAAATATTGAGAAGTCAAGGAATATTTACAAAACTTCAAATCTGTTACAGGACTTTTCGGAAGTTTGTTACCGAATGGGAACCAATTTGCTCCGCCGTCGTATGAAGCGAAAACGCCAATGTCTGTTCCAACAAAAATAATTTCATCGTTGAAAGGATGCAAGGCAATTGTGTTTACAGGAATATCAGGGAAAGTTCTGCTTATATCTATCCAAGTTTGTCCAAAGTTGGTTGTTTTGAAGATATGTGGAGTATAAAAACCAGAAAAAGTTACATATGCTTTACCTTCAGTTTGGTTAGAGAATGCGATATCAGTGACCCATCGATTTACCAAACCATTTCCTGAAAGGTTCGACCATTTTTCGCCACCATCGGTTGATATAATTAGGTCGCCACCGCTGGTGCCCGCCATTATGTGTTCAGAATTTAATGGTGAAATATCTATTGCTGTAAATCTTCCATTTGTAAAAGGTGTGCGGAGTAATTCCCAACTGCTGCCTCCGTTGTAACTAGCGTAAAGCTTAGTCCTACCATAATATAATATTGAATTTATTTGTGGGTCAATAACTAATGGAGGATCCCATACTGCATCAGAAAAGTCGATGCCATTATCAATGTAGGTGAAAGCACCAGTTTTAATGTTAAGTTTAAAAGGCTTGATTACACCACCTGGTGTACTTTGACCAAAAACAATGTTAGGGTTATTGTAGTCCACTACAGTTCTGAAACCATCACCACCAGCAATGAAACTCCAATTTAAGTCGGCATCATTGCCAAGTGTTCCGTTATCCTGTGTTCCCCCGTAATTGATATTTGGTTGAGTATTGTCGATGTCGAAACCATAAAATTGGGTAACCTGCAAATTATTATTTCTAACTACCCAATTTATTCCTGCATCAGATGAAAAATAAATACCTCCATCGTTGCCTAACATTACAATATTAGGGTCAATTGGATTAAAAGCGGCACAATGTTGGTCTACGTGTACACTGCCACCACTATAACCATTAGTTACATTTGTCCAAGTTTTTCCATCCGATGTACGGAATACATCAATACCACCAGCCAAAACCAAATTTGGATTTGTTGGATGGACTTCAATGAAGTTATTGTAAAAACCTTGTCCACGAAAGAAGGTTTGGTCTCCACGAAAAACAAGAACCCAATCCAAACCTTTATTTGTAGTTCGGTAAATTAATCCACTTATATTCATATCAAGAAGTGCATAGGCAATATTGGGGTCGGAAGGTGCAAATTTTACTGAAATTCTGCCAAATGGTTGCTCAAAATTTTTGCTTCGATTTTCCCAACTCTTACCCATATCGCTTGTGTAATAAACACCTTCACCATTAATTCCGATTAAATATTCTGCTGGATTTTCGGGATTAATTGAAACATCGGTAACATTTTTATCAATCATTCGATTCCAACTTTGTCCAGCATCTGTTGAAATGTAGAAACCTGGTTTTCGAATTGTTGCACCTGCAACCACAATGTTTGAGTTCTGAGGATGGACATAAATCCTTGAAAAAGCACCAACTTCTGTTAATCCAAGAAGTTTCCAAGTGTTTCCACCATCCGTTGTTTTATAAATTCCGTTGCCAAGATAAATTGTCCCACCTCCAATAACAGATTCACCTGTTCCAGCATATAGAGTATTGGGGTTATTTAAGTCGATTGCCAGGGCTCCAAATGCAATACCATTCTCATAGTCCAAAATAGGTTCCCAGTTATTACCGAAATTCGAGGAGCGCCAAATTCCACCTGCAGCAGCAGATGCATATACTAATCCTTTTTTGGTTGGATGGAATACAATAGATTTTATCCTTCCGCCAACGTCGAATGGTCCTATAGGTTTCCATTCAGGTTGTTCTGCTAAGAGAAGATTCGAAGATAATTTTTGATAAAGTAATTTCGATTGCTCAAATGCCTTTTGTCTTGCTAAATCTGGTATTTTATCAAAAGGATAGGCTCTTTGTTTATTAAATTCCTCTGCACGGCGGGCAGGGTCGTCATATTCGAACCTTTCCTGACTTAAGGTTAATGAATAAGTTGCAATTAATATTCCTAATAAAAATATTAATTTTTTCATTGCTTTACCTTTTTTATTATTTCAATTTAAAAATTTTTTTATTATAATTCGGTTCATTTGGTTTATTAATTTCTGTATTTAATTTTAAAATTACTATTTTTAATTTTGTACATAATTATTTTGGTTACTTTGGAGGATATATGTTCGAGAAAATTCAATCCTTACTTGGAAACGAAGCAGAATTCCTACTTGGCTTTTCTAATCCAAAGGTTCCTAAGGATTTGTTAACCCTACCTGGCCCCGATTTTGTGGATAGAGTATTTGCAAATTCAGACCGTAATAACAGAGTTCTTGCGAATCTTAATAGGCTTTTCAATCATGGAAGACTTGCTGGAACTGGTTACCTTTCGATCTTACCAATTGACCAAGGTGTAGAGCATTCGGCTGGGGCGAGTTTCGCCAAAAATCCCATTTACTTTGACCCCGAGAACATTGTGAAACTTGCTATTGAAGGTGGTTGCAATGCTGTTGCTTCTACCTTTGGTGTGCTTGGGATGGTTGCTCGTAAATATGCCCATAAAATTCCATTTATTGTTAAAATTAATCACAATGAACTTTTAACCTATCCAAACAAATATGACCAAATTCTCTTTGGAACTATCGAAGAGGCTTACAATATGGGGGCTGTTGCCGTCGGTGCTACAATTTACTTTGGTAGCACTGAAAGTAATCGGCAAATTGTTGAAATTTCGGAAACATTTGCTTTTGCTCACGAACTCGGAATGGGTACAATTCTTTGGTGCTATCTCAGAAATTCTGCTTTTAAAAAAGATAAAGACTATCACGTTTCTGCAGATTTGACTGGGCAGGCTAATTATCTTGGAGCCACATTGCAAGCAGATATTATTAAACAAAAACTTCCTGAAAACAATGGTGGATATTTAGCCCTTAATGCTGAAGGCAAATCTTATGGTAAGTATGACCAAAGAATATACTCGGAACTAACGTCTGAACATCCTATTGACTTATGCAGGTACCAAGTTGTAAATAACTTTATGGGCAAGATAGGGTTAATTAATAGTGGTGGTGCATCCGGCGAGAATGATTTAGTCGAAGCAACTAAAACCGCAGTCATAAACAAACGTGCTGGTGGTATGGGATTAATCTCGGGAAGAAAAGCCTTTCAAAAACCAATGGAAGAAGGTATCAAACTACTGAATACTATTCAAGATGTTTACTTGTGCAAGGAAATCACAATTGCTTAATATTTTCGGTGTGATTTCCATCACCCCGAAGGATTTTAATCATTAATTCAATATTTTACTTTTTTAAACCAAAAAGACGGAGGAATGTTTATCTAAATTCTTTTGTTATTTTTTTTGCACTTTAGGATAAAATTTAATATGTCTTCGAATCCTTTTGTTAAATATATTATCTTAAAGTTGTATTCTTTATGAATATGGAAATATGCAAGTGACCCAAGAAGTAAATAATAACTGACAATTCCAAGTGGAGTCAGATTTGGGAAGTTAAATGCCCCGACAACGAAAAGAACAATTACTGAGATTAAAGATGAGAAGAAAAAATAAACTGAAACTGGTTTAAGTTTATTTTGTGCTATCAGAACCGACAATCCAAGTTGGAAAGGCATAAACAGGCTGCCAGCCATCATTAAGTTGAAATAGGGAATAGACATTTGGTATCGAGACGGTAAAAGAATTTTAATAAAAAATTCAGAACCCCCGAGTTCTAAAAAAAGAAACATAAGAAAAATTGTAATGAAAGTGAAAGAAATCGACTTGTAAATTAGGCTTTGTATTTCTTGGAGTTTATTTTTTGCAATCATACGGACGGCTGTTGGATAAACTAGACCAAAAGCTGCATTCAAGCCTTCTTCGAACAAACGGAACAATGTTTTTGCTGAATAATAAATTCCAACAATCTTGCTTTGAAAAAAATATTGCAGAATAAAAACGTCGAGTTGCCGAGCGATACTTTGTGAAATAGAAAAACTTAAAATTGAAAAACCAAACTTAAAATAGTCTTTTAAATAATAGGTACCCTTGAAACCAAGTTTAATATATTTTTTTAAAAGTACAACTCCTGTTGTTGAACTGAGAATAGTACCTGAAAAATAAATTAACATCATTGTTTGAAGAGAAAAAGAGTGATATTTGAAGAATAAAAAAATCGTTAAAATGGACATAGGGATAAAAAAAGCAGCATTTACAAGAAAGAGTAATAGCATATTAGAATGTTTCATTGCAAATTTCAGAGTGTAAACTCTGGGAATCGTTAACATTGAAAGGAATGGGAGATATGAACATACAAGCTTTAAACCTTGTTCATTAAAAAAATTTACCCAAAAATCCGATAAAAGTGAAAATGAAGATGAGAAAACAAAAACGAAAGTAAATGTAAAAATTAATGCAAATGTGTTTGAACGTCTTTCGGTTTCTGAATTAAATCCAAATTGAATTATGCTCTGAAGGAAAAAAGAGTCGACAATTATAAAAAGCCAAGTATTAATACCAATCAAGAGAGCATAAATTCCAAGAACGGATGGATCGAGCCGACGAATTTGCAATAACGAAACAAATCCATAAAGGACATAAAGTCCTTTATCGAGCAAGCTCCAGAGAACTTTATCGAGATTTTCGCTAAGTTTCAATTATAGTTTCGAAAAAAGCAAAATTACAAATAGAGCGTTAACTTATAGGTAGGTGAATAATAAATTTTGTACCTTTGCCCTCTTCGCTTTGTACTTGGATATTACCATCGTGAAGTAATATAATATGCTTAACTATAGAAAGTCCCAAGCCGGTTCCACCTTGTTTTCGAGAGTGTGATTTATCGACAGTGTAAAAACGCTCAAAAATTCTGTCTAAATGTTCTTTAGGTATTCCAATTCCTTCATCGCTAACTACAATTTTCACTGTGTCTTCGTCTTCCTGCGTTAGTTCAATTCTTATCGTTCCTTTGTCTGAATATTTTATTGCGTTGTCAATAAGATTAACAAAGACTTGTTCCAATCGAAAGGAATCAGCAAGAATTGTTGGAAAATTATTATCACATTTCAATTCGAATTTCAATTTTTTTTCTTCTAACCTCTGTTTAAATGTAGGAATAATTTGCTTTATTAGTTCGCAAAGGTTGACTTCACTTACAATTAATTTCGACGAAACATCTTCGAGCGACATCAATGTAAGAAGGTCATCGACGATATGAATTATTCTTTCGGTGTTCTTTTTTATGGTTTCGACATAACGAAAGTGCTCGGGGGATATTTCCTCTTCGAGTGTTTCTATATAACCTTTGATTGCTGTCAAAGGAGTTCTAAGTTCATGGGAAACATTTGCTACAAAATCTTTTTTTATATTTTCAATTTTTTTCAACATTGAAATATCGTAAAGAAGATGTAATACTTGATTTCCTGGTTCCAGGTATTTTGTAGTAGAAATGTAAGTTTTGCCGTCGATTTCTATTTCAATTGAATTCGCTTTCTTGTTTTCGAAAGTCATTCTTACTTGAGAGGCAATTTTTTCATCTTTAAAATCGACATTTTTTTCAAACAACTGGAGTAAGTTTCTATAATTTTGATTGGCAAAACTCAAAGATGTGTCGTTATTGATTATTGCAAGAGCTTGTTCAATAGATTCGATCAAATTTTTCATAAAATTCCGCTGTTCGGTCAATTTTTCAAATGACTTTTTCATTTCTCGAACCATTTCGTTAAAATTTCGTTTCAAATAGGCTAACTCGGTTTCTCCTTGTTCGTTCAGTAGAATATCAAAGTTACCAGCAGCTACATTTTTCGACGCCTCCATTACTTCGAGGATAGGTTTGGTAAGTTGTTTGGACAAAATGTAGGAAATCAGAAAAACCGAACCAAACAATGCTATGAAAATAAGAATGATATTTTGTTGTAATTCTAAAAAAAATGTATTCAGGCTTTCCTTTGGAATGCTTATTCTTAGAATGAGAAAATCGTTGTTGGATAGATTGATTTTTGTTGCAAAATAGATATACTCTGCGTTTAGTGTTTTACTGTATCTAATTGCCCACCCTTTTCCGTTGTTGATGGCTTGGAATACCTCGGGGCGTTCCCGATGGTTTTCCAACTTTCTACCTTTTGCACGAGATTCTGCAATTACATCTCCGTTTGAAGTTATTATTGTAATTCGAAGATTTAGTAATGAATCGATGGAGTTGATATATTGCAAAAGTTCATTTTGAAACAGTTCGTTTGAGATGTAATGTTGTTTTATGTTCGAAGCAAGAACAAAATTAATTTTTTCTAACTCGTTTAATTGGAATCTAATGAAAAAATTTTTGAAAGAACTAAGAGTTTGGTATGTTAGAATAATAGCGAAAACTAAAGTTATTGTGATAAAAGAAGAAAAAACAAGGGTGGAATATTTTTTCATTAATCTTCGGAAATCTTATAACCGAAACCTCTAACGTTTTTAATAAATTTACCAGCAGAGGCAAGTTTTTCTCGTAAATTTTTAATATGAACGTCTACAGTTCGATCCAGAACCCCTTTTTCGATACCACCAAGTTCTTCGAGAATCGCCTCTCGCGAAAAAGCCCAGCCTTTTCTTTTTAGCAAAAGTGATAATATTTTGAACTCGCTTGGGGTTAGTTCAACTTTTTTATTTTCTACAAATACTTCAAACTTTCTGAAGTCAACTTTCAGAATGTTTCCTAAAGTTAAAACGTTTGGTAACTCTTCTTTTTGTTCACGTCGGAGCACAGCTTTAACTCTTGCAACAAGTTCTCTTGGGGAAAAAGGTTTGGTAACATAATCATCAGCACCAAGTTCCAAACCTAATACTTTTTCCATTTCATCCCCTTTCGCAGTTAAAATGATAATTGGTATGTGTTTGAAATTATCATTGTTTTTTAAAAACTTACATACCTCCATTCCGTCGGCATCGGGCAACATTAAATCCAAAATTATTAGGTCAGGAATTTCTGATTCAATATGACGGTAAAAAGTTGCAATGTCGCGAAACTCTCTTGTTGCAAAATTGTGGCGACGAAGATGAAGACTAACAAGTTCCAAAATATCATCTTCGTCATCGACAATTGCGATAACTGGTTCATCAATGGGTTTCTTAAATTTTTGATTTTCCATATGATTAACCTTTAACACACAAAATTAACAGAACTATGTTAATAAAATGTTAATTGATTGTAATAATTCAAGGAATGGCGACAAGAACTAAATTGTAGACAATTCTTTTGTGAGTTGTCCCGAAGGTAAAACCATAGGATAATCAGGAATGATAAGCCCCTTTTTTATTTTTTTCAACTTATTTTGGATTATTGTTCTTCGGAATGGTGAAATTCTTTCGAAAAAGAGAATTCCATTTAGATGGTCGATTTCGTGTTGGAGAACACGAGCAAGCAAGCCGTCGACGGTTTCTTTCTTTTCATTTCCATTAATTTCTAAATATCGAATTTGAATTTCCTTCGGTCGAGTAACAACTTCACGTAATTCGGGTACGGATAAGCATCCTTCGTTGAAGTCATCTGTTTCTTCGCTATATGATTCAATAATTGGATTAATATAGGCTTTTTTAGGGTGAATTAATTTATCGTTTTCATCGTAAATATCGTTTACTGTTAAAATTGAAATGGATTTACCAACTTGGTTTGCTGCCAACCCTATTCCATCGGCAAAATCCATAGTTTCATACATATCTTTTATAAGTTGGAGAATTTCATCGTCAATATTAACTACTTCTTTTGTTTTCTGTTTCAAAATTGGATGAAATGCATTATATATCGGTAGAACCATATTTAACCCTATTTAAAAAAATATTAACGAAATCTAAAATTTATTATTTCATTCATTTTGTTCTTCGAAAGGTTTGGGTTCCCAATCAACACCATTGCAAGGAACATACCCTTCGTAGATATGTTCATCATAAAGTTTGCATAGTTGACCAGTTTCATCGAAATGCAGACATTTTCCGCAAAGGGTGGATTCGAAAACATCTTGTATATGCTTTTTATAAAATTGGTATTGTTTCCAACCGGGATATGCTGCAAAGAGCCATAATATCAGAAGTGAAACCCACCAAAATTTTCTATTTGAATAGAAACTCATAAAGATAAAACTTAGAAATATAACAATGGCACTTCGAAGCAAAATTCCCCAAGCAATAGAACCAAGAGTAACAATTGGAGTAACTTTACCGTTTTCGGATTGTTCAGTTCCGACTCGAAACATTAGTAAATCTAAAAGTTTATTAAAAATGTCCATCCATTTCGAAATTAGTTAATAAATGCAAATTACAATATGTTTTTGTAATTTTTGTTAAATTGCATTTTTTTAATTAGGTCGATACAATGAAACAATTCTGGGTGAATGCTTCAGTGTTTCTTTTTGTAATACTATTTGGAACCACAACTCTTGAAGCACAAAAAACTACAGGGAAAGTTGCTACAAAGAAAAGCAAGGATATAAGAGAAACAGTTGTAGCCACTGTTGGCAACGAAAAGATAACCTATTACGACCTGGAAAAAGCATACTCAAAGAATCTTGCCAAGAAAAGTTCTCCGTTGTTTATGCTACCAAAGGATAGCCTTCTTGATTTTGTAAATCTTTATGTTCGATATCGTCTAAAAGTTAATGATGCTTTGCGTCGTGGACTTGATAAGGATTCTGCTGTAAGCGAAGAAATAAAAAGTAACAGAAGATTGCTTGCCGAAACTTTCTTTTTCGAAAAGAATCTTGTTGAACCAAACGTTGAAAGGATGCTTCGTTATCGGAACTGGGAAGCACAAGTTTCTTATATTTTTGTTCAGTTTCCCTCGGATAATCCCGACACAATGCCTACTTTCAAACGTGCAATGAATTTGATAGAAATGCTCAAAAATGGAGTTGATTTCGCAAAACTTGCAAAAGATTCTTCTCAGGATAAAGAGTCGGCGGAAAGAGGTGGTTTAATTCTCAATTACATTACAGGCGGCAAAGTACAAAAACCAATCGAAGATGTAATCTTTTCTTTGAAACCTGGAGAATTTTATCCTTATCCGATTAAAAGCAAATTTGGATATTTTATTATCAAATTAAACAAACTGGAACCTCGAGTAAAAGTAAAAGGGCGTCACATATTAATTTCGGTAACTCCTGAGCGAGATTCAATTTCCGCGTTAAAGAAGGCTGATAGTATTCTTACAATGATTAAAGCTGGAATGGATTTCAGCCGACTTGCCGAAGAGAATTCCGACGACCCATCTTCTTCGATGCGTGGCGGTGATTTTGGGGGGTGGTATTCTCGTTCCAGCGGGCTTGAGCCTTCGGGTAGGTTTTTTGCTTCCAGTTTCGAAGAAGCATTGTTCTCTTTAAGAGATTGGGAAGTTTCCAAACCCGTTTATACTGAATATGGTTTCCATATCATTCGTCGCGATAGTACATCCAAATTTAATCCTGATGAAGAGCGCGAAGAATTGAAAAGACTTTATAAGCGATTATATTTCGAAACCGAAAAAAAAGAATTAGTTGAAAAGTTGCAAAACTCCTATGGTTTTTCAATTAACAATGAAGTGTTCTTAAAATTACTATCTATGCTGGATACAACCAAAACACTTCTTGATACTGCTTGGAGAAAAAATATCAAGAATGAAATATTAAAGGAAAAGTTGTTTGAAATTTTGAACAAGCAATACACTGTTGGTGAATTTATTGAAATATTAAGCCACCGAAACGACCTCCGAACTACTGCTTTAAATTGGGCAGGTCTAACAAATGCAATTAACAAAATCGTTTATCCATTGGTTATGGACAAAGCAACCGAAAACCTTGAAGGCCAAAATCCCGAATTTGCTTCTATGATGAAAGAGTTTCGCGATGGGATTCTTTTGTTTAAAGTTGAAGCCATGGAAGTTTGGGATAAGTTGAAGTTGGATTCTGCACTTGCTCGCGAATATTGGGAAAAGAACAGGGCAAAATACAAGACTTTCCCGGCATATGATGTTAATGAAATTTATGTTTTGAAAGATTCCCTTGCTAAAGAAATATACGAAAGAATAACGAAAAAGGGCGAAGATTTCGAGCAATTAGCTAGTCAGTTTACACAAAGAGCAAATCTTCGCGAAAAGAAAGGTTATCTTGGTAGGATTACAACAAAAGAAAGCAAACTAGCACAAAAATTGTATGAAATGAAAGCAACTGCGGGTAGTATTGTTGGTCCTATTGAGTACGATGGTGGATATTCTATTGTTCGAATAAATAAATTTGAGCCAGAACGAGAAAAGACTTTCGAAGAAGCAATTCCTGATTTTGCAACTGATGTTCAAGAAATTTCACAAAAACGTTTGGTAGAAAATTGGTTGAAAAATCTTCAGAAAACAATTCCAGTTAAGATTGATGAGCAGAAACTCTTTATGGTCGTAAATACTTTGAAAAAGGAAAACCCAATTAAATGAGAAGTCTATTTATTGCATTACTTTTTGTATCAATCGCATTTGAATCTTTATTCTGTCAAACTGAGGGTGAAGTCATTGATAAAATCGTCGCAATTGTTGGCGACGAAATGATTATGCAGTCCGATGTTCAAAGTCAAGCATATTTACTTGCCCAGCAAGACCCAACAATCGACCCTAATGACCAAAAGATTCAGAAGAACATTCTTGATCAGTTAATTAATGAAAAACTTGTCTTAATAAAAGCAAAAGAGGATTCCATAACAGTTTCCGATGAAGAGGTTGACCAACGCTGGCAATTCCAATTAAACGCACTGGTGGAGCGGTATGGTTCAGAGAAACGAATTGAAGACTTATATGGAATGTCTATTCCTCGTTTGAAATCCGAATACGTCGATGAAATTAGAAAATTCCTGCTCATTGAAAAAATGAAAGAAAAGAAGTTTGGGAATATTAAGGTTACAGAACGAGAAATCAATGAACTTTATGAACAATTTAAGGATTCACTTCCAACTCTTCCCGAACAGGTCGAAATTTTTCACATTGTTAAGAATATAAGTGCACCAGAGGATATCTGGCGGCAAAAATATGAACTAGCAAAAAGAGTGAGAGACTCAATCATCCAAACAGGTGATTTTGTCCGTTACGTTAAAGCTTATAGTGATGATATTTCAACTGTAAATTCTGGGGGTGAGTTAGGTTGGATAGCACGAGGAAATCTTTTCCCTGAATTTGAAAAGGCCGCTTTTAATTTGCAATATAGGGAGGTATCCCCACCAATTGAAACACCACTTGGTTTTCATATTATTCAATTGCTTGGTAAATCAAAAGATTCTGTATTGGTTCGTCATATATTGTTTAAAATCACACCTTCGGAGGTTGAAATTGCAAGCACCAAACGATTTCTCGATTCTGTTCGTAATTTTTTTTATAAAGGAATTCCTTTCGAAGAACTTGCAAAGAAGTATTCCGAAGAGGTGGAGACTCGGGGTGCAGGTGGTTTTTTAGGGCGTTTCCCAATTAAAGATTTACCCGAAAACTTACGCTCAGTTGTTGATACTCTTCCAACTGGCGAAGTTTCCGCTCCTGTCCTTTATAAAACCCATCCAAACGAATCATATCACATTATATATAAAAAAAGGATTATCTCCCCCCATAAACCCTCTCCTCAAACTGATTATAAAGAACTGGAGCAATTTTTTACTGCATACAAGCAAAATCGACTTTACCTTGAATGGATTAATGAACTTCGGAAGTCAATATATTGGGAAATTTTGGAATAATTATTTTAGTTTTGTAAAAGTAGTTTTTTAATATTTATCTCGTTAGTAATTTTGTTGTTTTTAGATTTCTTTGAGGGCTTTTTCCATAAACCCTCAAAAGAAAATTATGCTTTTGGGAAAATGTAATTTAAATAGGAGGTAAAAGATGAAGAAGTTTGTTAAAATTAGAATACCTCTAATTGTTTTTTTGATTTTATTTATTAATCAACTTTTTTCCTATCCACCTCTTATTGTTAATTTAAGTGAAGCAAAAAATGTTATTAAAGAGTATTACCTTTCTGGCAGATATTCTTTGGAACTTGACTCAATAATAGCTGATGCGATTCGACAACTTGGTGAAATTACAATTTCTAAAAATTCTACATTTGTTTTTGATGTTGATGAAACTGCTCTTTCAAACTTTGAGTATGAAATTATTTATGATTTTGGTTACATAAAAAGCGAATGGAACAAATGGGTGGAATCGGAGAAAGCAGTTCCAATTCGACAAGTTAAAGCTTTCTACGATACTTTGTTAGCAAGGAAGATTAAGGTAGTTTTCATTACTGGAAGGAATCAAAGTCAATACCAAGCGACTCTAAACAATTTAAAAAAGGCGGGATACGTGCAATTTGATACTTTGATTTGTAGAGGTCCAAACGAGCAGGATATGACTGCAAGAGAATTTAAGACATTGAAAAGGAAAGAATTGACAGAAAAAGGCTACAAAATTATTGGTTCTATAGGCGACCAATGGAGCGACCTTGAGGGAGGTTATACTATTTTGAAAATCAAAATTCCAAATTATATGTATAAAGTTGAATGAAATGACTTTTTGCGAAATCATCTCTCGAATTGATAAGCCTTTGAGAAGGGTTCTTGTCGAAAGTTTTCCGTATGTTTCCTGTTTTGTCTATTCTTTTGGAAGGAAGTTTTTTTTACGGAGATTGGTTAAAGAGAAAATTGAAAGAAAAGAAATTCCATATGAATTTTCCAAAAAAATATGGGGATTGAATTTTCAAAGTCCTCTATTTAATGCTGCTGGGATGTTTAAAGATGGCAAAGGTTACGAACTTGCTTATCTGCAAGGTGCTGGAGCTTACCTTGCTGGAACAGTAACACCATTACCAAAGAAGGGAAATCATAGAAAGGGCATCTTACATCCTTTTATTCCATATCCTCGTTCATCTTCAAGTTCAAATTGGATGGGACTTCCGAACCCAGGGCTTAAATTTGTTTTGGACTATCTTAATTCGGTTAAAAAAAAGCCAGGTGTTCCGCTCGGTTTAAGCATTTCATCTGATTCGGATTCTTTTGACTCTTTGGAAAGATTGTGTCAATCCTTGTTCCTTATTCAAGAGTCTAATGTTGATTTCGTTGAAATTAACGAAAGTTGTCCTAATGTTCTAAATAAGGAAACTAATTTAAAAAAACTAGATAGTAATTTTATTAATAGGATTGAATATATTTCTCAAAATTTCCTTCGCTATAAAAAAAGAAACCTACCAGTGGTAATTAAGTTGTCGAATGACTTTTCGAGAAAATATGTTCCTGAATTGATTGATACACTTCTCGACCTTGGATACGATGGTCTTAATTTTGGAAATACTTCTACTGATTATTCACAAATATTTTCTTTGATTGAACCATCAGAAAGAAAGTCATTTGAATTTTTTGTTTTAAACTTTGGTGGTGGTATAAGTGGTAGACCTTTAAAAGAAAAATCTTTCGAGTTAACTGCTGAATGTGTAAAGTATTTAAAAACTAAAGAGCTTTCCCGTGAATTTCACATAATTAGAACAGGAGGGATTATGTGTTACGACGATTTAGTTCGAAGCCGATACCTTGGCGTTTCTCTTTTTCAATGGTTTACAGGATATTTTGAAAATTTTGAAAAATTTGGACACAATCTTTATAAGTTTTTTTTTCATTCCAAATAAAGTAATTTGCTTTTATAGTAATCTCTTCAACTAAAAATTTCAAACATTTGAAACTTTATTTAGAAGTTTTCGTAGTTGAATATTGGTTTAACAATTTGAGTAAAAAAAATGATAAGGGGTTTAACAAGAACAATAATTTTATCGATTTTATCAATTTTCTTTGCAATTGGTGTAACTTTTTCGCAAGATAATTTGTCTAAAGTTTCTTTTAAAGTTGAAACGAAGAGCAAAGAGGCTAAAGTAAAAATCGAAACAATTGTCAATATGCTTAAAGGTGTTTCCGAAGCAGAAATGGACTTGAACAGTAAGCGGTTGGAAGTTAAGTTTGATTCAACACAAATTCAGGAAGATATGATCCTCTTTGCTATTCAAACACTTGGATATCCGGCAACTATTGAACGTGAAGGAGTGGAAAAAGACAAAAAGACGAAAACCTCTACGATTCAAGATAGCACAAAGAAATAATTTTCCCACAGCCGTTATTTAACAAAACAGAGCAACCCCCAACCAGGTTCTTCGGAACCTGGTTTTCTTTAATATTTTTTTGTATATTGCAACTTTGTAGTTTAAAATGGAAATAAAATGGGAAGGAAAGCTGTAGAAATCATTGGTATTAATTTTGACGAATTGATAAGCCAATTAAACTCCGCTCTTGCGGAAGAATGGCTTGCTTTCTATCAATATTGGATTGGCGCCCGAATTATGGTAGGACCAATGCGCGGAGAGATAGAGCCTGAACTGCTTTTACATGCATCACAAGAACTTAACCACGCGGTGTTAGTGGTTGACCGCATTATTCAATTGGGAGGAACACCTATATTAACCCCCGAGGACTGGTTTAAACTTGCTCGATGTAAATATGAACCACCAATGGACCCTTACATCGAAGTTATTTTGCAACAGAATTTGGAGGCTGAAAGATGTGCAATTCAAAGATATCAGGAAATTGCATCGTTGACAAATGGCAAAGATTTTGCAACTTACCAAATTACAATAACAATTCTGAGCGAAGAAATTGAGCACGAAGAAGATATTGAATCTTGGATTAATGATATTAAAAGATTAAAAGATGAAATAAAGCAAATTAGATTATAATTTATTAGAACCTTTGCCCAATATTAATTTGAAAATATAACTTCGTAAACTCTAAAAGTTGGTTTTTTAAGATTAATTATTTTCAACATCAAATAAGTCTTTTCAACATTTCGAAGCCATCCGAAAGTTCAGAATTGTTCTTAATTAATTGAGCAAGATATGTGTTAATTCCAGATGCAACAGAAGAGAATTTAATAGAAAGAAGAGCTTCGGTTAACGTTGGTTGTAAACCAAATTTCTTTTTGTAGTTTTTTTGGTAAATAATCGATACTTCCGTATTATTAATTTTTTTCTGTTTAAATAATTCTGGCTTAATCTTTTCTCGAATACTGGATATGAAGTTATTTATGGAATAAATATCTGCTCCTCCAAAATGATAAATCCCGAAAAGTTCAATTTCAATTACCTTCACTATGCCCAAAGCGACATCGTCGGCAAGGACAGGATTTGTTGAATATTGAAAGGGAAATGTTATTCCTTCTTTTTGATTGGAAAATAATACTTTTGTTACAAAATCCTCTTTCCCATAAAGACCATAGATCAATGGAAGACGAATAATTGTAAAAGTTGAAAGAGTGGTTTGGATAAGATTTTCAGCAGCAAGCTTGGATTTACCTAAATAATTTATGGGGTTTGGGCGGTCTGTTTCTAAATAAGGACCATTTTTTCCGTCGAAAATCCATTCGCAGGAAAAAGAGACAAAATGGGATTGCAAAATTTTGGAAAGAGAAACCAGATGTTCGACTAGTTGAACATTTATTTCCCAAGCAAGTTTTCGGTTGTTTTCAGCAAAAATTGGGTCAGAAATTCCAGCAGCATTAACAATTGCATTTGGCTTTTCCTCGAGGATTGCTTTTCGAAGCTCCTTGAATTGATTAGACTTTAAAAAATAGATTTTAACATTATCACCTGAATAGGGACTTTCGCCATTGGAGCAAGTGGCAACAATTTCAAAATCTGTTTCAAATGATAGCATTTTAAGGATTGCTTCGCCGATTGTACCACTTCCCCCAACAATAAAAATTTTCTTTTGTTTCATATTTTTTTAAATTATCGTAAATATAGGGCTAAGATTGAAATATCAGATGCGGAAACACCAGGAATTCTCGAGGCTTGACCAAGCGATTGAGGTCGGATTTTTGAAAGTTTTTCGCGCGCTTCTTTCGAAAGTGAGTTAATTTTCCAGTAATCAAAATTTTCGGGAATCTTTTTGTTTTCGTTTTGTATAAATAATTCAATTTCTTTCCTTTGTCTTTGAAGATATCCTTCGTATCGAATCTCAATTTGCAGCCGTTCTATAAGTTCAGGACTTTTTTTAAGTTCAACAAAAACTTCAGGAGTAGAATTAATAAAGTTAAGAACTTCGTTCAAATTAATATTACTTCTTTTGGCAATATAGTGGAGATTTGTCATTTCGTCGATAGGTGTTTCGCCTACTTTAAGAAGGTATGGATTAATATCGTCAGGTTTAATTTTATATAACTTAGACTCTTGGTATGCTTTTTTTAAAAGTTCCATTTTCTTTTGGTGTTTATCGAATTCTTCCGATGAAATCAATCCGAATTTGTAGCCATAATCCATTAGTCTCTCGTCGGCATTGTCTTGGCGTAGAAGCAAACGATATTCAGCAAGTGATGTGAAAATGCGATAGGGTTCTTCGGGGGCTTTGTTTACAAGGTCGTCAATAAGAACTCCAATATATGCTTCACTTCTTTTAAGGATAAAAGGTGGTTCGCCACGAAGTTTTAATACTGCATTGATACCTGCCATAATACCCTGGGCTGCTGCTTCTTCGTATCCAGAAGTTCCATTAATTTGACCAGCAAAGAAAAGTCCTTCAACAAGTTTAGTCTCCAAGGAAAGCTTTAATTGGTGTGGATAGAAAAAGTCATATTCTATTGCATACCCAGGTCGAATTAATTCGGCCTTCTCCAATCCTGGAATTGTATGTAAGCCCTTTATTTGAATATAAACTGGAAGACTTGTTGAAAAGCCATTGACGTAGATGGAATCTGTAAAAAGACCTTCTGGTTCTAAAAGAATCTTGTGTGAGTTTTTATCGGCAAAGCGATTAACTTTATCTTCAATTGATGGACAATACCGTGGACCAGTGCCTTTGATTCTTCCTGTGAACATAGGAGATTGGTCGAAGCCTGTACGCAAGACCTCGTGGGTAATTTCGTTTGTGGCTGTTGCATAACAAACGATTCGATTTTTTACAATGCGTGTATTACGATGGAAAGGCTGTGGAGGTTCATCGCCTGGGGAAATTTCTGTTTTGTTGAAATCGATCGAATGACGCCAAACTCGAGGAGGGGTTCCTGTTTTGAGCCTTCCGACTTCAAAGCCATATTCATTCAACAAATTCGAAAGATATTTTGATGCAGGTTCGTTATATCTGCCCCCAGGGGTTGACTTTAAACCTGTCCACATTACTCCATTTAAGAAAGTTCCTGCGCAAAGAATTACAATTGGAGCGAAAATCTTCTGATTCTCTAAAGTTTCGATTCCACATATCTTGTTGTGTTTAATAAGAATTTGCTTTACTGTGGCTTCGATAATGGTTAAATTTTTTTGTTTCGATAGAAGTTGATACACATAAATTGGATAAAGGTCTTTGTCAATTTGACATCTTGGAGACCATACGGCGTAGCCTTTGGAGCGATTTAACATTTTAAAATGTACACCTGCTTTATCGGCGAGGATTGCCATTGCCCCGCCAAGTGCATCTATTTCTTTAACCAAATGCCCTTTTGCAGTTCCACCAATCGATGGGTTACAAGAAGGTCTGCCCATCGTGTATTTGTTCATTGTAACAAGGGCAACTTTGCAACCCATACGACTTGAAACGTATGAGGCTTCGATACCTGCGTGTCCTCCACCAATTACTATTATGTCGAATTGATTATCCATTTAAGAACAAATTTAACTACTTAAAGACGAAATTCATCATAATTATTGAAGCAACTTAAGGTTACATCTTACAAGATAATTCAATAATAAATTTTGTTTCACCAGATTAAACATAATTACTTTTTTTTTCAAAAAGTTGAATTTTTTTGGACTTTCTCTTCTGTATGTCTTTCGTGTAATATCTGAAAATAAGTTCAACTTTTTCAAGCATATTCTATGTATTTGATTTAAATTATTTATTCAGAACTACAGATGTAAGTGTCTCATTTTTAGGTACTTTTTTCAAATTGAGATTTTTTTCAAAAAAAATTTAATTCTTGTTTGGAAATTAAATTTTTCTTTTATAGTTTCGCAGTGGTTGAAAGTGGTAAAATTTCCCAAAAAGGATTTATAAAGTGGGAGAAAGTGGAGAAAGCATTTTTAAAGGTAGTGAAGAGTATTTACTCGACAATAAAGGCCGTGTAGTTTTGCCGCAATATATGAGGCGTGCTATAAGTCCTGCTGCAAGAGACACTTTCAACCTTACAAGTGGCTATTACCGGTGTATTTCTGCGTATCCAATTGATCAATGGGAAAAGTTCCAAAATACTTTACGAAAGTTGAACCCATTTGACCCAGAACATGATAGAATTATAACTTTTCTTTCAATGTATTCCAAAGAAGTTACACTAGATGCACAGAATAGGATTTTGTTGCCGAAGGTACTACTTCAATACGCTGGTATCGAATCGAGGGTGCTTGTCGTAGGAAAGTTAGATCATATTGAGTTTTGGAATCCAGATGAATTTGCAAGGGTTTATTCCTTTGACCAACAAGAATATCAAAAGATTTATGCAAAAGTAATGGGTGAGATTTATTCCAGCAGTAACGGAATACGGCAAGTGACAAATGAGATATGATTTGAGCGTATGAACGAAAGTTTAGAATTTTTTCATACGCCCGTTCTTTTACAAGTTGTTATAGAATTAATATTTACCAATCCGAACGGTATTTATGTTGATGGAACAATTGGAGGTGGAGGTCATAGCGAGGCTATTCTATTGAGGCTTGGTGAAAAGGGGAAGATTTTTGGGTTTGACAAGGATACAGAAGCAATTGAATATTGTCGGAGAAGGTTCAGAAATGAGCTCGAAAAAGGGGAGCATTCAAGAATTGAACTTTTCAACGAATGTTTTAGCAAAGCATGCAGCATAACGAGACATCGGGGGGTTTGGACAGGTTTTCTGCTCGATTTGGGGGTATCGTCACGGCAGCTCGATGAGAGCCGCCGTGGCTTTTCATACCGTGCGGCTGGTCCGTTGGATATGAGATTTTCGCCGCACGGAAGAACCGCAGAAGACCTGGTCAATGCAGCAAACGAGGAAGATTTGGCGGCTCTTCTTCGAGAATTCGGAGAAGAGCCTTTTGCCAATAAGATTGCTAATCGAATTGTTAAACAACGGAAAATCTCTCCAATTCGAACTACTGTTGAACTTGCTCGTATAGTTGAAAGTGTGGTTCCCCCAAAATATTTAAAAAGTTCTCTTTCGCGTGTTTTCCAAGCAATCAGAATAGCAATAAACGAAGAGTTAAATGTATTGTTTAACACTCTCCATTCTTCATTGGTTTGTATGGGTAATGGTGGGCGTATCGTGGTTATTTCATACCATTCACTCGAAGACCGCATCGTTAAAAATTTTTTCCGCAAATATTCAAAAATTGAAAGAACCTCAAGTTCTGTGCCAAAAATTAAGATTCTAACAAAAAAACCAATAGTCCCTGATGAAAATGAAAAGAAGATGAATCCACGCTCGCGGAGTGCTAAATTGCGCGCTGGTGAAGTAAATTTTTAAACGAGCGATAGAAGGAGAAAGATAGAAACAAGACCATACTTGAATAATGGCTTTAAAATTTTCTTTTGTGAAGCAATTTTTTCGAAATGAAAAATTATTCCAAACGATACAAACATTACTGCAAAAGAGAATGAAAGGGATTCCAATATACCAAATTGTCGCAGATAGAGTGTTGCCAAGCCAGGATACCAGGGTAACCCATAAAGGATAACAATATGAACGATATATACTATCAGAGCATTTTTACCCAATGTTCGGGCGGAACTTTTAATAAATTGAATTTTATTCAGAAATTTTTCATAAAAAGCTACTAAAACCGATAGAAGTATCAATACAAGCGACAACCTAATAACCGACATTCCGGGGTTTCCTTTGTTAGGAACGTAAAAAGGTAAGTGTAGTGAATCAATAATAAAATACAAAGGAATACCTAAGAGAAGAGAAATTAGCCCAAATAGCAAGCCTTTTTTTATTATAACTTTTGCGCGATTATGCATTGGAAATTGTTCAAGGTAGGTTCCGAATGCTGCGCCCAAGAATAAAAACCCAGAAAATGGGAATATGGGGAAATACGAACCTTTGTTTAGCGAAAAATATGGTGCAATTGAGATTGGTAGATATTGATACCAATCAATTAAGTGAACGAATGGGGTTAAAGTAAAAATAATAATTCCAGTAAAAAAGGAAATAACTCCGAGTTTTCTATTGTTTTTAGTAAAGATAAAGTAAACTAAAAGCCAAATAAGAGTAAACCCAATTAGTTGCAAAATATTTACTTGCAAGAAAGGAATCAAAGTAGTTTTGTTCACGAAAAAAATATGAAAAGCTTTTTGGACAGGGAAATTTAGAAAATAACCTAAAAAAACCAATAAGAGGGCGGTTTTAATACGTTTGGTTACAATTTCATTTGAAACCTTTCCTTCAATACGCTTATTAGCAAAAACTTGTACGGTCCCAGAGATAAAAAGGAAAATAGGGGCAGTTAGACCACG
This sequence comes from Ignavibacteria bacterium, assembly GCA_037440445.1. Taxonomy (GTDB): domain Bacteria; phylum Bacteroidota; class Ignavibacteria; order Kapaibacteriales; family UBA2268; genus Naka2016. The sequence goes on from JBBIUA010000002.1 coordinate 176,385, forward strand.
AAGGAATTCCCAAATATTCCAGGGGAAGTTAGTGATTGAATAAAGATTGGGTCGAACAAGGTCGAAAAAAGAATGCCCCAGTATCATCATCATCATTGCGATTACTCGCATTAAATCTAAGTGTTCAAGCCTTTGGCTTTGTTTATTCATAAAAGAAAATATTTAAGGATTTTAAGTCGATATGTTTGTAAATTTATTTTAAAACATAACCTGTTTCTTTTGCCCAGAAAAGTAAGTCCAATTCCGGAGGGGAAATTCCCAAAAAGTGAGCAAAATGGAAAAAAGTCTGTTCTGCTTCTAAATATTTTTTTTTCGATGAAAGTGAAAAATTCCCAGGAAGTGCTTCATATGAGATTAAATTTTTTATTATATGACGATCTAAAACTGCAAAGTCGCGGTATCCAATATTTCGAAGAAAATGAGAAGCTTCTTTGAGTCCAAATCCCCGAACATTTTGCAAGAGCAGATTCCTTTTTTCGAAAGGAGGAATTTTGGAATTAACTATTGAAAGAATTTTGTCCCAGTTTTCGCGAGCTAAAATTAGTCTTTTTGATTTTGTATTATGAAATCTAATGTAAAATTTATTCTCATTTGTTTTTGAAATTCCATTCCCTCTCAATACATTTGTTGGGTCGAAACCTATTTCGAAAAATTTTCTTTTTTTCAACTCATCGACAGCGTAAAGAGCATATTCGGCTTTTGTTGCTGGGGTAAGAAGGCAGTAGCAAAGTTCATAAAAATAATCTTCTTGGGGTAAATTTGTAAAAGAATTCAGTCGTTCTTGAATATCTTTTTTAAACTTTCGATATAGGTCATAAATTTCTTTCATTCTTATTTTCAAATGGATTGAAATTTTTTTCGATATGCGTTAAGTGTTAAGCCAGCAAGAACACAATTAACTAAAAAGAACGAGCCACCGCTACTAACAAAAGGCAATGGAATTCCCATAACAGGGAAAAGTCCAATTGTCATTCCAACATTTTCGATAAAATGAAAAATAAGCATTACCGAGTATCCAAGAACGGAGTATCTCAAAAAAGGTGATATAGATTCTAATCCAATTTTAATTGTTCTTCGAATTAGTATAAAAAAGGCGATAATAATCAAAGTTGAGCCAATGAAACCAAACTCTTCTGAAGGAATAGAAAAAACAAAGTCTGAACTTTGTGCATATACATACTGTAGTTGTGTTTGCGTACCAGAAAATGGACCTTTCCCAAAGAAACCACCACTGCCAACAGCAAGAAGCGATTGAATAAGATTATAACTGGCTCGGTCAGGTTCAAAAGCAGGGTCAATGAATGTATGTATTCTTTTTTGTTGGTGGGCAGGAAGATGCTGAATTAATTCCTTACTTGAAATAGCAAATACAATACTAATTGAAATTATTATTATTGTCTTTGAATAATTCCTTTTGTTAGCGAAAATAAGTATTGCAGAAAAAAGAATGGAAACTAATACGAATTCGACAATCCCTTTCAAATAAAATAGGGTGAGGAGTGGAATTCCGAGAAGTGTAAGTAAAATATTTAATTTAAAACCTGTCCAAAATAGGAATCCCCAAAAGATAGCAATTATAACAATAGCAGTACCGAAATCTGGTTGCAGAATAATCAAAAAAATTGGGATTAAAAAAATGATCGAAAGAATACCAAACCCTCGAACATTATTTAGAGAAACACCGGGGATTGAAATAAAGAAGGCTGAAGTGAGGATTAATGCAAGTTTTGCAAATTCTGAAGGTTGGATTGAAAAGCCACCGATTTTTATCCAGCCCTTGGTTCCATAAGTTGGGTCTGCAAAAAAAAGGACAATTATTAGAAGGATAATTGAAAAAAAGTACGACGGAAGAGTTAGGATTTGAATTTTATCTTCTGGAACGAAAGAAATGAAAAACATAAGTATAATTCCCCAAAACACATAAGTAAGATGTTTGTTGAAATTGTCGAGTGTTTCCGCGTTCAAATTGTTGCTGTAAACAGAGTAAACTCCAACTAATACTAGAAATAAAAGACTGCCAAGAAAATAAACATCGAAAATTTTGTTGAAAGATTTATTTCCAAGTTTTATTTTTTCCATTTTCTAAAAATTAAATTCTTTGCCAATAATTCTTCGATGGGCTTCCTTATATTTTTGGACAATTTTTTCAATAATTTCTTGTGGGAGAGAAGGAGGCGGAGGAACTTTGTTCCAATTTAGAGATTCAAGATAATCGCGGAGGACTTGTTTATCGAAGTTGTATTGGGGTTTCCCCGGGGCATAATCTTCTTTCAGCCAAAAGCGAGAAGAATCGGGAGTAAGAACTTCGTCAATTAGAATAAGTTCACCTTTTTCGTCGATACCGAATTCGAATTTTGTATCTGCAAGAATAATATTTCGTGATTCAAGAAATTCAGAAGCGAATTTGAAAATTTCAATAGATTTTGAACGAACCTTTTCGGCAAGTTCATTTCCAAGCACTTTTCGGGTGTATTCGAAATCTACATTTTCGTCGTGTCCCACTTCGGCTTTTGTTGAAGGTGTGAAAATTGGTTCTGGTAGTTTATCAAATTCAACTAAACCTTCGGGGAGGGGAATACCGCAAATAGTTCTACTTTTTTGGTATTCTTTCCAACCCGAACCAGCAATATATCCTCGTACAATTGCCTCAATTGGAAGAGGTTTGCATTTTTTTACCAACATCGAGCGTCCCCAAAGAACATCACGATATTCTTGGCATTCGGTAGGATATTCATCAATGTTATCGGTAAGAAAATGATTTGCAATAATGTGCTGCGTATTTTCTAACCAGAATTTTGAAATCTGGGTTAGAATTATTCCTTTAAAAGGAATTGGTTCGTTCATAACGACGTCGAACGCGGAGATTCTGTCGGTTGCAACAAAGAGTAAGAATTTTTCGAACTCATAAATGTCGCGAACTTTTCCGCGGTTTTTGAGTTTGATATTAGGAAAATTTGTTTGAAAGACAACTCCCATATTATAAGATTATTTTTGTGTAATAAACAATATAATCAAAAAAATTGAATAAGTATTCTTGGATACCAAAATAAACAATCAAGATGGTAAAAATAAAAGCAAGAGCCCAAATATAAGCCTTCGAAGGACGGATATCGAATACAATCCAAACAGATTTTATTATTCTTTGTAAACACCACAAGATTATAAAAGCAAAGGAAATGTGGAAAAAATAGGCTAAAATACTTGAAATAGGAAGAATTCTATTTATAAAGATAGCAATTGGAAGTAAAAGTATTATTGGTTGGCAAGCCCAAATAATCATCTTAAAAGTATCATCGAAAAAAATCTTGGAACGAACAAAAAAAGAGGCAATTTTTAGTAAAACTGCCAAAAGGAATAATTTGAAATATGCCAATAAGGAAAAAATAATTATTGCAAGAACAGGGTTCCAAGCAAGTTTAAAAATCCACTCACGAATGAAGAAAGATGGAACAAATAGACTTACCAAAAATTGAAATTCATCAAATGTTTTATAATAAGTAATAATTGAAGAAATATAAGTTCCTATTATCATTGAAAGGACTAAGCCGAAAAATGCCGTTTGTAGTTCAGAAATAATTCTTTTATCACGAATATCAGCAAAGAAGTTGTAAGTACGAAAAGCAGAACGAAAGGTATATTCTCGGAATCTTTTGCTCCGATTTAACATTATGCTCCAAATTAAAACGGCTACTATTCCAGACACGATGTAGGTAGCATTGAGTGGAAATTCAGGTAAACCCGGATTTATAATTGGAGTTTCTTCATTATTGAACAATGACTTTAAGACATTAAATGCGACCCTTTGTTGATTGAATTCCTGAATGCCAGAAAAAGATATGTATGGTTCAATGTAAGCAGATTTCGACAAAGGATTTTCGGTAAAGTAATCGTTATAACTCCAAACTACTACTCCAGAAAAGCCAGCGCGACTCTGTAAATTGAATTTTTCTAATATATTGAACGCTTGGTATTCAACCGACATAGGGTTGTTGTAGCCATTATGGTTACTCGGGTTTATTATTGTTCCAAATGAAAAAATTAGGGGTTTCTTAACAACTTCAGTGTAACTTGCAAGCGTTGAAAGGAGTTGGTTTTGTCTTTTTTTAAATTTAAAATTGTCTTTCACAATAATAAAGTCCAAAGATTCTATATTTTGGAAATTTTGTCCTGCAAAAAAAGAAGCATAAGTATATATTTTCCCAAAATGATCAATTCTATTAGACATTTTTTCGAAATAATCTTTAATGATGTTTGAACTTGCATCTAAACCTTCTCCAAGCCCAATAGCAAAAAAGGATGGGTTAAGCCCACAAAACTTGCAAATGTTTTCAGAAATTGTTTGAAATCTTATAAACAAATCGGATTTTTTTATTAACGATGAAGGAATGTAATATACAGGCAAGTCAACAAGAACAATTAAACCATATCGATTTGCCAGAGTTAAAAAAATTGGGTTTGGTGAACTAAACAAAACTCTAACAGCATTTGCCCCAAGCGATTTTAAATTTTTTAAATCTGATTCAAATTTCTTAAGCTTTTGATTAGTATTGTAATAATCATATTCTTCAATAAAATCAACAGCTTTTAAGGTAAATGGCTTACCGTTCAAAATCCAACTAACCCCTTTTTTATAACTTGTAGTTTCCCACTTAGATATTCCGACATCGTTTGAAATATCGTCGATTAGGCTATCTCCAAGACTTAATTTGGCTTCCAAAGAGTAAAGATAAGGATTTTCTGGTTCCCAAAGTGTTGGATTTAACAAAGTTAAAGAGGTTTCCAAGAAAATGCTTCTAAAAGAAGATATACTAATTATCTGTGGTTGGGTTTGAGAAATTATTTGATTTGTTTCTGTGTTTCGCAAAAATAATTCAAGTTTGAAAGTAATGCGATTTTGGTTTGCAAAATTTTGGGTTTTTAAAAGCGGTTCGATTTCGAATGAACTTATGTTCAATTTGGTTTTCAATTCGACTTTAGAAAGTGATTCAAAGGATAATGAATATGACAATGAATTAATAAAGACAGGAGAAGTTCGAACTAAGAAAAAATCTCTTGAAATTCCTGTTACAATTTTTCGAAAGTATTGATAGTTTTGTTTAACAAGATATGCCAAGGATTGCGAAGGGCTTACTATTAGAGTAATTTCATTTTTTTCTTTAACAATAAATTTGTTAGGAATCGAAACCCAAAGCGGTGTTCCGTCAGAGATAAACTTACCCAAAAATTGTGAGTTCCAAAATATTTCAATTTCATCGTTCAATCCAAGAAAATAAAAGTGCCAAACTGAATTTGGAAGTAGTTTTCTGTCGATTCGAATTGTTTTTTTGAATGTAACCTGATTGCAATTGTAAAAAACTTTTGGGAGGTAAAACGAACCAGTAGTGCCATCGACGAGTTTTGTTTCCCAATAACCATTTAATTTGAAAATTATCCTGGAGTTAGAATTTAAAATCATTCTTGTTAGTTCATCCTGAGAGGCAGATGATTGAGAAAATGTGAGGTTGGTTGTGGCGAAAATCAAAAAAATAAGAAAGAAAAAAATCGAAAAATTCATTTTGTCACCTTATTACAAAAACTCGGGACTTTCACAATAGAAATTAAAAAAATTCCAACGAGAAAAAACAAAATTAAAGATAAAATAGCAAAACGATATGATTTTGTGACTTGTAAAATTAGACCAAAGACTAAAGGACCAATCCAACTGGAGCCTTTTTCGCTAATTTCATATAAACTGAAATATTCTGTTGAATTACTTTCTGGAATTAGATTCGAAAAAATGGAACGACTTAGGGCTTGCGTTCCACCAAGAACGAATGAAATCGAAAATGCTAAACCCGCAAAACCAATCCAATCACGAAGAAAAAAGTATGAATAGATAATAATAATGTTCCAAATTATAAGACAAATGATAAGGGTTTTCTTTGAACCCAATTTTTGCGTAATTCGCGCAACGATGATAGTTCCAAAATATGAAAGAAATTGAACAAGAAGAATTGTGAGAACAAGGAAATCCATTGAAAGTTTTAATTCTTGGCGTCCAAACTGTGTTGAAATTACTATAACTGTTTGAACTCCGTCATTAAAGAACAAATAGGCAACAAGGAAAAGCCATGCATTCTTGTTCTTTGCAAGTTCCCTTATTGTTTTGAGAAGATTCAATAATATTTTTTTATTGGAACTTGATTGGGGATAGGCAGAGAAACTAAATCCTCGCATCCAATAAAATGATAGCAGCGAAAAAGAAAGCCACCATAAAGCAGTAAGTCCAAACGCAATTCGAATTGCCTCATCTATTGAAAAGTCAAAAAAATTATGAAAATAAATAAAAACAAGATTCAATGCTAAATTGATCCCACCGCCGATATATCCAAATGCCCAACCTTTGGAAGAAATAATATCGCGCTTTTCTGGCTCGCAAATATGATTTAGAAGACTATTGTAAACAACTACACTTGCACCAAAGAAAAAGTTTGAAAATATGAATGTAATTGATAGAATGTTGAAATGTTTTTCGCTAAGAAAAGAAAATGATAATGTAAGAATTGATCCCAAAAGAGCAAATAATATTAAAAAATTGAGTTTTTTTCCTGTCACATCAACAAATGCTGCAATTAATGGAAGAAAAAAGAATTGCAAAAGGACAGAAATTGAGACAAGGTATGAATACAATGAATCTGAATAAATTGTTAATCCAACAATTTCGATTAATCCGTTGGGATTTGCAATCTTGCTTGCAATTTGCGAAATGAAAGGACCAAAGAAGACTGTCAGAACATTTGTAACATAAGCGGAATTTGCCCAGTCATACAAAAACCAGCCTCGAAGAACACGGATTTGGTTTAAACCCACTTTGTTAGGCTTTAAAGTGTTCGGGGAAAAGAATTTCTTCAATTATTTCGCACCAAATATGACCAATCATTATATGGCATTCTTGTATTAATGCAGTTTCATATTCGGGGACAACAACAGGAAACTTGCACTTTTTTGAAATTGGTCCACCATCACCACCAAGTAATCCGATTGTAAATAAATTCATTTGGTTTGCAATTTCAACTGCGCGCAGAACATTAGTGGATTTTCCACTGGTTGAAATTCCAATTAATATGTCACCTTCTTTGCCATAGGCTTCAACTTCACGAGAGAAAACATTTTCGAATCCAATATCGTTTCCTCCAGCAGTCATAATAGAAGGGTCAACTGTTAAAGCAATAGCAGGCAAAGCCTTTCTGTTCACATTGCTTCGAAATCGGATAACAAGTTCAGCAGCAATATGTTGGCTATCTGCGGCGCTACCACCATTTCCACATAGTAAGATTTTGTTTCCAAGTAGAAGTTGCTTTGCAATTATTTCTCCTGCTTGAATAACTCTGTCGGCAAGTGTTTCAATAATTCGCTTTTTTACATTTATACTTCGTTCAATTCTTGCAATGATATCGTATGTTATTTTCTCCATATTCAATCTCGAAATTAATATTACAAAATTTCTATTTTTGTATTTATTTTACTAAGAAAACAAATGAAACCTGCAACGATAAAATCAATAAAATCGAATTTAAAAATTTTCCTCGATATACTCCTTCTTTTTATTGGAATTGTTTCGGCAATAACTTTTGTATTAATTATTGGATTTGAATTAAATAAGTTCCAAGAACTTCTTATTCGCGAAGTTATTCAAATTGTTATCTATTGCTTTATTTTTGAAGAATTGCTGCGGTTATTTACATTTCAAAACTTTTGGATTGAATTTAAAACTCGTTGGATTGAACTTTTGCTTGTTTTTCTTCTTTCGTTGGAATTGATTTTCAGTGGTTCTCTAATTCAAACAATTCGATCCTTTTTCCCGTTAATTTCAATCGACCAGATTGCCCTTGGTTATTTAATTTTATCCCAGATGTTGCTTTTCATAGTAGGGATATTCAAATTAGTTCGACATAGCAGTTTCATTGTGCAACTAAAAGTACCACCTGGTGCTATTTTTGCTTCTAGTTTTGCAATATTAATTTTATTTGGCTCGTTATTGCTTTCGCTTCCAAGAGCTTCTGCTACACGTGAACCTTTAAGTTATATTGATGCTTTGTTTACTTCGACCAGTGCTGTTTGTGTTACTGGATTAATTGTTTTAGATACTTCTAAAGATTTCTCTTTACTTGGTCAAATATTTATTCTTATTTTAATTCAACTCGGTGGTTTAGGAATAATGACTCTAACAACATTCTTTTTCACTTTTGTTGGTGGTGGCTTTTCGTTGCGGATACGGCTTCTAATGAAAGAATTTTTAAGTGCTGAAACATTTTCTGTTATCGGTTCAATTTTGAGGAAAATTGTTCTTTATACTCTTTTTATTGAACTTCTTGGGGCCGTAGTTCTTTATCTTTCTCTAAATGGTTTTAAAAATTATAATGTTGGTAATTTTTACTTAGCAATTTTCCATTCCATTTCTGCTTTTTGTAATGCTGGATTTTCCCTTTTTTCTGAAAATTTAGCAACACCAATTTTGAAAAATAATTACCTCTTTAAATTTTCCGTTTCTATTCTTATTATTTTGGGTGGATTAGGCTTTCTTACTCTTTCTGAATTATTTTCTTTGAAACTTTTTAAGAAAAAGGCTACTCGTATTCGTTTTCAATTGTCAATTACAACCAGAATTGTTCTTGTAACGACTTTATGCCTTATATTATTTGGAACGTTGTTCATTTATCTTGCAGAGTTTAACACGAATATTCTTGGCAATAATGAATTTGACTCTTTTTTTAATGCATATTTTCAATCCGTTTCTGCAAGAACTGCTGGATTCAATACTGTCCCAATTGAGCATCTTTCTGTCCTAAGTTCCATTGTTTTGATTTTTTTAATGTGGGTTGGTGCATCTCCTGGTGGCACTGGTGGTGGAATTAAGACAACTACATTTGCAGTAGTTGTGCTATTTATTCTTAATTATATTCGTTCCAGGGAAAAGTTGATTGTTTTTGATAGAGAAATATTCCAAGATACAATTCATAAATCTTTTGTGATTGTCTTTTTATCAATTTTTGTTCTTTTTCTTGCCACATCACTTTTGATTTATTTTGAGCCAAAAATTAATCCATTGAATTTATTATTCGAGTCGACTTCAGCTTTTGGAACTGTAGGACTTTCAAGAAATGTTACATTCCATTTAAACAATGCATCAAAACTAATACTTGTTTTTTTGATGTTTATAGGTCGTGTTGGTGTGTTAACTTTATTTAGTGCTGTTTTCAAGCCATTCCGTGAATACAACTATTCATTACCAAAAGCAAATGTGAATGTCGGTTGATTACTTCGTTCTTGTTCTTTTCCAATGATATAGGTAAGGAGGTTCTAATGAAACCAAATTCAAACCTTCTGGTAAGTTGATTTTTGGGAAAATAATACCTATTGAATCATTTGTAATTTCAAAGTAAGAAACTTTAGCTTCCAAAGAAATAATATCGCTTGCTATTAATTTGTTAATGCCTGAACGAATAGTTGCTTTCAAAAACTTTGGCTCAAGAATGTGTCCTTCGGGCAAGTTGCCACCTTCGATTGTCACAGGTATATCAAAAATTTCTTTTTCTGCCTTTAAGTCTACGTCGACGACAAAAAGTTTTACTTGTTCATAACTTAAAGATACTAAGGAACGAAGAGTATCGCTTAAAGGAATATCTAATTGAATTGGTTTATGAACATCTTTTAAAAGTATTCGTTCGGTTTTCCATTCGTCAATTTTATCAAGAATTTCTTTTTTTCCTCGGATTACAACTAAGTCCGGTTTTAATATTGGCTTGCCAACTACAATGAAATTATCTCGGGGATAAATTTTAATATCAGGTTCAACACGGACAATTTTTTCTCCTATAACTCCAACATCTAAAGTAATAGATGGAGGGTTAACATCTAAGGCTTTAGCATTTGCAGCAATGCTTAGGTTTTTTAAAAAATCATTTTTTGTTAAAATTACTTTTTCGTTTATTATTTCACTTTGACTAAGGTTAATTATGCAATTCGAAGTCTTCGGGAAAACTGAAAGATTCAAAATTTGCCAACCTGTTGCCGAGATTAATACATCAATTTTTTCGGGAACCCTACCAGAAATTGAATACTTTTCCGGAGCTACGATTTTCAATGGAACTTTTACATAAAAATGATATTCTGAATTCATTAAGGAAAATATCCAAATTGAAATACTGATTAAAAAAGCAAATAATATCCCTTTAAATTTTTCTTTTTGCACTAGCCTCATTTTTTCAGACTATTTAATAATTTTTGTTTAGTTCTGGTCAAATCCTGAAGTTCTTTTAGATGCTTTTCCTTATTTAAACTATCTTGAACTATCATTCTATGAACATCTTGAATCTTTTTTTCTATTTTTTTTATTTTTAAACGTGTAAAAGCATCTCTTAAAATCTTGTGTATGTCCTTTTCAGTTGGTGTAAAACCAAATCTTTCCCAGTTTTTGCTTAGTTCTTGTTTCGAAAATGCTAAATTTATAAAAAAATTTCTGGTATTTTCATCAACTGATATATCCGAAATAATTGAACTTATTGGGTTTTTACTTTTATGTGACTTAAGCAAGGAAAAGTATTCTTTCCCTTTTGTTGTTAACATATCTTCTGGAGCGAATTTATAAACCTTTTCTAATGCTTCTATAGCTTCGGGTGATTCGATGCAAATTGATAGCAAGTATTCCTCTTCGGGTATAAGATTTTCAGGAATAGGAGTTTTTGGAATTTCAGGAGCTTTGTCGGGGAGGATATTTCTTTTTTGTTTTTCTTTTTCTAACTTTTGTTTTTCTTTATATATTGCATCTAATTGTGAGTAGGACATTAAAAGTAGATTGGCTAATTCTTGGATATAATCGTAATGTTGGAGTTTATCCGGTATTTGGATAATTAATTCAAGACAATATTGAATAAATTGTGATTTCTTTGCCGGGCGGGTAAAAACATTTTTGTTTTGAGCAATTTCAAATAGATACGAAAGAAAACTTTTTGAATTGTCCAACAAATTGTTAAAAGTTCGAGCACCGAATTTTTTGACAATACTATCTGGGTCTTCGTTTTCGATTAGTTTTACAATAAAAACTTCGAAACCGAGAGGTAGTGCTAACTGAATTGCTCTTTCCGTTGCCTTTTGTCCAGCCTCGTCACCATCGTAAGCAATGTAAATTGTTTTGCAGTACCGTGCAATAAGATTTAGTTGCTCTATTGTAAGGGATGTTCCGCAGGATGCAATTGCATTTTTTATTCCTGCCTGATGTAGTGAAATTACGTCTGCATAGCCTTCGACGAGAACTACGGCTTCCTTGCTTCTGATGTCGTTTCTTCCTTTAAAAAGACCAAAAAGCAACTTACTTTTGTCGAAGACTTCGGTTTGAGGTGAGTTAATATATTTTGGCTGATTATTGATTTCTTTTAAAACTCTTCCACCAAAGCCTACAACCTTCCCAGCGGTGTTGTGGATTGGGAAAATTATTCTTTCGCGAAAGACATCGTAATATTCATCTTCTGAGCCCTCTTTTTTTTTGATTAGACCCGCTGCCAATAAGATTTCGGGCAAAAATCCCTGTGATGTCATTTCTCGGAATAGCGTATCCCACCCACTTGGAGAATAACCAATTTCGAATTCAGTAATAGTTGAATGGTTGTATCCTCGATTCTTAAGGTATTCGAGAGCTACAATACCACTTTGGGTAAAAAGCACACGCTGATAAAACTTCTTTGCATATTCAAGTGCTTGAAGAATTTGATTCTTGCGAGAAACTTCCTCTTTTTCCTTTATGGTGTTTGTTTCGAGTCTTATCCCCGCTCGCTTTGCAAGGTCTCGAATTGCTTCTGCATAAGTGAATCCATAATATTCAACTGCAAAAGTTATAACATTTCCTGCCTTTCCACACCCAAAGCATTTGAATATCTTTTTTTCCGGCGAGACTGTAAAAGATGGTGTTTTTTCTTGATGAAAAGGACAAAGCCCAAAAAAGTTTACACCGCGACGACGGAGGTTTACTGCTTCGGCGATATAATCGACAATGTCGACTGATTCGATAATTTCTTCGGCTATTGTCCTGTACATTTTAATATACTTTACGGTTTAAACGAAAGTCGAAATAACTTTCTGCTGTTGGTATTTCGAGAATTAATTTCCCTTGGTGGTTGATGTATCCTTTTCGTCCATCTTTAAACGATGCCCATGCGATTCCGTCGACGAAATTATCTACATAATCGAACTTAGTCTCAAATACTGGAATGCCAAACTTGTCGATAAAAAGCCAATTACCATTTTTTTTAACTGCAGAAAGTCCTTCAGAAAATCCACGAACTTCTTCGAAAATATAATCTGTTATTCTTTCACCCTTTCTATTGATTAGTGCCCACCGCATTTCCTTTTTTTCGTTCATTCGACCAATAAATGCCATACTATCGGAAAAAGGTTTACCTGCATAGCCGTCAATTGTAAACTCAAATATTCCATTTCTGTTGATGTAACCTATCGAGTCACCCTTGACAGCAAAAGCCAAGCCTTCGGAAAAATTGTCGACCAAGTCGAACTGCAAAGGAATAACAATTTCGCCTTTTTTGTTGATAAACCCCTGTCGATATTTTTTATCGTTAATGTCTGCTAAACCTTCGGTGAATCTATTACCCGCAGAATTTTCCATTTTAATAACAGGTTTATTGTTTGTGTCGATAAATCCACGAAAATCTTTGTTTTTGACAAATGCTAAGCCTTCGCTAAATTCTGTGGCATCTTCATAAATCATTGGAATTACAAGTTTCCCGCTTCTATTAATATATCCAAAAAGGAATTGTTCGCTTTCGTCCTCCTCGTTCCCACTTGATTTTAATTTTTTTACGGCAAGCGCTCTGCCATTTTTAAAATCGAACAGATAATTTATTTTATCGATAACTGTTAAGTTACCTTTTAAATCAATAATTGCCCATTTTGGTTTATTGTTGAATATAAAATTAACACGAAAATATGCTTCGCTGTAACCAAGTACATCGGCAAGTTCCATTGGTCGAAAAATTAAGTTCCCTTGGTAATCAATAAAATGCCATTTTCCTTCTTTCAAATATGCAAGAAGAGGTTTGACAATTTGAGATTTGTCCGCTTGTTTTTTTTGCTTTTTTTTTGTTTGTAATTCTTTTGAAAATAAATATATGTTGATTAAAAAGGAAAATGACAAGAACAAAGCAAGAAGTAAAAATACCCGAACAATTAGGAATTCTTTTTTCATACGACTTTTGTTTTATATCTTTCCAAAAATTCTATAACAATTGGATCATTAGAATAGCGAAGTTTTTCCACTTCCCCGTTAAAATGTAGGCTTCCATCTTCGATTAGTGCAACGAAATTTGCGATTTTGAAAACGGAAAACAAATCATGAGTAATAATAACCGAGGTAATGGAAAGCTTTTTTGCAAGGTCAGCAATCAAGTTGTCGACCTGTTCGGAGGTAATAGGGTCTAATCCAGTTGTTGGTTCATCGTAAAATATATAAGAAGGTTTACCAACAAGAGCCCGAGCAACACCAACTCGCTTTTTCATCCCACCCGATAAGTCGGATGGCATTTTGTCTCGAAGAATTTTCCATTCTTTTTCGAATGCAGTTTCACCAACTTCGTTGGGGTCGGGGAGAAGACCAACTGCGGAAAGAACTCTAATTGCCTCTTCTTTCAATATTTTTTCGTCTCGTATACCTCGTTCAAATAAACTTATAACAACATTTTCATAAACCGAATAGGAATCGAAAAGAGCCGAACCTTGGAAAACGAAGCCAAATTTTTCTCGAATTTTGAATAATTCTTTCCTTTCTAAATTGTGGATGTTTAATCCATCGATAATAACTTCGCCTTGGTCTGGTTCGAGTAGCCCAACAATATTTTTAATAAGAACACTTTTGCCACAACCAGACCGACCGATAATACAATAAGTGACACCATCGGGAATTGTAAGGGAAATTCCGTTTAATACTTTTTTAGAGCCGAACGACTTGTGTAAGTTTTTTATCTCAATCATACTTATCTCATTGGAATCTCGATAATATAACTTTCTTTTGGTTTTGGCAACGAGCGTTTCAGAATCCAAGGGTTAAGCGTTTTTACCCAGAAATATGTTGTTCCCTGCATTTTAGCCCAGAGTGCAAGGTCGGGTATCTCCTCGTTCCAAACAATTTGTTTAGTGGGAAAAGGATAATAAAAATCTTCTTTCGATAAATGGAATCCATACTTTTTGTGGTTTGAAAGTATTTCTTTTAAAATAGCAATTCGGAAAATGTATCTCGACGTTTCCTCGTTGAGAAACAATTCAAAAAAGTTTCTGGTTTTTTGAAAATCAATATTGCTAGATAAATTTGAAAATCCCATATTGTATGCTGCAGCTGCTAAAGACCAAGAACCAAAAACTTCGTACGCTTTTTTTAAATAGCGGCAAGCAGCATCAGTACTTTTATATATATTCAAGCGTTCATCAACGTAGTCATCGATAATTAAACCATATTCTTTGGCTGTGGATGGGATGAATTGCCAAATTCCATAGGCAGATTTGGGAGACATTGCAATTTGTAATCCACTTTCAGCAACTGCAAGATACTTAAAATCATCTGGAATATTGTATTTTTTAAAAATACTATCGAAGATTGGAAAGTAACGGCTGGAGCGTTTCAAATAAAGAATAATTTGACCAGGTGATTGTAAGTTAATGTAAAATTCTCTTTCCGCACGTTCCTTCATTATTTGGTTGTTTAAAGGGATTTGTTCTCCGCAGAAATCTAATTTTTCTGGCAACTTAAATTTGCTAAAATCTTGGTAAAAATGATTATTCAAATTCAATTTTTCATTTTCATTTCCTGAACTTATGTTCCAGTCTGAAAACATCAAAACAGAAATCAATGAAAATAAAATAATTTTAAACATAAAACATAGCATATAATTAAAAGTCGAAATATAGTAAAAAAAATTAAAGATATTTAGATATAAGAAGAATTTTCAATTAAACGAATTTGTTCCACTTTTGACCATAGAGAGTATTTCAATTCATCAATTCCGTATTTGGTTACTGAAGAAATCAATAAAGGCGCAGGGAAATCGTTCCCAAATTTTATTTTTTTTAAAGCAATTAATTTTGTTTCATCAATAGTATCAATTTTGCTCAAAGCAATAAGTTTTTCTTTCCGAAGAAGTTCTCGATTATATTTTTTTAGTTCTGAAAGAAGAATTTTTAAATCATTTTTTGGGGATTCACTGTTTGCGTCAATTAAAAAAAGAAGGATTTTTGTCCGTTCAATATGTCGAAGAAATTCAAATCCAAGACCTTTTCCTTCGGAAGCACCTTGAATTAAACCTGGGATATCCGCAACCACAAAATGTTTGCCTGTTCCAATTTTAACAACTCCGAGGTTTGGAGTTAAAGTAGTAAAGGGATAATCGGCAATTTTGGGTTTAGCAGAAGAGATAACAGAAATCAATGTGGATTTACCTACATTTGGAAAACCAACAATGCCAATATCTGCAATCACTTTAAGTTCAAGAATAAGGTCAAATTCTTCGCCAAGATCCCCTTTTTCTGCAAAGCGAGGTGTTTGATTGGTAGGAGTAGCAAATTCAGCGTTACCGCGCCCTCCTCTTCCACCTCGAGCTACAATTATTTGTTGGTTAGGGTGAACAAGGTCCGCAATAATCTCGCTGGTTTCAGCATTTTTAATTAATGTTCCGCAAGGAACTGGAATTATTAAATCCTCTCCGTCTTTTCCAGTTTTATTGTTTTTACCACCAGGTTTACCGTTTTCTGCTTTAAAAAAACTTTTATACTTAAAATCTAAAAGAGTTGTAAGATGAATATCGGCTCGAAAAATTATATTACCCCCTCTTCCACCATTACCACCGTCAGGACCCCCTTTGGGGACAAATTTTTCGCGATGAAAACTAACCGCACCGTCACCTCCTTTACCTGCTTTGACTTTGATTCGGGCTAAATCTATGAATTTCATATATTATTGTTCGTCGGCAATAACAATAATTTTGTCACCTTCGGAAAAGAAAATACGGTTTGATTTAACAGGATTAACACGAACCCCGTAAGCAAGCATAGAATCAGTTGCATATCGAGGTTTAACTTCGTGCAATTTATAGCCGATAGCGATTTCATTACGCTGGCGTGCGGCTTCCAAAACTGTGTAGAAGTTGACTGGTCTGCCTAATTCAACATAATATTCAGCAGGTTTAATATAGATAGATGGATTTGTAGTGCTAAATAATATTTCAAAGATGGTTTTTAGTTCTTTGTTTTCCGAAATTTGAGAGAGCATTAAACTGTCCAGTTTAACACTAACGATGAAATCATCAGCATGGGTGATTTCTGCCAATTCCCTATTTCTATCGTCGAGCATTTCACTTACAATTGAGAATCTATGCTCAGTTTTGTCTGCAATATCGCGAAGATGAAGAAGAGTGCTAAGTGTTCTTGCATCAACAGATTGGACATCCAGCATTTCTGTTTGGCTTAGGACAATTATATGGTCAAACTGCTCAACCATTAAGTCGTCGAGAACTCTTCTGTCGGTTGTGTCTCCGTAAACGAAAGAAATATCGTGGTTTTCAAGTTCATAGTTGATTTCAAGTATTGTTCTTTCAACATAAGAAAGGTCGGACACAACAACAAGTTTTGAACCTTTGAGTACGTATTTATCAAGTTCGTTAATGATAAGCGGTGCACGCCGGTTCCATCCAAGAATTAGTGTATTTTCTGGTCGACGCTCCTTAATCTGTGGTTCGCTTCGGATTGCTCCGGGGTCAATACGGTAATCAAGCAAACCCGACAGGATAATGGTATCATCGTCTTCAGAAATGGCTATGACTTTGTCACCCTCTTCAATTATAGTATTCATTGGGGGTTTTAAAAGAATTTCGCCATTTTTCTTTCGCAAACCGATAATTGTTGAGGTTTCATATGCGAACAATGCTTCTACGAATGTTCTCCCAACAAGTTTTGGTTCATATGCGAAATATATTTCGTCCCCCTTGAAGTCTAAAAGTTCAGTGAAGACAACAGAAATACCTGGTTGACGACACGTATGTGCAATTATTCTCGAAACAACATAATCAAAAACAACGAGTTGAACCTCATCCCTGCCAGCAATTTCGGCAATTGCAACATTTCGAGGATGGCGGATTTCTGCTACTATGTGATATTTGTGTGGCAAAGGCTTACGATTAGGATTGTTGGTTATAGCTAAAATTGTTTTTATTACATAAGAATCAGGCTCTGGGACATCAGGAGCGATAACAATTATTGATTTCGCTTGATTCAAGTTGACTACTTCAAGGTCTCGTAAATCTATAGGATTACCTGTTCGGCATATCACACGAGTATTTTTTGTATCGCCGACTTTAGCACGTATTTCGTCATCCATTTCAACTTTATCCTTTTCAGCAAGGACTACAATAGTTGGTTTCTTTTGATTTTCATTTGCAATTACCAACTCGGAAATAATTTGAAACACCTGAAATGACCAACCGAGAATAACCGTATGGTTTTTGGCTAATACGAAACTTCTCCCTTTTCGGAGTTCCATCATTTTGTCCATTACAACACTGCTGACGACCCCAATGAAAATACTTGTCATTAGCAAACCAAACAGAGTAGCAATCAACATAAACATCAAATAGAAAAAGTCTATCGGATCGTCGGAAATAACACCTCCATCGAGCGTCCTTAATAAAACAACCCAAAAAACATTTAAGAAATTATAGTTCCTGGTATTTGGTAAGCCAAGTATGCTTTCGGCATTGCTTGGAATAAGGTTAAACAAATATATTGCCAATGATATAAGTAATAAAAATATCAAACCTATAATTATCATAAGTAGGAAGGGTGGGATTGGTCCTTTTGACATTAAATTGTCGAATTCGTAGTGAATTCGCTCTTTAAATTTTATTTTTCTCATAAAAAATAAAATAAAACTCTAATTTAATAAAAAATATTAAAATCTTAATTTGTCAATAATTATCGGTAATCGATTTTATTGCATTTATTGTTTATTTTTTGTTGACTAAATTTTATTAATTTGTTTTTTTAATTAGGTTTGAGTAAGGAGATGTTTGGCAAAATAAAATTTGTGTTTTTTTTATTGATAATTCCTTTCTGCAATGTTTTGTCTTATGGCAATTCCATAGATGTTATTCTTTCAGATTTGAGAAGAATTTATAACGAAGCACAAGTCACAAATGAAGCTTGGGAAAGGCTTGCCATTCTTTGTGATGATTTTGGTCCCCGGCTTAGCGGAAGCGAAAATCTCGAGAAGGCATTTGATTGGTTAGAAATTCAATTAAAAAAAGAAGGTTTCGATAGCGTTTGGTCCGAAGAAGTACAAGTGCCAAAATGGGTTCGTATTCGTGAAGAGTGTAAATTATTGTCTCCAAGAATTAAATCAATACCTGTTTTATCTTTTGGCGGCAGTGTTTCAACTCCGTCGAGTGGAATTACTGCTGAAGTTCTTGTGGTAAATAATTTTGAGGAACTTGAAAAGAATCGGGAGAAGGCAAAAGGGCGAATTGTAGTTTATAATCCACCCTACGAAGGTTATGGTAAAACTGTGCAATACCGATGGATTGGTGCAGTTCGTGCTGCACAATATGGTGCTGTTGCTGCTTTGTGTCGGGCTGTGAGTCCTCTTTCTATGAACAATCCACACACTGGAGTAATGCAATACGAAGATACTATTGCTAAAATTCCGTATGGTTCAATTTCTGAAGAAGACGCTTTGTTACTTGAACGTTTCCAAAAGAGGGGAATAACACCAAAAATTTATTTATATATTGAAACCAAAGACTTTGGTAAGTCGCCTTCGAGAAATTTAATTGCGGAAATAAGAGGTTCAACTTTTCCAGAAGAAATTATTGCATTCGGTGGGCATATAGATTCTTGGGATGTGGGAAGTGGAGCACACGACGATGGAGGTGGTTGTATTGCTTCATGGCAGGCACTTAGAATTTTCAAAAAACTTGGAATTCAACCAAGGCGTACTCTTCGACTTGTTTTTTGGGTAAACGAGGAAAATGGTCTGGAAGGTGGAAAGCGTTATGCTGAACTTCATAAAAATGAAAATCATAAATTGCTTTTCGAGTTTGATTCAGGTGTCTTCCCTCCCAGCCTAATAGGTTTTTCTGGCCATGATACTCTTTGGTCAAAAGTTCAGACATTTACTGAAATTTTAAATAAGTTTTATCCTAATCTTCGGATACAAAAGGGCGGGGGAGGAGTTGATATTTATCCTATGATGAAACTTGGTTTCCCTGCAGCATCTCTTGGAACTGATGATGGAGGCAAATATTTTTGGTATCACCACTCCGAAACCGATACTCCCGACAAAGTTCAACCAAGCGACCTTAATAATTGCTCCGCAGTTATTGCAATGTTTATTTATTTGTATTCAGAACTTATTTAAAAAGACTATGGAAAAAGAAAAATTAATTGTAAAGTTTGATGATAAACAATTTGAAGCATTGTTGAACTCTAGTAAGAAAGAAATTGAAATTGGTGATAAAATCTTTCATATTGAGTTAATAAAGGAACTTTCACCTGGAGTACTATCATTTCTCGTTAACAACCAAGTTGTTACGTTAGAAATACAAAAAAATGACAACGGTTTATTAACAATTATCAAAGATGGTATTAGTTACGAAGTCCAAACAATTACAGAAACTGAAGAATTACTTCAAAAATTTACTTTAGAAAGTCAATCTTCGAAAGTTGGAGAAGTATATATAAAAGCACCTATGCCGGGTTTGATTGTTAAAGTTTTGGTTTCCGAAGGAGATTCCGTTAAAAAAGGGGATAAAGTTGTTATCTTGGAGGCTATGAAAATGGAAAATGCACTTTCGAGCCCAGTATCTGGCATTATCAAAAAAGTGTTTGCTACGGAAGGTAAAACCGTCGAAAAGGATGCAATTCTTGTCGAAATTCTGTCGAAATAAATTTTTCTTAATTATTTCCGTCGTTTTAATTTAAAAATATGTGGAATATGCGAATCCACTTGATATCTTATTTATTGCTGTTTGCCATATTTGTTTCCTGTTCATCTACAAAAAGGAAAACAGACTATGAACTGATTCGCGAAATTATGGATTCCCCTGATACTTTGGTTACCACAATTTTTCTAAAAGGCACAAAGTCCATTGATTCTGTTGACCCACATTTGCTTCGATACGACATTTGGAGGATTGAAATAGATAAATATCCCGATACCGTAAAGCTTTTTGCCAGAGTTTTCGATGATCAAGGGAATTTTATATCGAATATGGCTGAACCCCATCGAAAGAGTGAACATAGATATTTTACAGTTCTTGAAGAATATCTTGGAAAAGTTTATAATATAAGAAAAGTAGATATACCCGAATTCAATGTTCGTGAATATGGGGCTGGCGACTCTATTCCATATTACGTTGTTCTAACTGTTGATTATAGTGGCTCGATGAGTGGAGTAATGAATGCAATTTTCGAAGGTACCGAGCTTTTTATTTCGATGAAATATGATGCTGACAAAATTGCATTTTGCTCTTTTAATAAAGATTTTGATTTGAAAATACCTTTCGAAAAAGATAAGCAAAAATTAATAAATCAATTCCGTTCGAAGCGTGGGGAAGGTTTTGGCTATTATTCCGGTGTTTTCGATGCTTGCCGAAAAAGTATAGAATTGTTTAAGGATGTCCCAGAAGATGACTTTCCAAGAATTGTTGTTATCTTTTCCGATGGCGACGATAACTATTCGCAAACAAAGGTAGGGGAAATTATTAACCTTGCGAGGAATTTAAATGTTCATATTTTTTCCGTTGCTTTTGGATATTCAATTGATGAGAATTTGCAAGAGATTTCTTTCAACACAGGTGGAAAATTTTACAAGGCTTTTTCGAAAGATGATTTAAAGCGAATATTTTTCGATATTTATATGAGTCTTCGAAATTACTATTTGATTACTTATAAGCCACCTAAGTTTTGGGGTTTCCATCGGGTAGTTTCATATTTGGATATACCAAACCGAAAAGATACACTTTGGACAGAGGGTTTTTACGATACTTCCGAAATGTGGCGCGATACTGGAGATAGTTTCGTTAGGCCTATTTTGTTCGATTTTGATAAATGGGATATAAAACCAGAATCATACTCAATTATTGATGAAATTGTCGACCAAATGCTATCGCGGCCTAAACTACGTTTAGAGATTCAAGGTCATACAGATAATGTAGGAACCATTGAGTACAACCAAAGGCTTTCTGAAAGGCGGGCAAAGGCAGTCTATGATGCTTTAGTCGAGCGAGGCGTTGACCCCAAGAGGCTTCGTTGGCGTGGATTTGGTATGTCGCAACCTGTGGCCTCGAACGATACTGAAGAAGGTAGGGCAAAAAATCGTAGAACTCAATTTCTTATTTTAGCAAAATAGTGGGTGTTTTTTATGAGAACGTTATTTGTAATTTTTGCAATTCTTTTTACAATTTCTAGTTGTGTGAAAAGGGGAATTGAAAAGAGTTATTACGAAAAGTTTGATGCAAAATTAAAATTGTTAATGAAAGAACCTGAATATTCAAAGAGTCAAAAACCAATTCGATGTGTGGTTGAGATGTATAAAAATTTGGATTATATTTTGAAAGATAAACTTGAAAGTGTCGGTTTGAAAGTTATTACTACTGCAGGCAATATTATCATTGTAGAAGGCTCATCAGAATCATTACATAAAGCAGCCCGATATGATTTTATCCATAGAATAAGTCTTTCACAAGAATATCAAGTGCATTAGTTTGATTATTTATTGGAAAACATATGAATGGAATTAAAAATCTCCTTTTATTTTTCTTCCTGGCGATAAACATATTAACAGCAAAAAGTTTTGATAAACTAGATGCTTATTCAAAAGGGCTATTAACTAGAATTCTTCAACTTAAAAATGAACAAGATTTGATGCTTTTTACAAAAAATTATGAATATCCATTTCAACACATATGTGGGAAAGTTTGGGTCGATATACTTATCGAAACAGAAGATCCGAATTTTGATTTTGTTGATTTGGATGGAATAAAATTCTTAGCGTCAGGAGGGAATGTTTTCGCTATAAGAACTCCTATTGATAAATTAAATGATTTTATTTCGGAAGATAAAATCCATCGGGTGCAATTCGGTAGGAAATACATAATTCAACTTGATTCTGTTCGAAAAAGTGTTCGTGCAAATGATGTCTACAATGGGCTATATTTACCAAAGAGTTACACTGGAAAGGGTGTAATTATTGGCGTTTTCGATACAGGGATTGATTATCAACATCCAGATTTTAATGACTCCACTGGAACAAGGATTTTATATCTTTGGGATATGTCCGAAAGTGGTTCGGACAAGCCACCACAAGGCTATGACTGGGGGCGGGAATATACGAAGGATGAAATTGATAACGAACCTGAAAAGGTGTTACAAAGAGATTTCGTTGGACATGGTACCCATGTTGCTGGTATTGCTGCTGGGGGTGGAAAATCAAATGCAGAATATCGTGGGATAGCTTCGGAAGCAAATTTGATTGTTGTTAAAGGTTCGCGGGAACCTTTTTCCGATAAATTTACAGATGCAGACATAATTGCAGGTTGTAGTTATATTTTTCGTAAAGCCGAAGAACTTGGTAAACCTTGTGTTGTAAATTTAAGCCTTGGTCTTCTTCTTGGCTCACACGATGGGGAAGATTTATTAAGCAAAGCACTGAATAATCTTGTATCTTCTACGCCTGGTAGGGCAATAGTTGCTTCTGCAGGTAATGCAGGGGACCTTCAAATTCATTCCGGGGGGAATGTAGGTTTGGGGCAAAGATTTGAACTTTTACTTTATCCAGTTAATATTTGCGATATCGAGCCTTCGCTTTGTCCGGATATTCCGAATTATTACATGTTCGGTGCTGATATTTGGACCGACCCTGATCTGATAGACTCTGTTTACGTAGGAATTTATTCAGGCGAACAAGTTATTATTAGCGAAAAAGGTTTTTCATCAAAAGATGTTAAGGAAAATGTTCAGATATTCGATAAAGAAAACAACCTTGTGGGAATAGTTTCAATTTCAAATTCAATAACTGAAATATCGGATAATATTCTAATTGTGATTTCAAACCAAGGGATTGAAGATTTACCCATTGATAATTATCTTTGGAGTATTGTATTTGTTCCAAAAGCAAGTGGTCGATTCGACTCTTGGTCAGTTTTTCCGTTGGGCAGTCAACTTCCCATTAATTCTCGTTACTTTCGTTTCCCAAGCGATAATGCAATGACTGTGGGTTCACCCGCTGTTGGGAAAAAAATAATCAGTGTGGGTTCGTATAATACAAAAAACCAATATGTTGATATTTTAGGGAGAAAACATAACTTATCAGATGATATTCAGATTGAATCCTTATCTTCATTTAGCAGTCGAGGACCTTCGAGGGATGGAAGAATTTTACCGATTATTACAGCTCCTGGTGCAATAGTTGCTTCTACCTTTTCAAACTCGACAGACTTTAAACGATTTGATTCTACCGAACTAGTTGCGAATGGTATGTACATTGTTAAATCAGGAACGAGTATGTCAGCTCCTTGTGTAACTGGGGCATTGGCACTTTTATTCGAACAATCGCCAAATCTATCTATTGACGAGATAATCGACTTGTTAATAATTTCTGCTCGTAAAGATGAATTTACGACATTTGAACCAAACAACGATTATGGATGGGGAAAACTCGATATTCTTCGTTTATTACAAGTTATTACAGATGTTCAAGAGCAACTTGCTGCAAGCGAACTTTGTATATATCCAAATCCTGCTTTTGATAAGGTTTATTTCGCTGCTAAAGATGATATTATTGATATTCAAATTTTTGATACTTTTGGAAAATTATGTATTATTGCCGAAAATAGGATAGCAAATTTGGCAGAATTAAATTCAGGAATATACTTTGCAAGAATAAGAACTCAATACAAAACATATACTTGTCCTTTTATTAAATATTGATAATTGATTTTTAGACATAATTTTATTCTTAACGTTAATGTATTTTTAACAAAAGTGGTTAATTATGGAAATAGAAACTTTTCCAAATCCAAAACAGGGAAGAAAATATATAATAATCCACAGAAATCCAGAATTCACATCTGTTTGCCCGAAGACAGGCTTACCAGATTTTGGAACTGTAACGATAAAATACATTCCTGATAAATTATGTCTTGAACTTAAATCCTTAAAATATTATTTCTTGCAGTATCGTAATATGGGCATATTTTATGAAGCAGTTACCAATAAAATTCTCGACGATTTAGTTGCA
The DNA here is from genome assembly GCA_037440445.1 of Ignavibacteria bacterium. Taxonomy (GTDB): domain Bacteria; phylum Bacteroidota; class Ignavibacteria; order Kapaibacteriales; family UBA2268; genus Naka2016. Next base: position 200,707 of record JBBIUA010000002.1, read on the forward strand.
GCCTGTGAACCTTTGGAAATGGAAGTGCAAACAGATTGGTCAACCAGAGGAGGAATGAATTCAACAATTATTGCAAAATATTCAAGAGAGGAGCAAAAGAATGAAAGTTAAAATTGCAAAAGAGTTTACTTGGCAAATGAGCCACAGATTGCCTTTCCATAAAGGATTATGCAGTAATATTCATGGACACACCTATAAACTTCGTGTTTCGCTAACTGGGGAAACAGACAAAAATGGTTTTTTGATAGATTTTTACGATTTAATTTCAATTGTTCAGCCTTTAATTGACCAACTTGACCATTCTTTTGTTGTGGATGAAAAAGATTTAGAAACTATTAGTTTTCTTCGAGAGCATAGTTTTCGGTTTGTTGTTGTTCCAAATACTACAACATCTGAAAATCTTGCTTATTGGATTGCAAACCAAATTGCAAATGGTTTTCGAAAATTTCCAAATATTGATAAATTGAATGTGAGATTCTTCGAGACTATGGATTCGTTTGCCGAGGTCGAAATTTTATTAAAATAAAATGAAATCAATGAGAAAATGGCTTTTTCTCTTTGCTTTCCTAACCTTTCTTATTCCATTTTCATTTTATTTTGTTACAACAAACCCTTGGGTTACTTTTACCGATAATGGGGAACTAATTGGCGTTTGTGTGAGATTGGGAATTGCTCACCCAACTGGATATCCGTTGTTCGCTTTGCTTGGCTATTTATGGCATCTTTTGCCTTTACCATTTTCCCTATCATTTAAAATGAATTTGCTTGCAGCATTTTGGACATCTATTTCCTCATTGTTTTTTTTTCTTGCAAATTTATTTTTTCTTCAGATTTTAGAAAAAAATGTATTCCCGAAAGGGAATAATTCTTCCATTTCTGTTTTTTTAAAAAGTTTTAACATAATTATAATTTCGTTCATTTCCACATTGACTTATTCGTTCAGCCGAACAATTTGGGGCGAAGCTACTTCGCTCGAGGTATATTCTCTACAACTAATTCTATTCAATTTATTTTTTTGGTTTTCATTTAAATTCATTTATTTAGAAAATGAATTAAAAATATTGATTATTCTTTCATTCATTTTGGGGATATCTTTTTCAAATCATCTTACAACAATTTTAATTGTTCCATCATTTCTATTTCTGCTTTTTTTCCCCTCGGCAAAAAATAAGATTGTATTTTCTGTCCCAAAACTTAAATTTATTTTTCTATTGATTGTCTTAATGATTCTTGGGTTAAGCGTTTATCTGTATCTTCCACTAAGGAGTATGCAATTTCCTGAATTCAATTGGGGTTGGGTTTCTCGTTCCTTCGACAAGTTTCTATATCACGTTTCGGGAAAACAATACAGAGTTTGGATGTTTAGTTCTTCCGAGGCAATTTCAACCAACCTAACAAAATTTCTTTCAATTTTACCATTCGAATTTGCGTATTTTGGTTTGATAGTTGTCTTGGTCGGGTTATTTTTTTTAATCAAAAAACAAAGGTACTTGGTAGTTTTTCTATTATTGTCTTTTTTATCTTGTTTATTCTATACTTTGAATTACCAGATACACGATATAGAAACTTATTTTTCTCTAAGTTTGATAGTTCTATTTTTCTTTTTTACAGCAGGAGTTTATTATTTTTGGATAAAATTTGGAAAAATTGGTTACATTTTTATTCTTGTCCCAATATCATTAATTTTCCTTAATTACAAAGAAAACGATGATTCCCAAAATAATTTAGTAATTACTTACACTAAAAATATTATTGATAACCTTGAACCAAATTCGATAATTATTTCTGCCCAGTGGGATTATTTTTGTTCCGCTTTTTGGTATTTGCAACGAGTTGAAAATTATCGGACTGATATTGTTTTAATTGAAAAGGAATTACTTCGTAGAACTTGGTATCCCGAGCAACTTCGTCGTTGGTATCCCCAAGTTATTGAACGTTCCAAAAAAGAAATGCAAGATTTTATTACTCAACTCGAACTTTTCGAGTCCGAAAAACCATATGACCCACAACTAATCCAATTTTATTTTGAAAAACTTCTTAAAAGTTTTGTTGAGAAAAACGTAGATGACCGACCAGTATATGTTACATTCGATATTCTACAAAATGAGTTGGATAGTAGAGCCTTTGCTGAATATGAAAAAATTCCTAAAGGTTTTGCAATTAAACTTTCGAAAACATTTGAGACAATTGAAACAGACTTTGGCAAACTAAATATTGAACCTTTTACTAAGTTTTTGGAGAACGAAAATCATTTGATAAAGGGAATAGTCCAATCTGCAAAAACAAATTTATCTATTTTAGAGAATTATTATAAAATGATTGGAAAAACTGAACTTGTAGATAAAATCGAACAAATGTTGTCAAAACTTGGTAATTATTAATTACCCTCTGACAGAATTTGTTCTAAGTTTTCTTTAGCGAATATGTTTTCTTTGTCAATTAAAAGAACAGTTTTAAACAACTGGATTGCCTCTTCTTTTTTACCTTTTAAGAAAGAAACTATTGCAAGGTCGTTTAAAGCAGACAAAATATCTGAATTCGAGTTTATGAATTTTAAAATGTAATCTTCAGCTTCATCATATTTTGAGTCAGCAATTAAATCTTCAACTGTTCTGTTATCATAATTTTTGTTTTCTGGGTTTGATTCTTCTTTTAGTTTTTGACTTGTCAAAACATGAGTTTTTGTTGGCTCGCAGGAGGATAAATCAACTATTTTCTCATCCTGTTCCTTAATGATTTTGTTTTCTGTTGGAACTTTGATAGATAGTTTTTTAGCAACAGGCATATAACAAAGTTTGTTTTCGAATTCTCCTGGGGGATTTTTACCTTCGAGGATATATCTTGCCCAAAGTAGTTGTGATTTGTCATAGAATATTGGGTGAAGCAAAATTATTTTTGCTTTATTAATGTTGTCTTGTGTCATGTCATCTCGGAATCGACTTTGGTTGTGAGTACGGTAATAATGACCTATTTCAGGTATTCTTTTGCCTTGAAACCCTTTTTCAATTGCATTAATCCAAAATTCCCAATCCTCATATCCAATTCCTTTTTTAAAACCACCAGTTTTTACCCAAACTTCTTTACGGAAGAAGGTTGCACTGGAAATATAATTTGTCCTGGTTTCCAATATTGAATTCCATTCAAAAGAGGGATACACACGATTTTCGTTTCCGAAATGTTGAACATCTGCATAAACAAAAGAAATTTCTTTATTTTCTTCTAAGATTTTTACAGCTTTTTCCATATAAGTTGGGGCAATTAAATCGTCAGCATCTAATGTTAAAATATATTTACCTCTTGCTTTAGAAATCCCAAAGTTGCGAGCTTCGGCAACCCCTTCATTATTTTTTTCATAATATAAAATCCTTCTGTCAGGAAATTTTTTAATAAGATAATTAGCGACTTCTTGTGTGTTGTCAGGGCTACCATCATTAACAATAATACACTCCCAATCTTTAAAGGTTTGATTAACAATGCTTTCAACTGCTTCGTGTAATAAATGTGCATAATTAAAACAAGGAATAACAACTGATACAAGGGGATAATCTCGAAATGAAGTGCTTTCGTCTCTTATAATTTGTTTTGTTGGTTCTTCTTCTTCGTCTGCAATAATAAATTCCCAAGTAATTTGTGGTATTAGAAAGTAAGACATTTTTTGGAAAGTTTCCTCAGAAGGTTCAAGAAGCAATTCGATATTTTTTTCTGTTAATGCTTCTTTCCTAAAAATAGAGCCAAAAAATAAGAATTTATTGTTTAAATTTTTTAGTTGATTAATAACTTTGTGTGGTGGAACCGCTTCGCGTTTTAATTCAATGTATGGTTCGGTTTTGTTATCTTGAAATACTTTTAAAAAACTGGTCAAAGCAAATGAAATTTGTGGATTTGGTTGCAAAATCGATAATTGAAATTCAAGATGACGCGGGAAAAGTTTAGTAGTATCAGACAAAAACAATATATATTTTCCTTTAGAATTATTTAAACCCAATTTTATGAGTTCGTACAAGGATAAATTATTAGTAATATTTAAAAATTTAACTCTTTTATCATAAAAGAAATCGGATAATTTATTATTATCGTTTTTTGATTTCCAAACGACAATAACCTCTAAATTTTTAAAGGTTTGGTTTAAAATGGAATTGATAATTTGAACTAAATTTCTTGTTGTTTCTGATGAAAAAAGAATTACAGATACTTCCGGTAATTCAGACAACGGCTTTGTAAAATCAATATAATACTTAAAATAAGTAACTTGGGGATAAAAATTTTCTAATGATGGCTTGTTTGCTCTTTCTTGGTAAAATTTTCTAACTTGAAATGTTTCAGTTAAACAAAGTTGAGTATTTTCTCGTTCAAGTCCCGAAGGGTTGTAGTAGTATAATCCCAAAAGTAATGGGATATGTTTACAATCATACTTTTCTGTTATTCGTAGCCACCACTCATAGTCACCAGCGACTCTTAGTGTTTCGCTGAATAACCCAAATTCTTTATGCAACGAGGCTCTCCACATTGGTTGATGGCCAAAAAAAGTGTAGTTCAGCAAATATTGACGGTCGAATTCAGGATACACTGCAAATCCCGAGGGGGTGAAGTTTTCGAATGTTTGGTTTTCAAGTGTCGTTGTAATTTGATCTGGGTAAACAAGGGCAATTTCAGGAAACTTTTCAAGTTCATTCGCAAGGAATTCAAGGGCTAAAGGGTGGTGGCGGTCGTCGGTGTTAGCATTTGTTAAATATTTACCTCGAGCCTGTTTGATACCAACGTTCCACGCAGCGTAAAGTGGAATTCGTTGTGCTGTTCGAATATAGGAAATATTTGGATATTTTCGCCTATATTCTTCAACAATCTTTTGTTCATTTTGCTGTGAATTAGCGTCAATAACAATGATTTCAAGGAGGTTTTTTTGATACAGAGATTGGCTTACGAGGTCTTCCAAACAGCCTCGGATAAATTTTTCAGAATTATACGTAGAAACCAATGCTGTAACTAAAATGTCCTTCATATTTATTGCTTAAACTTGTTCAATTCACACTTCATTTAGTTCCAGAAACTTTTGGTTGTAAAGTTTGTCGTAGTTTGCTGCTTGAACAGAAATATCGAACCTTTGCTTCGCCTCGTACGAAATTTCATCTTTATTAATGTTTGTTTTGTTACCCCAGAAATATATACCTTCAATGATTTGGGTCAAGTCAAATGGTTTAGCTAACCATCCGTTTTTTTGATGTTCAATTATATCGGGGATTCCTCCGACGTTGAAAGCTACAGTTGGGGTTCCGCAGCAAATTGATTCAATAATAGTATTTGGTAAATTGTCTTCTATTGAAAGGTTAAGGTAAATATCTGACATTGAATAGACCATTGCAAGAAAATTAGGATTCTTTATATACCCAAGATGAATTATTGGAATTCCTGATTTAGATCGGAAATTTAAATAAGTACCAAATGTTAATACATAAACATTTTTTCCATTTATTATTTTTGGTAGCTTTTCAAGGATTTCAGAGATAAAATATGAACCTTTTCTTTTTGTTTGATAATCTGAACCAAAAAGGATAATTAGTGAATTTTCTGGGATTTGTAATTCTTTTCTTATTGCTGCTAAGTCGTATTTATGAAAAATGCTTGTTGGAATTCCATTGGGAATAACAAAGATACTTTTGTTTTGTAAAAGTTTGCTTAGCTTAGCCCTTTGGGCTAACCATTTGCTGGGGCAAACAAGTCTTGGATTCATTGATTCAAAGAACTTTTCTTTAATCTTGAATTGAAAATGACTTAAGTCATACTGAATATTTGATTTTAATTGAGGACAACTAAAGCATTCGTTTTTGAACCTTTCACAACCACTCGTGTAATGACATCCACCTGTATATGGGTTTTCGTCGTGCATCGTCCATACGATAGTTTTACTCTTCAGAATTTCAATATCATTTTTAAAATCAATCATTGATGGAATCCAATGGAAATTGATTATATCTGCATTGATAATATTTTCATCTTCTTGAAGATTAGTAATTCCTTCAATGTGTGTAAAAATTTCTAAGTCCTTAGGTCTATTTGGGTATTTAGAACAGAGGAAAGTATTCCATTTATTAATATAAGTTTCCCAAGTCCAGTTTTCAGCAAATTTTTTTCTTTTAATAGAATATATTCCAGGATAATTAGTATTTTTATACAAAACAAGAAATTTAGAATCGTAACCTATGTTTAAGAGTCCTAAATGGAGTCGTATGGCTGCAATTCCTGCACCTCCCGTATCCAAAACTGAAAGGTGAACCACTTTTGGTTTATTCCTTGGTTTGAATATTTTTTCTTTTTCTTTTAACTTTATATTGATTTTAGGTATTTCTTCTGTTGGTTTAATTGCTTCTACAAATAGAGAATCTGGTTTGCGAGTACTACCGTCAGATTCTATATCCAATAAATATTGATTGAAGTTTGGTATCCGGGACTCGCTTGCTTTGCATACTTTAAAATCTGTAAAACCAGCTTCAGTTAGTAGTTTGTTCAGCGAATATCTATCGTAAATCCACTGATGAATTTCGCCAGAGAGCCTAAATTTTCCAATTTCCAATGGGTCGTTTATATTTTTTTTTCTATTTAGAAATTGGGCCGGGTTTTCTCGGAGAGAATTTAGAATAGATTTAACTTCAGATCCAATTCTTTGAATTACAAAATTTTCGGCTGGCATTGGATTTTGTAACCAATAATCGAGCATTTCACCACCTGAATAATTTCGAACCATTTGATCGAATAATTCAAGCATAATCCATTCATAGCGTTTTTGCGCCTCTGGGTCACCCTCTAATGAAGACTCGAGTAATTTTAGATACTCTCTTACAATCCCTTCAAGGTCTGGTACAACAACACGTATTATTCCACCAGGTTTAAGCACTCGAAAGCATTCTTTAATAAAAAAAGGTGCATAACTTTTTGAAAAATGTTCCAAAAGATGGGAGTGGTAAACTACATCAAAACTATTATCTTCAAAAGGTATTCCTTTCAATAAATCATATTGGATTACGTTTTGTCCTGTTTTTACGATGTCGATGTTAACCCAATCTGGGTGGTATCTGTTTCCACAGCCAAGATTTAGCATACGTAAATTTGTTTGCGTTGGAAAAAACTCAGGTAAATTAGATCGAAAAATTAAATCAAGGGCTTTCATTTCCAGGTTCTTTGGATTGATTTTTAAGTTATCTTTAATGATTTCTCGCACAACCTCGAAATTTCCATTATATAACCCATTAATTAGTTCTTCGAACTTTTCCATATTAATCCTTTCTTTTTTCGAACACACCGAGGATAGTGTGACCACGGATTTGATCTCTGTAAGTTTTTATTGCAAAATTTAAAGCCTTGACCAAGCTCGGTTCTTTAAATGTAGATGAAATAATATTTCTTAACCAATCGGTATGATATTCTTGCAATGGTTCATAATGAAGTTCTGTTAACTTTAATTGGAAAAAATTACAAATTTTCTTAAAAGTTGAATTTGTCCATCTTGTAAAATGATGTGGTGGCAAATCAAGTGGGTTAATAATGTCTAATGAGATAAAAGATTCTTGGTTTGGGACACTAAAAATTAATTTTCCTTCTGGTTTTAGCATAGAAACACAGGCATTAATACAATCTTTTATGTTTGAAAAATGTTCAAAGGTTTGAAAAGAACAAATGTAATCGAAATGTGATATATATCTTTTTGAAAAGGGAACAATGTCCTCGACAAAAAAATCAAAATTTGGTTCTAACTCAGAAAAAGAGATAGTTGGAGTTTTCTCTAAGCCGGTAACTTTACATTGTTTAGTTAACAATTTTTTTAAAAATGTTCCTTTACCGCAACCAATTTCAAGAACTCTTGAATTACAAAATATCCTATCGAAAGCAATCTGGTGTTCCCATTTCCAATCAATATAATACCAAGAAAATTTGCTTAATTCTTTATAAAAATTGGAGTCTACTTCCAAGTTTAAGGGATGAAAAAACATTAAGTCAGTATCCGGACAAAGATAAAGTTGGATTTTATTTATTTTACTAAAATAATATTCTACATTAATATTGAATAGTTCTCTATATTTTAAAATAATAGTTCGAACATCATATTCTGTTAATAAAATTGCAGGTTTACCTGTAATTGGGCTCAATACAGGAGTTGATTTATTATTCAAAATTGGTCTATTTTTTTGTTGTCTCATTTGCCACCTTAATTCCCACTTTCTTTTGAATTGAAAGAAAAATTTTTCCACTCTTTTTCTTGCTTCTAAATTTTCTTCTATTTTGAAAGGAAAGTACCAATCTTGTTTATTTGAAAGTTGAACATCATAGTCGTTTTCCTCATTAGTAAAATGTTCACCAGTGTCGTATCCGATATGTAAAGTTAAACTTTCTGATGGATGCAAAGAAAACCCGCCATTAAGATAGATACTTAAATACCAAAAAATTGCCCAGGTATTAATTTTCCCTTCAAAATTTTGTATCAGATGAGACCAATAATCATAGGTGCCATTCATGTTGAAATCAGAAATTTGCTTTTGGTTAAGAAGGTGAATTTGTTTTGCGGGGGCTTTTTCGAATTTCTGCCAGGCTCTTTTCCAAGTTGCCCAACCCGAACAAGTGGCAGGTTTGATGAAAAAAGTGTCTGGTAGGCCATTTGAATCTATTGGGAAAATGTAGCCACTAATGTGCATCACTTTTTCTTGGTTTTCATAAAAATTTAATGCTTCATTCATATATTTTAAAAAATAAGGTGAAGTGATTATGTCATCTTCAAGTACAATAGCTTTCCCATATTGATTAATTACCTCTGTTACCCCTTGAATGATATTATTTGCTAATCCATAATTTCTTTCTCTTTGGTAAATTGTTACACTTCGAAAACCTTGAATTGTATTTAAGTAGTTTCTAACTTCTTCTACTTTAGCAACATCCATTTTTGTTCTTGGTCCATCGCTGAAAATTATTAAATCACTTTTATCTGAGAACAAGTTGTTTTTTAGGGCATCAATTGTTTTCTTAAGATGAGAAACCCTGTTAAATGCAAAGAGAACAATTGGAGCAAATTTGATTTCAATCATAATACTTTTACAACTTTTCTACAAACTACAAAATAACCAAAAGTATCAAGTTCTTTATTGTTGTCGAGCAAGTCAAGGATTGGGCTAAGAGTTTGAGTAAAATTGTAAAAATGAGTAGTTAATGTATCAACCAAACTTCCCAATCCTAGTTTTAAAAGCCTTCCTCTTATGCTTCTTTCAATAAAATAATTTAACTTAAGAAACCACATCGTGAAAAATCCACCCATAGGATAAATTTCAATATTTGAAAAATTCGCATTTGTTAACAGATGCTTTAACCCATACGGTGTATATCTAAAGTAATCGTACGGAGCTTCATGAACCCACCACATAAATGGAACTTGGATAATAAAATAGCCTCCATTTTTGAGTATTCGATAAGTCTCCTTTAGGAATTTATGTGGGTCATAAAGATGTTCCAGTACGGAAATTGCAATTGCGGTATCGGCAATTTCGTCATCCAAATCGATTTTTTCGTTGAGATTAGAAATTACGTCAGCTTTTAAATTATGATAAGATGATGACCAATCGACACCAATGTATCTATCCACAAATTGCAAAAAGTATTCTTTATAAGGCGCTTCCCCACAACCAAGATCGACTAATGTTCCTTTGTAGAAGTTTTCAAATTTTTTAAAAAAGTAATCACTCATGTTGTAAATAAGATAATTTTTTACACTTTTATTAGGATGAAATTGACTTGGATTTCTCATTTTCAATGCATTTTGTTTATCATAAAGTATTTACTTTTTCAAAAAAATCATATATTTTTTTAACAATGTAGAATATTTCTTCTTTTTGTAGGCCGAAGTATAGTGGAAGTCTAACTAACCTTTCACTTTCTTTTGAAGTGAAGTTATCTGCACCATAAAATCTACCAAATTTCAATCCGCAAGGGGATTTGTGTAGAGGTACGTAATGGAACACAGCCAGTACACCGTTTTTCTGGAGGAAATCAATTAATAAGGTTCGAGTATTTAAATCTCTTACTTTGATGTAGAAAAGATGCGCGTTATTTGAACAATCATTAGGAATTTTTGGTAATTCGATTAGTCCTTGTAATTCAAGTTCTCTAAGCGAATGATAGTATGTATTCCAACTGTTGGTTCTGTTATTTTGAATTACGTTAATCATTTCAATTTGTCCCCAAAGATATGCTGCACTAATTTCGTTCATTAAATAACTACTTCCTATATCTACCCAAGTGTATTTATCTACCATTCCACGAAAGAATTGAGTTCGATTAGTGCCTTTTTCCCGAATTATTTCAGCCCGTTCAGTAAATGCATTGTCATTGATTATTAAGAGTCCTCCTTCGCCACCACTGGTTATATTTTTTGTTTCATGAAAACTATATGCTCCAAGATGACCGATTGTTCCTAAACTCTTCCCTTTATAAGTGCTTGTTATTCCATGAGCAGCATCTTCTATGACAAAAAGATTATATTGTTTGGCAATCTCCATAATTTTATTCATTTCGCAACTAACACCACTATAGTGAACTACTACAACTGCTTTAGTTTTTTCATTTATAGCATCTTCGATAAGATTCTCATCAATATTCATTGTATCGGGTCTAATATCTATGAAAACAATTTTTGCCCCTCGGAGTGCGAAAGCATTTGCAGTGGAAACAAAAGTGTATGAAGGCATAATAATTTCATCACCGGGTTGAGTATCTATTAAAATCGCTGCCATTTCAAGGGCATGAGTACAGGAGGGGGTAAGAAAAACCTTTTTACATGGAAGATTTTCTTCAAACCATTTATGGCATTTTTGTGAAAAATAACCATCACCAGAGATTTTTAGACTTCTCATAGATTCTAAAACATATTTGTCTTCGTTGCCAGTATAACATGGTTTGTTGAAAGGGATTTTAAACATTTTTTTCTCCAAAGCTTTTCATATATTTTTTAGCTTCTGGTCCAGTATTGAAAATTAAATCAATAATACTTACACCATGCTCAAAAGGTGGATAAAGTTGAGAGTATTCTGGATAACCACTATAATCAATCCATTCTACTTTTATACCTTCTTTTTTAAAGGAATCCTCATCTAGATAATCTCGAGCAGCTGGACCGCTTAGATATAAATCTGCATTACATTGTTTGCATATAGCTATTAATTTTTCATTTTTTCCTTCAGGCAAATCAAATTCCATTGACCATCTGATTTTAGTTTTTATTTCTAATAACTGATTAATTGCATTGATAAATTTGAAATTTATTTCACTTAAATATTTTTCAGTACATGATAAATACAACTCTTCAAAATATTCTTTATATTCTTTAAAATATTTTGCCTTAGCATAGTTAGTTATAATAGTCTTCCAATGTTTTTGGTTCCAATCTTTTTCGCTAATCTTTGTTTCATTTATTTTTTGAAAAAATTTCCCTTTGACTTCTACGGGAATTGTAAGCCATAACAAGCCATTAGGTGTTTTTATTTTATTTCTGTTTCGCCAATCTCTACGAGTATATTGTTCTGTATCATACAATATAAACTCATCAACCATATTGATAATATCAAAATAACCTTTCCAGGGGATGTAGTTTGATTGGAGAATAGCTATTCTTTTCATAATTGTGAAAGCTCCTTCCAAAATTCTTTATCGAAACAAGAAT
>JBBIUA010000003.1:0-211694 GCA_037440445.1 Ignavibacteria bacterium
TTTTTTGTTGGTGGTTTTATGAAAGTTAAACCACTCGATGATCGATTATTAATCAAACCATTAGAACCAGAAAGCAAGACTGCTGGGGGAATAATCATTCCCGATACAGCAAAGGAAAAACCTATTATTGGTGAAGTTGTTGCTGTTGGCACCGATGTTGACTTACAAAGTGTTATCCACGTCGGCGACAGAGTCATATTCGCCAAGTATGGGGGCGAAGAAATAACAATCGATGGTCAAGAATATCGCATAGTACAACGCTCCGATATTCTTGCAATAATCGAACAGTAAAGGTTCTCGAAAAAATTACTGGGGATGGGTATTCCCATCCCTAATTTTGTTTATTCCAACAAAGCTGAAAAGTTAAAATCTATATGTAAATTGCAAGCCGATTTTTATCGGTGAAAGATTCAATTTATAATTTTTGGCAGGGTCATCGTCGTCGGTCGTATAATTTGTTCGTAAAATCGAATTTGTTGTAAATTGAAACGTCGGCTCCAGGCGAACATTTGGAGCAACATATATTGCTATACCAAGAGAATAAATATATGTTGTTGCATTAGGAATATCAATAGCATATGGTGAAGTTATTGAAGAAAAACTTCCACGAAATTCGAATGGTAGAATTGGAGGGGAATATTGAACTCCGAAGCCCCACTGAACTTGACCAACCAGTTCACGAACAATACGAGAATTTAACCTCTCTACTTCTGGTGGTGCATCTGAGAATCGGAGTTGAGTTACGTCAAAATATTCCACCCCTGCGGCAAAAATGAAATCGATTACTTTTATTGAAACACCTGCAGCGTAGACAAAAGGAGTAGTAATCTTGTATGAGTTATATGAATTTTCAACTGGTTCAAATGGATTGGGCTTCCAACCATCATCAAATTGAGCATAAGCATCGCGACGAAACTCCTCTTCTATCTGATAGAATGTGGGAAATTTCACTGTTGCACCAAGTCTAAAGAACTGTTCCAATGTTGCAAAAACTCCTATCGACCCAGAAATTCCTGATATTTTTTGAGAAAGATTTTCTTTCAATGTGAAATTGTTAAAATCAATATTATTGTAATTTGCTGAATCAAAGTAATTGTATTTGTTTAGCACATCCACTTCTTTGAACTCTCTAAAATATGTATACTTTCCAAATTTGCCCGTTAGCGATATTCCAACTGAAACATTTTTTGCAATTGAAACTGCAAATCCTCCAGTGATATTATGCAATCCGCCATCTTCGTTCACAAAAACATTTTGTTGGACAGAGTCTTTAACTGGGGTATAAAATTTGTCGTTTGCAAGCCATAAAAAGTAAGGAATATTCGTATTTGTATCTTTCGGTCCATATTTAGTAAGTGAATTAATAATCGAGCTTTTTGGGTTAAAAGCATTATAATCAATGCAGTTCAAAAAGTTGTTTTCATGGAAATAGCCAATACCCGCAACAACTTTGTTTTGGAATTCACTTACTGGAACAGCAAAACCAAAATGGGTTACATAACTTGAATTAGCCCTTCTTTCCAAATTATTAAATAGATACTCTGTTTGGGCAATATTTCTTGTGAATCCCAAGCCAATAGAAAGTTCAGATTTACCGATATACATAATTCCAGCGGGATTGTAAATCAAACCTGAAATGTCATCGGATAAACCATAAAAAGAAACGCCAAAATTTGCAGAACGGGGAGTAATAAAAGAATTCGGAATTGTATAGCGAAGTGCATCTTCAATAAATTGTGCTTTAATAGAAACAGTTGTAATTAATAATGTTAGAGCAATTTTAATAAGAAGTTTCATTATTTTACCTCGGTCTTGTTGAACTTCTTTCTTGTTTAGTCGCCGGTTCAGTTTTAGGTGCTTCTTTAATTTTTGGCGAATCCGAACGTGGCGAATCAAATTTTTGGGGTGCTTTTTCCCTCAAAGGTTCATCGTGAGTTTTAGGAGTTTCGTTTGGTCTAATGCTTTGCTTTTTTTGGGATTCAGAACTGCGCGAAGAACTCCGAGTCTCCTTTGTGGGAGAAGTTCTATCATCGTAATCGTAACTACCCCGAGACGGACCAAAATCTCTAACGGTTCGGGCTTTAGGCTCGCGATGTTCTTCCATTGGAACATAAATTATATAGGGTCTTCGATGCCACCAGTAGTAATCCCAATAAGGATAATGATGGACTATATAGTATCTTGAACGAGAATATGGCATACAAAAATACCAATAATCCCAGAATGGGTCGTAGTATGGGCTCCCTATATGCAAGAAAATATTGAATGAATATGGGTCGTAATAATCTACAAAACGTGGTTCATAAGGATACGGATAATAATTGTTGAATATATATATGTTCCCTTGTTCGAATTGATTATTTCTCTTATAATCTGAATTATCCTGAGAAGAGTAAATATATGGTTTATCATATTCGGATTTTTCCTTCTTTTCAACTTCGGGTAGATTATTGTAACCAAAGTAATCTTGTCGCGATTTATTTGGTGAAACGCACGAAGAGAAAACCAAACTTAAACTGAAAGCCAATAAAAAAAGATTCTTTTTCATTTTTAACTCTCCCAAATGTTTTCAAATTAATATACGATATTATAAGAAATTTGTTACAACAAATTTTCGAAAATTAAAATCGTCTTTCAAAAATTATAAAATTGAATTGCAGTATGACTAATATAAATAGAAAACGTGTACTTGTTGGAATGTCTGGTGGAGTTGACTCATCCACAGTAGCGGCAATTTTAAAATCGCAAGGATATGAAGTCGTTGGAATAACTGTAACATCGATAAAGATTACCGATGATTGTAAGTTACAGAATAGTACATCAGGTTGTTGCAATTATCAATCAATAATTGACGCAAGTGATGTTTGCGACTATCTTGGGATTGAGCATCATATTGTCGATTTGTCTGAAGTTTTCCGAGAAAAAATAATCAGCAATTTTATTGACGAATATTTGAAAGGAAGAACTCCAAACCCATGCTCATTGTGCAATCCTTTAATCAAATGGGGCGAAATTTTGAAAAAAGCAGATGAATACGATTGTTATTATTATGCAACAGGACACTACGCCAAAATCGCACAAGATAACTCTTCAGGAAGATTTTACATCAAAATGGCTAAAGATAGAACCAAGGACCAATCCTACTTTCTTTGGGGATTAAACCAAGAGCAACTTAAACGAACCATTTTACCACTTGGGAACTACCTAAAAACAGAAGTTCGAAACCTTGCAAAGGAATTTGGCTTAAAAATTTTCAATAAGTTCGAAAGTCAAGAAATTTGCTTTGTTCCTTCGAACAATTATCGAGATGTTTTAGCAAAATATGCACCCGAAAAGCAAGTTTTTTCCGAGGGTGATATTGTTTTTCGCGGAGTTGTTGTGGGGAAACATCGCGGTTATGTTAACTACACTATTGGACAGAGAAAAGGGTTAGGAATAAGCTACCATCAGCCTTTATATGTTAAAAGAATTATCCCAGAAACTAATACTATTGAAGTTGACATTGAAGAAGGATTAAAATCTTATAAACTACTTGCCGATAATGTCAATTTTATGAAGTATGAGTCTTTTGATGAGAATAAAGAGTATTTAGTTAAAATTCGATACAAGGACAACGGCGAAAAAGCCCATTGTCGTATATTTAGCGATGGGAACTTAGAAGTAAATTTTCTAAACCCAAGAAGAGCAGTTACCCCTGGACAATCTGTGGTTATTTACGATAATGAAGACCTTGTGGCAGGAGGTATAATATATGCAAGCGAGTAAAAAAACCGTCCTTTTCTTTTCTTTCCTCATTTTGTTTTTTTCCGAGAAAAATATTCAAGCAAGCCAAGAACAAGATACTTTAAAACAACCCGATACCTTAATCTATTGTTTCAAGTATTCTTTTAACCCTGGTGATACACTTGTGTATTTGGTGCATTCGTACGACAGTATCATCATTGATTATGGATTACCATTGCTTAAAGTAAGGAACGAAATTCTCAGAGTTATCTGTGAAAATATAACAAAACATAATTCTTTCATTCTATCATTTGAATTAATTGAGTTTCGAGGAAGAGATTTCCAGGATACGAATTTAGTTGAATATAATGAAACGGATTGGAAAAACAGAAAAGTGAAAATCGAAATCGATTCTTTGGGGAATAGACTTAACTTTTGGGTTGACGATTCCACAATAAGCGGTAGAACCCCTGGTGGACCATTTCATCCTCATCTTTTCTTTTCTTTTAACGAAACTTGCAAAAAAAAGAACGAAACTTGGTTGGTCCGAACAACTGAAGACCTTGTCGAAAATGGAATACCAATTCCAAGGCTTTCCCACTCTATGCTTTTTAGAATGATTGGAGAAGTTGACACACTTGGCGAAAAAGTTGCTCGATGCGAATTTATTCGCACTGGACAGGGTTCTCTTCAGCTTCAACATATGCAAAACAATTTGAAAGTAACTTCAATCATAAATGCTTATGGCTATCTGGACATTTCAAAAGAAAAAGGAATTCCTTTGCATCTATTTACAACCGAAGAACAAAAACTCAGTTTCAGTTCAGAAAATACCCAAAGCACTGGAAAACATTTTATCCACACCAATTATACTTTAATTGAATACCGCAAAGGACAAACTTTGACTAAAAAACCAAAAGAAAAAAAGAAGTAATTCTTACACTAATTTCTTTTTAAAATAATTTACGGTTTCTTTTAATCCCTCCTCGAAAGTAAGAGTAGGAGCCCAACCAGTAATCCGATGAAACTTTTCGAAAGAAAGACAATTTCGTTGCAACTCTCCAAGTTTTGGGGGACCGTGAAATTCCTCTACATTTGAACCAATAATTTCCTTCAAAGTGCGGAAAACATAGTTAACATCATATTCTTTTCCAGTTCCAATATTAAAAATTCCTGTTACATTTTTTTGAAGTGCAATTAAATTTGCTCGGACTACATCGCCAATATAAACATAATCACGCGTAGCAGTTCCATCCCCATTGATTACAGGTTGCTCTCCTCGGAGCATTTTGCTTGTGAAAATTGCTACAACCCCAGCTTCCCCAAATGGATTTTGTCTCGGACCGTAGACATTACTATAACGTAATGCAACAAAATCCAAATTATAAACTTGCTTATAGTAATATAGGTAATACTCATTAGTAAGTTTTGAAATTCCGTAAGGAGAGATAGGGTTTAGAGGATGATTTTCATCGGCAGGAAAATATTTCAATTCCCCATACACAGTACCCCCAGAAGAAGCAAAGACTATTTTTTTAACTTTGCTTCGAATTGCAGCCTCGTAGATACGAAGTCCACCGATGATATTTGTTTGGGCATCGAAAACGGGGTCGTCGACAGAAATTCGGACATTCATTTGGGCTGCGTGGTGATTAATAACATCGAACTTGCGTTCGCAAATAATATCGACAACTTTAGGGTCGGTAATATCAATTTCAATAAACTCGGCATTCGGATTTATGTTTTCCCTAAAACCAGTTGAAAGATTATCGATAACAGTAACCATATGACCAGATTCAACATATGCATCTACAATATGTGAACCAATAAATCCTGCGCCACCAGTAACAAGGATTTTCATTTTCTTCCCTCCTTCTCGAAGATTTGCAAAATTATTTCCACAATTCTTTCCGATGCTTTTCCATCCCAATATTTCGGAATTTGTGCATCTGAATTAGAGTGCGACAAAATATCTTGGACTGCCTCTATCAATTTTGATTTTTCTGGATAAACTAAACGATTAGTTCCAAGTTGACACGTCACGGGACGTTCTGTTGTTGTTCGCATGGTTATACAAGGTATCTTCAAAAATGTCGTTTCTTCTTGAATACCACCTGAATCGGTGATTACAAATCGAGAGTTTTTCATCAACTTAACAAAATCAACATAACCAAGTGGGTCAGTTGTAATAAGATTTTTAATTTCATCAAGCCTTTTCTTGAAACCAAACTCTTCTATATTTTTTCGTGTCCTTGGATGAATCGGGAAAACAAGTTTTAGCCTATTACAAATAAATTCAATAACATCAATCAAATTCGAAAGTTGAGTTTTATCGTCAACATTGCTTGGACGATGCAATGTCATTAAAGCAAAATCCTTATTTTCAAGGCCGAGTTGATTCAATATTTTACTATTTTCAACTTTCGGTAAAATGTAAACTAAAGAATCAATCATTGTGTTCCCAACAAAGAAAATTGATTCTAATTTGTGCCCTTCGCGTAAAAGGTTATCAATGCCGCTTTGTTCGGTTACAAAATGGAAGTCACAAATCGAATCAGTTGCAATTCTGTTTATTTCTTCTGGCATAGACCTATCGAAACTGCGTAATCCAGCTTCGATGTGGGCAGTAAGAATGCCAATTTTCACTGCAGTTAAACTTGCTGCAATTGTAGAATTTACATCCCCAACAACAATAACTAAATCAGGTTTGGCTCGAAGGCAAACCTTTTCGAATTCAATCATAATTCTTCCAGTCTGTTCGGAATGGGAACCAGAACCAACTCCAAGATAAAAAGTAGGTTCAGGAAGACTCAAATCATCGAAAAAAGCTTGGGACATTTCGTAATCATAATGTTGCCCAGTATGACAAATCAAATGTTCAAAAATACTACTATATTTTTGAAAAGAACGATGCAACGGAGCAACTTTCATAAAATTTGGACGAGCTCCAACAACCGAGATTATTCTAATTTTATTCATTTACTTTGAGTGTAATAAATTTACAAAATTAAGAAAATAATTTGGGGGTATTGTTTGTCTTTTTTCTTGTAACATTTTTTATTTATTTGTGTTATTGAAAATGAATGAATGATGAGATAGAGAAATTAAGTGACAACGAACTTTTTAAATTGCTTTCGAAAAAGGGAACTGAAAGCGAGTATGCTTTTTTGGAAATATATCGACGATACTCTGGCCGTATATTCGCTTATTGTAAACGTTTTTTAGGAAATAAAGAAGACGCTATGGATGTATTTCAAGACACATTTGTAAATTTTTATCAATCTGCCGACAAAGAAAGGGAAATGACTAATCTTCCGGCTTTCTTGTTGCGAATTGCTCGAAACTTATGTTTAAATCTTGTTAGACAAAATCGAAAGACAACGCATTTAGAAGATTATATGCGATTCGAAAACAATTTAGATTCTGCAGAAAACGATGAACTACTTGATATGATAAAAATAGCAGTACAGCAACTACCCGAAGATTACCGAGAAGCCTTTATCTTGCGTGAATATGAAGGTATGAGTTACCAAGAAATAGCCGAGTTTCTAAATATTTCACTGCCTTTGGTGAAAATTAGAATTTTCCGCGCAAAAGAAAAACTGCGCCAAATCCTTGCTCCGTATATTTCAGAATTGTCAAAATTTTAGAAGGTGGACAGATGGATACAGAACACATTTCGAAAAAAATTATTGAATTTCTCGATGGTGAACTTCCTCAAAGCGAAGAACAAAGCCTTTTCTTCCTACTTTCCGAAAGCGATGAACTGCGAAATGTCCTGAAGGAACATCTTGCTATTTCCCGTTCTGTACGAAATGATTTTTCTGCTTTTGTACCACCAAGTTCCGCTATTTTTAACATTGTCAAAACATTGAATCTTAAAACAATTGGACAAACAGTTCCAAATAAACCTTCCTTTTTTGCAAAATTAGGTAAGACTGCTGTTCTTATGTTGTCCACTTCAATTTTAACTTTTCTTTTGACTTTCCTTTTAATTAGACCAGATGGTAGTATCAACAACAAACCTATTAGAGCAATTGTCCAAACTCCACCAATTATCATTGCAGAACACGAAAAAAATATTTCTGACAATAACTCTTTAACAAAACAAAAGAAATACAATGCTTTGAACGTAACTTCAAATAATCATTCTTTGGACCAAATTTCTGAAACATCTTTCGAAGATTCTGAACAAAAAAATCAAACCAACTCAAACATCTCCCCCGTTGAACATATAACTAATAATCTCAACATCGCTAATGAAAACGATAGAATTATTTCTCCAAATAACATAAAACCCACAAAACTTATTTTTAATAGTTACATAAAAAGTAACTCTTTGCTACAAGATAAATCTTTTGTAATAACTTTAAGAGGACTGACGGGTAAATCCTTCCCTAATCCTGATGTAGCAACAAATGATATAACATCGTTGTCGAATTTGAGTTTAGGTTTTTACTTTACACAATGGGACAACATAAAATTTGGCATTGAATTTGGAAGGGAAACCTTTGGCCTTTCATACGAAAACATCGCAAATGGGATTCTGTTCAATTATGAACAAAAACCATCTATTCTATGGGGGGCAGTAGGAATCGACTATTCAATTCCTGTTTCAATTTACAATTCATTCCAACCATTTGTTACATTTTTGGCTGGGGGAACACAAATCGGTGGACCTTTAGTAAAAGGAATTGCTGGAATTCGCTTTAGGCCAGCAAATTCAAATTTCGAAGCCTATCTTGGAGCCGAAGGGTCTTTGCTATTTTACCAAAACCAAAAAATATTTTATTTAACAAGAAAAATTGGATTGACATATGGAATCGCAATTATTTTCTAAAATTAAGATTTTGAAGAAACAACTCACCATTTTATTTTTGGTTAGTTTTGTATTGTTTTTTGAATATTGTTCTTCGCCAACTGAACTCAATACTCCTATCAAGGTTACTCCAAAAGAAAGAGAAAAAACATTTATTCGACCACAGGTTTCCTACTTTTCCTTCGAAGAAAATGGAGTCGAACAGAGTTTTTACAGTTTTAAGCACAATCAATTTGAAATTAAAAAGTCTGAAATATTTGTCGATACATTAACTCAACCACCAAGGATTTGGTTCCGCCTGATGGTAGAAAAAGAAAAAAACGGAATGATGGTCAACAACTGGCGTATTTCAATCAAGTCATTTAATTTCAATATCGATTCCTTCCCTGTTCTTGGAATTCCTTTGAATATTCAAACTAAAGAATATCCAAATACTTGGATAAAATTTTTACTTCACCGAGGCAAAAAAGAAAGTTACGACACTTTAGTCGATCCTTGTAAATTGCCAAATTCTTTCGAAATAAACTTCTCGTTGAACAAACCATATCGGGAAATCTGGGCAACCGGTTACAGCAAACTGTATAACACTCGTTTCGAAACAATTTTGCACGATACTACTATTGTTGATTCCGTGAAAAAATATAGATGGGATACTACTTGGGTTGATAACCAACCCATCCTTAAAAAAGTAGAATATTGGGAGAAAAAAGAAATTAAAATGAAAATCGAAGAAATAACTCCTTTCCCAGATTCTTTGATTTTAAATTTTAAATTCAGAATGAAATACTGAAAAATAAATTTTGAATTTTTATTGTTCCTAAAAAAGGGAGGTTTTATGAAAATCAGAAACTTTTTCTTGGGAATTATCATTCTTTTGCTTTCATTATTCCCAATCCTCGCACAAAACCAAGCACCAAATCCACCGCGACAACTCATTGGTACTTCCATTCAAAATCCTGATGGAACTTACAACGTAAAGCTTAGTTGGTTTATCGACAAACAAAATATTTCAAATTATATTTTTCCTGATGGATTTAATATATATCAGACAATTCTACAAGGGGGAGTTGTCAAAAACACCCTCGTAGGTTCCATCAATTCTAATCCCAATCAATATACCTACGAATACACGATAACAAATCTTGCTCAAGGAACATATCAGTTTTATGTAACATCCTTCAAAGGGGATGTACAAAGTCAACCAAGCAACAAAGTTGTTCTACAACTTTATCACGAGTATAAATACTTTATCAAAATTGTCTCGCAACCTCCACTATATGCTTATGTTGGGAAAAAATATGTTTATCAAATTAAAGCCACAACAAATTTAGATTGCCCAATCGACATTTTTGAATTCGAAGGGGATGTTCCCGAAGGGATGACAATTTCTTCTACTGGATTAATTGAATGGACACCGCAACAAACTGGCATCTACAAAATCGAAGTAAAGGCAGGGACCTCGTGCAAAGTAAATGTTGAACCAGCATGGCAAACTTTCAAAATCCAAGTTCTTGATAGTGTACCCCCTAACGAAAAGCCTTATGTGAGAATCATTAGTCAACCACAAAATTTTGCAACTGTTGGCATTCCTTGGATTTACAAAGTTGTTACAGAAACAAATGTTTATTGTGTTGTTCGATATAAAATTCTTGAGACAGATATACAAGATTTAGAAATTAATGAGGAAACAGGTTTAATATCGTGGACACCTCAAAAACCTGGGGTTTACAATTTCACAGTTATGGCCTATCTACTTTGCGATGAAAATATTTATGCAAAACAAAGAGTTAAAATTACGGTTCAAGAAAACAGTGCGAATAAAAATTGTGTACATTTAGTTGGATATGCTACGTTCGAAGATGGAACACTTGTGCCCAACGGAGTTGCAATTGCTTGGAAATTAGATTCCGACAATAATCCAACCAATACAAATTATAAAACAACAATCCAGCAAGGATTCTTCCAATTCTTCTTGCCTTCTGGGACTTATGTATTCGAATTCAACGGGGAATTATTTGACCACCAATTTTATGTTAAAGCAACTCGATTGTTGGAAGCAACCAAAATTGCCCTTGATTGCGAAAAAACCCCAGAATTCACGTTAAAAGTAGTTTTAACAAAGAAAAATTCGCCTGAACTTTACAAAGTTTCTGGCTATGTCTTGGATGCAAACGATAAATCACCCGTCCCCGCAATTGTTGAATTTATCCCTGTAGAAATGATATTCAAACCTGGCAAATTGGATAACTACGGGTTTGTTCCTCGTTTTGTAACAAAGACCGACAATGAAGGAAAATATGAAATTGAATTACCTAACAACTTTGCTTACATTGCCCATGCAATGCCACTTGACAAAACTGCATATACTGACCAGTATTACCAACTTTCCTCCTCGCCATATAATGCAGATATTATTGTGCTTGTTAAAGATTTAGAAGGTATCGACTTTCTTTTGAAGCCACAAGAAAAATTTAACAATGGATTTTCAGGCATTGTTGTCGATATTGACAGGAATCCAATCGAATCGCGAGTTATAGCAATACTTGTAAAACCAAGTGAACCAATAAATTACGCTCTAAATTCGACCATTAGAGTTGTTGAAACAGACCAACAAGGACATTTCTTATTCCAAAATTTGCCACCGGGAGAATATGTGCTGCTTTCTATTCCAAAAGACCAAAGGTATGTCCCAGGATATTTCAAAATGAACGACTTTGCAACACTAAAATGGCGTGAAGCTACACGAATTGTTGTCGATAAAATTATGATTCAAATAATTTATGAAATCAAACACAAAGAACGAAGCTCTTTGAAAGGCTTGGTTACATTCTGGGGATATGTTGGCGAAGCTTTTGGAATTATGAAATCTTTCGATAAACCACAATGTGAATATCCCTTAGGAGAGGCACTCATTTTGGCTTTGGATTACCAAGGAAATGTCATAAACTACACATTGGCCGACAAGGAGGGCTATTTCATTCTCGAAGAACTTCCCGCTGGTATGATGAAATTACTTGTTTCGAAAGTAGGCTACAAAAACCTTGAAACTACGGTCGATGCCAATTTTGAATATAACTCCTACTTGTACTTTGAATTCAATTTAGAAAAGGAAGTTTTATCTGTCGAAATAGATAATAATTCTAACCTAATCGTATCACAAACTGAAGATTACTTGGTGCTCAAAACCACAACCCAAACAGAAATTCAAGCGGTAAAATTATATGACCTTTATGGAAATTTAATTGCCTCCAACGAAAACATTCAGGTTGCATCCACTCAAATTCCTATTAACACAATTTCAAGCGGTTTCTACTTCATCAGTGTCGCAACAAACAAAGGTTTGTATTTTAGAAAAGTTTCAATAGTTCGTTGATTAACCTATTATGTGAATACAGAGAGGCTATCCTTTATGGATAGCCTCTTTTTTTAATAAACAAAATTGAAGGTTTAATGTAAAAATCTTGCAGAAATGAAGAATAAAATCAATTAAGATAATATTCCATTAAGCGGAAAAATCACGATTATTTTTTATCCAAATCTAGATTCAAAGTCTTATCCACCAGAATTTCGAGATTTGGCAAAGATGGCTCTTTTTGAGATTGTTGTTTTTTGCCTTTTTTAGATGGAGTTGTTTTATTTTGAGAAGAATAAAATTCGAAACTAAACGAATAGTTTCTTCGAGGAACTTTCAGTTCAGTTAAAAGATTTTGGATTGTTTCTGCTCTTTTTTCGGAAAGAGCCAGTGCTTGCTCTTTGGGGGTCACTACAACTTTCGTTTTCTTTTTTCCTTTAACAATTGTCTGAGTTAATTTTTTAAAAAGGTCTTGATTAGTTCGAATGATAATCTTATAAGATACTTTCGGATTATTTTTTGAAAGATTTGCAAAAAATTTCAATGCATTTTGCCCATCGATGGTCAAATCGGATGAAGATTCTTCGAAAGCAACTGCTTTGCGAATTGAAACCCCAGGCTCAAAAGGAACTAAGAAAAAATTTACTTCTTTTTCGTAATAATTTTGTTGCGATTGTATCTCAATAGCAACAGGGTCCAGACACAACCAATTCTCAGCAAAAACTACATAAGTACCAGATTTATTAATTGGAATATGAAAGGAACCATCATTGCTTGATTTAACTGGTATCTTTTTCCCATTTTCATCGACTAAAAAGAATTTAATCTCTAGCGGACTGCGAGTCTGAAAATTATAAACCTTACCTTTTAATAAAACAGAAGAAATTATACCACTACCTTGGCCAAGCAAGGTAAATGGTATAAGAATAAAAAAAAACAATATCTTAATCATCATTATAATTTGAATTAAAAGAATTTCCCGAAATTGGGAAAAGAAATTATCGATTCTTCTTTTTATGTCTATTCTTGCGAAGTCTTTTTTTTCGCTTATGAGTATTCATTTTATGGCGTTTTCTCTTTCTACCACACGGCATAATTCCCTCGGCAATTGGTTATTTATTATTTTGGTTATTTAAACTATCGTTAACTTTTTTTAAGAATTCAGGTGATGGCTTGAAAACGGGAACAACTCTTTTTTCCAAAGAAACTTCTTCGCCAGTTTTTGGATTTCTGGCAATTCTTGGTTTGCGTTCTTTCGATTTAAAAACACCAAAACCACGAAGTTCGATTCTTTTACCGCTGGAAATTGCATCCATTATAGTTGTAAAAACACCTTCGACAACGGCTTTCGTTTCGATTTTTGTTAATCCTGTTCGCTTTGCAATTTCATCAACAATATCCGCTTTTGTCACATTGATTCCCATATCAACTCAAATATTTGTTATTAAACATTTTAGAAAAGCAAAATTAAAAAACTTGATTTAAATAAAAAAATTAAATTTTTCATTGTGTTTAGTAACTAATGAAATTGGTGTGCTTATAAAGGTTTTGGAAATCTCTCTGGAAAATTCAATCTTGATATTAACTCAAGTTTATAAAACTATAATTTTGAAAAATTTCAATATCCTATTTCTTTTCCAATGTCAATTCATCTATTATTTTGCCCCGCAAATCATAAACAGTTAGTTTTATAGACTCCGGAGTAACATCCATAATACCGTAATGATAATCTTTAACCGATTTTTGAACGTGTTCAGAACTTTTGGGTTCATAAAGTGGAGCGCCACCCCCGCCGAATACAATATGGTAAATACCATTTACATAACTCCTTTGGTAGAAATGATTGTGGCCGTTCAAAACCAAATCAACATTGTATTTTTCTAAAACTTTCGAGGTGAATTCCTGCATGTTTTTGTTACCATTGTGTCCACCCCTTGAATAAGCAGGAATATGGAACACAACAATTTTCCACTTTTTGTTTGTACTTGCTAAATCGCTTTCAGCAAAATTCCATTGAGGGGAATCTGGTTTAATATTTGTTTCTGTATTCAAAATCAAAAAATGAACATCTCCATAGTCATAGGAATAATAATATTCATCATTGGAAGAAGAGACTGGTGCTTGAAGAAATACTTTTGTCAATTCAGTTTTGGCTTCATGATTTCCCAAGGAATTGAAGAAGGGCACACTGCAAATTAATTCTTGTTCCTCGGGAGTAAAAAACTCTTCTTTCCATTCATAATATTTGCCAGAAAAGCACAAGTCGCCCGTATAAATAGAAAAATAAGGTTTGTACTGAGCAATTTTTTTTGATTTTTTTGAATGAATTTCAGGATTGGAACGATTATCCCCTGCTATTGCTACTCGAAAAGATGTTCCAGATGGAACGGCCGTTCTAAATTCAAAAATTGAAGAAGTATCGCCTGAATGAATAGCACGATATTTGTAAGTTGTATTTGGCAAAAGGTTTGTCAGTTCTATTCTATGAACAAAAGTTTCCAAGCGTCTGTCTTCAGATACGCGAATGAATTTCGTCGAGGCAAAATTGTCTAAATTTTGTTCACCAAATTGAACAAAAACAGGTTCGCGAGTATCGGCTTCAGCCATTACAATGATGGAATTTTCGGTAACAGCCTGAAGATATGGTTTCATCAATAACTTTGAGCGCAGAGGAATAAAAGAAAAAATGAAAGAAGGAAGAATTAGCAGAAAAATTGCAACTTTCTTCATAGTTTTGCTTTTGAATAAAAAAGAATAATCGAAATTGTTGTTTATATATTTTTGGAGCAAAAATGAAAAAAATTATCTTTGGAATCCTAATGCTTCCTTTATTCTTTTCCTTTTGCACAAATCAAAAAAAAGAGATGAGCCCAACAGCAGATATCACTAAAATCAGACAGAGAATAAATGAATTTGCACCAATTGAAATTAAACCAGATTTAAGCACTCTGACAGAAAATGAAAAAAAGGTTGTTCAATTGTTAATCGAGGGTGGCAAAATCGCCGATGAAATTTTTTGGAAACAGACTTCCCCCGATGCAATAACTGTCCGCGATTCACTAATGAAGTTAAACACTCCAGAGGCAAAGGAAATTTTAACTTTTGTAAACATTTTTTACGGTCCGTACGATTTTATTGAAAATGGAAAACGTTTCGTTGGAAAAGGATTAGAAAAAAAACCTGAAAGTGCAAATTTTTATCCAATTGATTTAACTAAAGAAGAATTCGAGAAGTATATCCAACAGCACCCAGAACAAAAAGAAGAACTTGAAAACCAATATACTATCGTAGTTCGCGATGGAAAAAAACTAAAAGCAATACCATATCATCAAGCATATCCTGAAACTGAAAAATTAGCAAATTTACTTGAAGAGGCTGCACATTACTGCCAAAACGAAAGTTTCAAAAAGTATTTACTTGTGAGAGCAAAAGCAATTCGAACTGACGACTACTTTGAAAGCGATTTAGCCTGGATGGATATTAAAGATTCTAAAATCGATGTTGTTATCGGTCCAATTGAGAACTACGAGGACGAACTATTTAATTACAAAACTGCTTACGAAGCAATTGTTATGATTAAGGACGAGGATGGAACTCGCGAACTCCAAACATTTCAAAATAACTTGGATTATTTTGAGCATAATTTACCTTACGACAAAAAATATATTCGTAAAACTGCTGGAAGCGGAAACATTTTGCAAATTATGAATGTTGCTTATTTCGGGGGAGATTGCCAAGCAGGAACTAAAACTATTGCCAATTCTTTACCAAACGACCCACGTGTTCATGAACTAAAAGGCGGGAAAAAGTCAATGTTTAAAAACGTTATGGAAGCAAAGTTCGACAAAATCCTTGTCCCAATTGCAGAAAAAATTCTTGAACCCAACCTGGTGAATTTAGTTGATAAGAAAGCATTTACAAGTTTCGTCACGCTCCACGAAGTTTCCCATACTTTGGGAAGAGGATTTGTTTACGGAAATGATTCCTTACCAGTTCGCAAGGCATTGAAGGAACGATACTCTGCAATCGAAGAATGCAAAGCCGATGTTTTAGGGATTTACAACTTTAAACATTTGTTTAATAAAGGGCTGATTGATTCTTTGCAACTCGAAAAAGCAAAAGTGATATATATTGCTGGTTTGTTCCGTTCCATCCGTTTCCGAGCCAACGAAGCTCACGGAAAGGCAAACTTAATTCAATTGAATTTTCTTGAAGAAAATGGAATTATTAAATACGAAAATAATAGGATAAAAATCGATACCAAAAAATTTTTCATGGGAATTCAGCAATTAGCAAATATGATTTTAACAATTCAAGCAGAAGGAAATTATTCGAAAGCAGGCGAAGTTTTAGAAACATATGGAAAAATGAAACCCGAAACGCAAGTGATTCTTTCCAATTTGAAAGATATTCCAAGAGATTTAAATATTTACTGGCTAAATCCTTAAAATATTCACAAATAACATCACATTTATCGATAGTTTTTAATAACAATACCATTGAAAGTATCTCAAAATCCAACATCTAATTGTAAAAATTTATCAGAAAGGTTTTCGTTTTTATAATATTATAATTTAGGTAAAACAAATGGTACGAGTTGAAGTTCAGTATTTTCGGGGCTGTCCAAATTCCGATGAAATGATTCGTCGTGTTAAGGAAGCAATTAAAGATTTGCAAGATGTTGAATATCAAGAAGTACTTATCGAAACACCCGAACTTGCAAGACAATTTGGTTTTCGTGGCTCGCCAACCTTGTTAATAAATGGCAAAGATTACGAAGAAATGCCAATTCCTCCCATCCCTTCTCTATCTTGCCGAGTTTATTTGAAAGGATTACCTACTATAGAGCAAATTAGGAATAAAATAAAACAGTCTTTGGATACCTAATGAAAAAAATTCTTGTCCTTTCTTTACTCGTTCTAATTGCATTTGCTTGCAAAAAACAACAAAAAACCCAATTAGAAGATAATATTTTTACAAGCAATTACCCGCTAAAATTAATTGTGCAAGAAATTGCTGGAAACGATATCACTGTCGAATGTTTGGTACCGCCGGGAATTTCTCCACATCTTTTCGAGCCAAAAATCTCGGATATTCAAAAGTTGGAAAAAGCAAAAATTTTTTTCTACACTTCAGACTTATTTGAAAACTGGATCAGTCAAAACATTCAAAATAAAGTTGCCTTAATTGATTTGTTACCAAAAGATAAAATTCTTTACTTTGCTGATAACAAAACAATTGATCCACATTTCTGGACAGACCCGTTGTCGGTTTGTTCCATAATTGATACCTTAGCGAAAATAATAGCAAAAATTTACCCAAACCAAAAGGATAATATCTTACAAAATGCTTCGAATTTCAAAAATAAACTACTTGAATTGGATAAAACGGTTGATAGTATATTAACACCTGTCAAAGGACGATATGTTTTTCTTTTCCACCCTTCATTCAATTACTTTATTAATAGGTATGGATTACTTTATGGTGGAAGTGTCGAAGAAATACCTGGAAGCGAACCAACACCGAAAAAAGTTAATATGCTAATACAAAAAATTCGTCAAACAAAAACTAAGTCGATATTCATCGAGCCACAATTGAATGAACACCCAGCAGAGGTAATTGCCGAAATGGTTGGAACACAATTATACGAACTTGACCCGCTTGGTTCGGAACAAATTCATTCGTATTCTGAATTAATAATCAACAGTGCCAAGACTATACTTAAAGCACTAAAATGAAAAATTATGCAGTTGAACTACAATCTGTATCAGTTTTTTTTGGGAAATACTGTGTTATTCACGATATCAATTTGTCGATTAATGAAGCTGAATTTGTTACAATAATTGGACCTAATGGGGGCGGAAAAACTACTTTACTCAAAACAATTCTTGGGCTTATCGAACCAACAAATGGAAATGTAAAAGTTTTTTCGAAAAAACCCGATGAAATGAATTATTTTGAAATTGGATACGTCCCACAATTTAAAACACTCGATAGAAGCTTCCCAGCCAGAGTAATCGATTTGGTTGCAACTGGATTGACAGGAAGATGGAATTTCATAATCACAAAAGAAGCAAGGAAAAGGATTTACGAAGTCCTTGAAAAAACAGGAATAGAAAAAATTGCAAATCGACCATTAAAGAAATTGTCTGGTGGTGAACTTCAAAGAGTTTATCTTGCACGAAGCATTATTCGAACCCCAAAACTACTGATTTTGGATGAACCTGCAACTGGAATCGACACTATCGCAGAAGTTGATTTTAGCAAAATTATTGAGGAATTACAAAAAACCTATCGAACGACAATACTTTTGGTAACACACGATTGGGAATATGCATTCCACCATTCGGATAGGGTTGCTCTTTTAAATAAAAAACTAATTTGCTTCGACACACCCAAAAATGTCTTTAAGGAAGACAATTTAAAACAAACTTTTGGACATATTGGGCACGAACATACAATGCAATTTACTATAGATAAAAATGATTGAAATACTTTCTCATAGTTTCGCAATCAAAGCAATATTAGCAGGAATAATTGTTGGATTTCTGGGTGGATTTTACGGTAACTTTGTTGTTCAAAGAAAAATGAGTTTTCTTGGCGATGGACTTGCCCACGTAACCTTTGGGGGAGTTGCCCTTGGATTACTTCTTGAGTTTGAACCTTTTGCTATTGCAATTCCCTTTACAATCATCGTAGCAATTGCATTAACTTATTTGAAGGAAAAGACAAGTTTGGAAATTGATACCGCAATAGGGATTTTTTTCGCTGTAAGTGTGGCCCTAGGTGTTTTGTTCATAACATTAAACAAACACTACATTTCGGATGCATTTTCCTACCTCTTTGGTTCAATCTTGCTCGTTTCAAAACTCGATTTATTTATCTCATATGCATTTGGATTCGCTACAGTGATTTTTGCCTTAATCTTTTGGAAAAGATGGACGTATGCAACATTCGACTCAGAACTTGCAATGGTCGATAGAATAAATGTACAGTTCGAAAACTACATCCTATCAGTTCTTATTGCTTTATCCATAGTAATTTCTGTAAAACTGGTTGGAATATTTTTAGTTGCTTCGTTTCTTGTAATTCCGCCTGCAACGGCAAAACTTATTTCAAATACTTTTTCTCAAATGACAATTTTAAGCATAATATTAGGGATAGTTAGTTCAATTTTGGGTATAATTATTTCGATTTATTTAGACTTTCCCACAGGTTCTACAGTAATCCTTTTACAATCTGGAATATTTCTAATTACTACTATATTTGTAAGATTAACATCTTACCACAGATGAAATTTTCTATCAAAACTCTGGAGTATAACCCATATTTCTTATCCAAGTCCTAACTTTTTCTGTTAACCTATCCTCCCTTCCATAAAGTCGAAGGAATTCATTGAAATCTGCAACGGCGTAAGAAAAAAGGTTGTCGCTGCGATATGCAATTGCTCTGTTAAGGTAGGGGATGGGATTATTGGGGTCTATTTCAATAGCAATTGTAAAGTCCTCGAGTGCTTTGCGAAGATTTTTCATTTTAACATAAATATTTCCCCGTGCAATATAAGCATTGACAAATTTGGAATTTAAGGCAATTGCTTTCGAAAAATCACGAAGAGCATCTCGCCATTGTTCAAGAGAATAATATGCATTCCCCCTACCATAATATGCATAAACATAATTTGGGTCGATTGTTAAAGCTTTATCGTAATCAACTATTGCTTCGACATAATTTTTAAGTTGAAGATTGGCATTGCCACGATTAAAATAAATAGAAGCATTACCAGGATTTATTTCAATTGCTTTGTCGAAATATTCAATTGCCTTCTCATATTGCCGCATTCCAACATATGCAATTCCAATATTGTTGTATGCATCTAAGAAATCTTTTTTTATTGCAATTACTTTTTCGAAATCTTCGATGGAAAGTTCATATTGCCGAAGTTGGTTCAAGCAATAACCACGATAATTATATGCTAAATAATTTTTGTCGTCAATAGAAATTGCAAGTGTAAAATCGGCAATAGCTTCTTTATATTGCTTAAGATGAATATTGACAACCCCACGGGAAATAAAAACTTTGGGTTCTGTAGGGTCTAATTCAATCGCTCGGTCGTAGTCCGATAATGCTTCATCTAACTTTTGAAGATGGAAGTAACAATTACCCCGATACATATACGAAGGTGAATAAGTTGCATCCAGTTCAATAGCTTTAGTGAAATCCTCTATTGCTTCGGCAAATTTACGGACTAAATACAAACAATACCCACGACGGAAGTATGCAAGTGCAAAATTTGGATTTAGTTGAATTGCTATTGTAAATTCTTTTAATGCATCTTTAATATTTCGGAGCTCTAAATAACACATTCCTTTCTTGTAATACGCAAAAGAAAAGTTGGGGTCAAGTGTAGTGGTTCCAATATAATATTTGATAGCTTCGTCCCATCTTTTCAACATCGATAAACTATTACCGGCTTTGAAATAAGCAAAAGGAGAATGAGCATTTTCGTGAATGGCATTCTTATAATATTGAAACGCTTTTTCATATTCGCCATTATTGAATGCCTCGTCACCAAATTCAATCCATTCTTCTGCTGTTCTCTTTATTAAAGAGGATTTTTGGTCCATAATCACACAAAATATTCTCTTACAGAGTTCGTTAAATTTTCTTTTAAAAAACCAAAAAACAAATTTAACAAAATATAAACTATGTTAAAATTTTTTCGATTATCATTACTTACAGACGATTTATTCAGAAAATTTGTCGAAAAGGAATTAAACCTAAATGACCAGTTAGCAGCAATCCGTTCGATTCTTGCAAGCGAAAGGACTTTTCTTGCCTATCAGCGAACGGCTCTTGCAACTTTGGCTGCGGGATTTACCCTTGTCCAATTCTTTCAGAATTTCCTCTTTCAATTAATAGGTTGGTTTTTGGTACCAGTGGCTATTATAACGGTAACCATTGGCTTTATTCGATATCGTAAAACTCGCCGATATATTTTCAAATTAGAAAAAGATTTCGTTAAAGAACACAGGGATAATCCCAATTCCTGAATTATTCGAGACTTATATCTGGAACTTTTGGTGTAACAAATACTACTTGTTCACGCTCGAGCAAAACTGTTCCTGGGGGTGCTCCTTTTGGTTTTCGAACATATTTCTTTTGAGTATACGAAACAGGAACGAATTTGGAATTTCTTGCTTTGGAAAAATACGCTGCAATTTGCCCACACTTTTCAATTAATTCCTTGTTGGGATTTTTCCCTTTTAAATACTTCAAAACGCAATGGCTTCCTCCAACACCACGAGCGTGGAACCAAAAATCATTTGGTTTTGCAAAACCAAAAGTCAATTCGTCATTGTTCTCTGCACTTTTTCCAACATAAAGGATAGCATCTTCGGACAAAACAAATTTCCGAAAGCGACTTTCAAATGTATTCCCCTGCTTTTCAATCTCCATTTCTTTAATTAAGTCTTTGGTTTTCATCTTAAAATCTTTTAACTCATCAAAGTTCTTAACATTTCGAAAATCAATTAAGGCTTTTTCATTAAGTTTCATTTTGTTTAAAATCTTATCTTTCTGTAAATCAAGGAAATTTAACCTTTCTCGAAGTTTCTTACTCTTTTCATAATAAATGGTCGCATTTTCTGCTAAATTGAGTTCAGATTTCAAAGGAATAATAATTGGGTTGCCTTCGAAATCCAGCAAATGAATTTCATTTTTCCCTTTAACTTTTAAATCAGTTTGCGAAAGTAATAAATCTCCATAATTTCTATACAATTCTGCTCTTTTTCTAATTTCTTCATTGAAAATTGTTTCATCAATTTTTGCTTTGTAGAATTTTATTTTATTTTCAAAAAATGCTTTTAATCTTTTTACTTCATCAAAAAATTCTTTCGACTTTAAAGAGTTGACAAATCTATAGAATACCGCTTCGGAAATAGATTTGAAAGTTTTTTGTAATTCCGTATTTGGTAAAGGAATCAATGAAAGTAAATATCCCCCTAAAGTGGAAAATACATAATATTCATTTGAAGAAAGCAGTTTTTGAATAAAATTTTCGACAAATAATTCAATTTTTTCCAAAGAACTATTATCTATTTCAATTAATCTTTTGTTTCTTTCCAAATTAATTTCTTTAAGTATTAATTCTGTATAAACCTTTCCAAGAAATTTTTGTTTAGAAAAGTAGTCGAAAATAGTCAAAGAACTGTCCTTTTCAACAAAAGTCAAAATTTCATTTATCGACTTACCAGAATATTCTTTGGATTTTAGAAAACTTTGAACAATTGAACCACTTGTTGAAACCAAGAAAGCATTGTTCCTACTTCCTCCAAAAAGAAAGAAATAAAGTCCAAAATCATTAAGTTGTATCTTTATAATTCTGTTCCCATCAAATAGTTCAATCCCCAAAATCCTGTTACCAATAATAATATCTGGAAAAATATCAGTGGAGTTGGAACGTTTCCGTTGAAAATAATTTCTAAGAAATATTGCTTCGAAATTTGTTAAACAAGAAAATTGTAGGGTTTTGAAACTATTCTTTCCGTCATAAATTTGAATATATAGCATATCTTTGGATTGGGTAAAAGAATCTACAATTACAAAGCCTTTAATGCTTTGAAGTTCGTTAACAATATGTATTAATGTGTAATAATTTTTCAGCATCGCAAAGTTTTAATTTTAAATCAAAAGTAACAAATAAATAATGCAAATATTTTTAAAAACAAAAACATTAATGATTACAGAGAATGAAAAATTCAAATAAAATCCCTTTAATTTTGCAAAAAAATTAAATTATAACTAATTTTGAATTTTTGTATTTAGCAAAATTTTACATTAATAGAATTTTATGGTGAAATATGAATGAAGGAAAAATTGTACAAGTTATTGGACCAGTAGTTGATGTTGAATTCAGCGATGGTCAAATACCATCTGTATTGAATGCATTGGAAATTCCACGCAAACATCCAGAAACTGGTGAAGACGACATTCTCGTGTGCGAAGTTCAACAGGATTTAGGCGAAAACCGAGTGCGTTCTGTGGCACTCGATACCACCGATGGCCTTGTTCGTGGTATGAAAGTTTACGATACTGGCGGACCAATTAGTGTTCCAGTTGGACCGGAAACTCTTGGAAGAATGTTCAACCTACTTGGTCGACCTATTGATGGGAAACCTCCGGTGGAAGCGAAAATGCGGCTTCCAATTCATAGACCAGCACCACAGTTTTCTTCGTTATCAACAAAAAAAGAAATGTTCGAAACAGGAATTAAGGTTATCGACTTGATTGAACCCTTTACAAAAGGTGGAAAAACCGGACTTTTTGGTGGCGCTGGCGTTGGTAAGACTGTAATTATTCAAGAGTTAATACATAATATTGCTGTTCATCATGGTGGTTATTCAGTATTTGCTGGTGTTGGCGAACGAACACGCGAAGGAAACGACCTATACTTGGAGATGAACCATTCAGGTGTTATTAACAAAGCAGTCCTTGTGTTCGGTCAGATGAATGAACCCCCTGGTGCTCGTTCTCGCGTTGGTTTAAGCGCTTTAACAATGGCAGAATATTTCCGTGATTTCGAAGGGCGCGATGTTCTTTTGTTTATTGATAACATATTCCGATTCATCCAAGCAGGTTCCGAAGTTTCTGCTCTTTTGGGCCGAATGCCTTCGGCGGTTGGTTATCAACCAACCCTTGCAACCGAACTCGGTATCCTTGAAGAAAGGATTGCCTCGACAGACAAAGGTTCAATTACATCAGTCCAAGCAGTATACGTTCCAGCCGACGACTTGACTGACCCAGCCCCAGCAAACACATTTACCCACCTTGATGCTAAAACTGTTCTTTCACGTCAAATTGCTGAGTTAGGTATTTACCCTGCAGTGGACCCACTCGATTCAACCTCAAGAATTATGGACCCACTGATTATCGGCGAAGAACACTATAACGTGGCAATGGAAGTTCGCCGAGTGTTGCAAACATACAAAGACTTACAAGACATTATTAACATCCTTGGTATGGATGAATTAAGTGAGGAAGATAAATTAATCGTTTACCGAGCCCGAAAGATTCAAAAATTCTTCAGCCAGCCCTTCTTTGTTGCCGAACAATTCACCGGTTACGAGGGTCGATACGTAACAATAAACGACACCATTGCAGGATTCAAAGCAATTCTCGAGGGCGAATGTGACCACATCCCTGAGCCTTTATTCAGTTACGCTGGTCCAATCGACGAAGTGTTCGATAGAGCCAAAAAGCAGGGAATTTAATTTCGGGTTGAATTATGGAAAAACTTCTTGATTTAGAAATTGTAACACCCCAGAAACCATTATATAAAGGAAAAATTTCTTCTGTAACTGTTCCAGGTGAACTATCACCTTTTCAGATTTTGTACAATCACGCCCCAATTGTCTCGACATTGACACCTGGGGTAGTTTCTGCAACTGACCAAAACGGTAATAAATTGCACTTTGCTACTGGAACTGGTTTTGTAATGGTACAAGATAACAAAGTTTGGGTATGTGTTGAAAAGGCTTATTCCCGAGAAGAAATTGATAAAGCAAAAGTAGAAAAACTTTATTCAGAGTTGAAAGAAAAACTTCTACGAACAAAATCCGAAAAAGAAAAGAAGGAAATTTCAACTCAAATCGCAGAATTGAAGGCTCAATTGGATATCTCCATTTAACAAAATATTGCTATGATAACTGAACCATTTCATAATAAATTAGAAGAATTGAGCAAACGCTCCAAAGAACTTTGGAGGTATCTTTGACATTTCTTCGAAAGAGAAACAAATAGTTGAATTAACAGAAAAAACCAACTCTCCAAACTTTTGGGACGAGCCAGCCACAGCCCAAAACGTAATGCAAAATATTGCGAATTTAAAAGAAATTGTAGATGAATGGAAAAGTCTGGACAAAGAAATTCAAGACGCTATTGAATTGCTTAATTTAATTGAAGAAAATGATGATGAAAGCCTACTGCCCGAAATTCAAAACGAAATTGAAAATGTTGAGAGAAAAATTTCTGAGTTAGAATTACAAAAACTTCTATCTGGGAAAGATGACCACCGCGATACTTTGTTGACAATTCATCCTGGTGCAGGAGGTACCGAGGCACAAGATTGGGCAGAAATGTTGTTAAGGATGTACATTCGTTGGGCTGAACGTCATGGCTACGAAGTTAACCTTGTCGACAGATTGGAAGGCGATGGGGCAGGAATAAAATCTGCGACAATTGAAATCAAGGGAAAATATGCCTACGGCTATCTTAAATCTGAAAATGGGGTTCATCGTTTAGTTCGAATTTCACCTTTCGATGCAAATGCGCGAAGACATACATCTTTTGCTTCGGTCTTTGTTTACCCTGTTGTTGAAGACGATGTTCAAATCGAAATCGACCCTGAAGATATTGAAATGGAAACTTTTAGGTCTGGAGGTAAAGGTGGTCAAAATGTAAATAAAGTTGAAACGGCAGTACGATTGCGACATAAACCCACTGGAATTGTAGTTTCTTGCCAACAAGAACGTTCACAATTCCAAAATCGCGAACGAGCAATGAAAATGCTGAAAGCAAGACTTTATCAAATGAAATTAGAAGAAGAAGAAAAAGCCCGAGCCGAAATTGAAAGTAAAAAGAAAAAAATAGAATGGGGAAGCCAAATTCGTTCATATATTTTTCAACCCTATACACTTGTCAACGACCATCGAACCGAAGTAAAAAAAGGAGACATTCAAGCAGTTATGGATGGGGATATCGACGACTTTATAAAAGCATATCTTTTGATGAATCAGGGAACCAATTAATTGATTATTTTTTTATTTAACTAACTATTTAAAAATCATAATGCAAGTTGAAATAAAAAAGTTGGTATTTACATCTCGAAAAGGCTTTTGTTTAAGAATTGACGACAATGGAGACTTGATTGTCTTTGCCCCACGTAACGCAACGGAAAGAGATATTTATCAAATCGTACAAAATAAATCTCAATGGATAATTAAAACACGTGAGCGAATGCTTCAAAATCAAAAAAAATTAAAGCCAATCAATTTTGAGCAAGGTGACCATCTTCTTTTTCTTGGTAAAACCTACCAGCTTGTTTTTTCAACTACAAATTCGGAAGTAGAATTAGATGAAGTTAACGAAAAAATTGTTGTTCCTTTTGCAGAAAAATCGACTATAAAGAACAAAATTTTGAGATTTTACAGAAATAATGCAGAAAGCATTTTCCGCAAATTTTTGGACAAGTGGGCAGAAAGAATGAATGTTCGTTATTCTTTGCTTAGAATTAAAGACTCAAAAACTCTTTGGGGTTCTTGTGGTAAAAATGGAAGTATAAACCTAAATTGGCGATTAATTCTACTACCTGAAGAATTAATTGAACATATTATCATACACGAACTTGCTCATATTGTCTATCGAAATCATTCGAAACAGTTTTATAATTTTATTTCTTTATTTTCCAAAAATTACAAAGAAAAAGACCGCTGGCTTCGGGAAAATTCCTACATTCTGCAACTTTTTCGATAAACTAAAATATTTTCCTCCGGAAGTGGCAATAAGGCACTTTTCCTGTTTTAGTATAATAATCCTGATGGTATTCTTCAGCCTTCCAGAAACTTTGGAACGGTACAATTTCTGTTACTACATTTATTCCTTTAGACTTAAGTATTTGAACAAGATTTTCAGCAACTTTTTTCTGATTTTCATCTGTGTAAAAAATTGCTGAACGATATTGAGTGCCAATATCAGGACCCTGTCGGTTTAATTGGCTAGGGTCGTGTATTTCGAAAAAGAAACGAGCGAGTTCTTCGTAAGAAATTACATTGGGGTCAAACACAATCTCAACAGTTTCGGCATGGCCAGTGGTATCGGAACAAACTTCCTCGTATGTTGGATTTTGAGTTTTCCCACCGGAATATCCAACTGTTGTTTCAATTACCCCATTGAGTTCTTTGAAAAGATGTTCAACACCCCAGAAACACCCTCCAGCAAAATATGCTTTAGAATAGCGATTTTCCATTGTACCACCACAACTTACTAAAACAATCAAAAATACAAGAAATTTATACATTTTTCACATCATTACAGTTTGACACAAACAAAATGTTTTATCCAAAAACAACCGTGTTGAAGTCCATAAAAAATAATAAATCGAAAAATGCTAAAGAATATTATGAAAATTCAATACAATCAAACTATTCAGTTAAATTTTCTAATTTTGTAGTTTTAATAGAAATTAACAATGAAAGTTGCAATACTTGGTCTTGGTTATGTTGGTTTGCCTTTAGCACTTGCAATCAGGAAAAAAACCAACCACGAAGTTGTTGGTTATGACCCTAAGAAAGAAAAAGTCGATAAAATTGAAAAAGGAATCTGTCCAATTGATGATTATCAAGTAGAGCAAGATTTGAAGGAGTACAAAATCGATGTTTCCACAGACGAAAATATTATCGAAGGTTCCCATATTTATTTTGTTTGTGTTCCAACCCCAATACTCGACGATTACACACCCGATTTAAGACCATTAACAAAAGCAATAGGAACAATTGCCAATCACCTTAAACCATCGCAATACATTGTTATTGAATCGACAATAAATCCCGGTGTATGCGATGAACTTGTAATTCCAATGCTCGAACAACTAACGAAATTAAAAATAAACAAGGATTTTTTCGTTGCCCATTGCCCTGAAAGAATTAATCCTGGCGACCCTCGATGGAATGTATATAATATTCCACGAAATGTAGGCGCCACCACACCAGAAGCAACCCGTTATATTGCCGATTTTTATCGCCAATTTCTTGAAGCCGAAGTCCACGAAATGCCTGATATCAAAACAACAGAAGCAACCAAGATAATTGAAAACACTTTCCGGGATGTTAACATCGCTTTCGTAAACGAACTTGCAAAAAGTTTCGAAATTTTGGGTATCGACATCCTTAAAGTAATTGAGGGGGCATCGAACAAACCATTTGCATTTCTTCCTCATTATCCCGGATGCGGTGTTGGCGGACATTGTATTCCAGTCGACCCATATTATCTTATCACTCGTGCTTCTAAGAGCGGGTTCGACCACAAATTTCTAAAGTTGGCTCGAGAAATAAATAATTCAATGCCAGCGCACACTGTTAACCATCTTGTAAATGCTTTAAATAAATACGAGAAACCTGTTAAAAATACTCGTATTGCTTTGTTAGGGCTTTCTTATAAACCAAATCTTGGTGATTTACGAGAAAGTCCAGCCTTGAGAATGAAACAACTTCTTGAAGATAAAGAAGCAAATCTTGTATGCTACGACCCATATGTGCCTGAAATTTCAAATGCAAGTTCTCTTGAAGAGGCATTAACTGGAACATTTGCAATTATTTTGGCAACTGCACATAAGGAATTTTCTATTTTATCTGGTGATTTCCTTTCAAAATTTGGGATTAAAATTGTAATAGATGGTAGAAATTACCTTAACAAAAAAGACATCATTAATCAAGGAATTTATTACAAAGGAATAGGCAGATGACTATACAATTTATTGATTTACAAAGGCAATACCAAAGAATTGAAGCAAAACTAAATGAGAGGCTATCGAAAGTTTTAAAAAGTTGCAAATTTATTTTTGGGCAAGAAGTTTTTGAACTTGAAAAAAAATTAGCAGATTTTGTTGGTAGAAAATATTGCGTGACTTGTTCATCTGGAACCGATGCTTTGCTAATGCCGCTTATGGCTTGGGGTATTGGTCAAGGCGACGCAGTTTTTACAACACCATTTACGTTTATTGCTACATCCGAAGTTATTCGATTGGTAGGAGCAACCCCTGTATTTGTTGATATTGATGAAAAAACTTTTAATATTGACCCTAACAAACTTGAACAAAGAATTGAGCAAATAGAAAAGGAAGGGAAATTTCGGCCAAAAGCAATTATTCCAGTTGACCTTTTTGGATTACCAGCAGATTACGATTCAATTCTGGAAATAGCAAAGAAACACAATCTACTTGTTCTCGAGGATGCAGCTCAAGGCTTCGGGGGAAGTTACAACGGACGCTACGCTTGTTCTTGGGGGGATGCTTCTGCAACTTCTTTTTTCCCCGCAAAGCCGCTTGGGTGCTATGGTGACGGCGGGGCTGTTTTTACAGACGACCCAATACTTTACGAACTTCTGATTTCTATTCGTGTTCATGGACAGGGGGAAAACAAATACGAAAATGTGCGAAATGGTATTAATGGAAGACTTGATACATTACAAGCAGCAGTTCTAATTGAAAAGTTCGAAATTTTCCAGGAAGAGTTAACTCTAAGAAATGAAGTTGCCTGGAAGTATAACAAAATTCTTGATGGCAAAGTCACTACACCATTCATTCCCGATGGATACAAATCCTCCTGGGCTCAATTTTCGATTCTTGCAAAAGATGAACTTGAACGGCAAAAAATAATTGACAAACTTTCCAATAAAGGTATTCCAACAGCAATTTACTATCCGAAGCCATTACATTTGCAAAAAGTTAATATCGACTTAGGATACAAAGAAGGCGATTTTCCAGTTGCCGAAGCAATATCCAAAAGAATTTTTTCAATACCAATGCATCCTTATCTTACTGATTCAGAAATTGAACTTATTGCAACAACAATTTTAGAAGCCTAATAATAACCATTTAAAATAGTGGGTAAATCGACAAATAATAAAGAAGAATTAATACGAGGATTAGGGTTATTAACCACAGTTGCAATTGTAGTTGGAGCCGTAATTGGTTCAGGAATTTTCAAAAAACCCACTGTAATGGCACAATCGCTTGGCTCTCCAGAGTTAATCTTAGTGGTATGGGTAACTGCAGGAATCATTACATTAATTGGTGCATTAACAAACGCCGAAATCGCAAGTTTTATTTCGGAAACTGGTGGTCAGTATAAATTTTTTGAAGTAATGTATGGAAACTTTTTTGCTTGGCTTTATGGTTGGTCGATGTTTATTGTAGTTCAATGTGGTTCAATTGCTTCGATTTCCTACATTTTTTCTGATTATTTTCAATATTTTATTAAACTTCCGGATTTTTCCCAAGAAATTGAACGAAATTTTCATATAGCGTTACCATTTATTGGAAATATTTATCCCCTTGCTGATTTTGGAACTAAATCGTTGACTATTTTATTAATATTTTTTCTAACAATCATTAATATTCGGGGTGTTGTACTTGGAGGGAACGTTTCTGCAATATTTACTTTTATGAAAGTAGCAGCAATTCTTTTTCTGGTTCTAATCTCCTTTGCATTTACTAATGGAAATTTTGAAAATTTCACCAAAGATAGTGCTGATTTTACTTCTGGAAGGGTAAACATTTTTTCTGGAATAATGATATCCCTTTCAGCAGCCTTCTGGGCATTCGACGGATGGAATAACATTACATACATAGCTGGGGAAGTCAAAAACCCTCGCAAGAATATTCCACTTGGCTTATCGATTGGAACATTGATTGTTCTAATTGTTTACTTAATCATTAATCTTGCTTACATTTATGTGCTTCCAATTGACAGAATAGCAAATTCACAGTTAGTTGCTACCGACACAGCCAGCCAAGCACTTGGAATGTTCGGTGGTGCATTCGTAGCCTTTGCAGTAATGATCTCAACATTTGGTACTTCGAACGGTACGATTATGGTTAGTGCGCGACTTTACTATTCAATGGCTCGCGAGCAACTTTTTTTCGAACCTATATCAAAAATTCACAAAAAATTTAAAACACCAGCAAATTCATTGCTCTTACAAGCAATTTGGACAAGTATTTTAGTTATTAGTGGAACATTCGATATTCTTACCGATATGTTAATCTTTGTCAGTTGGTTTTTTTATGGAATGGGAGCTTTTGGTGTATTTATTTTGAGAAAAAAAATGCCAGATGCTCAGAGACTTTACAAAGTAATCGGTTATCCAGTTGTCCCTGCAATTTTTGTCCTTTTTGCTTTTACGTTTGTAATCTTTACAATATTTAGCGATATTGAAATGTTCAGAGAGGGTAAAACACCGCTTATCAATTCAATTTTTGGCACAACTCTTGTATTAATTGGAATTCCTTTTTATTTTTACTTTATGAAAAAAAGCAAAAAATGAATAGTTACATAT
This sequence comes from Ignavibacteria bacterium, assembly GCA_037440445.1. GTDB lineage: Bacteria > Bacteroidota > Ignavibacteria > Kapaibacteriales > UBA2268 > Naka2016. Next base: position 31,005 of record JBBIUA010000003.1, read on the forward strand.
CTTAAAATCGAAGGGAGTAAATATGCCAGCATTAGTCTACACAATTCATTCCAAAAACCCTGAAAGAAGAAAGCTTCAAAAGGTATGCGAAGCATTATACGAAGGTGGTGTTATTATTTACCCAACCGACACAGGTTTTACTTTGGGTTGTGCTCTCGCAAACAAAGACGCCATCCAGAAGATTCGCCAAATTCGAAACATACCCGAGGATAAGGCTCTTACATTTCTTTGCAAGGACTTATCGAATATTTCAGAGTTTGCTAAGGTAAGTAATTTGGCTTACAAAACAATAAAGAAGTTAATTCCCGGACCTTATACTTTCATACTTCCTGCCTCGAAAGAAGTTCCACGCTATGCCCAAGACCCGAAGAGGAAAACAGCAGGAATTCGTGTCCCCGACCATATACTTTCCCAAGCCTTGCTCGAGGAACTGGGTTCACCAATTATTTCAATTAGTGCAAAAATAGAAGGTTTCGAGTATACCCATCCAGAAGAATTGCTCGAAAAATTCCTTAATTTGGTTGAAGTTGCTGTTAAAACCGATGAATATAATTTTGTTGGGGAATCGACAGTTATCGATATGACAACTGATGATTTTAAAATTGTGCGACACGGTGCTGGAATCGCAAAAGTTTTGGAGTATATTGAAATAAATGAGTAAAAAATCTGACAAATCTTAAATAAACTTGACAAAATGACAAAGGCAGCCCTAAGACTGCCTTTTTGTCAGAAGGCAAAAAGAAAGCACTAATTTTCGTTCAAAGAATCGTAAAGTTCTTTGAGCTTTTTTCTGAGGTGAAGCACGGCGTAGCGTTTTCTAGCAAGAAGAGTATTTATATTAACACCTGTTTGTTCCGACATTTCGCGGAAAGAAACACCTTGAAATTCGTTCTTAATAAATACATCGCGCTGTTCAGGAGGTAATTCAGCAAGTCCTTCCTGAACTCTTTCCCAAATAGTTTGGCGAAGCAATTCCGTATCCGGGTCGGAAGTTTTGTCTGAAATGAAACTTTCGAAAGTGTCCGAAGGGTCATCCGAAGCGCTTGGTAATTGCATATCGGAAAATGTTTCCGCTCGTTTTTTTCGATATGAATCAATAATACGATTACGAATAGCAGTAAAAACCCACGACGCAACGTTTTCTATTGGCTTTTGCATCTGCTGCGAAGCAGCAAGCACATTAGCAAAGACATCCTGCAAGATATCTTCAGCTTCTTCTTGGCTTCGCACTCTTTGCCTGATGAACCCAAGAAACTTCTTACGGTCGGTTCTAAATAATTGTTCGATTTGAGATGTAAAATCCATTTTACCTCCTTTATTTTAAATTACACCATTTTACAAGAGGGTTTTTTGAATTCTGTCAAAATGACAGATGGCATCATTTCTTTTCTTTCCGTGCCAGCAAAAATATTGTGCATTTTCCCTTCCACAAATAAATTGAAACAGAGTATCAATTTTTCATAAACCCTCGTAAAATGGTATAATTTAAAACATCTATATTTTTCAAAATTTTGTCACCTTTCATAAGTAATAGACACATAAATTTCAAAAAAGTTTCACTTTTTTGTCAAAATTTTAACATAGGAATTTTTATGCCAAACTTTTTAGCATTTTCTATAGCTCTTTCATATCCTGCATCGGCATGCCTGATGATTCCAGTCATTGGGTCGTATGTCAAAACTCTTTTCAAACGAATTTCTGCTTCTTCGGTTCCATCGGCAACAACAACCATACCTGCGTGTAAAGCCAAACCCATTCCAACCCCACCTCCATGATGGAACGAAACCCAACTTGCACCCCCAATTGCGTTCAATGCAAAATTGAAGTAAACACAGTCGGCAATTGCATCCGAACCATCTTTCATATTTTCAGTTTCACGATAAGGTGATGCAACTGAACCACAATCCAAATGGTCTCGCCCTATTACAATAGGAGCAGATACTTCGCCAGAACGTACCAATTCGTTAAATAACAATCCAGCTTTAACTCTATCGCCGTAACCTAACCAGCAAATTCTTGCAGGCAATGCCTGGAACCGAACATGCTTTTGGGCGTTCTTTATCCAACGATGCAAAGCACTATCGTTCGGGAAAATATCCATAATTGCTTCATCCGTTTTGTAAATATCCTTAGGGTCGCCAGATAAAGCAACCCAGCGGAAAGGTCCTTTTCCATCACAAAACAAAGGTCGAATATATTCGGGAACAAAGCCAGGAAAAGAAAAAGCATTTTCGACTCCACCATATTCCTTAGCTATTCCACGAATATTATTGCCATAGTCAAAAACAACTGCTCCACGATTTTTAAATTCTATCATAGTTCGAACATGAGTTGCAATGGACTTATAAGCCTCTTCAAGATACTTTTCCGGATTTTCTATGCGAAGTCTATCGGCTTCTTCCTTTGTATAACCAGCAGGATAATACCCATTCAATGGGTCGTGGGCAGCAGTTTGGTCGGTTACAACATCTGGGATAATACCACGGCGAAGTATTTCAGGATGTATCTCAGCAGCATTGCCAACCAAACCTACAGAAACTGCCCGCTTTTCTTCTTTCGCCTTTAAGACAATGGAAAGGGCTTCGTCAAGGTTGTAAACCTTTTGTTGACAATATCCATCATGTATACGCTTATCGATTCTCTTCTCGTCGATTTCGACTGTTAAAGAAGCAGCACCAGTGAAATATGCAGCAAGAGGTTGGGCTCCACCCATTCCGCCCATACCAGCAGTAAGTAAAAATCGACCATATAAATCCCCACCAAAATGCTGGCGAGCAACGGCTGCAAAAGTCTCGTAAGTTCCCTGTAATATTCCTTGCGTGCCAATATAAATCCAACTTCCTGCCGTCATTTGTCCAAACATTATTAAGCCAAGTTTATCCAAGCGACGAAACTCTTCCCAGGTTGCCCATTTTGGAACGAGATTCGAGTTTGCAATGATAACTCTTGGTGCAAGAGTAAATGTTGGAACAATTCCAACTGGCTTTCCTGATTGAACAAGCAAAGTTTCATCGGGTTCTAAGTTTCTCAACGCATCAAGAATTGCATCGAAACATTCCCAATTGCGCGCCGCTTTACCATAACCACCATAAACAATTAGTTGGTCTGGTTTCTCGGCGTTCTCTGGGTCAACGTTGTGTTGAATCATACGATAGGCAGCTTCAATCTGCCAGTTTTTACAAGTTAATTGCGTACCACGAGGTACTTTTACAGTTCTCATTTTTGTCCAAATAAAAAAAGCAAAATTAAATTAAAAAATTTTAATAAATTTGGTAAGAAAAGACAATAATTTTTTTCCCTTATTTGAAAAGGCAATTTACTAAAAAATTTTATTTTAATAATCGTATAACTGATTTTATTGTAAATTAGTTTGTTAATTGGTGGGTAAAATGAAGAAAATAATATTGATTTTCAGTATTGCTATTTTCATTGTCCATTACCTTTATTCAAAAGATGGAGATACAATTACAATTAACACAATTCATTTCGGAAGCCCGAAATTTGGTTGGTTCGATTTCCCAGACACATCAAATAAATTTCAAAAAATCTTGATGAACTATACGATTAAATGTCCTTGCGGTGAGTGGGACTATCTTGCAATGGTTTTTGTTAAACAATTCTTTGCACCCAGTTTCCGGGTAGATAGCACAGTTTTGCCTCAATTTGCTTGTATGTTCGATACATCTTGGGACTACTCAGCCCGAGTTGAAAATGGGAAATTGGTTGTAGATTCCACTCCAAAAAAGCCTCGTCTTTTAGAATTTTATTCTGATAGTGCTAACCCGACAATTCGAACTTCTTATCGGTATGTTTGGGACACTTATTACCGCTATCAGTTCGATAACAACGGCAATCCAATTGACTCTTTTATGGTTCAGCCAGATACTGTTTTATATTTAACAAAACGAAGGATTTATTTCGACGACCCAATTGCAATTATCGAAAGATACGAAATAATGCGATTTGTTACACCTTATGGAATTGGTTTAGACGTTGGCGAAGGTTTTACCTGGACAATGGACGTTACTGATTTTTCTCCGTTACTTCAAGGAAAAGTATTCATTGACGCACCAAACCAACAGGAAGCAATTCGAATTTCATTTGATTTCATCGAAGGAGAACCAGAACGCAATATTGTTCGTTTTGAACGAATCTACGATTTTATTGATGTTGTCTACGACAAGAATTTCGAAAATAAAGTAAACAAAATTCAAGTTCAAACCTCGCCTTCGACAGAAAAAATGTATAAATTAAAAGTCATTCAAACAGGTCATGGATTCGGTGGCAATGACGATAATTGCTGCGAATTTTGTAAAAAAAATGCATACGTTAAAGTAAACGATACAATTCGCTATACACGTGAAGTATGGCGAATTTGCTCCGAAAATCCACTTTACCCACAAGGCGGAACATGGTTGTTCAACCGAACCAACTGGTGTCCAGGCGCCGAAGTTCAACCATTCGATTTCGAACTCACCCCTTTCATTGGGAACTACCGCTCTTTTACTTTTGATTACGATATGGATTATTACGATAAACCATATTCATCGGGTAGCAATACGATTGGTCGCTGGATAATATCAGCCTATCTAATCGCTTATTCCAACCTTAAGTTTAAATTAGATGTAGAGATAAATGACATCATCGCTCCAAGCAAAAAAGATGTTTATAGAAGAATAAACCCTACCTCTACCCATCCAATTATTGTTATCAGGAATCGTGGGTCAGAAACTATTACAAAACTTAAACTAAAATACGGAATAGTTAATGCAAAAGAATATGTTTACGAGTGGACCGGTGAAATTAAGTCATTATCATCACAACAAATTACCCTACCGAGTTTAGATTGTAGCGATTGGAAAACAAATAACAACAAATTCAAAGTTGAAATTGTGGAAGTCAATGGTAAAAACGATGAATATTCATCGAATAATGTTGGTTATTCCGAATTCCTAACACCAGTTTCGTTTTATAACTATTTAATCATTAAATTAAAAACCAACAATTACAATGTCCTTTCCAACGACCCATTTGCTCAACCATATTCATTTTATATCCAAGATTCAAAGGATAGTTTAATACTTTTCAAAAAAGATTTGCTTCCTTCAACAACTTATAGCGATACTATAAATCTTGATGATGGATGTTACGAATTTTACTTCGAAAATGAATTTGAGTGTGGGCTTGGATTTTGGTTCTATAAGCAGTATTTAGGACTTAACGATGGGCTATTACAAATTATTAGCGATAATTTGATTTTATACCAACCCAATATTGATTTTGGTCGTTCTCTTCACCAATTTTTCATCGCCGAAGACCAACCAACCATTCAGTTTTATCCCGATACAATTAATTTTGGAAATGTTTCAATAACTCAGACAGCAACCCAAAAAGCAATATTTAAACCCGCAAATCAAAAGGGTATTTCTTTGTGGAACTTTGATTTAGTTTTAGGTTCGACAAAAGGTTTTTCCATTGCAAAAATCGAACCTGAACCCGACCAGAATGGCGTTTGGAACTTGTCTTACGGTGATTCAGTTGTTGTGCACATTTTATTTACACCAAAAAAAGTTGGTAAAACATCAACAAGTTTAACTTTCTTCACAAATGATAAGAAGAATGCTTCGGTGTCTATACCAATTCGAGCAAATGTTGTCTCGGAAAGTTTTATTGAAGATAATGCTTTTGCTCCATCTATTGAACTTATAAACAAAAAAAATAACTTATATGTATTCAATATTGACATTCCAGAAAATGAAATTCTAACTTGTTCAATTTATAATCTCTTAGGAAAGTTAGTTTCATTGGAGATAATAAATCCTTATTTGTACCAATACAATGTTGATATGACAAAGTTTGAGTCTGGTTGTTATTGGATTACATTTCAAACCATCAAAAGTATTTTTGTTTTTCCGGTAATAGTGATTAACAATTAAGTTCAAACAAAAATCTTAACTTGCAAATTCATTTTACAATAAAAAAATGAAAATATTATTAATTGGTGGCGGAGGCAGAGAACATACCCTTGCTTGGAAAATTAAACAATCTAATCCGCAAGCAAAAATTTACTCAGCATCCACAAATGCAGGTATATTGACAATAGCAAATTATATCGAAGTTAATGAAAATAATTTCGAAGAAGTTTCTCGATTTTGCAAAGAAAACAAAATTGATTTTGTTGTTGTTGGTCCCGAAGCCCCACTTGCAAAAGGAATAGCAGACGCATTGCAAGAGCAGAAAATTCCTGTTTTCGGACCAACAAAAAATGCTGCACGAATTGAATCCTCGAAGACGTTTGCAAAAGAATTTATGGTTCGCAATAATATTCCAACTGCTAATTTTGCTTCCTTCGACTATACAGAAGAAAACAAGGCAATCGAGTACATTCAATCACTCGAACCTCCCATAGTAGTTAAGGCTGATGGACTGGCAGCAGGCAAAGGTGTTGTTGTTTGTCAATCTAATGATGAAGCTAGAGCCGCAGTCCAATCTATGTTTTCTGGTCAATTCAAAGAAGCAGGGAAAAAAATCGTTATCGAAGAATATCTTGAGGGCGACGAAGCTTCTATCCTTGCTCTTACGGATGGAGAAGATTATATCATTTTACCAACAGCACAAGACCATAAAAGAATATACGACGAAGACAAAGGTAAAAACACAGGTGGTATGGGTTCATATTCCCCCACTCCACTAATTTCAAATTCAATGATTGATGAAATCGAAAAAACTATTATCCGACCAGCAATTTTAGGAATGGCAAAGGAAGGATTCCCATTCAAAGGTTGTCTGTATGCAGGATTAATGATACACAATAACAAGCCCAAAGTTGTTGAATTCAATTGCCGTTTTGGAGACCCCGAAACTCAATCTGTTTTACCATTAATTGAAGGGGATTTTTGCTCATTAATCTATTCAATAGCAGAAGGCAAAATAAACAAAGCATATTATGAAGGATACAAGCAAAAATACGCCTGCTGTGTAGTTATCGCTTCAAAAGGATACCCTGACCACTACGAAAAGAGTTTTATCATCGAAGGAATCGAGGATGCAGAAAAAATTGGCTGTCTAGTATTCCATTCTGGCACTAAACTCCTGGGTGGCAAAATTGTAACTGATGGTGGTCGTGTTCTTGGAGTTGTTGGTATTGGAGATTCTTTACGGGATTCGATTAACAAAGCCTACGAGGGAGTAAGTTTAATTAATTTTGAAAACAAATACTATCGTACAGATATTGGAAAGAAAGGCTTGAAGTATATTTAAAAACGCAGAGGCTTGTTTTCAAGCCCCTGCGATGATTAATCATACTAACTTTTGATTTCTACAAGGGCAATTTTATAACCCCAGATAATTTCTCGGGCAAGGAAAATGCTCCCAATCACAACAGATATCATTCCTGCAAGAAATAATGCAAATATTATAACTCTTAAATCAGTCATGAATGCATAACTAATTCCAATTAGTAAAGAAGTTACAACGAAAAGAGCAACAGCAATAGTATACGACAAAACAGCCTGAACAATAAAAGGTATTCGGTGTTCGAAAAGTTCGAGTTGTCGCTTAACCGATTCCAGACGAGCATGGATTTGTTCGCTTGTAAGTTCTTTCTTTTCGCCTTCAATCAATTTTCGTTTTTCTTCGTTTAAATCACGGATTCTATCGACTACCGCAGAATATTTGTTGTTTGTGACAAGAAGCATTAATGAACAAGCAGAAACCATAACCCCAGGAGCTAACATTGTTTGAATCAGTTCTGCAATTGAAGGACTCATTTTTCCACCAAAGTTGTAATCGAAATGTTGTTTGTCGAATATTTTTGTGTTTTATTTTATCTTCGAAAAGAGAAATAAGAACCAATTGCTAAACCGACAATTTCATCGAAACCACCAAACCCCGGGTTACGGTAATAAACAAAGGAAAGAAAAGTTTGTGAACTCGTTACAGTGTTACCTTCGAATTCGTCGTAGGAGATGTGGACAACATTACCTTGGTCGTCCAATTTACCTGTAGCATAAAGATAATTATGTCGGGCTCTTCGAATCCATTGTCGTAACTTATAAAGCCGTTCATTTTCATCGTAGAACATTTGCCAATCTTTCGAAGGTTGCCAATTGTTGAATGAACCAACAAGAAAAACTTCTTCGGTTGTTTGCCATCCTTCGGGGTCAAGAACGAACTCAAGATAGATGTAATCGTCGTAACTCGCGGGAACATAAGTAGTTATCAAAGCCCCATCGTCGTGTGGTTCGAAATAACTTCCTCGTCGCCGAATGTCCGACATTGGAAGCCGAATTGGTGCGTTTATGGAAGGATATAATACCAAATTCGATAAATCAAGGACTCGATAGCCATTTTCTGCCGGAATTTGTCCGATTCGAAAAACTTCCTCGTCGCCGAATGTCCGACATTGGAAGCCGAATTGGTGCGTTTATGGAAGGATATAATACCAAATTCGATAAATCAAGGACTCGATAGCCATTTTCTGCTGGAATTTGTCCGATTCGAAAAACTTTCCCGTTAGACAAAAACCCAAATATCGAAGTGGAAAAATCATACTTATAATATTCACTGCTAAAAGAATACATTGAAACAACCAAAGGCTCATACCACCGATGATTACGATAAAATACAACCGAATGTAGAAAATTCTCTATCAACTTTGCCTTTTGTGGCGCAATTACAAGTGCTTCGATATCAAATGCCGATGCTGTTACGTTTCGCTCCGGTTGGTAAAAATCCGAGTAAAACCTTAATTCAACATTTACAATTGGGTTCACTACAAAAAATCTGGCTTCTGCGAGAATTTGTTCAGGTTTTGAATAGTCATACAATTTTACCTTCCAATTTCCCGAGTACTTAAATTTTACTTGTTCATTTGGAATAATTATTTTGCCCCGAAAATTATAATACCTTGAACTAATTGGTGCAGATTCCCAAATAATATTGCTCGTCCGATATCCTGTAACTTCGTTTATGAAAATATTCTCGTCTTCTTTCCAATCAAATGAACAATGTACAAATCGAGCAAACATATTTGGAGGCACTCTACTTGCCACATCAAATTCAACAATAAGTTTCTCGCTTTGCAACCCAACAGAGTAAGCCGTTCTTTCGTCACTAATTACAATTACTGGAGGGTCGAGCTCGCTTCTTTCACCATAAATCCTAATGAAACGAATTATTGGTTCTGAAAAGTCTGGAATCGTGTTAAAAGTTTGGCTCTTTTGGGAAAAAATAAAAGTAATATTAAAAATAAATAAAAAAAACAATGGAAAGTAAATATTCATTACCATGAAAACCGATAAACTAATCCCAAGCCTAACCAAAATATGGACGGATTATGTTTGCCCGAAATGTTTTGTTTTTGCGAAGAAGTTTCAAAAACAATCAAAGGATCAGTGAAAGGAAAATTCTTGTAAATACTTCTCAAAGGGTATCGAATTTGGCAACCTATAAATATTGAATTCACAGAATCCACATAAACACAAATTGTGTAGCCTAAATGAACATCAAATATCCACGACAAGTTTTCTTTGGGTATTTTTTCTTGATATTTTCCAGAAATAGGGTACAGAAATCCCAAGCCAAAAGAGAAATTGTTAAAAATTGAAACCAAATCGAATGGGATGTAATTAATTGTAAAATCAAATGAATTCCCGTTAGAAATGAATTCAGTTGCTAAATTATCTAACTTAACAGAAAAACTTTGCGAAACAAACCCAGTTTGAATTCCCAAAAAAACAGATGAATCAACTGCTTTATTGAATGATACCAAGAAACTGGGGATTTTTCCCAAATTAAGCGAATTTTGTCTTCCTGGGGTAGAAACTAAATTAATTCCCAAACTTCCAAAAGTTGAAAAAGAAAAAGAATAAGAAGGCGGGGAAGAAATTAGTGGAATTTCTTCCCCAAAAAGAATACTGAGTAAAAACAAAGTAAAAATACAAAACTTTTTCATTATTGGATTAATTTATATACTTCAAAGCCTCTTCGGCAGCATCAATCAAAGGTTTAGGAGAAATATCTGAACCAACAGCATTTTTCATCCAAATGCTTGGAGTTAATCTTCCTTGGGTAAGAATACGATATATTTCATCTGCAAAATTTTTACCTTCAAGAAACTTTTCAATTTGAAATTCAATCAAATGACCAAGTGGGTAGGCTGGTAAATACAAAGGATAGTCTATCATATGGGAATAAATCGCCAATATTGGTTCGTCCTTTTTCCCAAAAACTGGTGCATAATATTTATTCCATACTTCTTTTGCTATGCGAACCACAGCATTTTTCAGTTCTTCGGCATTAGCATTTGGATTCTTATACATCCAATTCCATACATACATATCAACAAGAGCAACACCCATAATTTCGTAGGAAGACCAAAAATTATCCAAAGCGGTTAAATATTTGCTCATTGGGTCGGGATTTTGAATTCCAAGTAAATCAAGGTCTCTTTTTTGGAAAATAAAAGCCATTGCTTCGGTAAAAGCAGTATTTGGCACTCCAGAAAGCATATAATAATCAACTTTTTGCAATGTCAATGTTTGCTCCACGTTGTGACCAAATTCGTGAATAGCAATGTTGTATCCTTTGTAATCCATACCATCCTTACCAATTCGAGTGCGAAGGTGTGCTTTTTCGCTACGCATTTGAGCTCCCCAAGCGTGACCAGCTCCACGAGCAGGGTCGACTTCAACTTTGGAGGCAATGAAATTTGCAAGTTCATTCGAGAATCCAAGTTTCATCAAAATATTTGGTAAATCGGCAGCAAATGCCTCGTTATTAGGATACTTTTGGCGAGTAATTTCACTCAACTTACTCTCATCCATTGTGCTCCGTGCTTTAAACCCATCGTACCAAATATCGAACGGCTCAAGTGGGCGGTTTAAACGTTTCTGTATCAAATCCGCTACTTTTTTTACTGGTGGAGAAGAAAGTAATTCCACAAAAAGCCGTTCAATCTCACTTTCAGAAATTTCAAATTCCAAGTCAAATTTTCTACTTATATATGTTGGATATTCAGGATAAAACTTATCTACTGCTTTACGTACAAGAAAATTATCCAAAAGATATTGATAACGAGTATTGGGTTCAAATTTAAATGGAACTTCCTTGCTGTCTTTGTAAATCTTATTCTTAAAAGGATTCCACTGATATTCAGGGTTATTTATAACTTGCTCTGGTATAGTTTGAAAAATGATATGCTTCATCACTTCGTAAATCATCTTTTGCTTAAATAATCCATCCTCCTTGCCATATTGCGATTTAATTTCATCTCGTAAGTTCCAATGGGAAATCAACTTCTTTTCCTTTGGAAAATATGTTCTAAATTCATCATCAACAAGGTTGCCAACAAAAATGTTATATTCCGAGATATACGAATCTGCTTTGGTTGTAACTTCTGATATCTTTTGCAAGTAATCGCTCGGTACACGCGAAGTGAAAATGTCCCCCATTCGTGCATAAGCCCATTGTTTGCGAGTCCATTGACTTCCTTGCTCGTTCTTTTCTTTCAATGAAAAGTTCGGAAAATTCAAAATCACAAAAAAAGCAATTTTATTTTTAAAGAAATCATTAATCAAATTTGCAGAAGGGTCGTAACCTGCAAACATCAAATCAATTGGATAAATTTCGCCAAGGTCAAGATGAAGTTGGCGGTTCAATTCAAGTGTAATCTTATTGAAGTGCCCACCAATAACTTCGAAATAATTGGAAAGGCGACCGAAAATTATATCCAAAGAATCACCTTGAGGAACAAAGTTATTAAAACAGAAATCGAAAAAGTCTTTCTTGCTTCCATCATCTTCAGTCCAGAAATTTGCCATTTGATTAATACTTTTTTCGATACGCAAACGCTCGGCTTCGCCATACTTTTGAACCAACGCTTTGATAGTCTTTTGAATGGTTGCTCTGTCGATAAATTTTTTCATCTCTTGCTCTTTGTTAGTTGTGCAATAAGTTAAAAGAAAAATAAAAAGACCCAGAAACACAAAAGTGTTTTTCATATTCCCACCAAAGTTTTAAAATAAATACAAAAATAAGAAATGTTGAGGTTCAAACGAAAGATATTTTGGGCGAGCTACGGGAATCGAACCCGTGACCCTCAGAGCCACAATCTGATGCTCTGCCAGCTGAGCTAAGCTCGCCATAGAGTCGAATGCAAAATTAATAAAATTTAAGCAATTAGGAAAACAATTTTAAGTATTTTGTAGGAGAATTTAAACCACCATATTAATAACGAAAAGTTTCTATTCTTTCTAATCAATACTAATCCGATAAAATTTCTTAATTTTGTAACTCATTTTTCTGTAAGCAATAAATATGGGAGTTTAAAATGAAAAGGACTTATCAACCAAGTAGGCGGCACCGACTTAATACCCATGGGTTCAGGGCTCGAATGGCAACTAAAGATGGCAGAAAAGTTTTAGCTAGGCGACGAGCAAAAGGTCGATACAAACTAACAGTTTCGGACGAAAAGAAAAAATATTAATCTAATCTTTTGTGAAATACAAACTTGAAACAATTAAAAGGCAAAAGGAATTTGAGTTTTTATTTGAAAATGGAAAAAGGTTTTCTTCTTGTAGTCTTCGAGCAGTTGTTTTACCAAAAACAGCAACTGAACTCGAAAACGAAAAATGTACCATTCGTTATGCAGTTCAAGTTAGCAGGAAGGTAACAAAAAAAAGTGTTGTTCGAAATAGAATCAAAAGATTGCTTCGTGAATCTCTTAGAAAAATTTCAAAAGAAGAGATGAAGGATAAAATTTATATTTTTAAATACATTTTTCTAAATTGGTTAACTGCTCCAAAGCGCCCTTGCGAAATTCATTTATCCGATGTTTATCCTTTAACATACTCTGTACTCAACGAAGCCTACCTTTATTTTGCCAAAAATGATAAAGGTGAGCAAAAATGAAACATATTTTAATTCTTTTAGTTCGAATATATCGCTTGTTGATTTCACCCTTTCTCCCACCCAGCTGTCGTTTCTATCCAACTTGTTCTGAATACACTATCGAAGCATTATCTAAACATGGCGTCCTTAAAGGAAGCCTGCTCAGTATTCGTAGAATTTCTCGCTGCCATCCTTTCCACCCAGGTGGTTACGACCCTGTCCCTTAACTAACATTGAAGGTTTGATATGGATAAAAAATCAGTTCTGGGCTTAATTTTAATTGCAATAATCTTGACAATTTGGACCTTTTATATTTCAGTTAAGCAAGTTCCACCTCCAAAACCAACGCAACAACCAGACTCGACCGAAATTGTAAAAACAACCATTCAAAAACCCGATACTGTGCAAACTTTTATACCAGATTCAATAAAAATTGCAAATCAATTTGGAACTACATTCGCTCCATTTGTTGGTGGGGTTGAAAGAGTAATTACAATCGAAAACGACCTTGTTAAAGCACAATTAACTTCAAAAGGAGCAACCCTTTTAAAATGGACATTGAAAAAATTCAAATCGTGGGATGGCTACCCAACACAATTAATTTGGACTAAAGGAGGAACGCTTTCTCTTTCTATTAACACCCGAGACAACCTTAAATTCGACGATAGAAATTTAAATTATGAAATTTCAGCATCTTCAGATTATATAAAGCTTACTGGAAATGATTCAATTGAAATCATTGCTAAACTCGATTTTGGTAACAATAAGTTTATTGCCAAAAAACTTATCTTTTATGGAAATAAATATCATTTCCACAATGAAATCATCTTCAACAATGTAGATGAATACATCACAACACGCGGATATAACCTACAGTGGCAAAACGGATTACGATATCAAGAATTAAACTCTGTGGACGAATCCTCTGAAGCAAAAGCAATCGTATCATTAAATGGAGAAATCGAAGAGGCTGATGCAACAAGCGACGAACCTGTTTCAATTTCACCTTCGGGGAAATTGGATTTTGTTGCTGTTAAAATAAAATACTTCACCGCAGCGATTATTCCTACTCCCAAAGGTTCTATAGATGGAACAGTGTATGTTTCTGGATACCGTCAACACGTCGAAAACAATGGTATTATCGAAAAATACAATCTTGCTTTGAATATCCCATATCGTGGGGGTCTTCAACAAAGAGCCTTCGATGTTTACATTGGTCCAATAGATTACTCTATAGTTAATAGTTACGGTATCTCTGCCGTAGTAAACTTTGGTTGGCGATTCCTTGTCCGACCCATTGGCGAGTTCTTTATGTTACCTATCTTCAAATTAATCTATTACGTTATTGGCAACTATGGTATAAGCATTATTATCTTTGCATTATTAATGAAGATTTTGCTCTATCCACTAACAATATCGCAAATGCGTGCTTCGCAACGAATGCAACTAATTTCACCAGAATTACAAAAAATACGCGATAAATTCAAAGATGACCCCCAGAAAATGAACCAAGAAATAATGAAATTATACTCTGAATACGGAATTAACCCAATGGGTGGATGTCTTCCTTTACTTTTGCAATTACCAATTTTGTATGCTCTTTGGGCGGTCTTGCGAACCGCAATTGAACTTCGTCAATCACCATTTGTTTTGTGGATTACAGACCTATCGCTACCTGATTACATTTTAAATTTGCCAATTTCTTTCTTTGGAATTAAGCATATTTCTGGGCTCGCTGTTTTGATGGGATTAACGTTATTCTTTCAACAGAAACTAACAATAACCGACCCACGTCAAAAATCTATGATTTATATAATGCCTATTCTTTTTGTCTTTTTATTTTCTTATTTCCCATCGGGTTTAAACTTGTATTACTTCGCATTCAATTTATTTAGCATTGTTCACCAAATCTACCTAAATAAATTTTCCAAAAAGAAACTTACTCTTGAAGACTTAAAAAGACAGCCAAAGAAAGAAGGTTGGTTCCAGCGAAAACTTCGAGAAGCACAAGAAATAGCCGAATCGCAAGGAAGACGAATTCCTGGTCGAACCCAACAAAATATTCAAAGACAACGAACGCAAAAAAAGAAAAAATAAACAGTAATATTTTCAAAATTCTTTATTTAGTCTTGATTTAGTCTTGCAAATCCATTTCGGATTTCAAATGCTCTAAAACTCGACTTATCGTCTCCCAATCGAAGCCCTTACGGAAAAGAAATTGACCAATATATTGATGAACATTCTTCTTTTTATTTGACTGGGAAAGGCTTTTCATTCTTTTTTTGGCAAGGATTAAAGCATTTTCAAATTCTGATTCATATGTAACTCTTTCTTTCAAAACTTGCTCGATAATTTCTTTGGCGATACCTTTAGAAAACAAATCATTTTGAATTTTTTTTATACTTTGTTTTTTTGAAAAAATCGCATAATTAACATAATCTTTGGCATATTTGAAATCGTCGAGATAACCAAACTCTTCGAGAAAGGAAATCACTTTTTCAATAATTTTGTGGCTAAATTTTTCTTTCTCAAGCCTTTGAATAGTTTGTGATTTTGTTCGAGGCTTATACGAGATAAAGTTAAGAGCTACGTTTTTAGCATCAATAATTCTTTGTTCCTCAAGAATGATGTCAAATTCTTCTTTGGATAAACTTTTTGCTTTCGTAAGCTTAAATTTGGCAACTAAGTCAAGTGATAATTGAATTATCTCGCCACTATTTAATTCCAAAAAGCACTTTTTTCCTTCCTTCGAAACATTAATTGAATGGATTTGGAACAATACTACGACCGAGGCAAGTTCAACAATTCTCTAATTTTAAGTTCAAGATTTTTTAATAATTCGGGGTTATCGAGCAAATATTTCTTAAGACCTTCACGACCTTGAATTCTTTCGTTGTTGAAGGTAAACCAGGAACCAGCCTTCGAAACCAATTCAAAATTAATTGCCAGTTCAATAATATCATTTATTTTAGAAATTCCTTCGTTGTAAAGGATATCGAATTCAACTTCTTTGAAAGGTGGAGCAACTTTATTTTTAACAATTTTAGCTCGAACCCGATTACCAATGATTTCCTGACCATCCTTTATGATATCTTTTCTTCGTATATCGATACGCACAGAAGCATAAAATTTCAAAGCATTTCCGCCAGTTGTAGTTTCGGGATTGCCAAACATAACCCCGAGTTTGCTTCGCAACTGATTAGTGAAAACCACGCAAGTGTTTGATTTTGCAATAACAGCATTCAATTTCCGCATTGCTTGGGACATAAGGCGGGCTTGGACTCCCATTTGTGGGTCGCCCATTTCTCCTTCGATTTCCACCCTTGGTGTCAAAGCAGCAACGGAATCAATAACAATAACATCAATAGCATTGCTTCGAGCCAAAGTTTCGACTATTTCAAGTGCTTGCTCCCCAAATTCTGGCTGCGAAAGTAATAGCGAACTTAAATCTACACCTATCTTTTGTGTGTAATTAACGTCGAGTGCGTGTTCAGTATCTATAAAAGCAGCCAAACCTCCGTTCTTTTGTGCTTCTGCAATAATTTGTAAGCAAACAGTAGTTTTACCAGAGGATTCTGGACCAAAAATCTCGGTAATTCTTCCACGAGGTACCCCTCCAATACCAATAGCAGCATCGAGCGAAAGACAACCTGTCGAAATGGCATCAACTTGAACAATATTTTTATCGCTAAGCCGCATTATCGAGCCTTTCCCGAATTGTTTTTCAATTTGGTCTATAGCCAATGAAACTGCTCTAAGTTTTTCTTCGGCTATTTTGCCAGATTCTGCTTTTTGTTCCTTTGTCGTTGCCATTGAAACTCCAAAAAAAACACAAATTGAAGAATTTGTTTTATTAAATTCTTAAAATATCAAAATTTTTGCAATTTTAAATGTTAAATTTTCTCTTTTTAATTTTTTATTTTTGAGTGGTATGGACACAGAATATTTAATTATTTTCTCAATTTTTGTTGCTATTTCCTTAGCAATCGATGCTTTTTCGGTTGCGGTATCCGCTGGCGTTTATTTTGGTAGAACCTCCCTAAGACAAAAATTTCGCCTTTCTTTCCATTTTGGATTTTTCCAGTTCATTATGCCATTAATTGGCTGGCTTATTGGAGAACAGGCTTCGCATTTTCTACAAAAATTCGATCATTGGGTTGCTTTCGCTATCCTTGTTTTTTTGGGCATTAAAATGATTAATGAAAGCAAAAAGACAAAAGAAATCAAAACAGATATAACTCGTGGATGGAAATTAATTGCTTTGTCGATATCGACCAGTTTGGATGCTTTTGCTGTTGGCTTCAGTCTTGCTTTGCTTGATGGACAAATTATTTTAATATCAATAATTATTGGTATCGTTGCTTCAACTGCCACTTACATCGGAATTCTCATTGGTGAACGTGTTCCATTTTATTTCGGTTCCTGGGCAGGTGTTTTTGCTGGGTTTGTTCTGATTTTAATCGGAATTCAAATTGTGTTAAACCATTTGGAGGTGATATAAATGAAAAAACTATTTTTTTTATTAACGCTCCTCCTGTGCACACCTTTCGCATCCTTACTTGCCCAAAAAACAAATATAAATAATGATATCTATCAAAAAGTTATCTTCGCAACGGGTTTGAACGAAATTGCAAATATTGCAAAAAAAGAAATTTTTCCAAAACTTCGCTTTCTACTCCATACTCTACCCGATAGCGTTTGGGAAAAATACGAAACTGAATATGATTCAGCCAAACTCTACTTAGAAATTAGTAAAAATCTTCAAAGTCACTTTTCTAATTTAGAAGCACAAAAATATTACCAAATCGCTCAAAATCTTTTAATGGATTTTTATGATACTACTATCCCTAAATTCGAGTACTTTCTCTCAAAGATGGATTCGTTGGAAATGTTCAAGGCTATAACAGATTCCTTACTCTATAAATCTGGAAAAGAGTATTTGGAACTCGAAAGAAAATTTTTTAACAAACTTTACGACTCATTAATAATCAAACTTTTCCACAAAATTGATACAACAAAAATTGAGTCCCCGCAGAAAGATATTCAAATGAAAAAAGATTTATGGGATTCGCTTGGATTGGTTTTTCAAAATTTGGATTCTCTTTTTTTAAAATATTTTGGAAGAAGTTTAAAATGGGATTCCTTACGGAAAGAATTCTTCCTCTTTCCACCCTATCAAAGCGATACTTTAAATTTCGAATTGAAGTTACCTGATACTTTAATATTCCGTGATGGTCAAATTTTCTCCGACAGCACGACTCAATTCTTGTTCATCGATACCTCTGATTTCAAACTCAATATAAAGAAATTAGAAAATTATTCTCAAAGACTTAAAGAATATTCAAAATTTTTAAATGAATACTTCAAACTTTGGAAATTGTATATCGACTCGCTATTAATTTATTATCGAAAATCATTTGAATTGATAAGGAAGTATTCTTCTAATGAATCAATTAATAAACAGATTGAACAAGAAATAGAAAAATTGACAAAGGAAATGGAGGAATTCACTAAAAAAATAGAAAAAGAATACCTTAAACTTTTCGAAAAATACAAAAACGAATTTGAGATAGAAAATGAACTATTTAATAAAAAGAATGAATTTGAACACCAATTATCGAATTTAAATTTAGAAATCGAAGAACTTAATACTCTTTTAAAGAAACACAATGAATTAATCGAAGACTTGGTTAAAATGAAAAAGCAAATTGAGATTGAAATCCTAAATGACCTCAAAAAGCGAGGTTACATCAATGAATAAGTACAAAAAAGAAAGGAGAGAAAATGAAAGACGACCCTGCGATGCAAATCCAGGATTACTGGGTATTTGGTGAATACGGAGGCGTAAATCCATCTATAGAAGACGCCTCTACATTTACTTTTTTATCGGCAGAAAAAATGCAAGAACTCTTCGAGCATGAAGTCGAAGGTTGTTTCTTGTATTCCCGTCATTTGAACCCAACTGTACATTACCTTGCTCAATCGATTGCATTGCTTGAAGGCACTGAATATGCTCAAATTACTGCCTCTGGAATGGCTGCAATAAGTTGTGCAATTTTACAAATTTGCTCTTCTGGTGATGGAATTATTTCCAGCCGAACAATTTACGGTGGAACTTATGCCCTTCTGAAAAACTTCCTGCCCAAATTTGGTATCAAGACTAAATTTGTCAACATTCTCGACTTAAATGTAATTAAATCTAATATCTCTGCTAAAACTAAAATTATTTACACGGAATCAATAAGCAATCCATTGCTCGAGGTAGCAAACATTCCAGAACTAAGCAAACTTGCGAAAGAACATAACCTAACTCTTATAGTCGACAATACTTTCAGCCCGATGATTATGCAACCATACAAACTTGGTGCAGATATTGTAGTGCATAGCCTTACAAAATTTATAAATGGTGCAAGCGACTGCGTCGGTGGTGCAATTTGTGGAAAACACGACTTTATAACCTCGCTGAAAGATGTTCACAATGGCTCCGCAATTCTTTTAGGGCCAACGATGGATTCCATTCGTGCAGCTGGTATTTTAAAAAACTTACGAACTTTACATATAAGAATAAAACAACACAGCAAAAATGCACTTTTTATTGCAAAAAAGTTAACCGAACTTGGATTTAGAGTTTTCTACCCTGGGTTGGATATCCATCCTCAACACAACTTAATGAAAAGTTTGATGAACCAGGAATATGGTTTTGGTGGGATGGTAACATTCGATTGCAAAACACCTGAAAAGGCAAATGAATTGATGCTGAAAATGCAGGAAAATAAAGTAGGATATTTTGCAGTCAGTCTTGGTTTTTACAAAACCTTATTTAGTGCCCCAGGATTGAGTACTTCCAGTGAAATCCCACCCGAGGAGCAAATCCAAATTGGGCTTTCCCCAGGTTTGGTTAGAATGTCCGTTGGGATTGACAACGATATTGAATTAACTTGGGAAAGAATTCAAAAGTCGATAAAAGAAGTAGGATTAGTATAGTTTATGGAGAAAATTCTCGAAGCAAGGGGCATTTGGAAATCATACTGGAAAGACAATAGCAATAAAATCGAGGTACTCAAAGGAATCGAGTTGGACATTTATCGAGGAGAATTCCTTTGTTTAATGGGACCATCGGGAGTTGGCAAAACTACTTTGTTACACATACTTGGAACATTGGATAAACCAGATTCTGGGAAAGTTATATATTTTATTGATGGTAAAGCACTCGAAACACATAATAAAAGCAACGACGAACTTGCGAGGTTAAGAAATCGTAAAATTGGTTTCGTTTTTCAGTTTCATCATCTTCTGCCCGAGTTTACAGCATTGGAAAATGTTGCCCTTCCCCTATTAATTTCAGGGGAAAAGCAAAAAACGGCATTCGAAAAAGCCCGGGAACTTCTCCATTTAGTTGGAATTAGCAAAAGATTCGAAAACAAACCTCTTGAACTTTCCGGTGGTGAACAGCAAAGAGTTGCAATTGCCCGGGCTTTGATTAACCAACCTGAAATAGTTTTTGCTGATGAACCAACCGGTAACCTTGATTCTTCGAATACTGAACAAATACTAAAACTAATTTCCAAAATGAGATACAAGTTTAATATTTCATTTGTTGTTGCAACCCATAGTTCCAAAGTTGCTTCGACTGCCGATAGAATAGCAAAAATGAAAGATGGTGTAATCGATGAATTCCTCGATTCAATTTAGTTAAAATTTCAAAAACAAACTGGATTTGTTAATTTTGTGTTTATTATTTGTTAACCTTAATTCTTTTAGGTAATGAAAAAAAGAGTAATGCTTTTAATTCAGCGATTGCCTTACCCATTAATTGGTGGTGATAGAATAAAAAACCATTACTTAATTAAAATATTAAAAAAGCATTTCGACCTCGATTTAGTTGTAATCGCCGAAGGGGAAAGGAACAAAGAAATTGAGGAGAAACTTGCAGAAAATACCTGTTCCTTCAAAATTTTCAATTCCCCTAAATGGCGATATCACCTTAATACACTTCGAACAATCTTCAACTTTAAACCACTGCAAGTAAATTACTTTTATTTCAAAAAAGCCCAAAAATATATCAACCAAAAGGCAAATGAAGTTGATTTTATCATTGCAAGTTTTGTTCGAACAACTGAATATGTTCGAAATTTTAATGTTCCTAAAATTTTCGACATGGCGGATAGCATTGCTTTTCGGTATAAATTCTCACATAAAAAAACAACATCTTTGTTTTGGAAATTAATATACTTTATTGAATATCCATTACTTTTACGATATGAAAAGAAAATGGTGGAAATTTTCGATAAAACACTTTTATTCAACAAAAGGGAAATAGAGTTTCTAAATTCTCCAAAGGCTGTTTGGGTACCTCATGGAGTGAATCCAGAACTTTTAGAGTATGAACAATACGACCCACAATATTCCAACTTTATTACTTTTTTCGGGAAAATGGATTACCGTTCCAATATCGAAGCAGTACTTTGGTTTGTTGAAAATGTTTTCTTTTATTTGAACGAAAATATTATGTTCCAAATTATTGGCGGACGACCAACTAAAGAAATATTAGCACTCGAGAAAATGTCTCCAAGGATTATTGTGCGTGGATGGGTCGAAGACCCATATGTAATGCTAAGGTCAAGCCTTTGCAATGTTGCTCCGATGCAAATCGGTGGTGGAATTCAGAACAAAATTCTTGAAGCAATGGCAATTGGTTCGCTTGTAGTAACAAATTCCTACTCTTCGTTTCCAATCGCCAAACCCGAAGATAATGTACTATTGATTGCGGACAAACCTGAAGAATGGATTAAAACAATAAATGAGATTTACGAAAACCCTGAGAAATATAAACCAATTCGCAAAAATGCTCGGACATACATAAAACGAAATTTCACCTGGGACTTATATGAAAAATATTTACTTAACTACATTGAAGAAGTTCTTTCAAGTCAGGAAAAAACGTCTGAAGTTTTGGAGTTAAAATCTATTTAAAAACTAATCTCCCATATTCTTGTTTTTACATATAAATCAAAATAAAACCATAGATTTTTCGCCTTTTAAAATTAATTTTTTGTTAAAATTAAGAAATGTTCGATTTTCTCGCTGAAGTATGGTTTGTTTTTGTCGAAATGTCGCCTTATCTTCTGTTAGGTATTTCATTTGTTGCAATCTTGGATTTCTTTGTAAAAAAAGACTTCATTTCGCGTCAGGTAAATAAAAATAATATAGCCTCTATAGTTAAAACTGCTATTTTTGGTGTCCCTTTGCCATTGTGTTCATGTGGGGTTATCCCAACAAGTGTATACTTGAAAAAAAGTGGAGCATCGAAACCTTCGGTTGTTTCCTTTCTTATTTCAACCCCACAAACTGGTATTGATAGTATAATTGCAACCTATGGCTTGCTGGGTCCTATTTTCGCAATATTTCGCCCAATTGCAGCTTTCGCAATGGGTATCTTTGGTGGTATTGTTACAATGTGGTATTCGAAAAACCATCTCGACGAAAGAGACAATTCCAAGGATGAATTTAATTTCGAAAGTATTGAAATAAATAACCCAGTTAATAACACCATTTCGATTAGATTAAAGAAATCCCTTCGCTATGCTTTTATTGAATTTATCGACGACATTTCCAATCAATTCCTTTTTGGGTTGTTAATTGCAGGAGCAATTTCATATTTTGTTCCCGATGACTTCTCCTCATTATTCAAAGGGAACGAACTTTTAGCAATGCTATCTGTTATTGTATTTGCAATTCCAATGTATGTTTGCGCCACGGGTTCAATCCCAATCGCACTAAGTTTAATGATGAAGGGACTTTCCCCTGGAGTTGCCTATGTCTTTTTAGTTGCTGGACCTGTAACAAACGCTGCTTCATTAAATATTTTAAGGAAAGTTCTCGGGAACAAACTCCTCATATTGTATGTTTTAACTGTAGCATCTACCTCGATTATTTTTGGTTATTTACTTAATTGGATATTTGAAGTGACAAGTGTTAACCCCCATACCCAAATGTCCCACTTGCATCTTCATAGCAATAATTTCACAACTCTGGACTACATCTTTGCAACTATTTTTTTAATTTTAATTGTAAGTTCAGTCTGTAGAAAATATTTTATAAAACATAAGGAGAATACAATGGAAACCACAGCAAAAACTTACAAAATCGAAGGAATGACCTGCAATCATTGCGTAATGAATGTCGAGCGAGCAATCAAAGGAGTTCCAGGAGTTAGCGAAGTAAAAGTCTTTCTTAACGATGGGATTGCTATTGTAAAAGGAGAACATAAACCGGAAGAAATTAAATTCGCATTAGAAAATATAGGTTACAAATTTGCTGGGGAAAAATAGTGGAGAAAATTGCAATATACCCCGGAACCTTTGACCCAATAACGAATGGACATATCGATGTTATCGAGCGAGGCTTAAAAATATTCGACCGAATAATCGTTGTAATTGCAAAAAATCCAAGAAAGCAAACATTGTTTTCAGAAGAAGAGCGTTTAGAATTAATTAAAGAATCGCTTAAACATTTACCAAATGTCGATGTAATGGTAACGGAAAGGCTCACAGTTGAATTTGCTCGGAATGTTTCCGCAAGTGCTATTATTAGAGGAATAAGAGCAGTTTCAGACTTCGAATATGAATTTCAAATTGCTCTGATGAATAGAAAATTATGTCCAGAAATAACAACTATTTTTTTAATGCCAAACGAAAAATATACCTACCTAAATTCATCTATCATTCGAGAATTAGCACAATACAATGCTGATATTAGCGATTTTGTTCCTCCCATAGTCGAAAAAAAATTAAAAGAAAAATTTTTTTAAATTTATTATACAATATTCATAAAGTTTTCTCGTTATACTATTAGCACTCGGTTCAAACGAGTGCTAATAGTTTGTAACGAAATGTTGAACAAATAAGGAGGTACAAGATGAACCTATCACCATTGCACGACAGAGTAATAATTAAACCATCCCAACCTGAAGAAGTAACCAAAGGCGGGATAATTATCCCCGACACTGCAAAAGAAAAGCCAATGCAAGGCGAAGTCGTCGCTGTTGGTCCTGGCAAAATGACCGACGATGGCAAAGTAATTCCATTAACAGTTAAAGTTGGCGATAAAGTTCTTTACGGAAAGTACTCTGGAACAGAAGTAGAAATCAACGGCGAGCAATATCTAATTATGAGAGAAACCGACATTTTTGCTATCATTAAATAATCAAGTATGTTAAACAAATCAAAGGAGGTTCAGTATGGCAGCAAAAATAATCACATTTGATTTTGAAGCAAGAAATGCTTTAAAGCGAGGAGTCGACCAACTAACCAATGCAGTAAAAGTTACCCTTGGTCCAAAAGGTCGTAATGTTATTATCGATAAAAAGTTTGGAGCCCCAACAGTTACAAAGGACGGTGTAACTGTTGCCAAAGAAATCGAACTTGAAGACCCAATTGAAAATATGGGCGCTCAGATGGTCCGAGAAGTTGCATCCAAAACAAGCGATGTGGCAGGCGATGGAACAACTACCGCAACAGTTCTTGCCCAAGCAATCTTCTCCGAAGGGTTGAAAAATGTCACTGCTGGTGCAAACCCAATGGATTTGAAGCGCGGAATTGATATGGCTGTTGAAGCTATAACAAAGGAATTGAAAAATATCAGCAAGGAAGTAGAAGGGAAAAAACAAATTGCTAATGTTGGAGCAATTTCAGCAAACAATGATAAAGCAATCGGCGAACTTATTGCCGATGCAATGGAAAAAGTTGGTAAAGACGGTGTAATTACAGTCGAAGAAGCCAAAGGAACAGAAACCTCGATGGAAGTTGTCGAAGGTATGCAATTCGACCGAGGTTATCTTTCCCCATACTTTGTTACGGATGCCGAAACTATGGAGGCTGTGCTCGAAAACCCATACATTTTAATCCACGACAAAAAGATTTCTGCAGTAAAGGACATACTTCCTATTCTTGAGAAAATTTCCCAATCGGGTCGTTCTTTATTGATAATTGCTGAAGATGTTGAAGGCGAAGCACTTGCAACCTTGGTTGTTAACAAATTGCGTGGTACTTTGAAAGTTTGTGCCGTTAAAGCTCCGGGCTTTGGCGACAGACGAAAAGCAATGCTCGAAGACATTGCAATTCTAACTAATGGTACCGTTATTAGCGAAGAAAAAGGGTTTAAGCTCGAAAATGCAACACTTGCATACCTTGGTACCGCAAAGAAAGTTGTCGTCGATAAGGACAACACAACTATAGTCGAAGGAAGCGGAAAACCCGAAGAAATCAAAAAGCGAATTAATGAAATCAAAATCCAGATTGAAAAGACAACAAGCGAATACGACCGCGAGAAACTTCAAGAACGACTTGCAAAACTCAGTGGTGGTGTTGCAGTTTTGAAAATCGGTGCTGCTACCGAAGTCGAAATGAAAGAAAAGAAAGCCCGTGTTGAAGATGCTTTGCACGCAACTCGAGCTGCTGTCGAGGAAGGAATTGTTCCTGGCGGTGGCGTTGCTTATTTGCGATGCTTACATGCACTCGACAATTTGAAACCTGAAAATGAAGACCAAAAAATTGGAATCGAAATTGTCCGAAGAGCCCTTGAAGAACCCGCACGACAAATTGTCGCTAATGCTGGACTTGAACCATCCGTAATAGTTAATAAGATTAAAGAAGGCAACGGTTCGTTCGGTTTCAATGCTCAAACCGAACAATTCGAAGACTTGCTCGAAAGTGGAGTTATCGACCCCACCAAAGTTGCTCGCGTTGCTCTTGAAAATGCAGCTTCGGTTGCTGGTTTGTTGTTAACAACAGAGTGCACAATCGTCGAAAAACCCGAAAAGAAGGAAACTCCACCAATGCCTCGTGGTTACGACGAGTATTAATACTTACTTACCTAAAATCAAGGCTGTCCAATTTTGGACAGCCTTTTTTGTTTCATATGGAACAATTGATTAAATTTGTTTTTGCTTTAATACACTTGAAAATGAAAATCATAACCTGGAACATCAACGGCTATCGTTCAATTGTTGGACAAAATCCATCGCGGCGGTTCGATAAAGTTACCCGCGAAAATAAACTTTTCGATTTTATTTTCAGAATCAACCCAGATATCATATGTTTACAAGAAATCAAAGCAGATATTGAACAGATTGCCAAAGAACTTCGAGTTCCCGAAGGTTACATTCCCTTTTACAATACGTGTAAGATAAAAAAGGGATATAGCGGTGTTGCAGTTTTTACCAAAGTTCAAACCAAGGATGTATCTTTCGAACTCGGAATTGAAGAATTCGACCAAGAAGGGCGATTTATTCAATTAGATTTTGATAAATTTTTTCTGCTCAACATTTACTTTCCCAAAGGATACACAGACCACGAACGACTTAACTTCAAAATGAGATTTTATGATGCAGTTTTTGAACATTTAAAGAAATTGAAAAAGAAAACAAAAAATATCGTTGTTTCTGGTGATTATAACACTGCACATACCGAAATTGATTTAGCAAGACCTAAAGAAAACGAAAACGTTTCGGGATTTTTGCCAATCGAAAGAGCAAAGCTCGACGAACTTATAGAAATGGGGTTCGTCGACGCTTTTCGACTTTTCACAAAAGAAGGTGGACACTATTCCTGGTGGAGCCAACGAGGGAGAGCGCGCGAAAACAACGTTGGCTGGCGCGTTGATTACCATTTTGTCGCTAAAGAACTTGTTCCGTTTGTTGAAAAATGCTATATGCTACCAATGGAATATGGTTCGGACCATTGTCCAGTTGTCTTGGAACTTTCCAATGAATTGTTAATATAAACGAAATGACAATGGGAAAATCCATTCTTGTGATTTTAATTGGTAAAAGAAACCAAGCAGCTGTCAACGTCCAAAAATTACTGACAAGTTGGGGATGTATGATTACAACTCGCTTGGGTATTCACGATGGAGTTCTTGAAAATTGCTCGGAGGAAGGATTAATTATTTGCGAATTAGTTGGCGATCGAGAAAAACACGAAGAATTGGCAAGGAAGCTCAATCTTTTAAAAAGTGTTAAAGCCAAACTTATTTTTCTTGAATTAGAAAAAGAAGAATAATCATTAATAATTTTAAAAGATTGAAGTTTCAGCCCATTTTGATTCGTTCTGAAAAGGGTAAAATCATTTTGTAATTAAAATAATCGAATTATAAATAAGTAATTTAAAGAAAGGTGGTTAAGCCATTCACCATCATTGTATAATTCTTTGAATACTCATATTATTTCAAAATTAAGTAAAATGGTAGATAACAACTATCTACTGGTTTTTTCTTAATTTTGCAAAAAATTTTTTGTAAAAGAGGTAGATAATGATTGAAGATGAGAAAATTGTTGGCGAAGCTTTAACATACGACGATGTTTTATTGATACCTCGATACTCCGAAGTCCTACCCAGAGAAGTGGATTTGCAAACCAGACTCACCAATAAAATACAGTTGAACATTCCGATACTTAGCGCAGCAATGGACACTGTAACCGAAGCACCTATGGCAATTGCAATTGCCCGAGAAGGTGGACTTGGTGTTATTCACAAAAATATGTCGATCGAAGAACAAGTAGACCAGGTTGATAGAGTTAAGCGTTCCGAAAGTGGAATGATAATGAATCCAATAACCCTTGGACCAAAAAATACAATTCGCGAGGCTTTGGAATTGATGGCTAAATTTCACATTTCAGGTATTCCGATTGTAGATGGCAACAACAAATTAATTGGCATTGTAACAAATAGAGATTTGCGATTCAACCCAGCACTGGATACGTTAATCGAAGATATTATGACGAAAGACAATCTTATTACAGCATCAGTTGGAACAAAGCTTGAAGAAGCTGAAGCAATTTTACAAGCACATAAGATAGAAAAATTACCAGTTGTCGACGAAAATTTTGTTTTAAGAGGTCTTATTACAGTCAAAGATATACAAAAGAAAAAGTTGCACCCAAATGCATGCAAAGATGAACTGGGACGACTTCGAGTTGGTGCTGCAGTTGGAGTAGGTTCCGATACATTAGAAAGAATTGAAGAATTAAAAAAAGTTGGGGCTGATGCAATTTTTATCGATACAGCCCATGCACATTCACGCGGAGTAATTGAAATGATTAAAAAAATCAAATCGAAATACCCTGAAATTCAATTAATTGCTGGTAATATTGCAACAACTGAAGCCGCCGAGGATTTGGTTCGAACTGGTGTTGATGGACTAAAAGTTGGAATCGGTCCTGGTTCTATTTGCACAACACGAGTTATTGCTGGAATAGGCATACCACAACTAACTGCGATTATTAATGTTACGAAGGTTACCCGAAAAGTTGGTATTCCAATCATTGCTGATGGAGGAATAAAACAAACAGGCGACATAGCAAAAGCAATCGCGGCTGGAGCCGATTCCGTAATGGTTGGAAATCTATTGGCTGGTCACGAGGAAAGCCCCGGTGATAAAATCCTTTACGAAGGGCGAGCATACAAAATTTATCGTGGTATGGGGTCGTTGGAAGCAATGAAAAAAGGCTCTGCAGATAGATATTTCCAAGATGTTGAAGAGGAAATTACCAAACTTGTACCCGAAGGTATCGAAGGTAGAGTACCATACAAAGGGAATGTAGCAGATACGATTTTCCAAATCGTTGGCGGTTTGCGAGCTGCTATGGGGTACTGCGGTTGCAAAAATATCGAAGAATTACAGACATATGGGAAATTTGTTCGAATAACAACAGCAGGCTTACGCGAATCGCATCCCCACGATGTTAGCATTACAAAAGAATCGCCGAATTATTTTGTTAAATAGTTTTTTAAGGATAAAATATGGCAAAATCATCTACTACTAACTCAAACGAATCAACAAAAGTTGTCCCAGAAAAAATCATTCAAAGACTGACACAAATTCGTTTCCGAATCGAAGAACTAAAAGCCGACGGGTTATTTGTAAATTATCTTCCAAATATTCGTTATCTAACCAACTTTTCTGGTTCATCTGCAGCAATGATTATTTTTCTAGACGAAATTTGGTTTTTTACCGATGACCGTTACGAAGAACAAGTTCAAACGGAACTTTATCCACTTCCAAATCTTAAAATTCATATCACACGCGACGTTTGGAATTATTTAATCGGGAAGAAACTTTTAAAGAACATTTCATCTCTGGCTTTTGAGGCTGAAAAATTAAATTATCAAGAAGTAATAAACATAAGAAACATTATCAGACCCGTTAAATTCAAACCTGGTGAAAGCATTGTTGAACCATACACAATGCCAAAATCACCCGAAGAACTTGAATATATCAAAAAAGCATGTTCAATGAGCGAGGAGGTTTTCTCGCTTGTAATCAAAAACTTCAAACCAGGAATGACAGAAAAAGAACTCGCCGCCGAAATTGTTTATCAAGCTCGTAAGTTAGGTTCCGAGGGAGAACCTTTTTCGACTATTGTCGTTAGCGGAAAAAGAAGTTCGATGCCACACGGAAGTCCTTCCAACAAACAAATTAAAAATGGCGAGGTTGTTACAGTTGATTTTGGTTGCATTGTTAATGGATTTTGCAGTGATATAACAAGAGTTTTTGCAGTTGGAAAATCAACTAAGGAACAAAGAGCAATATATGATTTGTTAATAAAGGCTAAAGAAAGTGCAATAGAAAAAATTAGACCATTTGTAAATGGTAAACTTGTCGACCAAGCAGCTCGCTCACTCATTGCGAAAGCTGGCTACGGAGATTACTTTCAACATTCATTAGGGCACGGGATAGGTATTATGCCCCACGAAATGCCCTTGATTACGTTCCGCAAAGAAAACGAAATTATTCCCGAAAGCTGTGTACTTGCTATCGAGCCCGGCGTTTACATTCCTAAAAAGTATGGATTACGAATCGAAGATGATGTTTATGTGGCAAAAGATAATGCAAAACATTTAACAAAAGCTCCCGAGGAACTTATTGTTGTTTAAACTCTGTTTAATAATAGCTCCTTTTAGATAATGGACAAGAAAAATGTTCTAGTTATATCCTATTATTTTCCACCGATGGGTTTAAGCGGGGTTCAACGCACTTTAAAATTTGTTAAGTATTTACCAGAGTTCAATTGGAATCCAATTGTTTTAACTACTGCCCCAAAATCTTATTATGCCTTCGACGACGAATTGATTAAAGAATTAGAAAATTCCGAAGTTAAAATATTTAGAACTGGTGAATTCACCGAGGGACAAAGGAAACAAAGGTCGTTTCCACCAAGTTTCAGAATACAAAATCTTGGTCGCTTCCTTGCAAGCTTTTTCCTCCAGCCGGACACAAAAATCTTTTGGAAGAAAAAAGCAATTAAACTTGGAATAAAAATTTTGTCCGAAAACAAAGTCGATGTAATATTCGCCACTGCCCCACCTTTTACCGATTTTCTTGTTGCTTCGGAAAGAGCCAAAGCAACAAGTATTCCATTCGTTGTGGATTACAGGGATATTTGGGTCGACAATCCATTCCATTTTTATCCAACTTTTTTTCATAAAAATTACGTAAGAAGACTGGAAGAAAAAATTCTAAAAAAAGCGAGCAGGATTATTGTCACTTTTCGTGGTACAAAGGATTTACTTTTAACACAATATACGTTTTTGAAAAGCGACGAAGTAATTATCATTCCCCACGGATTCGATTTAAGCGATTTTTCGAACTACAAAGATGTCAAACCAATTCCTGGAAAATTTGTTATTACCCATTCAGGGTTGTTCCAAGACAATCGAACACCGAAATACTTTTTAAAGGCATTTTCAAACTTTGTGCAATCAAGAAATGACGGCATTCCAAAAGAAGCATGGTTTGTTGGTATCATGAGAAAATCTCACAAACAACTTATCAAAAGATACGATTTAGAGGAAAATGTCAAACTTTTTGGCTATCAACCTCATAACGAAGTAATTCGTTTGTTGAAACTTTCGAACGTACTTTGGTTAACATTCGAAGACAATGTTCGTTCGCCAGGTAAACTTTTCGAATATTTTGGAGCGATGAAACCAATATTAATTTGTGCCCCTGATGGTTATATGAAAAATCTTGCACTGGAATCAAAATCGGCAATAGCAACGAATCCACGTGATGTCGAAGGAATAACAAGAGCATTGAATACCTTCTACGATTTATGGAAAAAGGATACCTTGCCAATTCCTTCCCAAAAGTTTGTTCTTCAATTCGATAGAAAAAAACTGACAGAAGAACTCGCCTATCAATTAGCTTTATCGTGCGAGATTTGATTTTCAAATATTTTCTTTTATATCTCGTTTTTTTTTTTTAATTTTCTCCTGTATGTACAACTTTTTTTGAGGTTTTTATGAAAATTAAAATTTTGATGGCGCTTGTAGCATTTTCTTTTTCTTTACTTTTTTTCACCTCTTGCGAAGAATCAACAACAACCGAAACAACTCCAACAGTTACTGGACCAGATAGTATGAAAGCAACATCAATTGATTCAGCAACTGTAAGACTCCGCTGGAAACTCTCACCCGATGAAAGCAAAACCTATTTCAAAGACTACGTGCTGTATATCTCCCCTGGTGCTTTCAGTCCAAAAGTAATTTCCAAAGGAACACAAACAATCGATGTCACTGGTTTGACCGATGGGACAATCTACACATTTGAACTTCGAGCACGAAACACCGAAGATAAAGAAAGTGTAAGCAGTGCAAAAATTCAATGGTCTCCTGCTTTCCGCTTTACAACAAACATCAACGACGAACCAATTCGAGTTTACGAGACTGCATCTTCTTTCGGTAGTGGTTTACAACTTTATGACCCAACAAACGGCAAACCCAGAACTCTAAAAGTCGCAAGTGGTGAATTTTGGAACCTCGGACTTTACACTAAATCTGGTGAGATTAGCCTTTACTCGGCAAACTACATTGCAAATAATAATCTTTATAATTTCCCCACTTCCCCAAGTTGGACGACAGAAATTAGCGAAGATATTTTCTTAACAAACACTTTGGATAATGTTTTCGATAGTCAAGCATTAAACGCAAGAAACTTTTCAACAAACTACTACATAGACCTTTCTGACCCTGATTTAAAAAATGGAATCGTCATAATTGTTCGTACCAAAGCCCAAACCGCAACAGATTGGAATTATGCTAAAGTTTTAATTAAAGGTGGACCAAATGGATTGTTACAAGGCACTCCCGATAATCGCTACATTGAATGCGTTATCTCTTACCAAAAGAAGCCTGGTGTTCCATATGCCAAACCAATAAATTAATAAGGAGGGAAAAATGAAAAAAGGATTCTTTGCATTAATTATTTCTTTCTTGATTTTTGGTTTAACATTTGCATATTCTCAAGAAGCAGCACAAAAGAAAGTAACTCCCAAAAAGGCGGAACCCGCAAAAGTCCAAAATAAGAAAGAATCGCAAGCCGAAACAAAAGGAGAACTAAAAAAAGATGCTGTTAAGAAGGCTGGGAAACCATTAACAGGTCGAGTAATAAGCCTCGCCAAGTTTGTTATCGATGGAAAAGGAATTGTGTCGAAAGACGAAGCAACAAAGGAAGCCGAAGAAGGAAAACCAATTGTCCTTCTTTCCGGTGAAGGTAAAAAGGCTAAAATCTATTTTGTTTTCAACGAAGATGGTTCCTTTGCAGGTAAAAAACTCGCCAAATATGCAAATAATAAATTCGTCGGAATTATAGGTAAGAAAAAAGTCGTCAACGGAATTAACATTATTATTGCAGAAATGATTGAATCAATGGATTAAGCATTTTTAATCGAAGGGGGATTTTTCCCCCTTCCATTGCTTAAAGGTTCAAAATGGATTTGATTACAGAAAAAACAATAGATTCTATTACAAATTTCCTTGAAACCCAAGCAGAAGTCGGCGAAAATTCTTGGTGTTGGAAGTTGTTTAATCCCGAAACCAAAAACTTCCTTTTTTTAACAATTTACCAAAACGTCACTTTAAATAATACTAACATCAATCTTGTATCTGTCCAAACCAATTTTGGTTATTTCGAACTTCATAATTTTTCGAAAATGATTTTCGTTGAACCAAACGAAATTGCTTTTATCCATCAAGATGAATCTAAATTAAATTGTTTGATTATTGGAAAAAACTGCACTTGCTCACTTTATTCAAATATTAATCGAGAAATTATTAAATACAATTTATCAGAATTGAACAGCGCTCTTTTGCTTTCCGCATTGCAACTTGCCTTGTTCGAAGATACTATTTCTTAATTTTTCTCCTTCATTCCTTCCTTTTCTGGCATTAAGTTTGTTACTCTAATTTTTCTATTATGGACAATATTGATGGGAAAATTCCAAATAGAAATTATTAACGATACTACTTTTAGGGGCGTTCCACGAAAGGCATTGTATAATGCCATCTCGAATGTATTAAATCATTTCAAGGTAACAAGTGCCACAATAAACCTCATTTTGGTAGACGATGAACAAATATTGGAAATGAATAAACAATATCTTTGCCATAATTATATTACTGATGTAATCAGTTTCAATTTGAGCGAGAGCAAAGACGAAATTATTGGAGAAGTTTACATTTGCCTTCAACAGGCTCAACGTCAAGCAAAGGAATATCAAGTTACATTCAAGAACGAAATACTTCGGCTTGCTATTCACGGAATTCTTCATATATTTGGTTTTACCGATAGCAAACTTGAAGAAAAAAACAAAATGACAAAAATGGAAGATTTTTTCTTGAAGCAAATAGGTAATAGATAAATATGGAAAGAATCATTGAAATTTTAGTTTATATCGCAACGGAACTTTCCAAGAAAAAGCAAATCGAAGAAATCGATGTAATTACACTTTTGAATAAAGGTTATTCACGAACTGAAATTTCCCTTGCCTTAAGTTGGATTGTCGAAAATCTTGAAAATGGCAAGTCAACATTATACCAAAATTTAAATTCCAGCAACAAGTCCTTTCGCTATCTACACGAGGCTGAAAAACATCTATTCACCCCTGACGGTTGGCAGGAACTTAACCAATTATACAATCTTGGTATCTTGTCTTATGAAATAATGGAGACTTTCATTGATCGCGCTATGTTAATGGGATTAAAGAACATCAATGCTCAACAAGTAAAAAAATTTATTGCAGGCTTAATTTTTGAACCAAATCCTAATTCCAATTACTTTTCTCCAAATAGTGAAGATTTGATAAACTAATAAAATTTGTCCTCTACATTCATTAATTTTAATAATTTTGTTTCTCCCAATAACATACTAAAATGTTAAGTAGAGTATTAAGACATTTTTTCAGTGGATTAATTATTTTTCTATCTGTACAAACATATTCACAGGTAACCACAATTGTGGGTAAAGTTTACGACAAAGAAACACACAAGCCAATTCCTGGAGTTAGGGTAACAGTTGCAAATACAAATCAAGGAACTTATTCTTCCTCCACAGGTTTTTTCCGTTTAACAAATGTTTCGCCTGGAAACAAAATTCAATTTCGTTCAATTGGTTATAAACCATACACAATGGAATTGGATAACAACTATTTAGACACTCTTAAAATTTTCTTAACTCCTTCTCCTATCAAGATTGGAGAAGTTGAAGCAATTGGCAATATTGAAGTAAATGATATTATTAAAAGAGCCTTAGAAAAAAAACAAGAAAACCTAAAAAAACTAAGAACATTGCAGGCAAAGGTTTACTCGAAATTATATCTCCAAATTGGCGGGATTTTCGATGATATTGAAACAAATTTTAATGGTAGTTCAATCGGTGCTAAAATTATCACTACAAGTGAAAAAGAAAGGAAACGCGACAGCCTTTTAGCACAATTTTTTCGAGAGATAATTGCAGAAACTTTTTCAAATGTTTTCATCGATTACGAAAAAAACATCAAATATTCAGAAATCACCGAACGAAGGCAAACTGCAAATTTCCCAAAAGAAGCAAATATTCTTGTTTTCAAAGAATTCTTAAGTTTCTACGAAGAAAAAGTCCAAATCTTTTCGACTGAATTTGTTGCACCTCTTGCTCAAAACTGCTTCGATTATTATCAATATGAGTTACTTGGTAAGGAACTTTTTGGAGATTTATTTGTATATACTATTCGTATAAAACCCAAAACAAACCTATTCCCGCTTTTCGAAGGAGTCATCAAAATTCTCGAAAAAAACTATAATCTTTTGGAACTCGATTTAGTCCCTAGCCAAAAATCTTCAATAGATTTTCTGGATAGTCTAAAATATTCTCAAAAGTTTACTGCAATGAACGATAGCATTTGGCAACCTTCATTTTTGGAAGTTAAAGGAAAAATAAATATTCAAATTGTAAAAGGAATTCTCGATTTAACTTTTAACTTTCGTGCTGTCAGTATTGTTTCGAATGCAATAATTAACCAGCCACTTCCCGATAGCGTTCTCTACAAGGTTGAACGAGAAAAAATTGCGGTAAGCCCAAAAGCAGATTCCACCAAAGAAGAATTTTGGACTCAAAATTCACTTGTCGAAACCTCCGACTACGAACTTTCGGTTTATAGAAAGATTGATTCTCTATCCAAACAAGTCGATACAATTCAAAATAAAATAAAAAGGAATTTCAACTGGGGTATAAACATTTTATCTGAAAATATTGGAACTGGTTTCAACAGAGTAACTGGATATAGTCTTGGGTTATCTCCTTTTCTAAAATTCCGAAATTTTTCAATTGAGTTTAATCCCTTTTATTCATTTGGAAAGAAAAAATTTTATTTTTCTACAGATTTTAATTACTCTCTAAACTCTCAATCTAAACTAATGTTATCTATTTTTTCGGATATTTCGCCATCGACATTGGACAAAAAAATGCCAACCTTTTTAAACAGCATTTTCGCTTATTTCTTTCACTGGGATTATTATGATTATTACTTTCGTAAAGGCTACCGATTTGAATATAGTTTATGGGAAAATAGATTTAGCGCCTTTTTTAATCTTCGAACCTACTTTGAACATTCCGAACAAAGTTCATTATCTAAAATAAATACAAAAAGTTTATTCTCTAAAACAGATTGGCGGATAAATCCTTCGATTGATGAAGGTGAATACAACCTTTTCTCACTCGAAACTTCATTCGGCAATTTGCCTCCAGGCTTTGGCTTCTCTGTAAATGAAAATAGAATTAAATATAGATTCAATTTTCAAGTTATTGCAGGTACAAAAAATAACAAACAGCCGTTCGGAATATTTTATCCATCTTTTTTGATAAAAGTTCCCATATTATTCACTGGTTATGAACCAATGGCACTTTCTTTATTACTCGAAGGAGGTTATTCAACTTTGCAAACGCCAATTCAAAATAGTTTTCGAATGCCAAACTTCTTTGGTTTGGGCAACTTCTATACAGCACCTACGGGAACATTCGGCGGTGATAGATTTTATGCATTGCATTTCCAATGCGACTTTTCTGATTTATGGTGGAGAGCAATCAGACTACCACTTATTCATAAGCGCGGAATTTCGCTGCTTCTATCTGGTTCTGTAGGTTCCTTTGAAAATTATCCAAAGAAAGAAAACTTGTATAAACAAACGGAAAGACTTTATTCAGAATTTGGATTTGGATTATCGCGGATACCGGTTTTCATAAGTAATTTGGCATACTGGGGCTTCGAAATTCGCTACAACACAAGCAAACATTTCGATAATCGTTGGGGATTTTCGCTAATCCTTTCTACCCCTTTCGGCTTTTAAACTTGGGATTTATGAATCATATTTTGTGCGAATGTTATCTTTTCTCACATTTTCGAATGTTAATGATTCTGTGTGTTTCGTTTTGTTCCACACTTTCGAATTCCACAAGGTAATATGGCATAGACAAATGATTAACTACTTTTTCAGCCCATTCGATAAGAAAAATAGAATTGGGAGTATCGAGAAGTTCAAAAAAACCCAACTCGTTCAATTCTGCTTCGCTTTTGATACGGTAAAGGTCTATATGAATAATATTGACCTCCTGACTATCCATTAGTCCAATATACTGATTCATTATTGTAAAAGTTGGGCTGGTAACTATCTCTTTAACGTCGAAGTAATTACAAATAGCTCGAATAAAAAGTGTTTTCCCAGAACCTAAAAGCCCAATGAATCCAACAATATCCCCTGGGTGAAGAATTTTTGCAAATCCCAAGGCAAGTTGTTGAGTTTCTTCCTCACTTTTTGAATAATGTCTTCCAAACATATATGATTTCTACCTTTTTAAATTTACAACAAAACTGAAATTAAAGGAAGACTGCGGCTTCAGCGGAATTTCAAAAAGCAGGCGCTGTGGTTTCTTTTCTTTAGGTTTAACATTTGAGTCTATAAAATCGAAGGGGGAACCTTCGAAGTATTCAACTTCGCATATTGCCTCAGTTTTTTTGAAGTTCTTCAAGTTCAATTCAATCCTTACCCGTTTTAGGTTTTCCGAAATGGTAGTGACTTCATTTGCAATCACCTCGACCACGATGTCATTTGCTTTACCAACAAAAGTAGAAACGTCTTCATCTTCCAATGAAGTACCAATCGTATTCTGACCCACAAATTCCAATTCGTTTTTACCTATGAAATAAAAATCTGCTTGTCCTTTTGGCAACAAGAACCCGAGATTATTATTCTTTTTATTTGCAAATGTTATGAAAATATTTGGGTTATCCTTCGAAAAAACTGGTAGCCATGAGTTTATCGAATATTTATATGTCTTTTTGTAAGCAACATCGTTGGTAGAAAAAATTTTCAGCAGTTTCGATTCTCCATTGTTCAAAGTAATATTTTGCGGAAAGTCGTATTTGTAATATTCAAAAACAGGTTGTTCGGAAACATCTTGTTTTACCATCGCAGAAGAAAGAGCTTCTGCTCGCTTAAAATCTGGTACATAATAGTTTTGAATGTTAACATCACCTTCGAGAATTGTTACTTTTGCATCCTTAAAATCGATTCCAGAGTTGTTTTGCAACATAACCCAAGCAGAAATAGAAAGTTTTGAATTTATATCGTCAAGGTAAATAAAATATTTAGTATTCCAGGAAAGTCCACGAGTATGGAAAACCAAATTTGCCGATTGCAAACCCGATTTTTTCGGCTTTAAGAACCATTGGATAACTGGTTTAGTAGAAAAATTTAATGCATAGTTGTCTATTAAAATGCTGTATCCTTCGATGTCTTTCACAAAAAGTGAACTACCATCGTCGAGATTTAAAATAATTTCTTCATCTTCAACATAAGCAAGTTTCCCTTTGTAACTTATATTTTGAGGATTCACTAAAGTAATATTTTTACCAATTGCTTCTTTCAAAGCAGACATAAAATCGAGCATTTTAAAAGAAAATGATTCTTCAAGTACTTCACCTTCGAAGTTCAAAAAAACAGAATTCTCGACAAGTTTGGTTGGAAATTTATCGAAATTAATTTTAGCAACTTGGTCGAATAAATTGAATTCGAGTTTTTGCCGAACAATACAATAATCCATCTGGTAAATTGTCAAGGATGTGGAACTGGGTTTCACATCTTGTGAAAAAGAATAAGAAACAAAGCAAGCGAAAAGAACAAAAGAAAGAAAATACTTCATAAACACCTCGTAATAGTTTAATAATTTAGTGTTTTTAAAAAAAGCAAATTATGGAAAGTAAATTAAATGAAAAATTACAAAAAATCCGACTGGTAGTAATGGATGTTGATGGAACATTGACCGACGGGAAAGTTTATTATTCCAAAAATGGAGAGGAATTAAAATCATTTTCAATACGCGACGGAATGGGAATCGAATTGCTCCACCAAAATGGAATTGCAACAGGAATCATAACTACCGAAACTTCACAAATTGTGACTGCGCGTGCAATGAAGTTGAAAATTGAACATGTGATTTTAGGTTCAAAAAATAAATTAAAAGATTTAATTTCTTTATGCGATGAAATTGGGTTAACACTCGATGAAGTTGCTTTTATAGGCGACGATATCAACGACATACAGGCTTTGCAGTCTGCAGGTTTTTCTGCATGTCCAGATGACGCAATAAAATATGTTAAAGATAAAGTCGACTATATAAGTGCATACAATGGTGGAAACGGAGCAGTTCGAGAAATCATTGAACTAATTCTGGAAGCACAAAA
The DNA here is from genome assembly GCA_037440445.1 of Ignavibacteria bacterium. Taxonomy (GTDB): domain Bacteria; phylum Bacteroidota; class Ignavibacteria; order Kapaibacteriales; family UBA2268; genus Naka2016. Next base: position 69,949 of record JBBIUA010000003.1, read on the forward strand.
CAAGAAAATAACTTATGAAGAAAGTTGAATAAATTAAGGAGATAAAGATGGCAGAAAATGGAAAGGAATATTTGAAAGGTTTTTTACTGGGGTCGATTCTTGGCGGAACAGTTGGAGCAGTTGTTGCGTTGCTTTTTGCACCAAAAAGCGGGCGTGAACTTCGACAAGATATTGCCGCGAAAACAAGCGACCTTTACCAAAAGGCTTCGAACTATTTTACCGACGTCCAGCAAAAAGTTGATGAACAAGTATGGGAAACAGTAAACGAGGGCAAACAGCGCGCCCAAACAATAATTGAATCGGCTAAAGCCCAGGCTCAGAAAATTCTGGAAAATGCTGAAAGAGTCATCGAAGAAGCAAAAATGAAGGCAAAATCCGTTCAGGAAAATGTTCAATCCAAAATTGAGCAAATTAAAGAAGCTGCAAAGGCTGGAGCCGAGGCTTTTAAGTCTGAAATCAAACAATAAACTAATATTTACAGGACTCGAAATGGAACTCGAGATTATTTTGAAATCGGCGGCTATCGTTTTATTAATTTCTTTAACAATTTTAGTATTTTATCTAATTTTTTATTTTAATTCCTTAAATAGACTGTTCAAATCCACTACAGAACAAATATTTCAACTTTCGCGCTCGATTCAAGAAAGTCTGACAGATATTTCAAAAAACATCGACTCGCTGAAAAATAAATTGGAACAAACCTTGGGAAATCTTGATTCTACTTCAATTCAAATAAGAAAATCTTTTGAGAACCTCAACGAAAAAGTCGAAGCAATTGAAAGTATTTACAAACCTTTCAAAGAACTTTCAGATTATGTTTATCAGCGAGTTGCCACACCTTTGCAAACTACTTCGCGTGTTATAAGCGGAATTTCAAAAGGTATTAATGTTTTTGTAGATTTTTTGTCAAAAAAAACAATGAGGAACAATGAACAATAATAGAGCTAAGCAAATTCTTAAACAATACAAAACAATTGCAGTTTATGGATTTTCAAAAAATCCAGAAAAACTCGCCCATTCGATACCTGTTTTTTTGAAAAATCGCGGCTATGAAGTCGTTGGCATAAATCCACAAAAATTTGAAGTTGAAGGAATTCCAGTTTACACCAAACTTAACGATGTAGCAGAAGAAATTGAAATATTAAATGTTTTCCGCCCTTCGGAATATTGCTTGGACGTTGCAAAAGAAGCAATAGAAAGAAAAAATAAACGGGGCGACATTAAAGTAATTTGGCTTCAGGAAGGAATCGTGAACGAGGAAGCCCGAAAACTTGCCGAAGAAAATGGAATAGAGTTTATTCAAGATACTTGTATTTATAAAATTTATAATTCATTGTAAAAATGGAAAAAATAAAACTTGAAAAATTAAATCCAGAAGAAATCGAAAAGCGAGGAATACCTAACTGGCCTATATGGGAAAAAGAAATTTCGACATTTGACTGGTTTTACGACCAAACAGAGCAATGCTACTTCCTCGAAGGTAAAGTGATTGTCGAAACCCCCGACTTTAAAATCGAAATTGGTCCTGGCGATTTTGCTACTTTCCCTGCTGGGCTTTCGTGCACCTGGCGAGTCCTTGAACCCGTTAGAAAACATTACCGTTTTCTATGAGATAGGTTTTGAATTGTGCAGAAGATTCATTTTCCTTATCATCTTCTTTGTATTAAATTTTTTTATTGCTAACTCTCAAACCGACACTATTTCCTCAAGTCCGAGTAGTGTTGATTCGGTTACCCTAAATATTCCAATAAAAAAACTTGGTTCATTTTGTTCTACAGATAACATTTTAACAAAACAAAAATTTATTAATGGCGACATTATTTCGCTATTCGAAGTTGCAGAAAAACATACAGAATTTAACTTTCTAACTCTTGGAGCACTTGGGAACACCCCATATGTTGCTGAATATGGGCTAATTGAGCTTCCCACTCTTTACAAAAATGGAACAATTCATCGGCAATTACCTTTGCATACTTCCTCGTTCGAATTTTTTCCTCTTTTAGGTTCCGAAGGAATCGAGATTTTAAAAGGAAGCAAAGCAGAAATTTTGGGAAAAAATTCTAATGGTTTGTTATTTAACCTTTTACCAAGAGTTTTAAATACAAAATACCCTTACACTCAAATTTGGATTGGACAAGCAGGATACGAATATCTTGGTTCAAGTGCAGTCCTTTCGCAGAACATTCTACCCAATGTTAATTTTTTTCTGCTTTACCAAAGATACTGGAGCGCAGGCAGATTCACTAATTCCAATGCAGATCGCTGGAATCTGCTTTTTGGTGCACGATGGAACACAAACTTAAAATTTAACATTCTCTTTCAAAACCAGTATACTATTCTTAACAATGGCTTTTATGGTGGTTTAAATGCAGAAAAGTCTATTGTTCTTTTCGATAATACTTTTTCTGTTCCAAACTTTGAAAAATTGAATAATACTCTTCGACAAAACGACCTATCAATTAATTACATATATTTCCTTTCACCCGATACCTCTTTTGTTTTAAACGGGGGTGTTCTTTTTTCTGTTGCTTCAAATAAAATTGAACTCGACGAATTCTTTTTGAAAAGTGGCAACAACTTCGATAATAGCAGTTCGAAGCTAATCGCTTTCGATACAAAACTAATGTACAGCAATAAACTTTTTAATCTAACTATAGGAACAGAATTCGAAAAGAGTTGGTTGGACAAAAGTTTGTTTGCAGAAAAAACCCAAAATTTTGAACAATCTTTATTTGCACTTTCGCAGGCTAAACTAACAAGCAAATTTTCAATCGACTTTGGAATTAGAATTGACAATTTTAAAGACTATAGAAATTATATCTTGGGCACTAAATTCCAATATGCGCCAGACAGTAGTTCAGAAATATATTTAGATTTTTCTTTTAAAAATGGTGAGAAAAATAATTTGTTCAGAAATGGAGTATTAGCAATTCTTGGAACAAAGTTTCAAAAGTACAAGATAAAACTTACTGGAGAGATTTTTACTCGTTTTACCTATGACTATTCAATTTTTACCCTTCAATATGATAGCGCAGGAAATTTTACTGGTGCCAAACAACTTCGAAAAGAAAATATCAACTTTTTTGGGGGAAATTTTTTGGTGGACTTCCCATTTCTTTTTGGAAGCAATTTATTTTCGAAAATTAACATAAATTTTGCATCATCGAATGGCAACACCAAAGAATGGTTGCCGATATTCGCTTCGGCTTGTGGAATTAATTACAGATTCTCACGTGGAAGTAGTTATCTCGACCTTGGAATTGAGTTTGAAATTTTTTCGAAATTCAAGGGGATGTATGTCCTACCATTCTTTCAGTATCCAATTGAATACGACAAAAGAACAAGTTGGCAACATAATGGATTAAACCTTTACGCATCGGCAAAACTTGGAAATGCCTTTCTAAACTTAAGTTTAAGAAATGTCCTCTCTTCGAATTATTACTATTTTCCAATATATCCAGAATACGACAGGTCGATTAGGATTACTGTTTTTTGGTCGTTCAACGATTGATTTCACTCTACCTTAATTAATTTTCCAAAAACTGGTTCAGAGTAAATTTCTGCGACAACATTAATCGAGAAGAAATACACACCTTGTGGAATCGATTTCCCATATTCATCACGACAGTCCCAATAAATCTCGTTTTGATTTAATTGAATAGGTTTGCTCAAAGTTCTAATTTTGCGTCCCGTAATATCGAAAATATTGATATAAGCCACGCCATCCTTTTTCGAAGACAGATAATTGATAAAAAAAGTAGTTTCGGAAGTTACTGGATTAGGAGCAACTTTGAAACTGTCGATTTTCGCAGTTCGATAAACATAAACAGGAACATCAAGCGTATCTTTGTTCCCTGTTGCATCAGAGGTGTAAATGGTGAAATAGTTTATTCCATATTCAAGTTCAACGGAATCGAGCATAAAAGAACACTTCAATGGAACATCTTTGCCATAACTTGTAAATTTGGCTCTTTCGTTCAATTTTTCTCTTCTTGTGTTGATAAGGAGTATTGTTGCGTTGGAATCAACAGGCAATTTGCTGTTGTCGTAAATTTCTATTAAAACATTTGGTGTTTTAGATACATATTCTTTCCTATGAACTTTTCGACCATCTAAATAGAGCATAATTTCTGGAGGTATTGTATCCTCAAACAATTTCAAACTCAATTCAGCCCAGTTATTGAAAAAGTAAAATTCGGAATATTTTTGCCTTGAACTGAACTCAATAATATTATAATTATCAAATTTATCGGTTAAAAGGTTGCCGGAAACTTCTTTAAAAGAGTTTGGTTCGAGTTTTCCCAGGGCAAATTCTTGCAACTTTTGTTCTTGGGATGCAGTTTTAAGATTGACAAAAACATAAGTTGAATCGTTAGAACTTCTGAACGAAAGATTATAAGTTCGAAGCAAATAATCCATTTCCTCGCCACGAAGAATTGATGTATCGGAACGAACTTGTGGTTCAATTACTTCAATTGCCAATTCAGGAGTTGGTTGATACTTTAGTTGAATATTATTAAAGGAAAAGTCATAATTTTCATAAGGGTTCGAAATTTCTACTTCGAAGTAAAGATAAGGAAATTCAATTGGGTTAATGAAAGAAAGGTCAATTTCCGTCAAACTTGAATTTCTAATTAGTAATTGTTTATTGAAATCATTTGGGGAACTCATACCCCAGACATTAGTTGAAAGTGAAATTGAATCCACTGGCAAAATAGTTTGAAAACTAAGTGAAATCCATTTCTTTGCAGGACCAAAAACTTTCGAACGAATTTTTGCCATTCGAGGGGTTTGAACCAAAAAGCCTTCTGATTGGACAGTGTCGCCATCGAGGTCGAATCCTTCGTCCAATGTAATTTTATGGCCGAAAAAATTTCGCCCGACAAAGAAGAAGGAATTTCCCCAATAGTTCAAATCGGAACCAAGCGAATCTGCATACTTGCATCCCCACTCACGCAACGCTTGTTGTAAAGTATCGAGCGAGCCTGGACTATTTGGCACTTTCCACTTATGGAATATTGGAACACGAAGAGCCGAACTGTGGGTTAAAAGAAAAATGTAATCGCCATCGGGAACAGAATCTCGAAGAAATTGAACAAGTTTAATACTCGAGGAATCTTTCTCTGGTGGGTCAATTCCCCAAGTTTCAAATATTTTGTAACTTTTCAGCGAAAAATCCTTGTGAGAAATAATTACAGCGTGGAATCCAACAATATCCAAATCTGGAGCCATCGTAACATATACTTTGTTGTTAACGGTAATTTCCTTTCCTCGCTCGGAGTGAATATTTCCCGAAGCAGACATAATCCGATAGGGTATCCTAATTGGTTTTAACCTCAGCGATTCGACTGATGTATCGAAAACAATGTTGTGAAATTGGAAATCGTTATACTCGAGTTCTTTGTTGATTAAGATTAATACAGAAGAACTCGGATTTTCTGTTACAAAATGAAATGGCAGCCATAAAGTTTGATTTTGGAAGTTTGTATCGCTCGAGATTTTCCGAGCATGCAGCCAGAAATGACCTTGACGAAATGTTGTCCGAGGAAACCAATCAATCTTAATTTTACTCCCTTGAATCTCTTCTTCATTAGAAGAGTAAATTAAAATCGAATTAGTATCTGGAGCAGAATAAATATTAAATTTATAACTTTGCTTTCCTTTTTCAAAATATGGGTCAATAAATCTAAAGTAAGGATTCGATGAATTCACATCCCAATTGGCTTGTGGTTCAACAGGAAAAAGGGAACTTGAATAAACATAGGTTTCGGTTACCAAAGAATTGTTGGAATAATCAATGTCGTTCAAACGTTTCTCCGGGTCGATAATTAATTTGAACCTATGTAAACCAATTTGCTGACGTACTGGTATGCGGAATTCGAACTCTTGAAGAGAACAATTTTGATTGAAAGTTAATTTCAAGAAATCCAATGTGTCTGAAATACCATTAAAATGATGTAATAGAACAAGATTATAGTCTATTCTTTTGGAAAAGCCACAGTTTCCAACTATTCCACGAATTATAAACAAAGAGTCGTTTTGAACAAAAGTGGGTTTATTCAACTCGTTTGTAATAGAAATTTTGTTTTCGACAAAATATAAATCGGGTTGCCGTTTAATTTTCATTTTCAACAATGGGTCACCAAGATAAACATAGTGATATAGTGTCAAAACATTGTAGAAATCGGTATCGTAAGCGATTTGCCTTGCTCTTGCAAGGTCGAAAAGTTCGACAAAATTATCAGTTTTAACTGCACTATCGGCAATTATCGTAAGTAAATTTTGTGCAAGGAGCAAAGAATATAAACGAATACTAACTCCCCCCGAACCAATTGTACCAACAAAACCCTTATTGGGAAAAAGTGTGTATTCCTCATTCCTTGAAACAAGAGTTGGCTCAGCGAAGTTGGCAGTATTGCAAGAAAAAGAGCCAAAGAACCCATATTTGCCTTTGTTGTTAAGAGTTTGCACTTTCCAACCATCAGTATCGAAAACTTTTGCAGAGCCATGCCCAGCAAAAAACATCAAAGAAATTCCATCGTTAATAGCGGAACGAATAAAACTTGCGTCGGCTTCACTTCCAACAACTTCGTCACTTTTTCTAATTACTTGTGTTTGAACGCAAAGTGGGCTATTTGCAAGAATAAAGTCAGAAAATTCACCTTTTAACCTATCGTAAAAATAATCTCTTTCGAGAGAATTTGTGCCACCACTTAAGAAAAGAAATTTTTTCATCCAAGGAGCATTCGAAGAATTATCGTATTCAATAATTTTTTCAAAATAAGCAAATCCTTCTTCAACCAATTTAATTGGAATCCTACCAATGTGAATATCCGGGACGAAATCCATTCCATCCAAAAGACAATACCAAAAGTCCGTTGGAGGCCAGCCAAAAGCAGGAACAAAATCTTCGTAGATGCTATTAGACAATACATTTCTTGTATCGAAGTTGGCATCCCCAAGTAAAACAACGTATTGTAAACGGGGTTTTTTCCATTTGTTGTATACCCAAACCAAGAACCTTTTTATTGCATCGGGGGATTTTTTCCCAAAGTTAAACTCTTTATAGATATCTTCTACATAAACAATAGCAATTTTATGTTCAGGGTTGGTTCTTCCTCGATATTCTACATATCGTTTGCCTACATCCGAAAAAATTTTTGGAGTTATTAAAATGACTGTTGCTTGATTAGTATCATCAAAAAGATTTGAAATATCAACTTCATTTAATTGTGGTTCGGGTATACTTTTCAAATCGGAAAGATAAAGAAATCCATTTTTAATATTTGTGTCAAAATTTAATGTCAAAGAAAATTTTTTCGAGTAATTTGCTTCGAAAAATCCCCAAAGTTTTACAATATTTTGCTGGTCAGAATTTTCGAACAAAGTCTCTGCATTCTTCTTTTTTGCAAAAGCCCAAAGGTAATTCATTTTGGTTTTTCCGACCTGATTACTACCTTCAGCAGTGAAGAAATCAACAACTTCATTGTCTATTCTATCTCCATTGAACAAGACTAAATAAATACTGTTTGCACTTAGATTCTTTAATTCAGATATTATCTTTTTTGAATTGTCAGAATAAAACAGGTATTTAATTTCACCTTTTAGGCTATCGTAAATAAAGCAGTGCAATCCATTTCGATTATCCTTATAGATTGAGTCAGAAAAGGAAACAAAAACTTTATGTTTCGAGGCACTTGCAACAAACGTAACAGAACTAAAGCCTATCGCACGAGAAACCTTATGATTTAAAGTGTCGAAAACAAAAATAGTGGGTGACTCGAAATTGTGTACCGTCAAAGTCTTTCCTTCGAAATTATCAAGGATTGGGAAAGAAAGGAAACCATTCCAGGCAACAGGTATTTCGTTACTTAAATATTCAAAATATTGGAACCCAATAACATCCGGAATAATCAATTCACCTGTGGGAGAGTAGTTGCCAAGATTTACAACTTCGAAAGTGTTCGAACCAAGATAAAGTTTAACTGTAGGATATTTAAAGTCGAAGAGGATATTTTTACCCGCTGGGAAAATACCTTTAAAGGCTGTATCGCCATTGATAAGAACTGCAAAATTGTGTTTGGTCTTAATCGAATCATACTTGCTACTAAAAGCAAAAATTCGAAACGAAACTGAATCCAAAGTCAAAGAAGGATAAAATTCTTTTTCAAGACTGAAGCGATTTTGTTTAATATAATCATCGCTGGGTGAAAGTAGTGCCCAAACCCAACCTTCACCATTTACCGTTTGAGAAGAAAATTCGGGAAATCCGATAGAATATTCCTTGTGCTCTTCAAAATGTTGCAACTTTGGAATAAAATTAATTGCATTTTGATTAAATGACGAAAAAGTAAATGGCTTGAATCTTTTCCCAAGAAAACCATCATCATAAAAGAGGTAAAAAGACTCAAAATTCTCAAAACTATCGAACCAGGTCGTATCGCCACGAGGTCTTGAACCAATAAAGAGCAAGGTATCTAAATTATCAAGATAATCATCTAAGGATATGAAATAACAAGGAACTTCTTCGCCCTTGTGTAGCAAATGAAAATATTTAATATTCTTGCCATCAAATTCCTTTTTTGTTTCAATAATTTTCGATGCAGGAAGTATGTAAATCCTGTCGCTGTTTGTGCGAATTTGAATGTATTTCTTTTCTGGGGAATACCAGCGAAATTCATTCGGAAGTTTATAAGATTCAACAATCTTTTCCAATTCCTCTTTTGTAGTTTGCCCCAAAAGACGAACAACAAAGAAAATAAACAACAGAAATAAATAAACTTTTCTTTCCATCTTAATATTCTAAGTTAAATAGTAAAGACAACGAGAAAAAACAATAATTGTAATATTTTGTTACAAAGGAAGGAAGGGATAGAAGATTAAGAAAAAAATAAAAGGGCGAACTTAAAAAGTTCGCCCATACAAACATGCGAAGAATTTACTTTTCTTCTTGATTCATAAATGATTCCTTAAGGCCGATTAAAATTTTCTGACTAATCTCTTCGGCAATCATTCTCTTGACGTGGTCATCGCTGGTTAAATATTCAGAAATAGCCTTTTCGACTCGACTCTTAATAATTTCTGCAGATTGACCAATCAAAACGGTTGTAAGTTGGTGTATATCATACTGTTGTGTGCGTAATGCTTCCAATTGACTTTTGTTTGCATCTTCCATCTTCTTTAGCATCCTGTCCATACGCTCTTCTTCTTCAGTATAAATCAAAGTAATCGAAAGCATTGCAAGCATAGTAAATTCAAGAAAGATAGCCAGAAGGATGAAAGAAGGTTTAGTGGCTGGGATAAACTTCAAACCTCGTATACCAACAGCAACAATCAAAAATGCTGCACCACCATAGGCAAGCCCAGTTACATTGTTTGAATATTTCTCTGTGAAGTGGTGAGCCATATACAACCGCAGCCCTTTAAATACAAGGAAGTGGTTACGTCGCCACAACAATCCATCTTTTGTATCCTCTATTTCTTTTAATACAAAGTCGGAGAAGTAATCCTTAATTCGACTATATAGTGTAATATTTCTAAACTTAACTATATCAGTTGTTTCGTCGAACATATCTTCGAAACGAATGGATTGTCGGGGCGAAGACATTTCCTCGCCAATTGTACGGTCCCAAACCAACCTAAAAGCACTTTCAACTTCGTCACGTTCTTTTAATAATAATTGGTCGTCGGGCATAACCAACAGTTCAACAACTTCTTCGGGGAAACCAGTTTGCAATCGGATTTTTGTCTTTGTATTATCAATTTGTCTATCGAAAAGTAAGGACATGAATCCAAATTTAGTAGGCATCACCATTGTTAAGAAAATAGCCACTAACAAAGCCAAGTCGAGAGATAGAATCGAAAACCCAAGTTCAGGGTCAAGGATAATTGCGTTTTCACCAATTACTTCGGATTTAACATAAAATTGCAAAGATTCTTTAACATATCCATGCTCTTTTTCATTTCGTGGTTTGAAAGTAAAATCGAATATGTATTCCTTGTTAATCAAATCTTTGTTGATTTCTACTTGTCCACGTTTGATTATCTCTTCTGCTTTCTCTTTTGTCGTAGAAGCCCAAACCAGACCACTGAACTTGACAAAGCCAATTTTTTCCAACTTATCGCCACTTGGCTTAAACAATGGTACAACAAATTGCGCAACGCCCCAAGGTATTATTGTTCGGAAAAAGAAAATAAAGAAGAAAATTAGCAATGCAAGAAAAATGATTATTTGTGTGGGGCCCAATCGCTTTAATTGCGATTCCATTGTTCTTCTTGTTCTGCTCTTTGCATTCATTTAGTTTCCTCAATATTAAAAAACAAAACTAATATTTATCTTTCTTTAATATTTTCAAAATTGTAAATTTAAAAACAATAACAAAATTAACAAATAAAATTTTTGAGTAAATAAAATTTTCAATGAAATTTTTGTCAATTTTTCAAAATAATATTTGTAGTTAGAAAAATGACAAGAATTATCACTAATTTTCGTTAATTTTGTTGGGTATGAGATTAAAAACATTAATTGCAAGTGTTTATTTTACTTGTGGAACCATTCGGGGTGGTTCCTTCCCTTCATATTGTCTATTACACTTTCTATATATCATCGTTGTACTTCTCTCTTCTGTTCCCTCGCTTTAACTGAACTTCTACCTTAAACACTAATAACAATTTAGTTTAAGTATTTCTCATTTCGAAAGGAGGTTTATACTATGGTTAAAACAATTAATTATGTTCCGAAATACTTTGTCAAAAGTTCCAAAGTTTTGGAGACTTTAAAAGAACACATCCTTGTCGATGGTTTTCCGTTTGTTGTCGATTTGTATGAAAGCACGCCAAGTTTTTTTGTGGACAAAATTACAAAACAATATTATCGAGATTTATTCACATGTTTTGCATCGCTCCCTTTGGGATTAAATCATCCAAAAATGCTCGAAGAATCATTCCTTGAGTATTTAAAGTATGTCGCTGTTAACAAACCCTCGAATTCTGATATTTATACCGAAGAAATGGCAACTTTCGTAAACACACTTTTCAAAGTTGCAGTTCCAAATCATTTTAAGTATGCTTTCTTTATCGAAGGTGGAGCACTTGCAGTCGAGAATGCATTAAAAGCAGCTTTCGACTGGAAAGTTCGTAAAAATTTCCAAAAAGGATTGTCCGAAGAGAAAGGTCATAAAATTATTCATTTCAGAGAAGCTTTTCATGGCCGTTCTGGTTACACAATGAGTTTAACCAACACAGACCCAACAAAAGTGATGTATTATCCTAAGTTCAATTGGCCCAGAATTACGAACCCAAAAATGTCTTTTCCATTCGAAAAAGAAAATATTTCGCAAACAATTAAACTTGAACAACAAGCAATTGAAGAAATTAAAAAGGCTTTCAAAGAAAATCCCGACGACATTGCAGCAATTATTATCGAACCTATACAAGGTGAAGGTGGAGATAACCATTTCCGTCCTGAATTTTTACAAACGCTTCGTAAACTTGCAGACGAAAATGATTGCTTGCTTATATTCGACGAAGTTCAAACAGGGGTTGGAATTACTGGAACTATGTGGGCACACGAACAGATGAATGTGGAACCAGATATTATGGTCTTCGGAAAAAAGATGCAAGTATGTGGTATACTTGCAGGAAAAAAATTGGATGAAGTTCCCGATAACGTCTTCCATACTTCAAGTAGAATAAATTCTACTTGGGGAGGTAATCTTGTCGATATGGTGCGTGCAACTCGTTATCTTGAAATAATAGAAGAAGAAAACTTACTCGAAAATTCAAAAAATATGGGTAAATATCTTTTGAAAAAACTTCATGAAGTGAAAGAAGAATTCCCAGAACTTATTAGTAATGTCCGAGGAAGAGGATTATTCTGTGCATTCGATTTGCCAAGCAATGAAATCAGGAAAAAGTTCCGCGATTTAGCTTTTAAAAACCACCTCTTAATATTAGGTTCAGGAGTTAAATCAATCCGTTTTCGACCTTCTTTAAATATAACTGCCGAAGATATCGATGATGGCATCGACAGAATTAAAAAAGCACTAAAGGAGTTACAAGATTGCCAATAAAAACAGAATTAATATCATAAAGGGGGTGGAAAATTCCACCCTCAATTTACATTTTTTAATTCGATTGTTTAGATTATCTGTAAACACCTCTTTGGGAATTTTTAATAAAGTCAATACAATGTTGAATTTCGGGAAGAACACCATTGGGATGCATTTCAAGATACTTATTAATTCCTTCTGTATTGTTTAAACCAGAAAAGAAAACCAACTTGTAAAACTCCTCGATTGCTTTGATAATTTCTGCAGAAAAACCACGCCTTTTCAACCCAATTTTATTAATTCCATTTACTTTAGGTGGATTTTCTCCTATTAATGTGTATGGAGGAATATCTTTTGTAACTTTAACATCACCACCAATCATTGAATGGCAACCAATCTTGCAAAATTGGTGAACTTTTACGACACCACCTATTACAACCCAGTCCTCAATGTGAACATGTCCAGCAAGTTGGACTACATTTGCAAGAACATTATTGTTTCCAACACGACAATCATGGGCAATGTGAGAATAAGCCATAATTAAATTATTGTCGCCAACAATTGTTACACCAGTTGCTTGAGAGCCTCGATGAATAGTTGCATATTCACGTATTTCATTATTATCGCCAATAATTACCTTGGTTGGAGAATTATCGTATTTTAAATCTTGCGGTTTAGTTGAAATTACCACACCAGGAAAAATCAAACAATTTTTACCAATAATAGCCCCGTTAGCAATATAAGCATTGGAGATAATTTCAGTGCCTTGGGAAATAGTAACATCGTCTTCAATTATTGTAAATGGACCAATTTTAACGTTATCGTCAATCCTTGCATTTGAGGAAACAATTGCAGTTGGATGTTGATAAATTGCCATATATTACCTTTTATAGTTGAATGCTTCGGTCGACAAGAGCAGCAGAAAGGTCGGCTTCGGCAACGACCTGACCATTAACTGTAGCAACCCCATGAAATCTATATGTATTGAACTTTTTCCCAACCATCTGAACTTGCATCACCAACTGGTCGCCGGGAATGACAGGTCTACGAAACTTTGCGTTGTCAATTCCCATAAAAAGTAAAAGTTTATTCGAAGCGTCAACAGAGTTAAGCAACATCAAACCGCCAGTTTGAGCCAACGCCTCGATTACCAAAACCCCAGGCATGACAGGTTTTTCTGGAAAATGCCCCATAAAAAAAGGTTCGTTCACTGTAACATTTTTGACCCCAATAATCGTATTTGTTTCGGGGTCGATATTTAATATTCTATCAATTAGAAGAAAAGGATAACGATGGGGCATCACTTTGAGGAGTGAAAAAATATCCATTAAGGCGTCTTTACCCTTTTTCCCCTGAAGTTTTAGAAATGGTAATTTTTTCAAGTAAAGATTGCGTATTTTTTTAGCAAATTCAATATTGCTTGCATGACCGGGACGCGCTGCAAGAATTTGTGCCTTAATTGGAACCCCAATTAGAGCAAGGTCGCCAAGCATATCAAGGAGTTTGTGACGTGCGGGTTCATTTTTAAATCGAAGCTCTGTTCCATTAAGAATACCTCCTTTGGGTTCTGGTAAATGCTCAATCTTGAATAGTTTTTGCAAATTCTTTAATTCGTTCTCATCTAATTCTTTATCAATAATAACAATTGCATTGTTCAAACTTCCGCCTTTAATTAGACCTTGCTTGTATAATTCCTCAACTTCTGTCAGGAAACAAAACGTTCTGGCAGGTGCAAATTCAGTAAGAAATTCCTTTTCAAGATTGAACACGCCTGTATGTTGGCTACCAAGGGCAGGAATATAATAGTCAATCATCACGGTTATTCTGTAATCGTCGGTTGGCAAAGCCACAATATCGACACCTTTCTCTTCGTTTGTGTAACGCACTGTTTCATCAATAACAAAGTATTCTCGCTCCGCTTCTTGCTCAACTATTCCAGCCTCGAGAAGTTTTTCAGCATAAGGTAATGAACTACCATCAATAACTGGAGGCTCCTTTCCATAAAGTTCAATTCTACAGTTATCTATCCTTAAGCCAACAAGTGCAGCAAGAACGTGCTCTACAGTCAAAACACGGACATCCCCGATTCCAAGCGTTGTTCCTCGAGATAAATCTACAACATAATCCACAAGAGCAGGAATTTCCACTGGTTCGGGTAAATCGATTCTAACAAATCGATATCCATAGTTTTCAGGTGCTGGTTGGAAAGTAATTGTAGTTTCTTCACCGGAATGTATTCCAATTCCTGTTAAACTAATTGGTCGGCGTATAGTTCTTTGCTTTTCAGACATCGCTTAAATCTATTTTAAAAAGTATCAAAATTAAAAAAAAATACTCAAAGAAAAAGGATAGGAATGCAATTTACATCCCTATCCCTTTTTACCAAACGAAATTTAAAATGGAACAATTTCGTTCGAACCAAGTATGAATTGTGTTACTCTTCCAAAACCTAAACCCATACCCGAGCGTTTTACAGGATTATTTTTAAACAAGTCCAAATATTCTTCGAACACTTGGTCTATTTCTTCGGGTTTATTGTCGTGAAGTGTTTTCAGTTGGCGTAGTTGTTTTATCATTGTACCTTCGTAAAGCCGCTTCCGAAGTATATCATAGTCGTATTCTCTTTCCGAACCACCAATTGATTCGCCAGAGTGCTTTAAAATGACATCAACACAATCACAGGTTTGTCGCTCTGGGTCGCAATCTCGTGTTAACTTCATATTAAAAAATTTTATTGACTCGGGATAATGGGTTATCATCAAATTTTTATCATAATATTCAACAAGTTTTTGTTCGTGTTCAGATTTCAAATCGTCCCCCCAATTTATGTTTAAACTAAATTCTTTCTGTAATACCTCTATCCCTTCCGTATATGTAATAACTTCAAAACCTTTTTCGTAATAGGCATATAAGTTATGATGTTGCTCTGGGGTTAGTAGCCCATACCTCGATGAAACATTCAAAACATTTACAAAGATATAATTCAACATATCATTACAATGTTTTAAAAGCCAATCTAAGTTAGTATCGAGTGCCTCGGTTTCGAGTAGTTCGAAATCATTCAAATGTCTACCATCCGAATGCCATTGTGTATTGTCCTTTCGAAAGGACCTGTTGGTGGAAAACATCCTTGGTAAGCTATTTTGAATGATGTCCCTTTCCAAATGCAATTGGACTGTTTGCGAAAGTGTTAGAAATGGTCTCTCGTTGAGTGTGAATACGTTACTTACTGCTTCGCAAGACCCTGTTGCATTTGTAATCCCAGGATATGGGATTCCGATAAATCCTTCGTTCCACAAGAATTCCAACGCTGATTGATAGACAAGGCTTTTAAGGATAATTGTGTTTTTGTACATAGTAACTCCTGTATTTTGTTTAACAAAAAAAAAAGCGGGTTAATACCCGCTCGGTTTCTTCTAACATACAAAAAGTCAAAAAAAAGGCTGGGAAAACCCAGCCTTTATAAAAATTAAAGCCAAACCCCAAGAGGAGTTTGGCTCTCGATCCAAAAAGTAATTTAAATCGACTTTGTTTGAATTCTACACTTGCTAAAAAGACAAATTCACTAAAAACCAAAGCAATAAAATGATAAATTTATAAATTTACTAAAATAATAAAATTTTCGGAGAAAATATTCTTATAATAAAAAGTTTCATTTCAAATATTCTATTTTATTTAAACAATACACATATTGATTTCCGTTTCTTAAATTTGTGTTTTTAAAAACCAAGAGGCATAAATGGGCGAAACGATTTTTAGCAAAATTATAAAGAAGGAAATACCCGCAGATATTGTTTACGAAGACAATGAAATTCTTGCGTTTAAAGATATTGCACCGCAAGCCCCAGTGCATATTTTAATTATTCCCAAAAAGGAAATCCCAACCGCAAATGACATCGAAGAGGAAGACCAATCATTGGTTGGGAAAATGTTTCTCGTAGCCAAACAACTTGCTAAAAAATTTGGCATTGCCGAGTCTGGCTATCGTCTTGTTATAAACTGCAATAAAGATGCTGGCCAGGCAGTCTTTCACTTACATCTACATCTACTTGGTGGGCGTAAATTCACTTGGCCACCAGGTTAAACTGGAGAAAAGATGAAACCCGAGAAAAACGAAATTTTAGAAGTAGCGCGCTCTACCTTGCAAATAGAGATTGATTCACTCTTGCGTTTGCAAAATTCGCTCGACGAAAGATTTGTGCGTGCCCTTGAGTTCATATTAGAGGCTCGAAAAATTATCGTTTCGGGCATTGGAAAAAGCGGAATAATCGGTAGGAAAATCGCAGGGACATTGCTCAGCATCGGATTTCCTTGCGTTTTTATGCATTCAGTTGATGCTTTACACGGCGACATTGGAATTGTTTCGAAAGACGACCTTGTGATTCTTCTTTCTAAAAGCGGTTCAACAGAAGAAATTGTTCAATTGGTTCCTTATTTAAAAAACCGCGGTGCCAAAATAATTTCAATTGTAGGAAATGCAAATTCATATCTGGCTCGGGAATCGGATGTTTCAATCATTGCAAGTGTTGAACGAGAAGCCGACCCATTAAATATTGTTCCTACTTCAAGTGCAATGGTTGCTCTTGCGGTTGGCGATGCTCTTGCTTCTTGTTTAATGAAGTTGAAGAACTTTACACCCGAAGATTTCGCTCGTCAGCATCCTCTGGGTCAACTTGGAAGAAATCTTATATTGCGAGTGGCCGATGTAATGCACAAAAACTCAAATCTTCCTCTAATTATGCCCGAAAATTCCTTCCGCGAAGCAGTTATAGAAATAACAAATAAGAAACTCGGATGCGTTTGCGTTGTTGATGTCGACCAAAAACTTAAAGGAATAATCACCGATGGAGATGTTCGACGAACTCTTCAAAAATACGAAAACATAAATAACTTAAAAGTTTCTGATGTTATGACACCAAATCCCGTAAAAGTGCATTTTTCAGCTTTACTTGGCGAAGCACTTTCGTTGATGGAGCAAAGGGAAAGTCAAATAAATGTTCTACCCGTTGTCGATGACGAAAACCATTGTATCGGTGTAATCAGGTTACACGATATTATGCGAAGTTCTATTTAATTCGCCTCGAAACAAAATAATTGTATTCATCGATAATTCTTTGGGCAAAAAAATTCCAATTTGCAATTTTTTTATATTTTTCTATCCCAATCTGAAAAGTCTCTTTCTGCCTCGAAAAGAATTCTTGAATGGAATTCGCAAGGGTAGTCGCATTACAATTTTCTACAACAATTCCTGAACCAAATGGCGCTATCATCTCCCCAAGACCACCAGCGGAAGAAGCCACAACAGGAACATTGAAATGATATGCAATCCCAACTATTCCGCTTTGTGTGGCTGTTTTATATGGAAGCACACATACATCAGCAGACGAAAAAAACCAAGAAACCTCGCTTTCAGAAATAAATCGAATAAATAAACTTACTCTTTCTCCAAGATTTTTACTTCTAATAATTTTTTCATATTTATCGAATGAAGTATAAGTTTCCCCGGCTACAACAAGATGATATTCATTGGGAAGCAAATAAAGAGCCTCGAGTAAAACATCCAATCCTTTATACTCTCGAATAAACCCAAAGAAAAGCAGTATTTTTTTATCCAAAGGCAAATTCAACAATTTTCTGGCTTGGTTCGAATCAATTTTTTCTCCAAAATTATCATAAAGAGGGTGTGGAAGATTAATATAATTTGCATTAGGGAAAATTTCCACTAAGTTCCTTTCGACTGCTTTACTCATTACAACAAAAAGATGATTTTGGGAAAGAAAATATTTAGTGAATTGTCGGGAAAATGGGAAACTTTCGTGGGGCACAACATTATCGAGAATTGCAACATTGAATGATGTTCGTTTCAATTTTCTGAGAACAGTTCCCAACGATGGTGCAAAAAAAGGCATCCAATATTTTGTAATCGTAATTTGTGGATTATACGAGCGGATAATTTTTGCAGTCTTGAGATATGAAAATGGATTTATTGTATCCAAAAGAGGAATAGATTGAACAAATTCGGGTTTATCGTTTTCTTGAACATATTGGCTTTTACCAGGAAAAAGAAAATTGGGATATTGTCTTTTAAAAGTGAATGGTATAACCTCGCCGTAACTCGAAAGTGCCTTCAACAAGCGAGCATTAAATTGAGCAATTCCCCCACGAAAGGGATAAAAAGTCGATAAATAGGCAATTTTCATAATTCCAAAATTTAAAATTAATTTAGACGTTTAACTTATAAAATTTTTCATAAAAAAGAATAAGGAATTGGAAAAAGACAAGATAATAGCTAAAATTGATGAAATGCAATTAAGTTGGTATAATTCCTATTACTGGAAATATCAATACCAACTTGCTGAAGACTATATAATTCCATACTTTAAATCTTTTGGAATTGAAATAAAAGATAAATCCATTTGCGAAATTGGAAGTGCCGAAGGTGGTGTGCTTTTTGCTTTTGCTTGCAAAAATGCAAATTATTGCTTGGCAACGGATATCGCCGAAAACCGCTTGAACGCAGGCGACCAAATAGCAAAAGAATTCAATTTACAAATTGAATTCCAAAAACATAATATTCTTTCTGACCCAATTCCTGAGGAATGGAAAGAAAAATTCGACATAATCTTGCTTCGCGATGTAATAGAACACTTAGACAATCCACTTCATGCTTTGGAGCAAATTCACTTTATGTTGCGAAATGGTGGCATCCTTTACCTTACCTTTCCGCCATATTTTTCACCGTTTGGGGGGCATCAACATTTGCTTGGAACATTTTTAGGAAAATTCCCATTTCTCCACTGGTTACCAAAACCTGTCTTTGATTTGTTAATCAAAAATGGTAGACCTGCGGACAAAGAAGAAGTCCGCCGTTTAAAATCATTTCGCTTGACAGTTAAAAAATTTTTGGATACGGTTCAAAAAACCACTTTTACAATTATTGACGAACAATTTTACATCATTCGGCCAGTTTATAAATATAAATTCGGTTTGAATTCTTTAAAATTACCGAAATTGTTAAGAAATAATTTTCTCAAGGAAATAATATCCTCCGAGGCATCATATTTGTTAAAAAAATGAAGTAAAATGACTAACGAGAATGAATACATTTACGGACGCAACCCTGTTTACGAAGCTTTGCGAAGTAATAACATTTATTTCGAAAAAATTTATATTCGATTTTCTGCAAAAGGTCGGCAAATCGATAAAATAATTGATTTATCAAGAAAGAAAAAAGTTCCAATTTCCATACTCGATAACCAAAGTTATTCCCAACTTGAAAAGAAAATTGGAAAACAAACCGAAACTCAAGGAGTTATTGCTCTCATCAGCCCAATACAATTTAAAAACCTTGATGAACTTGTCGACTTAGCCTTTGCTCGAAACAGCATGCCTATACTACTTTTTTTGGATAAGATTCAAGACCCACAAAATCTTGGTGCTATAGCACGAACTTCGGAATGTGCCGGTATCGACGGCTTAATTCTTACGAAGAAAGAAACATCCCCAATCAATTCAACTGTAATCAAAGCAAGTTCTGGGGGAATCTTAAACGTTTTGGTATCCAAAGTGAATAGCAGTAGCCAAGCCATAGAATTTCTTAAATCAAAAGGTTTTTGGATAATTGGAACTGCACCTTCGAGTGGAAAATATTACACAGAAGAAAATTACAATGTCCCTGTGGTCTTAATTATTGGAAGCGAAGGCAAGGGATTAAGCCCATCGGTAGTAAAACATTGTGATTCTCTTGTTGAGATTCCAGTTTTTGGCAAAGTTGAGTCCCTAAATGCATCGGTTTCTGCAGGAATTATTCTTTACGAAATTCTTCGTCAACGTGGTTCTTTTGCGTCAAAATAACCCCCAAAATTACCATAAGCCCACCGAGAACATAAATTAACGAAAGTTCCTGTTTGAAAAAGATAACTGAAAGAATTGTTGTAAAAACAGGTTGCAAATTGTTAAAAACTCCTACATTACTTGTTGGAAGCTTTTTAAGAGCATAATACCAAATCAAGTATGCTAATCCAGATGTCATAATAGCAAGATAAAGAATTTGAGCAAGATGAATTGGAGCAACCAAATTAATTTTATTAAAATCCCCTAAAGCAAATGAAATAGGAAGAAATAACAGGAAACCGATATTCATTGCCAACGCAGTTGAATATATGCTCCCATATTTTTTAATTAATGGTTTACCATAAGTTGAAAACAATGCCCAGCAAAGACTTGCAATAAGAGCTAGAATATTGCCAGCAAAGTATTCACTTTTAAGAGAAACTCCCTTTTCTAAAAGAATAAATGTAATTCCGAGAAAAGCAATTATTATTCCAAGGATTTTAGCAAGGTTAACTTTTTCATTGAAAAAAACAACGGCAATAATTAAAATGAAAATTGGACTTAAAGCATATGCCAAAGCAACATTTGGAGCGGTTGTTAGTTTTATGCTAACAAAAAACAGAAGTTGGTTAAGTGGAATATTTAAAACCCCAAGAATAATGAAACGAAAAATATCGGACTTCTCGAAAGGAATAAGTTTCTGTCGGCGAACTCTGAGCAAAACGAAAAAAAACAGAGATGCAAACAAACTGCGAAGCAGTAAAGTTAAACTTGGGGGTAATTCAAATGTTAGATTCTTTGCAAATATGTGTGTAGTCGAAGAAATAAATTGCTGCAGTATTAGCAAAAGATATATCATCCAAATATTTCCAAAATAGTTTGTTCTTGGCGTTCCCAGCAAAACGCTTGCGAAGCTAACTCCAATTGACGAGAAAATTCCGATTTTCTTTCTGCAAGCGAGATAACTTTTTCAGCTAATTCAAAAGGCTTTATTTTGCTGGAGACCAATTCCCCAATATTAAATTCATTGAAAACTTCAACAATTGCAGGCAATTCAGTTGCAACAACAGGAATCCCAGAATGACAATATTCGAAAAGTTTGTTTGGTAGAGCCAATTTGTATGAAAGAGAAATAGGTTCAATCAAACATAAGCCAACATCACAAGCAGATGTATATTGAAGTAGTTTTCGATAAGGTATATTACCCAAAAAATGAACACGACTATCCACTTGAAGTTTATGAACAAGTTCACGAAACTGATTTTCGTAATCACCACTTCCCAAAATAATAAAATGTATTCTTTCATCTTCTTTTAGGGATTGAATTCCAATCTCAATTCCGCGTCCTTGGAGTAACATTCCTTGATAGACCATCAAAGTTGTCCCATCGGAAATATTGAGCGAATCACGCAAGTTAAAGTTTATTTTTGCTTCAGTTGCTTCTTTCGAAGGAAAATTCTTAACTACAAAAATCCTTTTCGAGGGGAAAAGTTTCGATAGAATATCTTTATCGAGTTCACCTGTAACAATTATATCATCTACATATCGGGCATGATAACTTTCAAATTTTTTCAAAAGCCATTGTTTAAAATTTTTAGAGTACAAAGAAGCCAATGCTGAATAAATTTCTCTTGAATCAAAAACAATTTTGCTCCCAAATCTCTTTTTAAAATAAGCACCCGCAGGTAGAGAATAAACATCAGAACAGAGAACAATCCTTGGCTGTATTTTCTTAAAAAAACTTCTGGCTTTACTATTGAAAATAATAGTTTTTTTATATGTTGAATATTCATTTGGTATTTCAATACCATAAAAATAAACTGAAACATTTTCAAAACTGGAGTCCAATGCAACAACAGAAACTGAAAAATTATTTGATATAAAAGTATGAATGAAATTAGTCAAGCGAGCATCGAATTCTATTCTATTCAATGCAACAATCAAAATATCGAACTTCAAATGTTTCATCTCAATCACGGAACTTGAAATGATAAGTGCTGCGAAGAATACCGTGGGAATTAAACCTTTCCTTAAAATTAATCAAACTAATAGCAGGGGTCATTGGGTCGTCTGCCTTAGTATCCTGAGAAACCCCAATGTCGACCCACTCATAACCATTTTCAATAGCCCAGCGAACAGTTTCGTACATAATAAAATATATTGGCTTAAGATGTTCGTATTCATAAAGTAACATATTATAGAAACAAAGAACAACTTTCGGATTGCATAGAAAAAGCCAAGAACCAGCAATAGCCTTGTTTTCGTAGTAAACCATATTCAGTCGGACTTTATTTGGAACAAGTTGGGACAGGCGAATCATGTCTTCTAAAGAATGAGTTGGTCGAGCATTATGCTTTGCTTTGTTACGAAGTAAAATTTCATTAAAAGTAGGATAATCGTCACTTTGTTGAATCTTAATTTTCCCATCGCGAAGTATTTTGCGAATTGTTTTCCTTGCAGTTTTATCGAACGATGAAATGAAATCAGCGCAATTTTTCAGGTGGATGGCATGACTAATATAGTGAAGTTCAAAATCGAATTTCCTATACAACATTGCATATTCGATGTTCTGGGTAATGACTCTATTATAAATAATTGGCGGAGGAATAAGGAAAATTTCTTTAAACCCATTAGAATCGAAATATTCCATCATTGAATCGACCAAATGCAATGCTTTTTCGAAAGGTAATACTTCGGTTACAAGTGAACCATAACTTGCTCCAACTGGTGACCAAAAGATTTTGTCGCCAACAATTCCCCCTGGTAACAATGCAAGCAACCTTTCGTTTTCTAAGAACATTAGATGATGAAAATTGAATTTACCTGCTGGATGGTAATCCAGAAAGGCTTGCAAATGGAAAAGCGTTCCATTATTGGATTTCTCTACAAACTCGTCCCAGATTTGTCGGAACTTCGGCTCATAGTTAATTACTTGGATTTTACCCATTTTGTAAAAGAAAAAAAGCAAAATTAATCAAAAAAGCATAATGAGTATTGTGAGGCAGAGGGATAAAACTTCTTATGTAAGTTATCATCTTTAATGTTTTTTAAAAAAACTTTGAATAAATTATATTAAAATTTCAAAAAATTTTTTTGCTATTAATTTTAATTCATTACAAATAGAAAAAATAAACAGAATTATGGGGATTTAAAATTTTTTCAGAAATATGGTGTAAGGTAATTTTGTTAATTTCGATAATTATGGAAACGGAAAATAACAAAAAACGAACGCAAACAAAGTACATCTTCATTTTTGGAGGTGTTGTATCTTCGTTGGGGAAAGGAATTGCTGCAGCCTCGCTTGGCTTCCTTTTAAAACAAAGAAAATACAAAGTAACAATAATGAAACTCGACCCGTATATTAATGTCGACCCAGGAACAATGAATCCTTTCCAGCATGGAGAAGTTTATGTTACAGACGACGGAGCGGAAACCGACCTCGATTTAGGACATTACGAAAGATTCTTAGGATGCTCATTAACAAAAGATAATAATACAACTGCTGGACAAGTTTACTTTACTGTAATTACAAAAGAACGGGAAGGACATTATCTTGGAAAAACTGTTCAGGTCATACCACATATAACTGATGAAATAAAACGAAGAATTTCAATATTCGATGGTGATTACGATTTTGTCATCGTGGAAATCGGAGGAACCGTTGGGGATATTGAATCATTACCATTTTTAGAAGCGGCACGCCAATTTGCTATTGAGCGTGGTTTCAGCAACGCTTTGAATATTCTTTTAACTTATGTTCCATATATTAAAAGTGCGGGTGAGTTAAAAACAAAACCAACTCAACACTCCGTAAAAGCATTGATGGAGCACGGAATCGTTCCCGATATCATCCTTTGCCGAAGCGAGTGCAAACTTAGTAAGGACTTAAAAGCTAAAATAGCCTTGTTTTGCAATGTCGAAGAAGAATCAGTAATTGATTTATATGATGTCGAAACAATTTACGAAGTACCTTTAATCCTTTCTAAAAACAACCTGGATAAAATTGTTCTCCGAAAGTTAAATATTCAACCCAATGGTTTGGATATTGATGAATGGAAGACATTCGTCCGCAGAATTAAAAACCCGCAACACCGTGTAAAAATAGGTTTAGTTGGTAAATATGTTAAATATCGAGATTCATATAAGAGCATATTGGAAGCATTTATCCATGCTGGTTCAATTAACAATACTGCCGTAGATGTTGAATTGATTGACTCAGAAGAAATAACAAATGAAAACTGCGAAGAATTGCTCGGTGGATTAGATGGTGTACTTGTTGGCCCAGGTTTTGGCAAGCGAGGAATCGAAGGGAAAATTTTAGCTATAAAATATGTTCGAGAAAAGAAAATACCATTTTTCGGAATATGTTTGGGTATGCAATGTGCGATAATTGAATTTGCCCGTAACGTTTGTGGACTCGAAGGTGCAAATTCCACCGAATTTGATAAAAAAGTCAAACATAATGTTATTGATTTGATGGCCGAACAAAAAAAGATTTTAAACAAGGGTGGAACAATGCGATTGGGACAATACCCTTGTAAAATAATGCCAAATACCATTGCATACGAAACATACAACCAGGACTTGATTTTCGAACGGCATCGTCATCGTTACGAAGTTAACAATAATTACCGAGAAATTTTGGAGCAGAATGGGATGATTATGAGTGGGCTTTCTCCCGACGGCAAACTTGTTGAAATGATTGAATTGCGTGACCATCCTTGGTTTATTGGTGTACAATTCCATCCTGAACTAAAATCGCGCGCAGTTACTGGGGCTCCACTTTTCATTGGATTTATTAGGGCTGCTTTGAAATATCAAAAATCAAAATCATAAATACAGGAGACAAAAATGAGAAAATACTATTTTCTATTTGCTATTATAGTGCTTCATTTACTATTTGCTTGCCGAAGTAGTAAGATTCAAGAAGAAGATAAATGGATTACAACACCAAGCGGCTTAAAATACATTGACTTAGTAATTGGGAAAGGGGATTTTCCAAAACCTCGTCAAAGAATAACCATCAACTTCATTATGAAAACAGAAGAAGGAACAATTATCGAGGATACTTACCAAAGCAAAATTCCAATGTCGTTTATTCTTGGCAACAAGGATGCAATTGAAGGACTCGAAGAAGGAGTTTCAACAATGCGTGTTGGCGGGAAACGAATTCTGATGATACCTCCTGAACTGGGTTTTGGCACTAGTTCTTTTCGTAACATCCCTCCAAATTCAAAATTAATTGTTGAAGTTGAACTTGTGAAAGCGGAATGATACAACCCGATTATATTCTTTTATTCGAAAACGAATACTTCCGCAGTCTTTATCCATTTTACTTATTACACTGCCAATGGGAAATTCGTTGCGGAGCTTTTCGACTTTTCGAAAAAATTCAGAAACAATTTCCAAATGCAAAATTGCTTTACCATTCAAATCGTGAAAACTACCTTCGACTTTTCAACAAAAGATTTTCCATCGAAGAATTTAAAATTGAAAGGGGAAATCTTTTAGTATTAAACGCCGGAATACTTCCTTCTCGCGATTTCTGGCAAAATTTAAATAAAGCCTACTCAACTTTTGTCGAAACTTCCCCAACAACAAGTTCGGTTGTTTTTTCTGTTAATTCTGTGCCAATTGCTTTTTACCTAATATCACGCGAAATGGTAAATCCTATTGATTTCGACAAAAACTTTTATTCAATATTGATGAGCAAATACTTCGAGAAACTTTCCAAAGTCGAAATTCCCATTCCAAAAGTTATAAATTTCCTCTGGGATGCAATTGAATATAACTCCGAAGCTATTGCGGACGACTTTCGTTTCTTCGATAATTTTGCTGATTTCTATGAATTAAAAAGAAACAAAGTTGAATTAATTGAAGAAAATAATATTAGAATTGGAAAAAATACGAAAATTATGCCTTGGGTTGTGCTAAATGCGGAAAAAGGTCCAATAATTATCGACGATGAAGTGACAATTCAGCCATTTTCATACATCGAAGGTCCTGTGGCTATTGGTAAAAAATCCTTAATCAAAGCCGGTTCATTCATTTATGGCGGAACTTCCATAGGAGAATTATGTAAAATTGGCGGGGAAGTCGAAAACACAATTTTCCATTCTTTTTCGAATAAACAACATTATGGTTTTTTTGGTCATTCATATGTAGGCCAGTGGTGTAACATTGGTGCTGGGACAACAACTTCCGACTTAAAAAATACTTACGAAGGAGTATCCGTTCGCATCGAAAATGAAATTTTCAATACGGGAAGAACATTCTTGGGACTTCTTTGCGGCGACCATACAAGAACAGCAATTAATACTACTTTTAACACTGGAACAATAACTGGAATTTGCTGTAATATCTACCACTCAGGGCTTTTACCAAAATATATACCATCATTCACTTGGGGTGGAACTCGAACTGAATCAACTTTGGGCAGTTTCGAAAGAACTATTCAATCAATTGAAACAATGATGAAAAGAAGGAATGCAATTTTACTTGAAGAAGAAAGAAAAATACTTGAACTCGAATATCAAGTTCAAATAAAAAAACGTAAGAATTAGCCTAATAATCATTTTCTTGCTAAAAACCAACCTTTCTTTCGAAATTAGAACAATCACCAATTCCCTTAAACTTATCGGTTATTTCAATAATTCCAGAGCAACTTTTATTTCGTAATTTTGCTTTTTTTAAATTTAATTATGATAGAAGTAACATTTGAAAAAGCGAAAGAACTACTGGAACAATGCCAAGGCAAACGAATTGCCGTTGTCGGAGATGTTATGCTCGATAGGTTTTTCTGGGGAACTGTAAGTAGAATATCCCCCGAAGCCCCAGTCCCAGTCGTCGACCTCGAAGAAGAAACAGCCCATCTTGGTGGAGCCTCGAACGTTGCCAACAATCTGAGTAATCTTGGCGTTGTTCCTTTGCTTTGTGGAGTGGTTGGCAACGACAATAGCGGAAAACTTTTCCTCGAAATCGCTAAGCATAATGGAATTGATACTTCTGGTTTATTTGTTGATGAGTCCAGACCAACTACTGTTAAAACAAGAATTATTGCCAACAACCAGCATGTTGTTCGTGTCGATAGAGAAATTCGTAATCCAATTTCGGACAACTTAACCAATGCAATCATCAAAGTCATTGCCGAAGAAAAGAATCTTGATGGCTTAATTTTCCAAGATTACAACAAAGGAACAATAACTCCACGTCTCATCCAAAAGATTATACAAATATGCAACGAAAGAGGAATCCCAACTTTTGTCGACCCAAAATACGAGAATTTTTTCGAGTATAAATATTCTACAATTGTCAAACCAAATCGTAAAGAAGCTCAACAAGCGCTGAACACTAAAATTGAAACCCGCGAACAAATAATTTCTGCAGGCAAGTCTTTACTCGAAAAATTGGAAACTAAAGCAATCCTGCTAACTCTTGGCGCCAGCGGAATGGCACTATTCGAAGCCGATGGCGAAATATCTTTTGTACCAACTCGAGCACGCAAAGTTGCCGATGTTTCGGGTGCTGGCGACACAACAATTGCTACTTTCGCCGCGATTTTCACTACTGGGACAACCTTGAAAGAATGTGCAACAATTGCAAACTACGCCGCTGGTGTTGTTTGCGAAGAACCTGGCGTTGTGCCTATCACTATTGAAAAACTTTTGGATTCTATCCGAAAAAATAACAAAAGAAATGGTTTTATATGATTGTTGGCTTTGACGAAATCGAAAAAATTTCAAAGTCTTTAAAAGAACAAGGGAAAATAATTGTTTTCACAAACGGTTGTTTCGATATTCTTCATCGCGGACACATTGAATATCTTGCAAAAGCCAAAGAATTTGGCGATGTTTTAATTGTCGGCTTAAATAGCGATCATTCGGTAGAGAAATTAAAAGGAAAAGGTCGACCAATTAATTCGCAAGAAGACCGCGCTACAATCCTGGATTCATTAAAACCAGTGGATTACGTTGTCGTTTTCGAAGAAGAAACCCCATTACGATTAATTCAGGTGATTCAACCTGATGTCCTTGTTAAAGGTGGCGATTATAAATTCGAAGAAATAGTTGGTGCAGAATTTGTTATTTCCCGCGGTGGTCGAGTTGAGATTGTTCCCTATCTCGAAGGAAAATCCACCACCAAAATTATTGAACAGATAATAAATTTCAACTCAACTCGATTCTAAATTTTGGCAACTTCTCCCCACCAAAGTTTAATTCACATATGTAACGAATCAATAGATTCAAAGCATTTTGGACAAGTCTGCTATCGGCTTGGATAATCTCTTTCCGTATTTGAAAGTGTGTTTGCGAAGCAGCATACGAACCACCTTCCAATTCTGTTGTCAATGTTTGCGAAAGTATAGCCTTCGAAATTTCGCTATTTGCAAAGCGAATCAATTCAAGATAAAGTTCAACAGAAGAATTTCTGTTCGGTTCGTGCAATTCAATTTTCACATCCATAGGCGAAACAATTATTGCATCCTCGTAAATGCTTTCCAAATCGCGTGCAAGTTGTTCGATTTCGTTATTTGTTGCGCCCCGTTGGTATTGTCCAATTAAAATTGGCATACCGTATCGTTCAGTAAAATTGACCCAGAAACGAAGGCCTCCATTTTTGAATGTCACAGGCCAATAGCATTTTGCTAAAAGTGAATGTCCATAGGGATTAATTGCCGATGCTTCGTGTTGAATATTGATTATTTTATACTTTTCAACCTTCTTTTGCTTTCCAAAAAAAGAGCCTTTGTAAATTAAATTGCCATCGCTATCGTATGCAAACCATTCTTGCGGTCTGGCTTTCAATTCTAAAGGAACAATTTTCCTTCCTTGCTCCTTCCAAATTATTTCAATAGGTTGAAATCCGAAAAGTGGAGCCTCCAAAATATCTGATTCAATTTGATAGATATCCAAACTATCGAAAACTTCGTTAATAAAATTAAATACATCATGTTGGGAATCCAGTTGCTCAATTTTCCAAGGAAGAGAAAGAACTCCGCTTTTTCGCGATTGTATGCAACTCCATATATGGGGGTCATTTTTCAACTCCCGATAAACTTCGAAACTCCTACCAATTTTCCGTAAAATTGAATCGGGATTTGGAAGCAAGTTTGTAGTTCTATAATAATTATTATAAATTTCTTGGAGCAGTTTCTCTTTTACTTCCTTTTTCATTTTCGCTACCTTTTTGTCTTACATAAAATATATCCTAATGTTGCACCAAGAAGAAAAACTACTGGTTTTTCCCACCACTCTGCTTTTTTCTTTTCGAAAGAATAAACATACTTTGGAACATAAAAGGTATCGGGAACGGACAGAATCGAAAAATCCAAAGTATTTTCGGGAAATTTGTAGTTTATAGAAATTGTATCCTTATTCATTATTGTATCGAAATTTGCTACAAAAGGGGTCGTTTGAAAAATGGTATCTCTTCGATAAATTATTTTTGGTTTGGCTTTTCGAATAATTATCTTCTCTTTTGGCTTAACAATTTCAATTGTATCTACTCGTAACACTTATTTATGAACAATTTTCGGCTGCCAAAACTTCAAAAGGACAAAAAACACAATAATCAAAGTCAAAAAAAGGGAAAGTAAAATATTTATTAATCTCATTGCTTAGAATAAATTTGTTCATAAAAAAGATTATAAAGCAAATCTACTCTTTGACTTAAATCCGAAAGTTTGCTCGAAAGAATTTCACCATAGTGCATTGTTTTTTGTTCAAGCAAAACAATCCTATTTTCCAACTCGAATGTTCGGCGTTCTTCGGCTACTTTTTGTTCAAAGTTTTCTTTTTGGGTTCTTAAAATTTCTTTGCGAATCTTCCAAAACATTGTTCCAACAGAAGCAAAAGTTCCGAGCAACATTAACAACATTTGAAAGTTTTGATTTTCCATATCTTTTTTTTATATATAAACTTACAAGGAAAATGTACAAAATATCTTCTTGGGAAAGTTCCCCAGCGATTTTGTCGAAAAGAAGGAATTCGACTTTAATCTTTCGATTTTCACTTAAAAACGACAGCGATGGTAAGTCTGCCATTAGAAATTCCATTTGGCTCATATTCAATTTTGAAATATTGAAAAGAGGGATAAAAAATATTCAAAAAATATGTATTGTTTAAATTCGATGCAGTGTCGATTTGAATTTCTTTCAAAATCTTATAAGTTCTTTGGTTGTTCGATACAATGAAACAAATTTTTCCATCGAGGATTCCTTCGACATCCTCCCAGTTAAATTCAATCGACACAGCATTTAAATAAACTTTTTTCGAGTATTGAAAATTTTCCATTTCAAAAGGAATCCATTGCGATTCCCAGCGATTTTGCATACTCCAGTTCCTAATTAATTCCCAAAGCATATTTTTTCACTTTTGATAGAATCCAACAAAACCAATTAAATTCATTCTTCCAAGAGGATGAAGAAGATTCCTTTTCCAAAGAAACACACCTTCGACCCAACGCTCTTCTTCCATAATATATTTTCTTGTATTGAACCCAATCGTTTGAACCCAACCTTTCTTTCCAAGCGAAACAATTCTTTCGATATGACCAAAAATCGATTTGTTCTTTCTCCAAACAACTAAGTCATCTTGGAAAATGCCATCTTGTTTCTTCCCATATCTTTTGGCAAAAAACCAAATTCCCACCGAAAGCCCTGTTCGTGGCAATGGGTTTGTATTTGGATGAAGTTTCAATATGTGTGTAGCTTGGTAGAAGCAATAATATTGCCCAGCAAGACAATACGGCGAACCTTTTGGCAAATTCAAAACTTTTAAGTATTCTTCTATTTCTTTACCATCGTTGCGGTTTGTTTTTTCCTGTATTCCAACCTGCTTCCAAAGTATTTCTCGCGATGTTTCGAGCAGGGCTTTCGGACAAGGCAATATGTATCGATTTTGACCTGTTGAGGTATAAAAGGCAAAAAGAGATATTAAAAAAGCAAAAACCAAAGGTCTCATCTCAATTCGAAAATTGTGCTAAATACAATGCCAATACTGAAAGACCAAAAGAAATATGAATACCGAGAAATATCAAGCCCAAATTGGATGTCGCGGGTTGTTCGGTAAATTTAACTTTAGTAAATACAAATACTGCTACACCCGAAAATGCTATTGCAATACATTCCAAAAACGATGCCAAAAGAAATGCTCTAATTTCTGGGCTTTCCAATTTCAGAAGATGCAAAGATGAAACAAACAATAGGACAAGTAAAAAATTCCTTTTGAAAAAATCCCAAACTTGATTATGCATCATTAAATCTCCATAAAATTATCCAATAAGTCGCTGTTGAAAATTCGGTTGTCTTTATCTTTGTTTGCTCTAAGAATTGGTCTTTGAATACCATCGGAAAAGTCGAGTTGTAAATCTCCATTTTGAATTAACTTTAGCAAATACAAAGCATTTGATTTTCTGCGAGAAATCGTAGGAGGCACCATTCCATTGTGGTGGTAATATTCATATAAATTTGCTACCGAAAGTTCACGCGCAATGAAGTTTATCATAATTGGAACAGGAGAGAAAGGAACATTAAAACGATTCCGAAGATAACTATCAATCAAACTACAAGCATTCGAAATTGCGTAATCAACCCTATTCTGGTCAATAACCGACCCCGAGGGGTCGCCGGTTAATATTGCTAACTCCTCGGTTCTAAACTCTTTTAATATTTCATTTAGATTTGTATACATCGATACTCCTTATGGAACAAGTAAAACCCTAACAAATTCACCAGTTTCAGCGGAATTCAACGCTCTCCCATTTATTTCTGTGCCTGCGGAAGCAACAATTGCACGACCAAGTGAATCACTTGTTAGCTTATCTCCTGTGGTTATAGTTCCGCCTGCTTCCACTATCGCAGTGCCAAGAACAACAACTGAAGCATATGAACCATTATTATAGTTGGAAAGGCTAACTCCAAAGGACTTCTGGTTTGCAACACAGGTTTTCCCGGCAAAGTTTACAAAACGTTTTGCTGGAATATCTGCTGTTGCCTTTATTGTTAAAACTTGAACTGGCTGATATGTTTTATTATTCAAAGACATATTGACCTCCTTCTTACGATAGATGATTTGTATTGTAAATAAGAAAACCAGCATGTGGAAGAGTCATCATATATGAGTAAACATCGGTAGCACGAATTACTTTTATTTTGCCACCATTTTCGTAATAAACATCAATTTCCGGATATCCTGCTTTTTGCAAAAGATAACCAAAACTTGAACCAAGCCGTTGAGTTTTTCCTTTGTCTTGCTCTTCAACATAGGCAAGGACAATATTATCGCGCCAGATATCTGTGAAATCGACACCATTTTGTGTGTAAACCCCCAAACCAATGTAAATGTTCTTAATTTCAAGTAGTTCGCTCAGATAGTTCAAATTAACTTTGCTTAAACCAACATATTTTATTTTTTCAAGAATTTTTGGATGGAAGTTCAATGCTCGATAAGTTGGTTCTCCAATAATCATAACGTTTGGATACCGAGAAATTTTTCTGCGAATTGCAGAAACTCCTTCCAAAATTTTCGTTACTGGGTCAACTGTCTTTGTGTAGTCATCGAAAGCATCAGTATTTGTGATTTCGATTTTCATTTCGGAAGGATAATTTGCAGGGTTTTGGAGAAAATCTGCAACTTCTTTCTCTCTGCCAAGCAAAAGGATATCGATAAGTTCATTTGTAGCCTGCTGTTCAATTTGAAGGAAATTTGAATATTCTTCCTCTTCGATATAATCCAGCGAAACCTCTACGTCGCGTTCAAGAAGTTCAAATTCATAATAACTTATCTCATCTGCTGGAATCCTATTTGAATCGGCTCGAACTGTTCTCACTGTGTCCCGATGAACGAAGGCTTGCTTACCAAAAATTGGAATCTTGCCTTTTCTTCTATTAACAGAAACTACTGGAAAAATCTTATCTGCAACGAAGCCTGCATTTTTGTATTCTTGGGCAAGCGAAGTCAATACTGGGTCGATTATTCGAATTTCTGTGGACATTTTCCCTCCTATTTGTTATTAACCAACATTATTGCTTGTTCATAGGTTAGATGCGGATTGCTTTTTTGAATTTCTCTTGCACGAAGATGAAGATTCATTCTCTCGTCGTCAAGTTTTTTACCAATGAACTCATCGCCGAAGGAAATTTCTTTGTTCAAAGGCTCGGAATATTCTTTCTTTATTGCAATAGGCTTCAAATCGGTAAAGAATTCTTTAATCTTGTCCACAAGACTAAAGTCGGCGGAGAAATCTTCACTGCCGTAGTTGCGAACAAAATTGTCTACCTTTGCGGAATATTCCAAAATTTGCAGTAAAAGTTGTTCTTTTGCTGGTGGGACAATCAAAAAATCGCTCGCATTGTTTATTTTGTCTACAAAATCGCGAAAGCCCCGGGAAAGAAAATCTTGGTGGGCCTTTTCGAGGGATTTTCGGAGGGCTTTGTTTTGGTGGGACAGTTGGGAGTTTTCGTATTCAAGACGGCGGATTTCTTCCCGGAGCCCCGCAAAATCCTCACTTCCACTCGATGAGTACTCAAAGGCTCTTGCTTCGTCCATTTCCACAAATGAAATTGGCTTTAATCCTTTCACTGCTGGCGATTCGGCACCAAGTAAACCAATATGGCGCAACAAATAATCCGGGTAGAGCGAAATTGAAACCTTGCGGAATTTGCCCTCGCGAATTTCATCGATGATTTCGCGGGATAGTGACTTCAACTTGGCATACAACAGATTCCCACGACGAGCAAGTCGCTCCACCCAACCATAGGCTGGACTATCGCTTTTGGGGTGACCCTTGACAATTGGAGCCTCCAAAGAAGGCTCTTTTTCCACCTGCTCGTTATACTTTTGAACAATTTTGTCCAAGTCAACTTCTGTGAAAGTTTCTGTCACCCCAGAACTATCGGTAAATGTGCCTGTTCGAAAAATTTCAATCCACATATCCCCTCTCCTTTTTTCAAACAATAGCGAATTCACATTCGCTACGATGCGAAACTATTCGAGAAAAAAGGAACATCCGAAAAAGTGGTTTCGAAAAATTTCCAGAACTATGAGAAAATTATTTATGAAATGTTTTATAAATTATCTTATCCCAATTCAAAAAATGAAAATTTCATAATTACTCAGAATGCCTTATAAGTTATTGTCTTTTAGTAAATTGAAAGTCTATGAAAAATCTTATTGAAACTTTTAATTCTGTCGACTATATTGTCGTTGCACACCGGGGTGCAAGCGGAATTGCACCAGAAAACACTTTGAGTTCCTTTGCCGAAGCAATTCGTTCAGGTGCCCATTTCATTGAAATGGATGTCCAAGTTACAGCCGACGGAATACCAATTGTTTTCCACGATAAAGGACTGAGCCGAACTACGAATGGTTCGGGCTTTGCTTCGAAATTAACTTACGAAGAACTTCAACAATTCGACAGTGGGAATTGGTTTTCCGAAAAATTCACAGGCGAAAAAATTCCAACCTTGGAGGATGTTTTAGAATCAGTTCAAAACAAAATACTCGTTAATATTGAATTGAAAAATCTTGGAACTAATCCACTACCTCACATTGAGAAAATAATTAAAATAATAGAAAATTTCAATTATTCCGATAAAGTTGTGATTTCATCTTTTTACTATGATCAATTAAAAATTGTGAAAAAAATAAAAAGCACGATACCCACGGCAATAATTCGCTTGCCGAAAGACCGACTCCTTCCTTCAGAAATTGCTAAACAATTCCCATTTGAAGGATTAGTTTGTAATATTGAAGAACTTAATAATGAAATTGTTGATGATGCTCATCAAATAGGACTTTTCCTTGGAATCTACACTGTAAATAATCCTTCGGAGTTGGAATATGTATTAAAGTTTGATATCAAAGCAATAGTAACAAATTTCCCAGAGCAAATAATTACTTTGTTGAGGCAAAAATACAACGCAAGGGTTTAAATCATCTATTTAATAGTTTGAGAATTTCATTTGTTCGGGTAACATAGGCGAAACCAAATGAAAGATTTAAAAGGCTTGCAAGATGCATTTCTTCGTTAATACTTCCAGTAGCATCGGCAAGAAAAAATACTCGATAATCGCGGAAATATGCATCGCGTGCAGTTGATTCACAACACAAATTTGTCATTATTCCTGTTATAATCAAGTCTCTAACTCCAAGCCCTCGAAGATATATTTCCAAATCAGTATTATAGAAAGCAGAATATCTATGTTTGTAAATTATCTTTTCATTTTGTGTAGGCGAAATTTCATCAATTACACGACTTTCGGACGAGTTTTCGATACACATACCTTCCCACCACCATTTCATAATTCCAGCATCTATTCCTTTGAAGTCGTGAACATGACAAGTATAAATCACTGGCAAATTGTTTTTTCTGTATGCTTCAATTAATTTCTTTATGTTTTCAATTATAGCCAAACCCCCACATGTGAAAGTTGGAGAATTAGGGTCGAGAAAGAACTTTTGCATATCGATGACTAAAAGAACAGAGCCAGAAACATTCAATTCAAGTTTATGTGTATTAAACTGCGAAATTTTTCCAAGCCATTCGTTCGTTTTTTGTTCTAAATTTTCTTTTGTAACATAGCAATTCATAGAACATCTTAAAATTAGACTTTTTTTAAAATATTTATTGAAAATCAGATTCAACATATTTAAAACAAAGAATAAGAGAACGATGATAGCATTTAGCAAAGTTGAATGAGGAAATCCTAAACTCCAAAAAATTGACGAAACAAATCGCAATAACAAAACAAGTTGAAATGAAATCAAAATAGAGTAATTCAAAAAGTAATTTTCTTTGAATTTAATCATTAATACTGCCGGTAAAATAATAGAATAGTGAGCGAAAATCATATTCATTACAAAACCCAAAAAGAAAGAATGTATTTGCATATCATAGGAATACCAAGAAGGTATTGCGAAAGTCAAACCATGAATGAGTAGCCAAAAATACCCAGCAAGCAAAGCAACTCCTCGAAACCGAAATGGTTCACCTTTCCGAACATTAATTCTTGCAATATCATTTTTCATTAACCAAAGCGATATGAGGCAAATCGAAATTCCAAAGAAAATTTCATTGTAAACGACAGAAACAATGCTCACAATTAAAAAAACTAACAAAAAAATTTTCTTTATTGTTGATATACCAGTAAATTTGGCAAGTTCAAGTCTTTCGGCTACAATTGTAATCAATAAGAACAATTCAAGAAATCTTACAGAAAGAATTAAATTTTGACTCACTAAAAAAATAACCATACCAATCGTATAGGCGAAACCAGAAATAAAAAAAAGCCAATGAACAATATCATTGTGAGCAAAAAGAAACGAAAGAAAAAGAATAGTCAAAATTACACCACCCAAAACAAGGAACAAATTGGCAATCTCTGGCTTTTCAACAAGAAAGAAAATAATGCTACTACCATTTACCAAAGGTAGTAAATGAAGCAATTCGTTGCGAAGAGTAACAATTCGTTCAAGAGTAATTAATGTTCCGAAAAAACTTCCAATCATAATTAGGAAATGGTAAAGGCTTAAATTTTGTAAAATATTAAATGTTCCAGAACGAGTCACACCAACAATTAATCCAATCACCAACGAAAAAATCGAAAAGAATAAAATAATTCTTCGAACAAACATAGACATATAATACTTGAAAATTTTTAAAAAACTAAATTAAAAATTTTGTTTAACTTAAAAGATTAAAAATCTAAATTATAAACATAATATAAATTCATAGAATCGAGGTCGAGTGCACAAAGGTACCCTAATTCCGTATAGTAACTTTGACGAGAATAAACACATCCACCATCGAGGTAAATTTTCCATGTATTCAAAGAACTAATAACTTTTGACAGAGGAGTTGGAGTGTGACCAACAACAAGTTTCCTATAATTAATCTTTTCGGGGATAACAATTTGGCTCCTTCCCCAAACCATATGATATTTATCTTGGAAAGGGTTTTCACTTTTGAAATTTAAATCGCCATGAACGAGGACAAAATCTTCGAATTCAATGTAATATGGCAAACTATTAAAAAAATCAATATATTCCTTACCTATATCGCGAGGGGTTTGAGCACCAAAGGACGATAAAGTATTTTCGGCCCCATTATACAACCAAATTTCAAAATTAGAAGGGTCTCCCAAAGAAGAAAGTAACATTTCCTCGTGATTGCCACGGATAACGCAAGCCAATCCTTTAGAACATAAATCCATAGCATAATCAACAGTTTCTTTGATTCTTGGACCACGGTCAATTAGGTCCCCAAGAAAATAGATTTTATCGTTTGAACCTATTTCTACTTTTTTTTCAAGAAGTTCAACCAAAGTATTAAAGCATCCGTGGACATCACCAACAACAATTCTTCTTTTTTTCATAAAAATCGTTATATTTGTTTTTTATTAAAAAAAACAAAATTTAATTTTTTCGTCATTATTTTATAAAAGTTAAGTTTAATAAAAAAAGAGTAAATGAAAAACTCAAAAACCCAAAAAAAGAAAATGGATATAAAAACAAATGGAAAAGCCAAAGTTACAAAAATAATTTATCTTGGGAAAGAACGCGAAGTTGAACTTTACTCGAGATTTGATTTTAGTGGTTTCGACAGAGAAACTATTCTAAAGTGGTATAAATTAAATCAATTGGGCCGACGGCTCGATGAAAAAGCCGCGTTGTATCTGAAGATGGCAAAGGGATGGTCCTATCACGCACCATTTGGTGGTCACGATGGTATCCAACTTGCTTTAGGGCAAGTCTTCCGACCCAATAAAGATTTTCTATTTCCATATTATCGCGATATGTTAACGTGCCTTTCAGCTGGCATAACTCCTTATGAAATTATTCTAAACGGTCTCAGCAAAGAAGCGGACGTGGCTGGCGGCGGGCGTCATATGAGTAATCACTTTGCTAAACCCGAAATTAGAATACAAAATGTTTCTTCGTGCACTGGGAACCACGCACAACACGCAGCCGGATTGGGTAGAGCAATTAAAAGATACAAAGGTGACGAAATCGTTTTTTGCTCTACTGGCGAATCAGCAACTGCAGAAGGATACTATTACGAAGCATTAAACTCTGCTTCGGCTGAAAAACTACCAGTTGTTTTTGTTATTCAAAACAATAAATATGGAATCTCGGTGCCATTGCACGAAGTAATGGCAAGTTTAAATGTTGCAGAAAATTTCTCGGGACTGAAGAATTTAAAAATAATAAATTGCGATGGACGAGACCCTTTCGACTCATTTCGAGCGTTGCAAGATGCAATAAAATGGGTTGTAAGTGGGAATGGTCCGGCGCTGGTTCATGCCGACTGTGACCGAATTGGCTCACACTCAAATTCTGATAATCACGAACTTTATCGTTCTCCCGAAGAACTACAAATGGTTTCTCGACGTGACCCTTTGTTGCAATTTCGATATTACATTATTGAACGTGGAATTGCCACCGAGGAAGAGCTCCAGGAAATCGAATCCGAAAATCAAAAAATTATCTTCGAGGCAGCCGACCTTGCAGAAAAAATGCCCAATGCAGACGGTAGCCAATGGAATAAATTTATTGTTCCAGAACCATATATTCCCAAAAATGCTAAGATCGAAGAATTTGCTCCTGAACCTGATTCTCTATTGATATCTTTACGAGAAGCAATTAACAAAACTTTAATCGAGGAATTTCAAAAGAACCCTAATACATTTCTTTGGGGACAAGATATTGGTAAAGGTGGGGTTTTCAATGTTGTCAAGGATATGCCCCAAATTTTTGGCAAAGAACGGGTTTTCAACGCTCCAATTGCCGAAGATAATATCGTTGGAACAGCAAATGGATTCTGCCGTTACCGCGATGACATTCGCGTAGTTATCGAAGGTGCCGAATTTGCCGACTATTTTTGGCCCGCAATGGAACAACTTGTCGAATGTTCACACGATTACTGGCGAACTAAAGGTCAATTCACTCCCAATATAGTAATTCGTCTTGCAAGCGGCGGATATATCCAAGGTGGTTTGTATCATTCACAGAATATCGAAGGAGCTTTGGTAACACTTCCTGGAATAAGAATCGTAACTCCTGCTTTTGCCGACGATGCTGTTGGCTTATTGCGAAATGCAATTCGTTCTCGAGGTGTTACAATGTATTTGGAACCAAAGTTCCTTTACAACTTTAAAAATGCATTTGCTCCAAAGCCACATCCAGAATTTATAGTACCCTTTGGTAAAGGTAAAATCCGTCGTAATGGTACAGATGTAACAGTTGTTGCTTATGGAACTGCTGTTCATCTTGCCTTATTTGCCGCACAAGACCTCGAAGCCGAAGGAATAAATGTCGAGGTAATAGATTTACGCTCCCTAATTCCGTTGGACGAAGAACTTATTTACGAATCTGTTAAAAAAACAAACCGAGTTGTAATTGCCCACGAAGACAAAGTCACGGGGGGTTTTGGTGGAGAAATTGCAGCCCGCATTACCGAAAATGCTTTTAACTATCTCGACGCACCAATTGTTCGAGTAGGTTCAAAAGACTGCCCTGTTGGGTTTGCAAAAGAATATGAAAATACTATACTTCCAAATAAAGAAGACGTTAAGGAAGCAATCAGAAAAGTGCTAAGATTTTAGTTTTGCGGGCTTATACATTTTGTAAAATTCTTTCAAAGCCTTTCCAGTGTGGGAATTTTTATTGCGAGCAATTTTTTCTGGAGGTCCAATATCGACAATGTTTCCACCTTGTTCTCCCCCTTCAGGACCAAGGTCGATTATCAAATCAGCATAGGAAATAACATACAAATTGTGTTCAATAATAATTACAGTATTTCCAGAATCCACAAGTTTATTGAAACAAGCAAGGAGTTTCGAAATATCGTCGAGATGCAAACCAGTGGTTGGTTCATCGAAAAGAAGAACCATATTTTCAGTATCGGGTTGGTCTAAATAGGAGGCAAGTTTTATTCGCTGGGACTCACCACCAGAAAGTGTTGTCGACGGTTGCCCAAGACGAATATACCCCAAACCAATGTCTTGATAAATTTGAAGTTTTTTAACAACTTGTGGCTCATCGGCAAAAAATTCGACAGCCTCGTCAACAGTCATATCAAGGATATCAACGATTGATTTACCTTTATACACTATATTTCTAACCTCTTTTTTATAGCGAGTGCCTTTGCAGGTCTCGCAAACAAGTTGGACATCAGGAAGAAATTGCATATCTACAGTTATGACGCCTTCGCCTTGACAAACTTCGCAACGTCCGCCAGGAATGTTAAAGGAAAAATAACCGGGTTTTAAACCAAGTTGCTTTGCCAATGGAGTATTTGCATATATTTCTCGTATAAGGTCGAAAACCTTTGAATAAGTAGCAAGAGTAGAACGACTTGATTTCCCAATTGGATTCTGGTCGACAAGTTCAACTTTGGAAAAATAGCCATCAACATCGACTTTATCGTAAGCAGGGTTTGTTGCCTCGTTTTGAATTTGAATGTTATGCAAACCTTTAAAAATCACATCATAAAGTAATGTGCTTTTCCCAGAACCAGAAACACCTGTGATAACAGTCATCAACCCCAACGGAATTTCCAAATACTTAATTTTAAGATTGTGCTGTTTAGCATTGTAAATTCGAATTGAGCCCATTCCTTCGTCGCGTTTCGTTTTATCAAATTGAACCATTTTCCGTCCCGATAGATACTCTGCAGTAATTGAATTTGTAGAGTTGAGTAATTCCTGGAAACTACCTTTAAACAAGACCCTACCGCCGTTTTCTCCTGCACCAGGTCCAAGATCAATTATCATATCAGCATTTCGGATAATATCTGGGTCGTGTTCAACAACTATTATTGTATTACCAGCATCCCGCAACTTGAAAAGGATTTTCAAAAGCCTATCAGTATCGCGGGGATGCAATCCTATACTGGGCTCGTCTAAAACAAATAGTGTTTCCACAAGCGATGAACCAAGTGCATTTGCAAGATATATTCTTTGAAGTTCACCCCCAGAAAGAGTATGAGCAAGCCTGTCAAGTGTTAAATAATACAACCCAATTTCTAACAGCAAATTCAATCGCCACTTGATATGTTCAATTACTTGACCGACTACTTTCCATTCGTATTCAGTAAGTGAAATTTTTTCAAAAAATTCGTAAAGTTTATCCAATGACAACTTAATAAGTTGAGGAATGTTCATACCAGCAACAAAAACCTGACGAGCAGATGTTCTTATTCGTGAACCACCGCAAGCCCTACAAGTGGTAAAACCACGATACCGAGCCAGCATTATTCGATTTTGAACCTTGTAGTTCTTTTCCTGTAGGTAACGAAAATACTCATTTAATCCCCAGAAATATTCATTTCCGTTCCAAAGAAAATCCATCTCTTCGGATGTAAAATCCTTTATCGGTTTATCGATATCAATACCACTTTTGACTGCTGCCTCGAGTATCTCATTCATTATGTTTACAAATGAATTGGTTCGAAATGGATGCAAAGCCCCTTGCCTTAAACTTTTGCTTTTATCGGGAATCACAAGGTCTTCGTCGATATCCATTGTTCTACCAAAGCCCTGGCAAACGGGACAAGCACCATAAGGGTTGTTAAACGAAAAAAGTCTTGGTTCAGGCTCCTTGTAAATTATTTCACAGTCGGCACATTCAAAGTTGTTACTGAACTTCTTTATTGACTTCTTTTCCGGAAAAACAACCCACACCCGACCATTCCCGAACTTGAAAGCTATTTCGAGCGAGTCGACAATTCTACTTTTAGTTTCTTCTTCAGTCCGAAATACAACCCGGTCAACAACAATCAAAAAGTCTTTAAGTTCAATATATTTTTTATTTCCAATAGTTTCAAGTGGAACAACATCGTTTTCTTTTATATTGTATGCTCTTGTAAATCCTTGCCCAATAAGTTTATTTAAATATTCTTCGACTTTTTTTACATTTTCACTAATTGGAAAAGTTATTAGTAGTTTCATTCCTTCGGGATAATTTTGCGAAAGAAACTGGAAAACAGTTTGTGGGTTATCTTTAATTACTTCTTGTTTGCAGTTTTTACAAAAAGCTCTGCCTATTCGACCAAATACAAGCCGAAGATAATCGTATATTTCAGTCAAAGTGCCAACCGTAGAACGTGGATTTTTCGATTGGTTCCTTTGTTGGATAGCAACTGCTGGAGGTATTCCAGAAATGCTTTCGACATCGGGTCGAGGCATCCTTTCAAGAAATTGCCTTGTATAGGCGGACATAGATTCGACAAAACGTCTTTGCCCTTCGGCATAAATCGTATCGAAAGCAAGAGAAGACTTTCCAGAACCACTGATTCCAGTAATTACAATTAACTTATTGTGAGGAATCTTAATACTAATATTTTTAAGGTTGTGTGTCGTTGCTTTTTTTATTTCAATGTATTTTTGCATACTACAAAGTTGCCCTTTTGGTTAAAAATTGTCTTAATGCTTTATCGAAAGTCTCGTCGGTTCGAACAACATTGAAATCTATGTTCATTTCGAAGCAATCTTTTTTTATACGATTAACAAATTTTTCGAATTTCTCGCGATAAACCTTTTGAAGTTGCAC
Organism: Ignavibacteria bacterium; assembly: GCA_037440445.1. Classification (GTDB taxonomy): domain Bacteria; phylum Bacteroidota; class Ignavibacteria; order Kapaibacteriales; family UBA2268; genus Naka2016. The sequence goes on from JBBIUA010000003.1 coordinate 112,382, forward strand.
TGGTTGGGTTTGAAGAGTTTCCATTGTTTCCATATCTTTGAAAAGAACTGAACCACCGAAACGAAATTCAATTTCCTGTGGATCGAGAACTTGAAAAGCAATGACTTCGTGTTTCTTGTGGCGAAAATGCTTCAAAGCAGTCACAACTGATTCTGGCTCATCTATAAAGTCGCTAAAAATAATAACTAAACCACGTCGATGAATTTTTTCAGCAAGTTGGTTCAAAGCTTTAGCAGTTCCAGTTTTATCCGATGGTATTGTTTGGTCGATTATTTTCATCAAAGCATAAATATACGAAGTTTTGGATTGGGGTGGTAAATAATTGATAAGGTTTTCATCGTATAGAGCTAATCCCACCGCATCTCTTTGTTGCATCAACAGATATGCAAGGGAAGCAGCCAAATACGCGGAATACTCGAATTTTGAAATATTCCCTTTCGAAGCATACCGCATCGAAGCGCTTTTATCAATAGCAATAATACAACGAAGATTTGTTTCTTCTTCGAATTGCTTTACATAATATTTATCGGTTCGACCAAAGACTTTCCAGTCGATATGTTTAATATCGTCGCCTGGATTATACTGGCGATGTTCAGCAAATTCTACACTAAAGCCATGATAAGGAGAGCGATGCAGCCCAGTAATAAAGCCTTCGACTACAAGACGAGCACGAAGCTCAATGTGGCTTAATTGTGCAACCACATTTGGCTGCAAAAAACGCCGATAATCTTCCATCACTTACAAATTCGTTCAAACTTCAAATATTGACGAAGAACCTCTGGGATTGTTATACTTCCATCATCAGGATTGAAGTAATTTTCCAGAAGAGCCACAATTAGGCGGGATGTAGCAAGTCCACTCCCGTTCAATGTATGGACAAATTCGGGCTTGTCGCTTGGGCTTCGCTTAAAGCGAATATTTGCTCTTCGAGCCTGAAAATCCTCGAAATTGCTACAACTGGATACTTCCAGCCATTTCTTTTCGGCTGGTGACCAAACCTCGAGGTCATATGTTTTTGCACTCGAAAAACTTGTATCCCCACTGCAAAGTAAAACAACACGATAGGGCAAATTCAATGCCTGCAAAATAGATTCGGCTTCCCGTGTTAACGATTCCAATTCATCGTATGAATTTTCAGGAAGAGAAAACTTCACGAGTTCTACTTTATTGAATTGGTGTACTCGTAAAAATCCTCGAGTTTCTTTACCATAGCTTCCTGCCTCGCGACGGTAACAAGGGGTATAAGCAACAAATTTTTTAGGAAGTTCATCAACACTTAAAATTTCGCCAGAATAATAATTCGTTACTGGAACTTCTGCTGTAGGAATCAGATAAAGTTTATCTCTATCAATATAATACATATCATCAGCAAGTTTTGGAATTTGTCCTGTTCCTATCATTGCGTTTTCATTAACGACTAAAGGAGGGAGCAGTTCAGTGTAATTGTGTTCATAAATGTGTTTTTCAAGCATAAATGTAATCAAAGCTCTTTCCAAAGCAGCGCCCTTACCAACATAATAGGCAAAGCCTGAACCAGTAACCTTTGCACCCCGTTCGAAATCAAGTATATTAAGTTCCTTAGCAATTTCAATATGGGAAGGAACTGTCTTTCCCAAAGGTTCTCCCCAAGACCGAACTACAAGATTTTCGGTAGAGTCTTTACCAATTGGAACACTTTCGTGTAATATATTTGGAATGCGAAGCAACTCCATTTTGATTTTTTGCTCAATTTCCCGAAGTTCGTCATCCATTGCTTTAATTTTGTCCGAAACCAGTCTCATTTCCTCGATTTTGGCAGTGGCGTCCTGCTTTTCTTTCTTCAAACGTGCTATTTCATTCGAAACAATATTTCGTTGGTGCTTTAAGGTTTCGACCTCAGCAATAATTCTTCTTCGTTCTTCATCCAAAGAAAGAAGCAAATCTAAATTTGCATCTTCACCCTTTAGTGAGATATTTTTTCGAACAAGGTCAGGATTTTCACGAATAAATTTTAAATCTAACATAGTCTTTCATCAAAAAGAAAACCTCAAAATTACTTAAAATTAACGAACTTATTATTATTTTTGTATTTTGTTTATTTACGAGGAAAACATGAAGCCATTTGCAAATCAAACTTACTTGGATTTTAGTGACCCAAAAATATTTGAAAAACAAAAGAAGGCAATCGAAAAAGTCCGTTCTCAATTTGGTAAAGAATACCCAAATTACATCGATGGTAAAGAAGTTTATTCTGAAAGAAAAACAAAATCAATCAATCCTGCTCATCCAAACGAAGTTGTCGGGATATTTCAAAAATCTGGCAAAGAGGATGCCGAGAAAGCTATTCAAGCCTCATTGAAGGCATTTGAATTCTGGAAGAAGGTTCCTGCTCGCGAGCGCGCAAACTACCTATTCAAAGCGGCTGCCGAAATTCGCCGTCGGCGATACGAAATCAATGCTTGGATGATTAGTGAAGTTGGAAAAAACTACCTTGAAGCCGATGCAGATACTTGCGAAGCCATCGATTTCCTGGAATTTTATGGTCGGGAAGCAATACGTTACGCACAAAAGCAACCTTTAACCAAAATTAAAGGAGAAAAGAACGAATACTTCTATATTCCACTTGGGGTTGGATTGGTTATTCCTCCTTGGAACTTTCCGCTTGCTATTCTAACAGGTATGACTTCCGCCGCAATAGTAACCGGAAATACTGTAGTTTTGAAACCTTCGTCCGATTCTCCAATGATGGGATGGATTCTTTACGATGTATTTAAGAAAGTTGGTTTGCCCGATGGAGTGCTGAACTATTTAGTTGCAAGCGGTGCCGAAGCAGGGGATTATCTTGTAACTCATCCTAAAACCCGTTTCATTTCTTTCACTGGCTCGATGGAAGTCGGCTTACGAATTAACGAACTTGCTGCTAAACTTTCTCCAGGGCAAATTTGGATTAAGCGAGTAATAGCCGAAATGGGTGGAAAGGACGCAATTATCGTTGATTCCGAAGCAGATTTAGAAGAGGCAGTCAAAGGCGTTGTTGTTTCTGCTTATGGTTTTCAAGGACAAAAGTGTTCAGCCTGTTCGCGTGCTATTGTGGATAAGAAAGTGTATGATAAGTTTGTCGAAATGTTAAAAGAAGAAGTGGCAAAAATCAAAATTGGGGACCCCAAAGATAATTATCAAATGGGTCCAGTAATAAATGCAAGCGCAGAACAAAGTATTCTTTCATACATTGAAATTGGAAAGAAAGAAGGAAAATTGCTCTGTGGCGGAAACAAAGTCCAAGAACTTGATGGGTACTACATTGAACCCACAGTGTTTATCGATGTTGATTCAAATGCAAGAATTGCACAAGAAGAAATATTCGGTCCAGTCCTTGCGGTCATAAAAGGCGAGGATTTCGACGACGCACTAAGAATTGCTAATGATACAATTTATGGACTTACTGGTTCGGTCTATTCCTTGAATCGGGAGAAATTGAATCGCGCCCGCGATGAATTTCACGTCGGCAACCTATACTTTAATAGAAAATGCACAGGTGCACTTGTAGATGTCCATCCCTTTGGTGGCTTTAATATGAGCGGAACAGATTCAAAGGCTGGCGGTCGTGATTATTTACTTCTTTTCTTGCAAGGCAAATCCGTTAGCGAAAAAATTATTAAAAAATAATTCTTGAGTGTTTAACTTTCTTATATTCTTTCGAGGCAGGCAATTAGCCTGCCCTTTTTATTTCTATTCTTATTTTGTTGTAATTTTGTGTTTTTTGTTAAGACAATATGAATATTTTAGTTGCTTCTGCAGAATTAACTCCATTTGCAAAGGCTGGTGGTTTAGCTGATATTGTCGCATTCCTTTCACTTGAATGGGAAAAATTAGGACAAACAAGCGTAATTGTTCTCCCCAAATATCAAATAATTGACACGAATTTTTGGAATTTCCAACCAACTGACTTAATTCTTTATGTTCCTATTAGCCACTGGGTGGAATTCGCTCGACTTTGGGTTGGGAATTTACCGAATTCTAACGTAAAAGTTTACTTAATCGAAAACAATGATTATTTTGGTAGACCTGGAATTTATGGCAACCCAGACGAATATCCTGACAACGACCGTCGGTTTATCTTTTTTTCGCGTGCAGTTTTCGAAACTGCAAAAGCAATCAACTTCAAACCCGATATCATTCATTCCCACGACTACCACGCCGCTTTTACAATGGCTTTTTTAAAATCTTTCTATCGTTGGGAACCTCTTTTTTCATCAACTGCTGGGGTCTACACCATACACAACCTTGCCTACCAAGGCATTTTCGAACCTCTTCGTGCTATGGAGTTTTCTACTTTCGGTATGAAAGAATTTTATCCAGGTTCTTGGTTTGAATTCCATGGAAAAGTTAACACAATGAAAGTCGGAATAATGTTTGCCGATAAAATTACAACAGTAAGCCCAAACTATGCTAACGAAATCCGTTTGCCATACTTTGGCGAAGGATTACACGATATTCTTTCATATCGCGCTGCGGACTTAATTGGAATATTAAATGGAGTAAATTATCAAGAATGGTCACCAGAAAATGATTCGCATTTATTTATTAGATTCAATTCCAATAATCTTGACGAAGGAAAAAGAATTAATAAATATCAACTACTTAAATCTTTTGGTGTACCCGACAACGACAATTTTGATATGCCTTTGATTGGGTCAGTTACCAGACTTGCTGAACAAAAAGGAATCGATCTACTGACCCATTCCTTGGAAAATCATATCCAAAACAACCTATATCGATTTATAATTTTAGCTTCTGGAGAAAAAAGATACGAAGACTTTTTTCGATATTTGCAATGGAAATATCCAACAAGAGTTCTTTGCTACATAGGTTATTCCAACGAAATAGCCCATAGAATAATTGGAAGTAGCGACTATTTGATTTTACCATCTCGGTATGAACCTTGCGGATTGACTCAAATGTATGCTCTTCGGTATGGCACAATTCCCATTGCTCGCTATACCGGTGGATTTGTCGACACTGTCGAAGAATACAACACATCTACCCAAACAGGAAATGGCTTTACTTTCCTCCAATACAATGCCGACGACATGAGTTACGCAATTCGTAGGGCTTTGGACATTTACCGAAATGAACCTCATTGGACAAAAATCAGAAAAAATGCTATGCAAAAGAATTTTTCTGCAGAAAAAACTGCTATCGAATATCTTCAGGTCTTTAAATGGGCACTCGAAAAAATTGGAAGATAATCTTATCTTCCTTAAATCTAATCTTTAATCCTGTCATTATCGATTTATTTAAAATTTTCTTTGTATTCATAACTTTTTTTTCACTTTACCGTTTTATTTTTCTTTTAATTAACCTTAATGAATTTGTCGGCATTCCATTTTTAATCATTCTCCAATCCTTTCTTGTTGGCTTACGCTTCGATATTTCTGTTTCTCTCTATGCTCTTTCAATTCTATTTATCCTTAACTACCTTTTTTATTTTTTTAATAAAAGACATTGGTTGAAAATTTTTAATATAGTTTATACATCATTTGTTTTATTTGTTTTCATTTTTCTTTCTGTAGTTGAAATCGAGTTCTATAAATATTTTTATTCCCGATTAAATATTTATGTCTTTAACGTCGAGGAAAATCCAAAGTTCGTTATCAAAATGATTTGGGAATCATATCCTGTTATTCTTCTCCTGTTGATTATTCTATTAGTCAGTTTCTTAGGTTTTTTATTAGTCAAAAAAGTGTTTATATCAACTACTGAAAGACGTTCACAATCATTTGTATATCAAATTATTACCTTTGTTATTTTTGGTATTCTAATTTTTATTGGAATTCGTGGGACTCTTTCCCCCAAAACACCTTTGCGATGGGGACATGCATTTTTCTCCACTTACAATGCTTGCAACAAACTTGCTTTGAATGGAATATTCACCCTTTTCGACGATTTGATAAAAAATCCAAAAAAGACAGAACAAGCTGAGCATCTTTTCCCTTCTGTGAAATCCGAAACGCAACTTCTTTTACAAAATGTACTCAATGATTCTTCTTCGATGTTTACCAGTTTCCCATTGCGAAAATATGAATTCGATTCGTCTCCATTGAAATTTAATGTGGTAATCTTTCTTCTCGAAAGCTTTTCTTCAAACAAAATCGAGGAATATACTCAAAAGGGAATACCCCTTTTCTTTAATAATCTTAAAGCAAAATCAATTTATTTCCCAAATTTCTACTCCAACGGAATACACACTTATATGGGGGTATTTAGTTCGCTTTTTGGTTTGCCAAATTTAATTGGCACATCAATTATGGTTAAAACTATAGGTCAGCAACCCTTTTATGGTCTTACAAACATTTTAAAAGAAAATGGCTACATTGGTTACTTTGCTGTTTCCCACGACCCAAACTTCGACAATATGGCTGGTTTTCTACACGGAAATGGTGTCGATTATGTGATCTCCCAATTCGATTTTCCAGCGAACTTGGTACTAAGTTCACTTGGAATCCCAGACCATATTCTATTTGAAAAAATGAACCAAGTATTCACAACTTCTCCTGAGCCTTTCTTTGGCATCATTCTTTCCACAAATAACCACGGACCTTGGATTATTCCCAAAGTAGAAGGAAAGAATTTCCTTTCAACTTTCCATTACACAGATTGGGCTTTGGAACATTTTTTCGAACTTGCACAAAAAGAGAAATACTTTGAAAGAACCATTTTCGTAATTACTGCCGACCATGGTTTAGTCGATAAGCCACTTTACGACTTGCCCTTAGAAGGAATGCACATCCCTTTGTTAATTTACTGCCCCAAATTGCTTCTACCTATAGAGTATCGAACTATTGGTTCGCAAATGGACATCCCCAACACAATACTTTCTTTGCTAAAAATTCCTTTCCGCACAAAAAACTTCGGCAAGAACTTGTTAAATTTCAATCCACATTTTGAAAACGGCTTTGCTATTTTCCACGAAAGCCAAACTCTTGGAATTATTTTCAATGATTGGTACCTAATCGACAGATTAAAAGGGAAACCAACTTTGCATAAATATAAAAGTTCTGATCCTTTAAAAGATTACGCTGGAATATATCCTGATACCTTGAATATGCTAAAAGAAATTGTGGAAGGAATTTATTATTATACAACCAAATTGATTTTTGAAAGAAAAATTAGCTTCGGGGTCGATTCCTTACAAAGTAATAAACTAAATAAATTGCACCAAAGATAATAATTACAAAGAGAACAACTTTCCAATATAATTCAAGGAAGTCCACAGCTATTTTCCAGTTATTTCCAAGTGTATACCCCAGATAAATAATAAGAACATTCCAAAGCAGAGCACTAATCGAAGCTAACAAAAAACTTTTAATGGTAGATAATTCCGAAACCCCAGCAAAAAACGAAATGACTGCGCGTGTTCCCGAAAGAAAACGATTTGCAACAACGACCCAATAGCCATATTTCCCAAACCAATACCGAACTTTGTTCAGAGAATCTATATTGATATATTTTAACTTCCCTTTATCAACTATTTTTTCGCCAAACAGTTTACCAATGTAAAACATTGTTAGAAACCCAGTAGAAGATCCAATTGTAGCAACTAAAAGTAAAGGAATAAATTCAACTCGACCAAAACTAATCAAACTGCCAAGGAATAGCAAAACAACATCGCTTGGTGAAGGTGGGAAAAGATTTTCAATGAAAGAAGAGAAAAAAGCAACTCCTAAAATCAAAAGTGGCGAAATAAAAGGCGACGACAAAAATTCTATTATTCGCTCTTCCATTAAGTTTATTTAATAAGCTGTAGTATCTCGAATAGGTTATTAACAAAGTAATCTGGTTCGACAGATTCTTTTTCGTCCGAAATCCCAACAAGAATAGTTTTAATTCCTGCTCGTTTACCAGCAAGTATATCTTTTGATGAATCTCCAACAATCCATGAACAAAGTGGGTCGATGTTCCATTTTTCAATTGCTTCCAGCAACATCCCGGGGTTGGGTTTTAATCTTGGGCTGGTCTCCTCCGCAACATCAACACAATAAAAAACATCGTCGAATTTGCTTCCAGTTCTATCAATTAGTTCCTGTATCATAAACTCATTTACCTGGTATAGTTCTTCTTGGGTCATCAAACCTTTTCCAACACCTTTTTGGTTCGAAACTAAAATAACAAGGTAGCCCAACTCTTTCAATTTGGAAAAAACATAAAAAAAATCAGGAATGAAGTGAAAATGTTCTTTCGAATTGATATATTCCCCAACAATTCTATAGTTTACGATGCCATCACGGTCGAAAAAAACTGCTTTTCGTTTCACGGCTAATTTTTTGCTTCGACAACTGTATCGTTTGGAGCAGGCTGGTTGCTTTTTTCTTTATTTGAATTACCATCAATCTTCAGGCTTTTCAAAGCACGAAGTTTATGGATATTTATTGGAGGCAATTCTTCGCCCCGAATAAGCATATCCAATTCTTCGCCTTCGAGAGTTTCGCGTTCAAGTAGAATTTTTGCCGTTTTGTGAAGAAGGTCTTCTTTTTCTTTTAGAAGATTTTCTGCTTTTTGATAAGCATCTAATAAAATCTTACGAACTTCATTGTCGATAATTTGGGCTGTAGCCTCGCTATGGTCTCGTGGTTGAGCAATTTCACGTCCCAAAAATACTTCTTCGTGTTTATTTGCAAAAGTCACTGGACCAAGAACTTCACTCATTCCCCAATCGCAAACCATTTTGCGAGCAATGTTTGTAGCACGCTCAAGGTCGTTAGCAGCACCAGTCGACAATGTATTGAATACAATCTTTTCCGCCGCACGCCCAGCCATTAAAACAACAAGTTGCGATGTAAGATACTCTTTCGAAAGGGTGTGAAAATCCTCTTTAGGAAGAGTTGCAGTAACACCAAGGGCCCTTCCGCGCGGAATTATAGTTACTTTATGCACCGGGTCGGCATTGGGAACAAATTTAGCCGCAAGAGCATGCCCCATTTCGTGATATGCAGTAATTTCCTTCTCCCTTTCTGAAATAACAAGGCTCTTTCTTTCAATTCCCATTAAGACCTTGTCCTTTGCAGCTTCAAAGTCATACATAGTTACCTTATCGCTGTTTCGTCGCGCAGCAAGCAAAGCAGCCTCGTTGACAATATTTGCAATATCGGCACCCGAAAGACCAGGAGTCGAACGAGCCAAAACTTCAAAGTCAACATCTTCGGAAAGTGGCAATCTTCGAGCGTGTACTTTGAATATTGCTTCGCGCCCTTTGACATCTGGACGATCCACAACGACTTGCCGGTCAAATCGTCCAGGTCGAAGCAATGCGGGGTCTAAAACATCGGGACGGTTTGTTGCAGCAATAACAATAACACTACTATTTTGCTCAAAACCATCCATTTCAACCAACAATTGGTTTAATGTTTGTTCCCTTTCATCGTGCCCACCTCCGAGCCCTGCACCGCGTTGCCTTCCAACAGCATCAATTTCATCTATGAAAACGATACATGGGGAATTTTTCTTGGCTTGTTCAAACAGGTCGCGAACTCGACTTGCACCAACCCCAACAAACATTTCAACAAATTCAGCCCCAGAAATTGAGAAGAAAGGAACATTAGCCTCGCCCGCGATTGCTCGAGCCAGCAAAGTTTTCCCTGTCCCCGGTGGTCCAATAAGAAGAACTCCACGCGGAATTCTACCTCCCAATCGTTGAAATTTCTGTGGGTCTTTTAGGAATTCCACAACTTCTTCCAGTTCTTCCTTTGCTTCGTCGCACCCGGCAACATCTTTAAATGTAACTTTGTTCTGGCTATCGGAAATCAACCGTGCCCGAGACTTTCCAAAAGAAAAAATATTTCTATTGGAAGCACCTCCACCTCCAATTTGCATCTTTCGCAAAAAATAAATGTAAATCCCAATTAATACAACCCAGGGTAGGATTGAAATGAAAGTGTTCCACCAAGGATTGTCCGCACTTTCATATTTAATCGTTATTCCTTTCGAAAGCCAAGTTTCTTCGGTTTTTGAATCAACAACGCCAAGTTTAGTTACAAAATTTCGAACTTCGCGAAGTCGACCTTCAATATTTATCTTAACTGGTTCATTCAATTCTCCGTGAAATTCATAATCGTTTAAATGTGATTTTGTAATAACAGCCGATTTTATCTTCCCATCTTCGAGTAACTGCAAATATTGATTATATGGAAGTGGCCACTCTGGCTTTTGAACGGAGTTCATCATCATATAAATTGTGACAACGCTCGAGAAAATAATCAGCCATAGCAAAAGATTACGCCCAATTTTGGGTTTCTGATTTTCGTTAAAAAACTGATTTCTTTTAAATGGATTTTTATTTTCGGAACCTTCAGACATTAGTAACTTCTCCAATTAAATTCTTAACATCAAGTGGATTTTCGAAAGAATTCACAAAAAAATTATCACTCAAAGGACGACGAGTTCTTGCCTTGAATTCCCTTTCCCGATAAGGAGACTCGAGTGAATCGGGATTACCAGGATAACCAACAGCAATCAAAGCCATCGGTTCGTAGTCTTCGGGAACTTCAAACTCTTTACGCAAACGTTCAGAATCGAAACCTGCCATTGGATGGGCATAAAGTCCAAGGTCAAATGCTTGAAGATATAATGACATTGCAGCAGCCCCAGTATCGAATGGAGCCCAACGATTGAGTTCGTTTTTATTTCCACGCCATTTTTTATATGCAAATACTCCAACCAGAACAGGAGCATTTTTTACCCACTTCTTATTACCCTCATCCAATGTTTCAAAAGCCCTTTGGAAATCATTTAGTGAATGAAACCGATTCCAAAGAATAAATCGCCAAGGTTCATCACCACCACAAGAAGGAGCCCAACGAGCAGCCTCGAAAAGACTAACAAGTTTCCATCCTTCTACTTCGCGGTTTGGGTCAAATGCCCGTGCGCTCCATCGTCGTGCAATTAAATCATTTATTTTGACACTTGTTGTTGCTATTTTATCCATTTCACCAAATAAAAAAATAATTTAATATCTCTAAAAATTCATAAAAAATAACGATTTAAAAATACCTATATTTTATTTCTACACTAAACGCTATATACAGATAATGTTGTACTTTTGTCTTAATCTTATATTCTATCTTTCTATAACTTTTTCAAATTTGTTAATTTAGTATTGTTAAGAACTTAGTTTATGGAAAATAACACTAAATTTAATGAAGACATCTTTTATAGAACATTAATTATGAAAGCCCCTGTTGGCTATGCCCATCACAAGATTGTTCTCGATGGCAACGGCAAACCCATTGATTATATTTTTCTGGAAGTAAATCCCACATTCGAAGAGTTCACAGGATTAAAGGCAGACTTAATAATTAACAGAAGAATTAGCGAAGTTGCCCCCGACATTCTGAAAGATAAATTCGATTGGGTATCATTTTATGGCAAAATAGCACTTAATGGGGAATCTCGTTCTTTTATTCAATATTCAGACGCCTTACAAAGATGGTACAAAGTTATTGCTTTTTCTACAGCAAAATATTATTTCACCACACTGTTTCTTGATGTATCCAAAGAATACCAAGATATCAAGTCTCTTTGTGAAAAAGAACAACTCGCTGAAAGATTTTACGAAGATACCCAGAAGTTAGCCGAGGATTTAGCAATTTCCAAGTCTGTACTCGAAGAAGCATTATATGAGAAAAATCTATTACTTTATGAAATCACTGAAGTAAAGGAGAAATTAGAGGAAGCATTGCAAGAAAAGGACAAATTATTTTCAATTATCGCACACGATTTGAAAAGCCCTTTTTCTGGCTTTCTAGGAATAGCAGACCTCTTATCCTCGAACATCGAGGAACTTTCTCGCGAAGAACTAATCGAAATTGCGAAAATGCTCAAAGAATCGGCAGACAATGTTTATAAATTAATAGAAAACTTGCTCGAATGGTCAAGAGTTCAAAGAGGAATGATTCCATTTAAACCTGATTGGATAAATCTTCACTTTCTTATAAATGAAATCTCAGGATTGCAAATAATTAATTTACAAAAGAAAGAAATTCAATTTATAAACTCTGTTCCCCCTGAATTAGAACTATTTGCCGACATCAATATGCTTTCTACAATCTTTAGGAATCTAATTTCCAATGCTATTAAATTTACCCCACGCAATGGAAAAATAGTTGTTACTGCTGAAAAACATAATGGTGAAACACTAATTTCAGTTCAAGACACAGGAATTGGTATCCCAGCGGATATGATTCCAATTTTATTCAAAATTGGGGCTAAAACTTCGCGTCCTGGCACCGAAGGCGAATCGAGCACCGGGCTTGGGCTTATCCTTTGCAAAGAATACATCGAAAAACATCGTGGTAAAATTTGGGTGGAAAGCACAGAAGGAATCGGAACTACATTCTATTTTACAATTCCTGACCCAGAAAGTAATTAAACCCCATTCTTTGTCTTGAAAATTTTCCTATTTATCGATAATATTAATCAACTATAAATCCTTGTTAATTCTCTACCGAGGAACAAAGCAAACTACAAATTTTAATCAAAATTTCTAATTTTGCTTTATTTTGAAAAAATATGTTAAGTTTTGATTTCTTTCGCAAAGCAGACGAAATACTTGCGACATTTTCGTCTCAAAAGTCGGTATCCTTGTCTGAAATCCTGCAAAATTCAGCAATCGATACACCTTACAAAACCTTTATCGCCAAGGAAATTGAAAGAGAAACCTACGAATTGACCGAAATCATCAGGAATTTTTCCATTTTTGAATTCAGCGATGAAACACTGGAAAATAAACTTAACGAACTCATCTACTTCCTAAACTCAAATGCCAAAATAGCATTAACTCAACTTAAGCCAATATTAGTAAGGTCAATAAAACTTCGTTTTAATTTTCTTTTTCAACCCCATTCAACCCTTTTATTTTTTGTGTTTGATAATTCTTTTAAAAAAGAAAAGCAAGCAATACTTTTGTCACTTGACTATTTTTTGGATTATCCACATTTAATAAATGAACTAAAACAAAAAGTTGTTGATTTTGATGAAGAAAAAATTTCTAAATACGAGTTTTTAAAATTTCTGAATCAGATTGAAATTGAATTTTTCGAAAGAGTCGGCTTAAAAGAATTAATAGAATTATTTGAACCAATATTTAAATTTTTTGAAGCCAAAGACCAAGATGGAATACCAACAATTGGATTTGTAAAATTTTTCGAAGACATAGGGTTAAATTCTTTTGCAGGATTTTTCGAACAATATTCTCAGCAAACCGAATTAGTCGCTTTCGATTCATTAAAAGAAATTTTTGGAAATATACTTCAGCAAAACAAAAGGTATATTGACAAAGAATCAACAAATTTGAAAACGAGTTCTGAAAAGCAAAATGTGATTAACTTTTCGAATTTAGACCCAATAGCCTTTGAACTACCAAAGGATATACCGCCACCTGGACCAGAATACTTTGAACTTCAAGCAAAGGGAAAAGAATCAATTGTTGCTAAATCATCAGAAATTGAGGAAATCAAAGAACTCTTGGAACAGTTCGATATTTCAGACAGAACAACTAAGCACGAAGAAACACCACTTGATGAACAAGAAATGGTGAAGATAAATACTGAAGAATTTGAAATTAATAAAGAATTAAAAATCGATAGTTTAACAAAAGAAGAATTAGAAATTGAACCAGCGATTACTTCCACCCAAGAATTTCTTTCAAGCAATATCAAAGACTTCGAGAGTCAAGAGGTAAAAAATGATTTATTACCAAACGATAGAATTGAAAATGAAGAAACCAAAGAGAATGAATTGAAAGAACCTTTGGAAGAAATATCAGAAAGCCAAAATGAAGCGATAGAATTGGAGGAACCTCGGGAGTTGGCTCGAAAACCCAAACTCCTACGGGAATTGATTGGGGATGCCGAAAAAGCAAAATTTATTGAAGAACTTTTCTACACCATGAGCGAGTTTTACGACGAATTAGTGAATAAAATTGATACGAGCTCAACCCTTGAAGAAGCTTTGGAATACGTGAACAACTATTTCCAAGAGTTTGGTATATTTGTCGATGCCCCAATTGCAAAGGAATTCATTGAATACGTAAAATCAAAATTCAACTGAACAAAATAGAATGTATTTCAGGAAGTATCTTCTTCCCTTGCCCAAAATTTACAAGAAGAAGTAGAGAATAATTGGATAAAATAACTGGGAAACAAATAAAGAGGTTATTGGTATAGTTTTCTAATATATAAGTCAGTTTGTCTTTTTCTGCTTTTTGCAAATTTTGTATTTGATTTCCAACTATGGCAATAACTTCGACTCTTTGGCAATCAATTTTTTCAGATTCAAATAGTTCGTTAAAAGAACTTGCCAAAGAATGCTCTTTAACAATAGCACGAAAATTATTTCTATTACCAGAGAAACGAATAAGATCTGGGAAATTATGTTTCAACAAATTAAAGTAATAGTCCACAGTTTTGGAATGGGTGTCCAATCGTTTGCTCAAATAATAAGAATTACCAATATAGACAGCAGAATGAAATATACCAGTTTGGGCATCCATTTTGTCGCTCGAAATAATTAAAGTTCCTTCGCCTTCTGGGTTAAATGTATTTAAAACACGAACAGGAATATTTTTCGAAATCGCTGGCTTAATCGTTTCGGGATGTAGCACTTTTGCACCAAAAAAGGAAAGTTCAACAACTTCTTCGAAAACCATTTTAGAAAGCGTTTTCGGGTTGTCTACAATCTTCGGGTCAGCAGTTAAAACTCCATCAACATCGGTCCAAATTTGGACTTCATCGGCACTAATGCAAAAGCCAAAAAGTGCGGCTGAAAGGTCACTCCCACCGCGACCAAGCGTCGTTGTTTCTTTAGCCCAACTACCAATGAATCCCTGAGTAATAATAATGTTGTAATTTTTCAAATAGTTTGCAAGCTTCGTTGAATTAAAAGCAATTTTTTTCAGGTCTGGCTTCGCATTTAAATGAACTCCATCGGTATAAATAACTTCTCTCGCATCAAGAAGAAAACAGAGCAAACCTTGGTTAATTAAGAACTGATAAAAAATAGTCGAAGAAAGAATTTCGCCATAGGAAAGAATTTCAGCCGTAACTTTTGGGGTTATCTCCCCAAGAATACGGACACCTTCAACCAACTTTTTCAAACTCTCGAAAATAAAATTCACTGTCCTAATGCAATTCGCAGTTTTTTCACCATTCTTAAACAATTCTACTACAAGATGAAGATGTTTTGCTTCCAAATTTTCAATAAGTTTTTCAATTTCCGATGAGTCTGAGGAAAGACATTTTTCGGCAATTTTCAACAAACTATCAGTTACGCCGGCACATGCAGAAAGTACAACAATTAATTTATTCCCTGAGGCATTTTTTTGAACAATACGAAAAACCTGCTCCATTGCCAAATGGTTGCCAACAGAAGTTCCACCAAATTTCATTACTTTGATTCCCATAGCAACCTTGTTAAATTATACCTTTATCTATTAATCTTGCTAAATCCTTTGCAAAATAAGTAAGAACTAAATCAGCCCCTGCTCGCTTAATGGAATAAATTGATTCAATCATCACTTTTTCTTCGTCCAACCAACCATTCAACCCTGCAGCCTTAATCATTGCATATTCTCCACTTACTTGGTATGCAGCAACTGGAACACCAAAAAGTTGCTTTATTCTGTAAATTATGTCGAGATAATAACTTGCAGGTTTAACCAAAATAATATCCGCACCTTCGATTAGGTCTTGTTCGGCTTCGCGGACAGCCTCGTCTGAATTGCGGAAATCCATCTGATGCGATTTTCTATCGCCAAATTTTGGAGCCCCTTGAGCTGCTTCTCGAAAAGGACCATACAAAGAAGAGGCAAATTTAGCACTATAACTCATTATTGGAATATCGGTGAATCCATTTTCATCAAGTACTTCACGGATAATCTGCACTCGACCATCCATCATATCGGATGGTGCAACCATATCGGTTCCTGCGCGCGCCTGCGACAATGCTATTTTTGCATATATTTCAATTGATTTATCGTTTTCTATAACATCGCCAGCCAAAATCCCACAATGACCATGACTCGTGTATTCACATAGGCAAACATCTGTTATAACAATTAGATTTTTTACTTCTTTCTTTATTGCCCTAACAGCTTTTTGAATTATCCCGTTATCTGAATATGCATCACTTCCCATTGGGTCTTTATTTTCTGGAATTCCAAATAGAATAACTGCTGGAATACCAAGATCTGCAATTTCTTTACATTCTTCGACAATATTGTCGATGGACATTTGAAACACTCCGGGCATCGATTTAACTGGATTCTTCACTTTTTCGCCGTAAATAACAAAAAGCGGATAAATCAAATCGTTTTTACTAATACTTGTTTCGGCTATCATATTACGCATAAGTTCATTCTTGCGAAGCCTCCGAAATCTCCAAAATTTTTCTCCCATATCTCATCCCTTTTAATATAAAATTCAAATTTAACACTAAAATTCTTTTTGCTTATTCTTTAACCTTTTTATATATTACATTTTTGTCAAACATTAACATTTTAGAAATGCAAAGCAAATCGGATAATATTCGACTTTCAATTTCAGAAAGAACAAAAACACAGTTGCGAGAACTTCTAAAAAATCCTTTAGATGTAACCAAATTGGATTTACATCTTCGCGAACTCGAAGAGATCCCTTTTGAAATTTTTCAATTTAAAAATTTAAGGGAATTAAACTTAAAAAATAATCACCTAAAAAAACTACCCCAAGAGATTGCAATACTTCAATCTTTAGAAAAATTAGAACTTGGCGGGAACTCCTTTGGAGAATTTCCTGACGTTATTACTAAACTTGAAAATCTGAAATATTTGGACTTAAGTTGGAATGCAATTAGTTCGTTACCCGATTCAATTGGAAACCTTAAGAAATTAGAAACTTTAAACTTAAACAACAACCAATTAACTCAATTACCCGAATCCATCTGCAAACTTACAAATCTAAAAAACCTTGCTATTCACAACAATTTCCTAACAACTCTTCCATCTGACATTGGAAATCTAACTAATTTAGAAGAGCTTTATGCTTTCGAAAACAAACTCGAATCTTTACCAGATTCAATTGGTAATTGCAAGAAACTTCGCAAATTGGAACTTCAACAGAATTTTCTTGCCGAAATACCAAACGAAATTGGCGAATTGGAAAAATTGGAAAAACTCCGACTTTATAAAAATATGCTACGAAAATTGCCTTCGGAGATTGGAAAACTCCAAAATCTTACAAAACTTTTACTTTATGAAAATCAAATCGCCGAACTTCCAGAAACCATAGGAAATCTTACGAATCTTATTGAGTTTGATATAAGCGGGAATGAATTGATGGCACTTCCAGAAAGTTTTTACAATTTGAAGAACTTGTCGCGCATTTCACTTGCAAATAACCACTTCCCAAAAGATTTCGTTTTCATATTACGCGAAAGATTTCCAGCATCGATTATAGAATTTTAAAACTATTGTTGCCAATCAACTCGTTCGAGGTATTTCGTATCGATATTGCCGGCAAGGAAATCTGGATTATCCATCATTTTTAGATGGAAAGGAATTGTTGTAGGAATTCTTTCGATAACAAATTCTTCCAAAGCTCTTTTCATTTTAGCAATCGCTTCTTGGCGATTTTTCCCCCAAGTAATCAATTTTGCAAGTAATGAATCATAATAAGATGGAACAACATACTCTTGGTAGATATGAGAATCAATACGAACACCGTGACCACCAGGAAAATGTAAACTCGTTATTTTACCAGGCGATGGTCGAAAATCATTGTATGGGTCCTCTGCAATAATCCGGCATTCAATTGCGTGGAACTTCGGCTCCTGAATAGAAAGCGACAAGGTTTCTCCCGAAGCAATTCTTATTTGTTCCTTGATTAAATCTACAGATAAAGACTCTTCGGTAACAGGGTGTTCCACTTGGATTCTTGTATTCATTTCCATAAAATAAAAATTTAACTCTTCATCGACAAGGAACTCAATAGTTCCTGGACCGATGTAATTTACAGCTTTAGCCCCAGCAATGGCTGCTGCGCCCATCCGCTGACGCAATTCTGGAGTTACAACTGGGCTCGGAGCCTCTTCGATAAGCTTTTGATGCCTTCGTTGAAGCGAACATTCCCTTTCATTTAAATGTATTACATTCCCAAACTTATCGCCAAGAACTTGAACTTCAATATGACGAGATTTGCCAAGCAACTTTTCGATGTAAACATCGGGACTACCAAAGAAGCTACCAGCTTCGGCTTTTGCAATTCCAAAGGATTTGACTAATTCATCTCGGTCACGAACAACACGCATTCCTCGACCACCTCCTCCAGCAGCAGCCTTGATAATTATTGGATAACCAATTTCTTCAGCAATGCTAATTGCTTCATCAAGAGAATGAACTATTCCATTGCTACCTGGAATAACTGATACGCCAGCCTTTTGCATTGTTTCTTTTGCAACAGACTTATTCCCCATTCGTGAAATAGAATCTGGCTTTGGACCGATAAAGATAAAACCCGAAGCTTCGCAAATCTCGGCGAAAGTAGCATTTTCGGCAAGAAAGCCATATCCGGGATGAATTGCATCGCAATTAGTTATCTGCGCTGCAGAAATTATAGCAGGAATGTATAAATAACTTCGCGATGGTGGTGGAGGTCCGATACACACAGCCTCGTCGGCAAATTTCACAGGGAGCGATAAAGAGTCTGCTTCGGAATAAACAACAACTGTTTTAATCCCTAATTCCTTGCAAGCACGAATAATTCTTAATGCAATTTCGCCACGATTCGCTATGAGAATTTTATTTATCATAATAGTAGAATTAATCGGGTTTAATAAGCATCAGAGTTTGATTGTATTCAACGGGCTTACCATTTTCAACAAGGATTTCCGCAATAGTTCCAGCAATATCACTTTCAATCTCGTTCATTACTTTCATTGCTTCAACAATACACAAGGTTTGACCTGGAACTACGTGACTACCAACTTCAACAAAGGGCTCGGATTCTGGTGAAGGTGCTCGATAGAATGTACCCACAATTGGCGATGTAATCTTATGGTAAGTTGAAGCAACGGAAACATTCGAAACCTTCGGTTCCTCCTTTTCCTCTACTGGTTCAACAATTAATTCATTTGAAATTTGTGTGGGTTGGACAAATCTTTCTGGAGTGGTTTGGACAATGTGGTTCATTTCGGGTATCTTCCTCGAAAGGGAAATTTTTATACCTTCTTCCTCTATAGTCAAATCGGTAAGTGTACTTTGGTCAAATATCTTTAAAATTTTTTTTAAATAATTTAAATCCATATTTATCCTTATTGATTTTCTTTAACCCGTTCAACATATTCGCCACTACGGGTATCGACTCGAATTAAATCCCCTTCGTTTACAAAAATTGGAACTTGGATGGTAAATCCACTTTCAAGGACAGCAGGTTTAAGAACATTTGTTGCAGTATCGCCACGAACACCTGGCTCGGTTTGAACAACACGAAGATTCACATGGGGAGGTAATTCAACTCCAATAGGTTGTCCATCGACAAAGTTGATTAGAACTTCTTGGTTTTCAGTCAAAAAATTCACAGCATTTCCAACAAGGTCAGCATCGAGCGGAATTTGCTCAAATGTGTCCATATCCATAAAATAAAATGTATTACCATCGCGGTAAAGATATTGGAAATTCTTTCGTTCAACATAAACAAATTCAATAGACTCACCAGAACGGAATCGGTATTCACTCAATCTACCTGTTTTCATATTACGCATTTTCACCTGATAAAAGGCACGAAGGTTTCCAGGTGTTCGATGTTCGGATTCAAGAACAATGTGTAACTCACCATTAAAATTAATTACTGCGCCAGGCCTTAAATCCGAAGTTGTTCCCATTGGCATATTTTTGTCTCCGTTTAGTTTAACTAAGCAATAAGTATAAAAAAGAGGTGCCAGCCGGATTCGAACCGACGTAGGAGGTTTTGCAGACCTCTGCCTAACCACTCGGCCATGGCACCAATAAGAACTACAAAATTAAGCAAAAATTTCAAATTACAAAGCATTATTGATTTTTAATTTAACTTGAAATTACTTAATGAGTTATTTTAGTATCCTATGTATTAACAATTTTGATAATCCGAGAATTCTTCTGAAATTTTGATTAATAAATAGCATAATCATTTAATCGACATTCGAAATCTTTCATCCAAAGAGTAAATATCTTCATAATATTTTAATTAAAATAGATTGGCTATCTTTTCGTAATTTTGAATTTTATAATTATTATGAATGAAAGCAATTGTACCTGTTGCTGGGATTGGTAGTAGATTAAGACCACATACTTACTTCTTGCCTAAGGTTTTGTTAAATGTGGCGGGCAAGCCTATTTTGAAGCATATACTTGATTCACTTATACACCTTGAGCTCGATGAAATCCTTATTGTTACTGGTCATTTAGGCGATGAAGTTGAAAAGTATGTTCGGGCGAACTACAAATTTCCAATAAGATTCATTTCTCAAACTGAACCTCTTGGTTTAGGTCATGCAATTTGGTGCGGTTCGGAATATTTCGCTGGCGAACCCTTATTGATTGTTCTTGGGGATACAATTTTCGACGCCGATTTGCAACTTATTGCCAGTCAAGAATTGTCCGCTTTAGGAGTTAAAGAAGTTTCAAATCCTTCTCGCTTTGGAGTTGTTGTTACTAACAAAGATGGAACCATTTCTCAGTTGATTGAAAAGCCAGAAAAATTCATTTCGAACCTTGCAATTGTTGGAATTTACTTCATAAAAAATTCACATTTGCTGAACGAATGTTTAAATGAACTTTTAGAAAAAGATATAAAAACAAAAGGTGAATTCCAGTTAACCGATGCTTTGCAGTTGATGATAGACAAAGGAGAAAAGTTTGTTACAATTCCAGTCGACGGTTGGTATGATTGTGGTAAACCCGAAACTTTGCTAGAAACGAACCGATATCTTCTTTCAAAAAAACCATATATCCGAAATATTCCCGATTGCGTTGTTATACCTCCAGTTTTTATCGACGACAATGCAGTAGTTAGACGCTCTGTAATTGGGCCATATGCAACAATAGCCTCTGGATGCATTGTTACCGATAGCGTCATTAGAAATTCTATAATAAGTGATGGTGCAAAGGTAGAGTCATATCTTCTTGAAAATTCAATAATTGGAAATAGTGCTGTAGTTCGGGGTTCGTTTTTTCAAATGAATGTTGGAAATTCGAGTGAAATTAATAGTGTTTGATTGTTAAACTTGGTGGAATTATGGAAAGAAGAAGAACATATCTTTTTACATCGGAATCAGTTGGGGAAGGGCACCCCGATAAAATTTGCGACCAAGTCTCCGATGCTGTTTTGGATGCAATGCTTGCAGATGACCCTGAAAGCCGAGTAGCGTGTGAGTGCTTTGCTACTACTGGACTAATTATTGTCGGGGGAGAAATTACAACCCGGACATACATCGACCTTCAACAATTGGTTCGCGGTGTTATCCGGGACATTGGTTACGATAAAGATGGATACCGTTTCGATGCTAACTCCTGCGCCGTTATTAATGTCATCAACCATCAATCCGAAGACATTGCGCTTGGGGTCGATACTGGCGGAGCCGGTGACCAAGGAATGATGTTTGGGTATGCTATTCGAGAAACACCCGAGCTTATGCCCGCAACAATTATGTATGCACATAAATTAGTCAAAAGACTTTCAGAGATTCGGAAAAAAGAACCATATCTTATGCCTTATTTACGACCCGATGCAAAATCCCAAGTTACTATTGAATATTCGGATTCTGGGGAAATTCTTCGAGTTGATACTGTTGTTATTTCCACTCAACACGACCCCGATGTTACTCAAAGTAGAATCAAGGAAGATGTTATTGAACATGTAATCAAAAATGTTATTCCAAATGAATATTTGGATAATCGTACGAAATATTATGTGAACCCAACGGGTAAATTTGTGATCGGCGGTCCACATGGCGACACAGGTTTAACAGGAAGGAAAATCATAGTCGATACCTATGGTGGTCGTGCACCTCACGGCGGGGGAGCTTTCTCGGGCAAAGACCCAACAAAGGTTGACCGTTCCGCTGCTTATGCTGCTCGCCACATAGCCAAAAACATCGTTGCTGCTGGAATTACGGATGAATGCACGATTCAACTCTCCTATGCAATCGGCATTGCTCAACCTGTTTCAATTCACATTAATACCCACAACAAATCCAAAGTCCCTGAAGAAGTATTAGAAAAATTTGTTCACGAGAATATAGATTTAACACCCCGAGGAATTATAAAGCGATTCGACCTCCAGAAACCAATTTATCGACAAACTGCTGTCTACGGTCATTTCGGACGCGAAGAATTTCCTTGGGAAAAACTTGACCTTATTGATATGTTTAAAACTTTATTGTGATGTTATGTAATTATAAGGAAAAGAAATGGGAAAATGTAAACCAAAAAAAGTAAGCCAGAGCGAAATTGTTGTAAACTACCCTCCAAAGAAAGCAAAAGGAAAATTTGATGAAGTCCCTGGACAATATTGCGTTCGCGACATTTCTCTTGCAGAAGAAGGACAGAAATTAATCGATTGGGCAGAGTCGAGAATGCCTGTATTGATGCATCTTCGCCAGATGTATAAAAAAACAAAACCATTTAAAGGTTATAAAATATCAGGTTGTCTACACGTAACAAAAGAGACCGCTGTATTAATTCGTACACTTGTCGAGGCAGGGGCCGAGGTTTCTTGGAGTGGTTGTAATCCTCTTTCAACAAACGATGCTGTTGCAGCTGCCCTTGCCAAACAAGGTATTTCTATTTTTGCATGGCACGGAAATTTGGAAGATTTTTACTGGTGCATTGAGCGAACTATCGATAAGCCCCCACATCTAACTTTGGACGATGGTTGCGATTTAATCAACACAGTACACGAAAAATATCCAGAAATGGCAAAAAACCATATTATCGGAGGGACAGAAGAAACAACCACTGGTGTCCATCGCCTTCGGGCAAGACAAGAGGCTGGCCAATTGCTTTATCCTGTATTTGCAGTTAACGACACCGAGACGAAATGGGACTTCGATAACGTCTATGGAACTGGGCAATCAACCCTCGATGGAATTATGCGCGCAACATCTGTCCTAATTGCAGGCAAAACAGTAGTTGTTGCAGGTCATGGGCATTGTGGTTCAGGTGTTGCAAAACGTGCAAAAGGGCTTGGAGCCACAACCATCATCACCGAAGTTAAACCCACCGCCGCTATTAAGGCTTTGCTCGAAGGTCATCAAGTAATGACAATGGACCAAGCTGCCGAAATTGGAGACATTTTTATCACAGCAACAGGTTGCAAAGATGTAATCCGACGCTGGCATTTCGAAAAAATGAAAGATGGTGCTATTGTCTGTAATACTGGTCATTACGATGTAGAAATTAATATCCCCGAATTAGAAGAACTTGCCGTGTCCAAACGAACGATTCGGGAAAATTGCGAAGAATACACTCTAAAAAATGGTAAAAGGATATATCTTCTTGCTCAAGGTCGACTTATTAATCTTGCGGCTGCAGAAGGTCACCCTTCGGAAGTTATGGATATGAGCTTTGCTAACCAATTTATGGCTCTACTTAGATTCGTCGAAGCCCACAAGGAAGGCAAACGATTTCCTATCGAGGTTATGGATTTACCACCTGAACAAGATGAATTCATCGCTACTTTGAAATTGAAATCGATGGGTATTGAAATCGATAAACTTACCCCTGAACAGGAAAAATACCTAAAAGATTACCTTGCTGGAACTTAATCCTTAGAATATGAAAAGTCAATATTTAAAAAACTTGGGGCGGATTTCCCGCCCCACTATTTTTGGGGGTTGCTTCATGGGTTCAAAAGGAACTTCTTATAAATCACTCCTTTTGGAGTTGTTATCCTAACAAAATAAACACCGAATGGAACAGAAGATGTATTCCAAACGAAGAACATTGTTGGATTAGCATTTCCGAAAACTAATTCTCCTATCTGATTATAAATATTAATTTCCCTTATCTCCCCTTCGAATCGAATTTCTTGCAAATTGTTAATTTCAGTTACCTTAACAAATTCATCGGGTTTTTGTTCATCAGTAGAATTAATATTTTTCACAATAAATTTTTTGGTTTCCGACCAGTCACTTTCCAGTTTGCCCGAAAACACTTTAACTCTCCAGTAAAACCAAGTCTCGGCTGGTGCAGAATTAAGTTCATAGGTGTTTTGATTATATAAAATAGCTTGTTTCATAATAAATTCAAATTCTGGGTCGTAAGCAATCTGGAAAGTATAAAATGCATCGGCTGTTGTAAATTCCCAAGAAAATTCAATTGGTAGTTCAAGATACGAACCCTCTTCAGGTTGGAATAGAGTTGGTTCCCGTAAAGAAGTAATAAATGAAAATATTTCACTCCAAAAACTTGTTGAAGTTTGATTTACAGCGCGAACCCGCCAAAAATACCTCGTCCCATACGAAAGTTTAGAAATCTGATAAGAAGTATCGGTAGTTTGTTCGTCGATAATCAGATTTGCAAAGACTGGGTCGGTTGAAATTTGTAGTTCGTAATAATCGGCTTTATCGACAGAAAGCCAGCGAAGATGGTCGGTTATCTTCAAATTCAGAATATTATTTTCTGGATAAACCAGAGTTGGGAATGTCAAATAATTTTCTGGTACGGTTTTAAACCAAGAAATTTCCGACCAAGGGCTTTCCAAATCGTCTTTCATTGCCTTTACACGCCAAAAGTAACGTGTCGAATATGCAAGATTGCGATAGACAAAATATGTCGAACCAACCACAACGTATCTTTCCACTCCCATAAAGAAATCAGGGTCTTCTGAAATTTGAACTTCATATTTGGTTGCTCCAGCAACTTCATTCCAACGAAGCAAACCAGTGATCGGAGCCAAAGTGTCGGCAAACGGAGGGACTAAAAGTCGGGGCTTGGGTAATTGAGTTGTAAAAGTAAACACTTCGGACCATTGACTATTACCTGATTCGCCAGTAGCACGTACTTTCCAATAATAAACAGTTGCAGGTTCAAGGTCGGAATATTCGAATTGTTCACTTTTAACATCGACAATTTCTACCTGATTATTAACAAATTGTTTATCCGAAGAAACTACCAAGTAATAATGTATTGCTCCAGGAACTGGACTCCACCGTAAAATTCCACTTATTGGGATATTCTTTGCTTGATTCTCGGGGAAAATTAGAAATGGACTTGCAAGCATAGTTCGAAACTTTCGTATTTCGGACCATATTCCATATTGTTCGCCACGAACAAGACGAACCCGCCAGAAATATTCCGTATAATAATCCAAATCATCCACATTAATAATGGGATTTTGAACAATTGTATCCTTTACAATATTTTTGAAATTTTTATCCAATGCTAACTGAAATTGGTAACCCCAAGCATTGTCGCTTGCAAGCCATTGGAATTGAACCATTAAGGGCATGTCAATCGTGCTATCCAACGGAGAAAGTAAATTAATTCTTTCATAGATAGTCGTGAATGATTGAACCTCCGACCAAATGCTAACGCAATTTTCACGCTCCGAACGAATCCGCCAGTAGTAGGTTTTGCCAGGAAGTAATAAGGAAGAGGAAAAGACATAGAAAGTGTCCACAATGCTTGCAGTATCTTTAATCAAAATTTGAAAATTTTGGTCAGTGGCTATTTGAATATGATAATTTTCGCCAAGAACATAACGACTCCACCGAAACGCAGGGGTTAATGAAACATTAATTTCGTTATTTGCTGGCAAAATTGGTTTTGGAACACCAATACTACCAGAACCGATGCAATATTCACCAACCCCAGCAAAGACAGTTTCAAGTCTATTATAGTGACTATTGTAGGTTGTAGTTAGTTCTCTGAATTCTCCTTCTCCTTCATTTGAGCGATAATACACTTTAAAATCAGTGGCAGAATTAAATCCACTTAATCCAGACAAATTAAAGTACAGATAACCCGAAACAAAATTACTTCCCTGCTTTGTTATTACCCACCGATAAGGTAATACAGAACAAGGACCACCTTGATTCAAATTATGTGGTGGATATCGGTGTTTTTCAACTGTAATTTTCCCTGTTCCACTTAAACTGCTCAAAATTAATGTTGTATTTGTATTATACATACTGTTTACAAAATTGTATTCTCCGGCAATCTCAATCGGTAAAGTTACAGCATCCATTTTGAAAATAAATTTATATGCGCGATATGTACCAAATGTAGAGATAAAATCCAAAGCAACTTGTTTCGAGGGAGTAACTTCAGTCAGCAAGTGATTATGACCACCTTCAGACATCGCTCCGCCCCACGCAATCAATGTATTTCCATTTGGTAGCCTTTGAGCTCCACCTGCTGCTGGAGAAGCAGTGTTTAATGGTGAACGATACTCCCAAACTTTTGTTACTCGACGATTGGCTTCGTCAATTTGGTATTCTACTGCACGCGAAAACCTACTACTATTTGGACGCAAATTACCATTATCGAAAAGCAGAATGTTGCCATTAGATAGCTCTCTGGGGTCGTGTTGGTGCGAAAATCCGAAAAAATTATCTATGGTATCATTAACAAAAGTAAATTCATTGTTACGACATCTACTACCACCCATCCTCCAGATTATTTCACCTGTTTGCTTATTAATCTTAGTAATTTCATCCATATGGCGGCAAGAAATTAATAGATTACCATCGCTAAGAAGCTCTATTGAATTGATGTGAAATGGGCGAATATAACTTGCTTGAAGATCAATATCATCAGTTGCATCCAAAACAGAAAAGTGGTCTATTGCATTCCATTGCCAAACAACCCGTCGTGTTCGGTAGTCGATTTCCTGCAAAATAAAATTATTCACTCGTGCATTAGGATGCCCATTGGGCACATATCGCGACATATCAATGTATACATCAGCTTCGGCAATTACAAGATAATTACCATTAGGAAAAATAAGGAAATCGTGAAAATCAGTGGAATATCCCACAGCTCCTACAGTATCTATTACATTAAAATTCGAATCGAGAACGAAAATGCGGGAAGATAAAATATCATAAGCCGAAAGTTTCCCATTCGGGTGCATTTTGAAGTCAATAAATCCATGGTTAACAAAACCAAAATTCTTATAGTAAGCCTTTTCGCCACTATGGTCGTAAACTGCCAAGGATTGGTCCATTGGTGCCAAAAATAAATATCCCGGTTCAGGATTATTCCAAGTAGTTATTTGGATTAGGTCCTCATCTGCAAAAAGAATATTTACTACCTGCAAATGCAGAATAATTACCAGTAATATTTTAATTGTTTTCATAGGTTACCTCAATTTTTGAAAATAATAAGAGGTAGTCGATAAATACTTCTATTTGTGTGCAAAACGAAATAATATAAACCATTAGGAGGATTCGTTAAATCTACTTCTTGATTGCAAGCAGGGGAACGAAACTGATTTATTTCCATTTCTCTTAAACCCATTATATTAAATATTTCAATCTTAATGACTTCCTCATCCCTGTTTTGAACGATGATTTTTCCACTCGAAGGATTTGGATAAATCAGAATTGAAGATGTTTGTTCAAATACACTACTTGGCTCCGAAATAGAAAAAATTTGGCTTTCGGCATAAATATTTTTATTTTTTAAAGAGGTAATACGAACTTTGTAATCATCGCCAACAGGCAACAAATTCGAAACATTCCAAATGTATTTACCAAATGCACTGTAAATTGAATCTGATATATTCATTATTGGGGCATTCCCTTTGAATAGTGTAATCACGAAAGCAGGATATATGTTATGCTTCCACTCAATTTTTACATCCCTTTCCTTAAGCCATTTATCGCCACTTACAGGTGAAACAATTGTTACAAATGGCTCTTTAACCTCAAATGTATACTCATCGGACCACTCACTTGTCCCGTAGTTGTTTACTGCTCTAACTTTCCAACTATATTTCCCCACGGGCAATTTTCCAAGATTTAAAATGTTTGTCTTCAACACATCGAAAGTTGCTTCGGCAGGAAATGTACCATCAATTTTTTTAAATAAAAGTTGAGAATGATTCACATTTCCTCTGGGGGTCCATTGACAAACCACTGCCTCCTCGGTATTCAAAACGGAATTATTTGCTGGGTAGGTTAAAATTGGTTTCAAAGGCATTGAAGCAAAATCTTGGGTACCAAAAATATATTCACCGTCAAGAGTTTCTACACTCGCAAAAAGAAGATTGCCAAGTGTGTCATAAATTGATTCCAATGGTTCAAAAGGTTCATCGGGGGACATTCGCCGAAATACTATAAGATTTTTCCTATGCAAACACAAAGGAAATTTATTCAGGTCGAAACCCAGAAGCACTTTCGATTTTGTTATCTTTTCGGTTTTAATTATGACTTTATACTGATTAACCAAGGGTGAAGAGCCAACAAAGCGAGGATAAAGAGGTGCGTTTGGATACTTTTCTAAAGTGATTTTTGAACCATCCTCGTCGGTCAATTCTTCGAAAATTGCAAAAACACCTGTATTGATATTGGCGTTTTGGAAATCCAAGATACTATCGGGAATTAACTGAGAAATATTTTCAAATGATACAATTGCTTCCGGAACAATTGTAGGATATGGGAAACGATAAGCCCGATAAGAAGTTGTTTGGAAAGAGACCCCTTTAGGGAAAGACAATTCAAATTCTATTTCGCCAGCGGGATTAACTTCGGTTACAATCCGAATATGCCCCGAATTCACGCCACCCCAACCAATAACAGTATTACCATTTGGAAGGCGTTGTGTCGAACCCATTGTTTCCCCAAAAATGTCAGGATTATTCCGGTATTCCCAAACGAGTTCTGCGGTTAAGTTCTGTTCATCCAATTTATATTCAACTGCGCGAGAATAAGGTGGATTGTGTTGATTCCCGTTGTCGTAAAGTGTTATATTTCCATTGGGAAGACGACGAATATCATGTTGATATGAAAAGTAAGTAGGCTCGTTTTCGGGATGTTCATTAAAAAATTTAAATTGGTTTTTCTTTCCACCAAGTCGCCAGATTATTTCACCTGTTTCACGGCTTATTTTTGTAATTTCAGAAAGATGCCGCGAAGATATTAACAAATGTCCATCGTAATCCAATTCAACAGCATTAATGTGAATAGGGTCGACGGCAATACCATTTAGCGGGGCGTAACTATCAGTTATTGGGATGTAGTCCCAACTTCGCCATTGAAAGACGACATTTTTATCAGCATCCAATTCTTGAACAATGCTTCCAAGTACAATTGCATTAGGATTACCTTCGGGAATGATTTGGCTCATATCAACTGGTTGCGGGTCGTATGAAATAAGGAGGTAGTGACCATTGGGCAACATTTTAAAATCGTGAAAATCTGCAATATACCCGCCCTGACATTGGATTGTGTCGATAATTTTTAAATCAGGGTCCATAACTTCCATATATGCTTCAGCCCAGCCCCAACCCTGTGGAATATGGGATGTAATTATATGACCATTGCTCAACAACCCATTTGGTTGCACCTTGAAATCGAAGCCAGGAAGAGGAACTTTTTTATATTTTACTGGCTTCCCGTCATTATCGAGAATCATTAGGTAGCTTCTGTCGACTCCACTTCCAAAATTTGCAAGATAAATGTATCCAGGAGCAGGATTGCGAACGGAATCAATAATAATCTTTGGAAAATCAGCAGGAATTGAATCTTGAAGTATATCTTCGCTAATGGTTTTCTCAACCTGATTGAAACTTAAAAGGGCTTTGCTTATTTCGGGAAAGCTGTCTGAAAAATATTTTACAAAAATTTTCTTCTGCTCGAATGGGGTGATTTTGGAGGTTCGGAATGAATATTTTTCTCCTGTAAATTCGATTAAGACTTCTTCATCTGTGGCAAATAATCTATGTACTTTGATTGAAATTGTTCTTTTATCGTTAGAAAGATTAATATCAAAACTATGTTCCCCACTTTTTTCTCCAACAATCTTAAATTTGCTAAAAATGTCGCTGAAATTTATTTCTCTGTCAAATCGAAGAATTATTGGAGTTTGTAGCGAATGCATATTTGTGTTGGGCACGGGATATATATATGTTAATTTTTGACTAAATAAAGGATAATTCAAGAAGCAAAGTAGGAAAAGAGAAAATATTCTATGCATATTTAACCTTGGTTTTATTACTTTAAACAATGAATAACTATTTTTTGGCTGATTTGTTACATTTTTGTAATCTTTCATACTCATTTTGTTTTTGTTTTTGACTCTATTGGCAAAATATTTAGAGTAATAATTTTAAAAAATAGTTCTAAGAATGAAATTTCTGTCAATGTTTCCGACAATATTTTGTCATATAAATAACTACAAAATTTAAGAGGTTTACAAAAATCAAATTTTTCAGAAAACCCTTGAATTTGATGGATTTTCATTATTATTGCATTTTTATAATTCTCGTAGTCAAATGACAAAATCAAAATTTTGGGTTATTGCCACAAATGAGTATCTTCGATATTTGAAATCCAAGAGTTTTTGGATTACTACATTTGTTCTCCCGATTGCTTGGATACTATTTCTTGTCGTACCAAATGTTATTGCAGTAATGTCATTCAAAAAAACAGAAATGAAAATAGCCGTTGTCGACCGCACTAATTCAAAATTGGGAAATGAGATAGTACAATCGGAAAGCAAAACCTTCTATCTTGAAAATCGCGATGTTAAGGCTTTGAATCAAGAAATCATCGAAGGCAAATTAGATGGTTATATTTTGCTAAAAGATGACGACTTAAAGAATAATTCTACTGTATTGTTTACCAAAGGTGGCGGGGGATTAAGCCTTATAAATGTTGTAGAAAAGACTTTGACCGAGGTTTTCCGTAAATATAGACTTTTAGAAAAGGGTATCGACCCCCAAATAGTTAACTTTGTACTGGATGAAGTTAAAATTGAAACTAAAAAAGTTACAAAAGAAGGAATTGAAAAGGATTATGCAAGTTTCTACGGAATTCTTGGCTATATAATGGCTTTTCTAATTTACATTCTTCTCTTCATATATGGCGCAATGGTTATGCGAGGAGTGATAGAAGAAAAAACCAGTCGAATCGTCGAAATTTTGCTTTCTTCGGCCCGACCATTCGACATTATGTTTGGCAAAATTCTTGGGATTGGTTCTGTTGGACTAACTCAAATACTTATTTGGCTAATTTTCACTGCAATATTAAGTCTGTTTTCAACTCAAATTATCAGTCTCTTTGTTTCACCCCCCAACATCTCTTCGGAAATCGATGCCCTTTCTCAGACTACACAAACGCCAAATTTCGAAATTCCACCTTTACCTTTGTTGCCTGTTTTAGTTTTCATTGCCTATTTCATCCTTGGTTATTTCTTTTTTGCAACTTTATTTTCTGGAATTGGGGCTGCTGTAGACCAAGAACAAGATGCTCAAACTATTAGTACTCCTGTTTACTTATTTCTAATTATCCCTATTATGTTTGTTTCTGCAGTTATGGCTGACCCCGAAAGCACGCTTTCGGTTTGCCTCTCGCTCGTTCCACCTTTTACACCAATCCTAATGACAGTGAGAATTTTCGCAGCATCTGTTCCCGCCTGGCAGATAATTTTATCTTTTGTTCTCTTGATTCTTTCAATTTTTGGAAGTATCCTTCTTTCGGCAAAAATTTATCGAATTGGGATATTGATTTATGGGAAAAAACCAACATTCAAAGAAATTTACCGTTGGCTACGCCAAGCTTAAATAAATTGAAATGAAAAGCAAAAGATATGAAAAAAGCATAAGAATTGATACTGTTCTAAGTGACTTAATTGAAAATATCGTTGATAAAAAGAAAAACCCGTTGCTTCGCATTGAACTTGCCTGGCAGGGAATTTTTCCTGAATCCATCACTCGAAATTGCCAGCCAGTGCATTTTCGTAAAGGAATATTAACTGTTAAATGTTCGAATTCAATTTGGAAATCCGAAATGATTTTTCATAAATTTCAAATGATAGAAAAAATTAACAATAAATTAGGTGAAGAATTAATTTTGGATATAATTTTTCGGTAATTTTTATTTTAAAAAAGGGGGTATTATGAAAAGGTTTTACTCTTTGACCCTAATTCTTCTTGCAGTTTTGAGTATTTCCTTGAACGCTCAATACGTTCGGCGAGTTATAGTCGAAGAAGCCACAAACGCATCTTGCGGACCTTGCGCTGCCCAAAATCCCACTTTTCAAAAGTGGTTGTCAAATCATCTCGACCGTGTAATTCCAGTTATTTATCACGCTTGGTGGCCCGGTCCTAATGACCCAATGTATTTATACGATACAATTATGAATAAAACTCGAATTCAATATTACGGAATAACCGGTGTTCCAAGCGGTAGGATCAATGGAAAGATTGCTACTCCATCTGGTTCATATTACGCAGGAGCCGTCGCCGATACAGTGGCATTAACCAACGAACTAAAACAAACTCCTTTTTACTCATTCATTAGTGTTTCCATTATTGATTTCAACTTTAATACTAATGATGGCTCTGGTTCCGTTAAAATCGAAATTGCAAGCGATATACCTCTTTCAAACAAATTTTTGCGGGTAGCAATTTGCGAAGAACATCACTACTATGAAAATGCTGGAACTAATGGCGAAAAAGACTTCTACTATCTTGTTAGACAAATGCTTCCCAATGCAAGAGGAACTCTCTTTAATATTGCCGCAGGAGAATCTCAAACCTTCGAATTTACTTTCAATGTTGATCCATCTTTTACCGACGACTTGTATGCTGTTGCTTTCATTCAAGACGAAGCTAATAAAGAAATTCTTCAAGGCAACTGGACTAAAAGCACTAACACAACAGAACCTGATTTCTATGTAATGTTAACAACCGATAACCTTGTTAATGTTGGGAATACCAACGACGTTTTCCAGTATGAATCGCTGGTTTTGAACAACACACCCGAAGAAGTCATTTTCGATTTAAGCATTTCAGGCGATATTCCATCCGACTGGACAGCAAAAATTGATAAAGATTTAACCCAACTAGTAGCTCCACCAAAATCTAAGGCAAATGTTACTGTAATTGTCCAAATTGGCTCGACACCAACATCGGCGGAAGTTTTGCTTAACTTAAAAAAGAACACAAATAATACTGAATTAACTACTTCTTCTATGAAAGTTTATCATTCAGGAATTCAAAGACTACATATACTTGGTGGTGAGCAGAAACATTCTATTATGCCTATTATAGAATCATCATTTGGCAAAGGATATGTATCGGACATTTCTTTGGATGATATGAGTGCTAATGCTTCAAAATTCAACTCCCTAAAAACAATAATCTGGGATGGGAGCACTTCTGGTGATTTCACTGCTTCCTCGGCTAACATCATAACAAACGCAATAAGTAATAACAGAAATATTTTCATTCTTGGAGGTAGAATTACCCCTGGTCTAATTTCAAATGGAATCTTACCATACTTTGGTCTTGCTTTTATTGCTTACTGCCGCGAAGGTTACTATTCTCCATACTCTGTAACTCTTGCTGGCGTTCCTGGTGACCCAATAACTGGCGATTTTGGAAATAATATTCAAGGAAATTTGATTAATTACTTGTTACCTCTATATCGAATTGTTAACAACCAGACTACAAGTCCAATTATGACATTCGCAAAATCGGCAGACTCAATTTTCGCTGTAAAAGTTGAGTTTAATAAATCGCGTGCTATTGTTTTGGGTATGAATCCTTTCATACTTTCCAACCAAACAATCCGCGAAAAATTAATTACTCGCTCACTACTATGGCTCGAAGGCATTTCTAATGTTGGTTTAGAGGAACTCGATGTAGATATTTCAATTTCCCCTAACCCAGCTTCGAATATTGCCTACTTAACAATGATTACAAAAATCCCCACCGAGAATATTGTTGTGCGGTTGCACGACATTCAGGGACGAACTTTAAGGACAATATTCGAAGGAACTTTAAACGAAGGAACAATTACAATTCCCATTTCTCTTGCAGGTTTGCCACCCCAAACAATCTATGTAACTATTGAAAGTAAAATCGGAAGCAAATCAATTAAACTGATTAAGGCTGAATAATTCATTAAGTCTTCAGGTAAAAAATTCAGGGAGGCTTTGCGATGCCTCCCTTTTTGTTTTAATTTAAGCAGATTGAACAAAATTTGAACTAAATAAATTAACTTATTTTACTACTAAAAAAAGCTTTTGCTTAAGTTCTTCCCCAATTTGAATTTGGAAAATGTAAGAACCTGAAGACAATCCTTGAAATGCCTCATCTAAACTAATGATATTCAATCCTGTTTCAAGATGAACATCTTTCTGCCAAAAAATTCTATTAAGCATATCGAGTATTTTAATTCGTGCAGTTCCAAACTCATTCGTAGTTAACTTAATCTCATTAGCCGTTTCGTTTGATATTATTTCTGGTATACCAACTTTCAATCCATAATAATCATTTCCCACACTTAAAGTAGTATCTACTAAACCCACGAAAATATTATCGAACCAGACCGTTCCCGAATGTGCACGGAATAAACAATAAACTGTAGCATAAGCAAGGGGTTTCTCTGGGTAATAAATTGTTTCGGAATATTCCCAATCGTGAGTTCCTGTTGAAAACTTTGTAATTCGACCGTACCAAGGTGTTCCATCGGTGTAGTATGCATCAACATAAATGGAGTAATTTTGGTCTGATGTTCCTGAAACATTCTCTGCTTTCGACCAACCTGAAACTTTCAGAGGCAGAATAGTATTATTAGGAAAATAAATAGTTACATACATCCCGCCGGAATCCTGCTCGGTTTTGTTGACAAACTTTACGCATCGGTTTAAATGTTGGGCATTAGTTGGAATTGTATCATACTCAAAATCCGACACATTTTTTCTTATGTATAATCTCCAAGAGTCTGGAATTTGATCGAAATCTACATCATATTCAAAACTGAAATTAGGAACAAGGTTAGTTGTATCCACATTTTCTATTTCAACAGGAGCGTATCCAACTGAAAACAGTCCAGTCGTCGAAAAAACAACAAAAGGTATTGTAAGATTTTTGAAAATACCTCCAGCGGGAAGTACAATCTGTCCCGTAAATTCCGAAAAATTAGAATTTGCTGGGGTTCCATCGTTCTTCAATTCCAAATCGTAAGGAACACCTATTTTTGTCAAATCAGCAATTACATACAGAGGTAAAGAAGCATTCGATTTGAATAAATCGGACGATGAATCGGCTGCTTGAACTGAAAATTCAAACTGAACTTGGCTTGGATTTATTGATTTAATTTTTGCAATAGGATTTCGCCAAATCGGTGACATCAATATCGGCTCTTCTCCCTCATTCTTCAAAATTATCTTTGCACTATGAGGTAGCAAAAGTGAATCGCTTTTAATTGTATATAACGTTCCCCCGCTAATTGTTAAAGCACTATCGACCATCACCTGGTTTTTTCCGTTAATTTCTGGTAGAACAATGGTATCGTTCGCATTAGGGTTAACATATACAATGCATTTTTCAAACCCCCGAGAATAATAACTTTTACCAAAATTATCGAGTCTTAGTAAATCATCAATCGAGTTCGTTGCATTTGTGATTGGTTTACCTGTAAGAATATCGAATTCTGGAAAATGAGCAAAAGTTTGATAATTTGTAGCATTTCCAAAAACAGAATTTGTATCGGCAACTAACAAATAGGAAGCGGTAACAAATAGCCTTGGTTCGGGGCTAAAATCCTTAATTCCACCCAAAGGAACCCACATCCTACCATAATCGTATTGACACCTCAACCCAAGTTCGCAAGCAGTTTTCCAATTTGATAAGGAACTATATCCTGCCCAATGAGAATAAACAAAACCCTCGTACATTGCTCCATCGACATAATTGAGTGCTTCTAAACTCGGTGTTGCTAATCCATTATATATTATCATTTTGTCGTCACAAGCTTTTCTTAACTCTTTGAAGAAATCAAAAAAACTTTCGAACCAAAGGTTCTCATCATAGTCCACAGGAGGATATGCATCTGGCCATAAACTCCAAATTCGGTAGCCAGCATCGTCGACAAATACTCCATTATACCCTTGCGAAAATGCTTTCAAAACTTGTTCTATATAATTTTCCCGCCACATATTACTCACAATGTTCATAAAATAGAACTTATATGTTGGATTTATGCAACGATTGTTAATATTCCCAAGCCATGAACCCTCTTTTGGATAACGATACATTTTCCCATCCTTAAAACAAACGAGATAAACCTCGTAACCAGTTTCTAAACCATTGATTAAAAGTTGATTAATGGAAATTGTATCTAAATCATAAGAAAATACAAATTTCTCATTTTCGGAAAATTTATTATCGTGGGAAAGATCAACATAAACCCACACACTGTCCGGGTAGACTTTCGATAGGAGTAGAAATTTATAATCTAAGTAGGCATTATTGGAAATTGCCTCACGTTTTAAAGACAAAGGAATATAAATAGGTATGTTATCCTCGTAAAATAATTTTAAGACAAAACTATAATCGATTTCTATCGTGTCGTCCAGAACTGTTTTCAATCGAACAAAACGGGCAGATTTTGGTAAAGAAATATTCAGTTCTGTCCCATCTACCAGAGTATCTGTCGGATAATTAACATTTGTTGAATCGAACCCCCAATAAAGACGATATTTAACATTACCAGGAGTAAAACGGCGGTCGTGCATCCATTTGAATTTCCAATTGTGGTCATAAGTAATTGTTAAGCAAGAAGGTTCCGAAGAATGAAGAAATAGAAATTCTTGCAAGTTCATTTTGTTATACTCAGAAAGGTATGTATTCAAAGCAACAAGGTCTTTGTAGTAAAGAATTGGATAATCTTTGTCGAAGGACCGAATGAACGCTCGTTCTTTCTGTTGTGCTTCGTCGAGAAAGATAAATCTTTTATGTGCAAGTTTGGTAA
This sequence comes from Ignavibacteria bacterium, assembly GCA_037440445.1. Taxonomy (GTDB): domain Bacteria; phylum Bacteroidota; class Ignavibacteria; order Kapaibacteriales; family UBA2268; genus Naka2016. The sequence goes on from JBBIUA010000003.1 coordinate 149,354, forward strand.
GGAAAAAATCAGATTTTATAGCAGAGTAATTGACAAGATAAGATTTTAAAAAATGCGAGCGGTAGTCATTTGGCAAAGAATAAAGATTGACTATTGAAAGAAATAATAAAATAAATAAAAGTTGCATAACTCCCTCCTAAATTTTATTTCAAAAATAATAACTTATTTAAGAAAATTAAATTCAAAATTATCAAATAGATTTATGGAAATCTAACAAATAAAATTTACATTAATAAATATTTTACCGAATAAAACTTTATGAATGATAATTCGTCTAAAATATTTATAAATAAATGGATTTTCGTAATTTTGTAATTATTTTAAACTGAGAAAATGGATAACGAGGAAGTACGAACCGAAACATTAAATGAAAATCCTGAAGAAATGAAATATACAGAAGAAAGCATCCGAGTTCTCGAAGGGCTCGAGGCTGTTCGGATGCGTCCTGCAATGTACATCGGTGATGTTGGAGAACGAGGCTTACACCATTTAGTTCACGAAGTTGTAGATAACTCGATTGACGAGGCACTTGCTGGATTTTGCAAACATATTAAAGTTACAATTCACAAAGATGGTTCTTGTTCAGTCGAAGATGATGGGCGCGGCATCCCAGTCGGACCCCATCCAATAAAACAGATTTCCACACTCGAAGTTGTAATGTGCACACTACATGCTGGAGGAAAGTTCGACAAAACCTCCTACAAAGTGTCGGGTGGTTTACACGGGGTTGGTGTTTCGTGCGTAAATGCTTTGAGCGAGGAAATGGTTGTAACTGTGCACAGAGATGGGAAAATCTACCAACAAAAGTACTCACGTGGAGTTCCCACCACTCCCGTCGAAGAAATTGGTACAACAAATAGAACTGGGACAATAGTTCGATTCCAACCCGACCCATTAATTTTCAAAACCACAACTTTTAAATTCGAACGAATTGCTCAAAGACTGCAAGAATTGGCTTTCCTTAACCCATCTGTTGAAATTAATTTATTCGACGAAAGAACCGAAGCAAAAGAAATTTATCACTACAAAGGTGGTTTAGTTGACTTTGTAAAGTATGTTGACTCACTCGAAACTCCTTTGATTAAACCCATTTTGATTTCGGGTAGTGTTTCAACAGAAACAAGTGGCGAAGTCAAAGTAGAAATTTGCTTTGAATATAATACAGGCTATAACGAAAACTTGCTTTCTTATGTTAACAACATAAACACCATTGAGGGGGGGACCCATGTATCGGGATTTCGCAGTGCTTTAACTCGAACTTTGAACTCCTACGCAACAGCAAATAAATTAGCAAAGGAACAACTCATTGGCGATGATTTTCGCGAAGGCTTGACCGCTATTATTTCTGTTATGGTTCCCGAACCACAGTTCGAAGGACAAACAAAAACAAAATTGGGCAATGGCGAAGTAGAAGGAATTGTTCGAACGATAGTAAACGATAGGTTATCGCTTTACTTGGAAAGCAATCCTACAGTTGCCAGAAAAATAATTGAAAAAGCGAATCTTGCTGCTGAAGCACGCATTGCTGCACGAAAAAGTCGCGAATTAGTTCGAAGAAAAAATGCTCTCGAATCCGGTTCCTTGCCAGGGAAATTAGCAGATTGTTCGATTCGTGACCCCGAAAAGACTGAATTGTTCATTGTCGAAGGTGATAGTGCCGGTGGTTCCGCCAAACAAGGTCGAGATAGAAGATTCCAAGCAATTTTACCTCTCAAAGGCAAGATTTTAAATGTTCAAAAATCGCGTTTATCGAAAATTCTTGAAAACGAAGAAATTCGTTCAATTTTTTTGGCTATTGGCGCCGGTTTCAGTAAATCGAATGGAAATGGGAATGGAAAAGAAGGAGCAAACAGCGAATCTCCCGACGACACTTTTTCGTTAAATAAAGTTCGATATGGTAAAGTAATACTTATGGCGGACGCCGATATCGACGGAAGCCATATCAGGACACTTCTACTTACTTTATTCTATTTGTATATGCGTGAATTGATTTACGAAGGAAAACTTTATATTGCCCAACCTCCTCTTTATAAAATCAAAAAAGGTAAACAAGAATTTTATGCATACAGCGATGCCCAGCGAGATGAAATTATTCAAAAACTTCGAAAGGCTTCGCCAACAAGTGATGTAGTGGATGCTGAAAGTGGTCAAGAAACTTCAAGCGATGGGATTGTTGTTTCGCGTTTCAAAGGTCTTGGAGAAATGAATCCAGAACAACTTTGGCAAACTACAATGAACCCAGAAACTAGAACTCTATTGAAAGTTACAATTGAAAACGCAAAGGAATCTGCAAGAATAATAGAAACACTTATGGGCGAAAAAGTTGAACCACGCAGAAAGTTCATCGAAGAAAATGCCCATTTCGTTCGCAACCTGGATATTTAACCACTTTTTATTTTATTTCAAAAGGAGGCATAATTGCCTCCTTTTTTTTTACCTCAAATCAACTACTTTGTTAAAGCAAGTAAAATTATGATTAATATTATTGAAGGAAAAACAAACAAAATACTATCGAATCGGTCGAGAATTCCCCCGTGACCAGGCAACAATTTTGAACTATCCTTTACATTAAACTCTCTTTTGATTCGAGATTCTGCAAGGTCACCAATTTGCCCTATAACACCAACAGTCGAAGCAAAAAGAAATTGAAACACCAAAGAAAGTTCAAGATTAAACAAAGTAGAAAGCCCAAAAAATCCCAATATAGCTCCAAAGTATCCTGCAATAGCCCCTTCCCAAGTTTTCTTTGGGCTTATTGTTGGAGCAAGCTTATGTTTGCCATATGCTTTCCCAATAAAGTATGCAAAGCTGTCGCATATCCAAATCGTTCCTAAAATCACAAGAAAGAATTTAAAAGACCAAATATTATCAATTGGGTACTTTATCCCAAATAAGTAATGAGGTTGAGATACATCGCCAAAAGTTCGCAAAAGTCTGAAAAATTCTGGTAAAAAACGAACAGCCAGTAGCGAGCAAAATGAAACTCCTATCCAAAGCAAACCCAATACAATTAACGAAATTGTAAGCGAAGGATGTGATTGTTTTGTAAAAACCTTAATAAAAAATAGAAACGAAGGGAAAATAGCCAAAATTAAAAGTAGTAAAATTGCTACATCGAAAGCATCAACCTTTATTTCTGATTGCAATAAAAGATAGAATAAAGTTTGAATCAAAGAAGAAAATATCAATCCCAAGGTAGAATCGGGTTTTATGTTCGAACTTCTTGGAATCGAATAGAACTCCCATAGAGCAAGATTAGAAAATAAAACCACAACGAAAAAAAACACAAACCCACCAAGGTATATAATTCCAATTGAAGCAGGAATTCCAATTAACGCAACCAAAACTCTTTTTGCGAGTTCACTCATAATTTAACTTATTTATTTTTAGGTTTACATTAAAATTAGTAATTTTATTCTATAAATCATCAAAATTTGGAAACCTACCTGGGGTCCAAGGAGCCCCAACCTTGTCCAACTCTTTTTCGAAAGATGGAATTTCCGCTTCAACAACTTTTTTCAACTTGCTTAATACTTCTTTTAATTCCTCTTTAGCAATTTCAAATGATTTCTTTTGTGTTTCGGTGGGTTCTTGAGTTGTACTCCAAAGACCCGTAAGAATATAACTCAGTCGTTCGATTATCGAGGGTGGTTGATTCTCATTCAATCGAGCAATTGTCTGATTCCCAGAAAGTTTCATCTTCAAAGAATCAAGTAGATAGCCAATTTCTCGCAATTTATTCAAACTTGCATCTTCAAATTGGTTCGAGGAAAGAAATGCATTTTTTATAATCTGAATTTTTTTGGTCGTTTCGTTGAGAAGCGAGTTTGTACCCATCACTGCATTTTGAAGTTTCGCAACTTTTCGTCGAAAATTCAAAAGCGAAGTCAAATCCTTTGGTGGCAAGGAAAGATTATTCAATAACTTGCATTCAAATTCTACAGGCTTGGTCATTGGTGAAATTTTTCCATCGACGCTTTTGAACATTTGTACTTTGTATTTTCCAGGAACAACCGCCATCCCAGAATTATAGTTTAAATTCACACTATCGGAAATTGGTTCAGTATTTGGATAACGTAAATCCCAAGAGATACGATTAAAACCAGGGCTTGGATTTTTAATAAGAGTTCTAACAATATTTCCGTCGCTATCATAAATTTTAAAAATCAAAAGTGGACTTTGCTCCAAATCCTCGGATGTAAGTTCTTCAAATGGCGGATAATAAACAGGTTTTCCTTCCTTTTCTATTTCTTTTTCTTTTTCCCTACGAATCTCCTTTCGAGTTTTAATCTTCTCTTTTAGGTAATAGGTAAAAGTAGCGCCAAATGGGGGATTTTCTGCCCGCCAAAATGAACTACCATTTTCGTATTTAATTCTTGATTCATCTTCATTATAAATTAAAGCAGGTTTAACAGGGAAAATAACAGCTTCTTTTGATAAAACTTCATCGTTCAAATTCCTAAGGAATGAAATATCGTCCAGAATATAAATTCCACGACCAAAAGTTCCTACAACAAGGTCGTTTTCTCGTTTCTGGATTTCAAGGTCCCGCACTGCAATAGTTGGGAAATCGCCAGTGAGTTTAAGCCAATTCTTTCCTTGGTTTGTGGAAACAAAAAGACCAAACTCAGTACCAACAAACAATAAGTTTGGGTCAATAAAATCCTCGACAATAGTATAAACCGAGCCATTTAAAGGAAGATTTGAACTAATATTTATCCAAGTCTTGCCTAAGTCAGTAGACTTTAAAACATAAGGTTTAAAATCGGCATTTTTATGGTTATCGAAAGTAGCATAAATAACATTCTGGTTATGGTTGGAAGCAAATAAATCGCTAACATATGTAGTTTCGGGGACGAAGGGAAACTTATCGATTTTACGCCAAGTATTTCCACCATCGGTTGTTATTTGAATCAAACCATCATCAGTTCCAACAATAAGCAAATTTTCATTCAAGGGAGATTCAGCAAGCGAAACAATGTTCCCATAAAAGGAAGTAGAAGCATTCTTAGCAACAGCATCGGGTCCCCAAATTTTGCCCATTACAGGAAGTTTATTCCTATCTATTTGGCGAGTCAAATCCCCGCTGATTGCTTTCCAACTTTGCCCTTGGTCGTCGCTACGAAACACTTTATTTGAAGCAATATATAATCTAGTTGGTGAATGAGTACTTAACAACAAAGGAGTATCCCAATTCCATCGTAAAGCTTCGCCTTTTTCAGGCTGCGGTTGAATATAGTACACCTCTCCACTTTTCCTATCGTAACGAACCAAATTCCCATATTGCCACATTGCATAAACAATATTAGTATTTCTGGGGTCAACTTGGGCTTTGTAGCCATCGCCGCCTACAACAAGGTACCAGTCCTCGTTTGTTATTCCCCCTCTGGAAGTTGTTCTCGAGGGTCCACCCCAAGTATTGTTGTCCTGCGTTCCTCCATAAACAAAGTAAAAAGGTTCAGTGTTGTCGCAAGTTATTCTATAAAATTGTCCAGTGGGGATATTTGCAAAGAATCTCCAAGTTGAACCATTGTCAAAGGTTTCATATAACCCGCCATCTCCACCAACCATAAAATGCTTTGTGTTATCGGGGTCAATCCAAACTGCATGGTCATCGACGTGGCGATTGTTATTTGGAACTTTTTGTAAAGTTTTGCCACCATCTTCAGTAACTCTTAAATAAGTGTCGATAAAGAAAACTCTCTCGGGGTTTTTAGGGTCGCAAAAAACTTCGTGATAATATTGTGCTGAGCCAGAAAACCAAGAATTTCGCTTTTCCCACGAAGCACCGCGGTCAGTGGAACGATAAATTCCCCCTTTTCCATCATTCCCTTCAATTATTGCATAAATATAATCAGGATTTGCTGGGGAAATTCCCAACCCTATTCTTCCAAGTTCACCAGTGGGTAAACCATTTTCGAGTTTTTCCCAACTATTTCCCCCATCAGTTGTTTTATAAATTGCAGCCTCTGGACCACCATTAATCAATGTCCAAACATGTCTTCTCCTTTGATAAGTTGCACAATAGAGAACATCAGGATTTCGAGGATCCATTACAACATCGGTAACTCCAGTATTTTCACTAATTTTCAATACCTGTTGCCAACTTTGCCCTCCATCAGTCGTTTTATATAAGCCTCGGTCACCGCCCGGACCCCAAAGGGGTCCCTGTGCTGCAACATAAACGATATCAGAACTCTTTGGATGAATAATAATTTTTCCGATATGCTCGGAATTTTTGAGACCCATATTTTTCCAGGTTTTACCACCATTTGTTGATTTGTAAACACCATCACCCCACGAAACACTTCGTTGGCTGTTATTTTCCCCAGTTCCTACCCAAACAATGTATGGGTTGTTTGGGTCAATTGCCAAGCAACCTATTGAAAATGAACCTTCTTTGTCGAAAATTGGGGCAAAAGTTGTGCCTGCATTGGTGGTTTTCCAAACACCTCCGGATGCAAACGATACATAGAACTCGTTTTTATTAAATGGGTTAACAGCAATATCGGAAATGCGACCACCAAAAACTGCTGGGCCAATAAGCCGTAATTGAATATTGCTGAAATCAATTATCACAGAATCGGTTTCATTGGAGTATTTCTTTTCAGGTGGTTTGGCAAAAGAATGATTTACAAGTAAATAGAAAATTAAAAGCGAAATTAACTTAATTTTTAACATATCACTACCTATTGAAAAAGTTAATTACAAAATAATTAAATTATTAATTTTCCGTTTATTTTTTATATTATTTGCTAAAAATAAGTGGCTTCGAAGTTACCTTTAAGGACAAAACTTGCGTTTTGGTATGGAATTATAGTAGCCTTGACGCTTTTAGCCTATGGCTCGTATACGTATTTTTCTGTGTCAAATGAACTTCATAAAAATCTCGATGCTTCTATTTCAAAAGTTGTCGCCTCGCTCGATGTAATCCTTTCCAAAGATAATTCTGATATTCGAAATATCCGAAACAGACAAGCCTTACGACGCAATCAAGATAAATTTGCTCTTCTAAAGGAATTAGAAGAAATGAGATTCGTCGGCCCAATTCGCCCAACAGTTCAACGTGAGAAATTTGTCGATGAAGACCTTGGCGAAATCTGGTCCGCAGTTTACGAACATATACTTTTGAACCCAAAAAATTTCTTCGTTCAAATTGCTGATACGAATAATAATATTGTCTGGCGTTCGCAAAATCTTCAGAACGATACCCTTCCTACTTTCGTTGGCTTTTCAACTATTACCCATTTCGATACAATATACGTTCCTTTGAAAACCCAAGATTCTGTCCTTCGTTTAGCTATGGAAAAGCCTCCGATTGCCAAAATCGACTCAATATTGACAACAACAAGAGTATTAAATACTGACATTCGACTTCTTATAAAAAGAACAGAAAGAGCTGTAATTTCTGTTGGTTATGTTTTGAACGACTTACGAGCCACATTAAATAAACTTTTTATGATTCAATTAATTGCATTGCCCTTTATTCTCTTGATTTCAATTGCTGGTGGTTGGATTTTATCAACTTTTTCTTTGAGACCAATAGACCAAATAGCAAAAACTGCCGACGAAATTACTGCAACAAACCTTAGTCTTCGACTTCCCCACATCCCAACAAATGACGAAGTTGGGCATTTGACTAAAACATTGAACAGAATGATTGAACGATTGGAACAGGCTTTCAACCAAGTCAAAAAGTTCGCATCGGATGCTTCACATGAGTTGAGAACTCCCCTAACAATTTTGCAGGGTGAATTGGAAATTGCTCTTCATTCACGGCGAACCCCCGAAGAATACGAAGAAATACTTATAAGTGCATTGGAAGAAGTCGGTAGGCTTTCGAACATTGTGGAATCTATTTTGGAACTTTCGCGTGCCGAAACAGGACAAATCCCATTAAATATTAAAATGGAAAATATTTCCAAAATAGCCGAAGAAGTTGCTCAAGATATCACCATTATTGCTGAACAAAAAAAAATTTCAATAATAAAACGCATAGAACCAAATATCATTGCCCCAATCGACCCTCAACGAATACATCAAGTTCTATTGAATCTACTCGACAATTCAACGAAATACACTCCCATTGGCGGAACAATTAGACTTGTTGTACAAAAAAATTCTAACTTCGTTGAGTTAGTTGTCGAAGACAATGGAATTGGAATACCCAAAGAAGACCTTGAGCATATATTCGACCGAATGTATAGGGCAAAAAAAGCCGAAAATAACGGTGTCAAAGGTTTTGGTTTGGGGTTATCTATTGTAAAATGGATTGTTGAAGCCCATAATGGTAAAATTGATGTTGAAAGTGAAGTCAATAAATTTACTCGCTTTAAAATATTATTGCCACTCGAAGAAATTGAAGAAAATAATAAGGAATAACCTTATGGAATTCTTTTTTTAAATTCCTGATACCGTTGGGTGAATAGATTTGCCTCCGTTGGCTGTGGCAAATTATCTCCAGTAATTTTTGAATTTAATTTATCAATTCTATCTTGACTTAAAGGGTGAGTTGAAAGTAAAACTTCGAGAAATGTGCTCCCTTCGTTCTTTTTTACTTTATCAAAGAAGAAAATTAAAGAACCTGGATACCATTGCGTAGATTTCAGATATTCGTAAGCGTAGTCATCGGCTTCGTACTCATCGTCGCGGCTATTTTTCAAAAAAGCAAGACCTGCCAACAAATTTGCAGCAATTTCAACTGTTTTACTTGGATTTTTCCCTAAAACAATATCAAGAAGAATTCCAACGCCATACATCTTAGTAAGTCGTTGAGTTGCGTGCCGGCGCTCGCAATGAGCAATTTCGTGGGCAAGAACCCCAGCAAGTGTTGCCTCGTTATCGAGGAATTTCAGTAATCCAGTGTATACATAGATATAGCCACCAGGAAGAGCAAAAGCATTTACAACATTATCGTTTTTAATAACAGTAACCTGATATTTAAAAGTATTTCTATACTTTATCTTTGGCGAAAGAAGAATCTGGTTGACAATCCCCTGGCAGTAACTTGTAACTTCAGCATTATTCAACACTGGATACTCATTAGGGTTACTTGCAATCTCCCCTTGAAGTTGCAGGCCTAATTTAGCATCATCTTCGGGGGAAAAAAGATTCACCCCGTCAGTACATCCAAACAAAAGAATTGTAAAAAAGACAATAAATTGTTTAATAAAAATTGTAACCTTTTCCATTTTATATGACTTTTAACAATTTCCAATTTAAAAATTTATTCGAAAAAAAATTAACAAGAATTACTAAACTCAAAAATTAATGTTAACAAACTAAAATCAATCTTCTCTAAATTCGTAAATACTTTTTTCACAATTTAAAATGATAGAATACATTACTTGCTTTTGTGCATCAAGCAATAAAGTCGATAAATTTTACCTTGACTCCGCTTATGAATTAGGAGTTATACTTGCCCGCAACCACAAAACTGTAATATATGGTGGTGGAAAAGTTGGCTTAATGGGTCGACTTGCTCAAGGAGTGTTAGATAATAATGGACAAATCATTGGAGTTATCCCAAAATTTATGCAAAAATACGAGTTGGGACATAACGGAATTACACACCTTATAGAAGTCGAAACTATGCACCAACGCGAAGAAATAATGCTTACTCGCGCCGACTGCATCATCGCTTTACCAGGGGGATGTGGAACATTCGAGGAACTTCTTCAAGCCATTACTTGGAAAAGACTTAAACTTACTTCTGCTCCAATTATTATTGCTAATCTGAAAAATTATTATAACAATTTGATTAAACAACTCAACAAAGCAGTCGACGAAAACTTTATGCGAGTTGAGCATCGAAAGTTATGGGATGTTGCCAACTCAATTCCCGAAATTTACAATTTAATTCGGTCGTACGAAGGAAATTCCCAACAAATGAAACTTATTGATGTTCAACCTAATGTAACCTAACTGAATCTTATTTCGAACTCTTTCGTAATTTTGATTTGGCGTTCAAATGTAATGATGATAAAATTAAGCCCGAAAGAATTTCGCTGGTCTTTCATTCTTATTTCTTTTGCATTTGCATTTATTGGAATAACCTACCAAATTAATAAGTATAAACCAACAAAAGATAATATTGTATTGATGGAACCTCAATCCAAAATTGTTAATTTGAACTCAATTCCATCGTCCATCCAGAACCAACAAGATGAAATTCCAAAAGGTAGTTTGATTGTAGAAATAAATAAAAAACCTGTTCAGGATACTACAGAAATTCAAACATATCTAAGTTATTTGGAAAACGGAATTCTAATCAAATTTTTTGACTGCAAGAAAAACCTTTTTCGTTCGCTTACTGTTGAAAAAAACCAACTTACCAAAGCGAAACTTACCCAATTGAACTCCTCGGTTCTGGTTTATCGTTTCGAAAAAAAGGAAAAAGGAAACTTCCCAACATTGAACCCCAGTGACATAATTTTAAAAATAAACGGAAAAAATTTTTTTAGCGCTCGTGAAGCAGAGTTATTAATCTCCTCCACTTCGCCTGATCTACCAGTATTATATCAAATCCTACGTTGTGGTGATACACTTAATTTATCAATCCCCCAAAATAAGTATGTTATTGATTCACTTACTTTACTTCGTTTTTTTGTTTCCATTATTTTCTTTGTTTTTGGATTGCTTATTGGAGTAAAGTATGCCAAACATTTCCCAGTCCGACTTCTTGCTCTATCGTTTGTGTTCTTTTCTTTTGTCTTTCTTGGTTTTGGGCAATCTGTTAGAGAAAACAAATTCTTATCTGAACTTTGGTCTTTGGTTGTAGTATTTTCATTCACTTTTGGAGTTGGCTTAATTTCGCACTTTTGGTTCTATTTCCCCGTTCGTCAATCAAAAGTTTTATCTATCCGTTGGGTTGTTCCACTGAATTATTTTTTTTCAGCCATAGTATTTTTTCTCTTAGTCCTACATCTGATTAATTCTGAATTTAGTTATAACTCTTCATTACTTCGATTTGCCTTTGCTCCTCCATTTCTTTATCACTTTTCCATTAGGTTTTTCTTAAGGCATAAATTAGAAAAAGACTATCGAAAGATAAATCCCACCTTTTTCCTTATATTAATTTTATCAATAATCTTAATTCTTTTATTGCCCCTTGAATTACGGCTCTTTAAATTCAAACTACTTGCTTCTCTCATTTTCTTGCTCTTCGCAATAGTTCCTTTCATTCTCTTCTTTTACCTGCAAAAGTATCGATACTATGAAATTAGTGTACCAATACGCAGAAACTATTTCTATATCTTTTCAAAATTTCTTTGCGATAGTTTCGCACTTGCTATTGTTGGCATTCTTCTTTACCTTGCAGCAAATTTGACAATCAAATTTCCAAACTTACATCTTGCAGGAACAACAATTGAAGTTTTAAATAAACCTTTACCGCCAGAACGAAACCTTCAATACGAAAAATTTGCGATAGCATTTGGATTCGGTTGCGGTGTCTATCTTGTAATAATTGCTAGAAAAGCAATAACAAAGTATTTGCAAAAGAAATTCTTTCATACCGCTTTCGATTATCGAAAAACTGCAGCAGAATTGTCCGAACTCATCGTTAGAAATATCGAACTAAGCGAGTTAGCAAAAAATGTTATCGAACAATTAGAAAAAACATTATTTCTAAAAAATGCAGGGCTTGTGATTTTCAAAGACAACAGAATATATTGTCAAGCATATTTCGGAGAAATAGCCCAAGATTTTGAAGAAAAACTTTTGCAATCCGACGAATTATTCAATTTTTTGCTTAATACTAATAACCAATTTGTCAATATTGAAAATTTACCGAACAGTTTGAAAACTCTCCTTTTAAATAATAACTTCTATTTAGTAGTAGCAATTCGCCACCAAGAAAAATTAGTTGGAGCCCTTTTCGTTGGCGAAAAGCTTTCCGAAACTAAATTCAAATCCGAAGATTACGAGTTCATAGATATAATCACCAAAAACATAGCAATTGCTATAGTAAATTCTTTGTTTGCCGAAGAAATTGCACTTCGTGAACGATACAAAAAAGAAATTGAAATCGCACAAAAAATTCAAATTGCGTCACTTCCCAAAGAAATGCCATCGGTCGAGTGCATGGAAATTTCTGCAGTGACAATTCCAGCGATGGAAGTTGGTGGCGATTTTTACGATTTTTTGAACTGCGGCAAGGATTCTTTAAGAATTGTTGTAGGAGATGTAAGCGGAAAAGGAACTTCAGCCGCTCTATATATGTCCCAAGTTCAAGGAATACTTAGAACATTAAGTATATTCGAATTTTCACTCGGAGAATTGTTTTCTCAAACTAATGCACTTTTATTTAAATCTATTGAACGAGGGTATTTTATTACTGCTGTCGCTTGCCATTTCAATTTCCAAAATTCCATGGTAGAAATTGTTCGTGCAGGACATCCGGCAGTGTATTACTACAACGCTAAATTATGCAAAACAACAAAAATTGCCCCAAAGGGGATTGCATTAGGAATTGTCGATAATGACAAGTTTAAAAAGAATTTGGAAGCAATTTCATTTCCATATTATTCTGGTGATATTTTTTTATTTGTTAGCGATGGAGTCATTGAAAAAACTTTAGAAGGTAAAGTTGAACTTTCAGAAAATGAAATTTTGGAGATTCTAACAAAATACCATCACCTTTCTCCAAATGAATTGAAGGAAAAGATTTTAACAGAAATTTGTTTTTCAAACGAGTTCACAACCGTAACGGACGACATTACAATACTTGTTGTAAAACCAAAGTAGTATGGAAAAAAAAGATATATTCGAAAAGATTTTCGAAATCGTTAAGCAAATTCCGGAAGGTAAAGTTACAACATATGGACATATTGCGCGTGCTATCGGTACAAAACTTTCTGCAAGGATGGTTGGCTGGGCATTAAATTCGTTGAAATATCGAATAACAGATATTCCTGCTCATCGAGTTGTAAATCGTTTAGGATTACTAACTGGAAAGAAGTATTTCCCCACACCAGATTTTATGAGGAGACAATTGGAATCCGAAGGAGTTAAGTTTATCGGAGATGCAGTAGATTTGGGAAATCATCTTTGGATACCGCCAATTATTGAGGAAGAAAGATTTTCTTTCAAAATTAAAAGAGGAGCCACAAAGGACTCCTCTTTTAATCTATAATCAAACTGAAAAATTAATTTAAATCCTTAATGTCGTTTTGAATTTTATCTTCGATTGCCTTATTCTCGATGAACAAATTTTCAAGGTCAAAATTGTCTATTTGGGTTTCATTCACAATTGGAGGAGCCTCGACAAATGTATATTTTAATTTCTTTTTCGAATCATCAATGTCAGCAATAATCTTTGTATTTTCTTTTACATTTCCACTTAATAAAACTTCGGCAAGTTCATCCTCGACATATTGCATAATTGCTCGTTTTAGTGGTCGAGCACCAAACTTTTCGTCGAAACCTTTTTCGACAAGGAAATCCTTAGCCTGCTGAGTTAGTTCCAAAGAAAGATTGCGGTCTTTAAGTCGGCGACGCAAATCTTCAAGTTGAATATCAATAATCTGGTAAATGTGTTCTTTAGTGAGTTTTCGGAAAATAATGAAATCGTCAATCCTGTTGATAAATTCTGGATTAAATAATCGTTTTACTGCATCTTCAATCGATGATTTAATTGCTTGATATTCATCATCATTCGTTGGTTCAACAAATCCGAGCTTATTTCCAATTTTAAGGTCTTTGGTTCCAACATTGCTTGTCATTATGATAATTGTATTTTTGAAATCAACTCGACGCCCAAGACCATCGGTCAAAATACCATCATCGAAAACTTGAAGAAGAATATTGAACACTTCGGGATGTGCTTTCTCTATTTCGTCCAGAAGAATAATACTATAGGGGCGACGCCGGACTTTTTCTGTAAGTTGACCGCCTTCCTCATAACCAACATAACCCGGTGGAGCCCCAACAAGCCGGGAAACAGAAAACTTCTCCATATATTCGCTCATATCAATGCGGATAAGAGCATCTTCGGTGTTGAAAAGAACGCGAGCAAGTGCTTTAGCAAGTTCTGTTTTTCCAACACCTGTTGGACCAAGAAACATAAACGAACCGATAGGTCTGCGAGGGTCTTTCAACCCAGCGCGTGCTCTTCGAATTGCTTTTGTAAGATGGTCGATAGCTTCGTCTTGTCCCACAACCATTTTTTTCAACTCTTCGGGCAGTCGCATAAGCTTTTCGGTTTCGCTTTCTGCAATCTTATTAACTGGGATACCAGTCATCATTGCAACAACATCGGCAACATCGTCTTCGGTTACTGGGAAATAGGTTTCGCTAGATTTAATTTCCCATTCGATTTTGGCTTTTTCTAAATCTGCCTGTAGTTTCTTTTCCAAGTCGCGCAATCGTGCAGCTTCTTCAAAGTTCTGACTTTTAACTACAAGATTCTTTTGTCTACGGATGTCTTCAATTTTCTCTTCCAGTTCAATAATATTTTTTGGCACACTGATATTAGCAAGATGAACTCGAGCACCAGCTTCGTCGAGCACATCAATGGCTTTATCGGGGAAATACCGGTCTGTAATATACCTATCGGAAAGCCTAACACAAGCCTCGATTGCTTCTTTTGTGTATTTAACATTGTGATGCTCTTCGTAGCGGTCTTTGATTTTTTCAAGTATTTCACGAGTTTCTTCGGGGGTAGGTGGGTCGATTAGGACCTTTTGGAATCTACGCTCTAAGGCACCATCTTTTTCGATATACTGACGGTACTCATCTAATGTCGTAGCACCAATGCATTGTATTTCGCCTCGAGAAAGTGCCGGTTTGAAAATATTCGAAGCGTCTAAAGAACCCGAAGCACCACCAGCCCCAACAATAGTATGAAGTTCATCAATAAACAAAATTACATCGCGAGCGCGCTCCAATTCGTTCAAGACTGCCTTCATTCGTTCTTCGAATTGTCCACGATATTTCGTCCCTGCTACCAACGAGGCTAAATCCAAACTAACAATCCGTTTGTCGAGTAAAGTTCTGGGAACCTTGCGTTGTACAATTCTCAATGCCAAACCTTCGACAATAGCGGTCTTGCCTACTCCAGGCTCGCCAATCAAAACTGGATTGTTTTTCTTTCGGCGAGCAAGTATTTGAGAAACTCGCTCAATTTCCCTTTCTCGACCAATGACAGGGTCGAGTTTGTCTTCCAATGCCAGTTTGGTTAAATCCCTTCCGAAATTATCCAAAACTGGCGTTTTCACTCTTTCTTTCATTGTTGACCTCGGGGTTTTTGGAAATGGATTTGAATGCTTACCCCAAGACTGCTCCCAAGAACGCCCGCTAATGATGTTATCCAATTCGTTCTTTACTTTCTCGTAATCTATATCGAACTCTTTCAAAATATCTCTTGCTTGGTTAGTTTCGTCCCGAAGGACAGCAAGAAGTAAATGTTCAGTACCAACAATGTCGGATTTATATATTTTTGCTTCCAGCGGGGTAAGTCGGAGAACTTTTTCAGCTTGCTTGCTTAAAGCGATATTCCCGCTTCGATTGCCAACAAAAGTATTTTCTACTTTGCTTTCAATCCGCTTTCGCAACTCATCTAAATCGATTCCAAGATTTTTCAAAATCTTAACTGCAATACCTTCGCCTTCCCGGATTATCCCAAGAATTAAATGTTCGGTTCCAATATAGTCGTTACCCAGCCGCATAGCCTCTTCTCGACTATATCGTAGAACATCGTGAACTCTATTTGAAAATTGTCCTTCCATTATTTCCCTAAATTATCTTCAGTGGAAACGACGAAATTATTTTGGTTTTATTTACTTACCCTCGAAACCTATCAAATATTGCTTGATGGCTTTTGCAAGTGTTATTATACCTTCCAGTACTAAATTCTGCCGATAATACTTCTCTACATAATCCCAGTGGTTAAATTTGGTTCGGAAATATTCAAAACCACCACCAGTAAATATAACTGGAACATGTGAATCGGAAAAGACTTCCTTGCGAACAGTGGCAATGATGTGCAAAATTCCCCCCCAAAGGGAATTAATAATTCCGCTTGATATAGCCAATTCGGTTTGAACTTCTATGATTTTATCGGTTGTTTTTTTTCGCAACTGAGCAGAACGAAGCAAATAAGTGTTTTCTTTCAAAGATTTCAGTTGAAGTTCTACGCTCGGGAAAATCACCCCACCAACAAAATTCCTGTTTTCATCCATACAGTTTATTGTAACTGCAGTGCCCAAATCCACAGTAATTATTGGTGGTTTGAACTCTTCTGCTCCCGCAATTAAGCCAAGAATTCGGTCGGTTCCAATCCAGTAGTAATTGTTTAAATTAATTTTCTTTTGTTCCCAAATCAAGTCTTTTATATTGTAAATGTATACATCTGTTTGGGTTGAAAGAAAATTTATAATTTCAAGAGAATTAGTTTCGTTCACACTCGAATAAAGTATCCTTACTGGCTTTTTCACTTTTTCATCAAAATACTTTTTAAAATTTTGGAGAAAATTTTTAGTATAGCGAAAAGCCTTAAAGTCCTTTCCACAAAGCATTTTCATTCTGCTATTGCCGAAATCTATCGCGATGGTTTGCTCCAAAAAACTTCTACCCAAGTTCATAGATTATCGAATCACCAATTGAAACAAAAATTAATTCATTTTCGGAGGATTTGCAAATTAATCGCCCAATAGAATCCAAGCCATAAGCAGTAAATTTTTTTGCTCTCCCCAAAATTTCTACTTGCTTTCCTTTAATATTAAGTTCCTTTTCCCAAAGCAACATTATTTCGTTTGGATAGAACTTAAATATGTTTTCAATTTGCTTTATCAATTCATCTACAATCTTATCGGGGGTGGAATCGATATTAAGCAATTTCAATGATGTGGCTTTTTGTTTAATATCTTCAGGGAAAGAAGTCTGATTTACATTAATTCCAATTCCAAGGACACTGGACCAACATAAATCGCCCAGAAATTGATGTTCAACAAGAACACCAGAAATTTTTCGAAAAAAACCATCTGAACATTTAACATAGACATCGTTGGGATATTTCAAAACAAAAACTAAATTGGGCGCAATATCTTTCAATGCATATTTTGTTGCCAAAGCACCCAATCCCTGCAAATAGGCAACTTCTTCCATGCTCTTAAAATTTTCATACTTCATAGCAAACGAAAAGTATACGTTCGAACCAAATTCCCCTTCCCATCGATTTTTGTTCCGCCCCCTTCCTTGAGTTTGATAATCGGCTGTAACAACAACGAAATTATGCTCATTTAATAATTCCTTAGCAAAATCATTTGTTGAAGTGACGGTTTGATAATGAAATCGACGAAAATTCATTTTACATTTTCCCCAGTAATTGCACCTTGCAAATCAAAAATCATCTTATCAACTATTGTGGATAAAGCAATAGAAAAAGCAGAAGGAATTGTCGATGGTTCTTTTCCCTGCCGTTCAACCTTTTGCGTGTAGACTTTCGAAAGAACAACCTTGTTCTGGTTCGAAACTGGTACATATTTTAAAAGGGTAACTTGGATTGAAACATAAACCCAACTTCTTGATTTGTTTTCCTTATCGCTATAAGCCCGGAATTCAAGAACTTTTCCTTCGATTATATAATCGGGAATAATAGTCGAGGACGAAACAGATACCCCAAATTTGAATGCTCTGGAAAGGTTCAGCCTCGTCAAAATGAAGTCGTTTATTAATTCTACATAATCGGTCGTGAATCGATGGTAGTTGTATTTTTGAACTGAACCATCCCCGAACCATACCATAATCCTATTATCCACAAGTTCTTCTGGTACAGAGAAATCGTTAAAAATCACGAATGTTTCCAATTCAGCAATATTTTTGAAATTAAAAGGCATTTGATTTAAAGAATAATATTTGGTTGGAATATAAGGTGTACGAATTGAAAGACAACCAAAAAAGAACAGAAACAATATGATTTCGGGATGAAACTTTCTTGTCATTTTCAAACAATTTAACCTTAATTAATACAAATTTACTGAAATGTTCGTAAAATCATTTAATTTAGTTTTTTGTATAAACTTGAAATTCAAAGTTGGTATACTTTATTTCCGATTTACATTTAGGATATTTCGAAGGCGAAAAGGAAAAAAAAAGAGAAGGATTATTCCTTTCTTTTCTCGATTACATTGCAACAGAAGGAAATTCGCTTGTCATTGTTGGCGACTTATTCGATTACTGGTTCGATTACAAATTTGTTATTCCTAAAAAATTTTACCGAATCGTTTCAAAATTAGCCGAAATTAAAAGCAAAGGCATTGAGATTATTTATCTTATGGGCAACCACGACTTCGGCCATTACAAGTTTTTTCAAGAAGAACTCGGAATTGAAATACATACCGAAGATTTGGAATTAATTTTAAATGGGAAAAAATTTTTTATCTCGCATGGAGATGGGAAAATTACAAACGATAAAGGTTACTTAATTCTAAAAAAATTTCTACGAAATCGTTCAATTCAAAAGCTTTTCCGTCTCTTGCATCCCGATTTAGGCTTGTGGTTGGCTATTAGTTCTTCACGTAAAAGTCGAAACTATACAACAAAACGGGTAAAGAAAGATTTCAACTCACTTTTCGAGTTTGCCAAAAAAAAGATTGAAGAAGGTTTCGATTTTGTAATTATGGGTCATTCTCATAAATCAGAATACAAGGAATATTTGGATAAAGTCTACATTAATCTTGGAGATTGGTTCACTACACCATTATGTGCCTGTTTCGATGGTTCGAAAATCGAACTTATTGAAATTAAAAAACTAATAATAAATAATTGATGGGAAAAAATGGAAGCATTACAAGCAATTTTCAACAGGAAAAGCGTAAGAAATTTCACCGGTGAGGATGTTTCGGATGAACAAATTAATTTATTGCTCCGAGCAGGAATGTCTGCCCCTTCGGCGGTGAATATGCAACCCTGGGAATTTATTGTGGTTAAAAATAAAGAAACACTTCAAGCAATGGCTGATAACCTTCCATTTGCAAAAATGATGGAAAAGGCTGGGGCATGTATTGTGGTTTGCGCTATTCCTGAACTTGCTCATAGAAAGTTGAAAGAATATGCTATAATCGACTGCACTTGTGCCAGCGAAAACATTCTCATCGCAGTCGAGGCAATTGGCCTTGGGGGTGTTTGGACAGCAATTTATCCAAATATCGATAGAATTGAGTTTGTTCGAAAACTTCTGGGAATTCCTAAAAATGTAATTCCATTGAATGCCATTGCAATTGGTATACCCACTGGCGAAGACTTACCAAAAGATAAATACAAACCAAATAAAATTCACTATGAACATTGGTAACTCGAATAGAGGTAATAATGAAAAAAAATGTTTTCTTTCTTTTTGTAATTACTTTTCCTTTACTTGCAAACCCGAAAGATTACATTGGTTGCTGGATAGGAAAAATTGATATCTTTAAACAAATCCTCGCAATAAAAGTTTGTTTCGAAGTCGACACAGCAAATAAACTCGCTGGGAAAATTGACATACCTCAACAAAATTCATATGGGTTGAATCTCGCTAATATTAATTTATCGAAAGACTCGATTTATTTCGACTTAATCGTAAATGTTATGAATGTTGCAAAATTTTCGGGCAAAATCTACAACCCACAAACCGAAAAGGCAAAAATTAGTGGAACATTTCGGCAAATGGGGATGATTGGAACTTTTGAACTTGAACCATTTGGCGAAGAGAAGGAAGATTCCTCCCAATCATTTTCTTTCTTCGAAGAGGAAGTTATTATTCAAAATAACAAAGGTCAACTTACAGGAACTTTTTCCCGTCCACACGAAAAAAAGAAATATGCAGTTATTATTTTCATCAGCGGAAGTGGAAAACAAGACCGCGACGAAACTATTTTCGGTTTCAAAATATTCAAACCTATTTCTGACCATTTTGTGCAAAAAGGATATGCTACACTTCGGTTGGACGACCGAGGTGTTGGCGGTTCAACAGAAATTTCGGGCATTTCCGAGACTATTTTTGATTTTGCCTCGGACATTGAGTCAGCAATATCCTATTTGAAAACTCGCGACGACGTCGACACTTCTACTATTGGTCTTCTTGGGCATAGCGAAGGTGGTATAGTTGCCTTCATTGTTGCCTCCAGAAGAAGCGATATTGCATTTGTAATTAGTTTAGCCGGACCGACTGTTCGCGGCGATAGTTTGATACTTGAGCAAATTCGAATACAAATGCTAAGCCAAAACGTTCCCGATAGCCTAATTCAGCAAACCCTCCAAGCACAAAGAGAAATCTATAAGATTCTAAGAACCAATGGGGACTACGAAAAAATCCGTGAAATTGTCCTAAGGCAAATTAAAGAAGAATTAGAGTACTATCCAAAAGAAATTTCGTCGCAAATTTCAAATACTTTAATTGAACGCAATGTTCAACTTCAAGTGGAAACTGCCCGTTCCGATTGGTTCAGGACTTTTATTGATACAGACCCGCTGGACTATATCAAAAAGGTTAACTGCCCAATATTAATTCTTTTTTGTGAACTCGACAAACAAGTTCCTGCAAAATTAAATGCCGAAAGACTTAAAAGTTTGAAAAATAAAAAAAATGTTACGCTCAAAATCATTCCACTGGCTAATCATCTTTTCCAAAAAGCAAAAACTGGACAAATATATGAATATGGAATCTTACCTAAAAGATTTGCATATGGTTTTCTCGAAACACTGACTTCTTGGCTTAGTCAAAATATTAAAACAAAACCTTAATACCTTTAAACTTATGAAAAGATTAATAGTAGATAAAATTTCAAAAAACTTCAACGAGAATTACATATTAAGAAACATATCATTTGAAGTAACAGAAAACGATTTTCTTGTTTTGGTTGGTCCATCTGGGTGTGGTAAAACAACAACACTGCGCATAATTGCAGGATTGGAACAACAGACTACAGGGAACATTATTTTCAACGATAGAATCTGGAATGACGTGCCACCTGGTAATAGAAATGTTGGTATGGTATTTCAAAACTATGCCCTATACCCACATTTAAATGTATTCGAAAATTTAGCATTCCCATTGACAGTTCAAAAAGTTCCAAAACAGGAAATCAAACGTCGAGTATTAGAAATCGCTTCTTTACTTCAATTGGAAAAAAAATTGAAACAAAAACCTAAGGAACTTTCTGGCGGCGAAAGGCAAAGGGTTGCTTTAGGCCGGGCTATCATTCGGCAACCAAATATTTTTCTTTTCGATGAACCTTTATCAAACTTGGATGCAAAACTCCGTGTTCTGATGAGGACAGAAATAATAAATTTGGTTCAAAGATTTAAAGTACCCTCGATTTATGTTACTCACGACCAAATTGAAGCATTAACAATGGGTACAAAAGTAGCAATTTTGAAAGAAGGTGTTATCCAACAAATTGGTACACCCCGAGAAGTTTACTTTCACCCAAAAAATATATTTGTTGCAACATTTATAGGCTCCCCTCAAATGAATTTATTCAATTGCTTTTATTCCGATGGGATGGTTATCGAAAAGAATAAGTTATTCCAATTCAATATTTCAGATTTTCTCATTGACGCAAATAGTAAACTCGAGAATTTCCTAAAACAAAGTACGGAGTTTATTATTGGAATTCGACCAGAAGATTTACAAATTGCAAACGAATCGTCGGGCATCATTCATTCACAAATCCGAACATACGAATATACTGGCTACGAAGCAATAGTTTACTTTGGAACCGCAGATAGTCTATTTTCCTTTATCGCAAAAGATTCTATGCTGAAATTTGAAACGAACGAGACAATCCACCTTTCTTTTGATTTTAAAAATCTTCATTTTTTCGATAAAAATGGAGACAGATTTGATTTTTTTGTGTAAAAATCAAAAAGAGCAATTTTATAAAAACAAAAAATAAATTTCTAAGAAAAAATTGCAACTAAATAGATTTATTGAAGAAACAAAGAAAGAATATCCTGTGGATTAATATTTGCTTGAGCCTGCAATCCTTCGTTTTTTAGTTGCCCTTGTCGCAATGTTTCAACCTCTTTCAAGGCTTCTTCTAAAGTTTGAATTTGTTTAAATCTACCCTGACTCAAGGGATGATTATTCTCCACTTGGCTCTTATTGTCCAGATACTTTAAAGCAATATCGACAACGCTTCGTTGCCAATCATTCAATTGAAGTATGTCAATTTCTCTCCTATTCTCTTGCAAAGTTGCTTTAGTAGTCGCGGTTTTTGCAGTAATCTCTTTTACATCAAGTTTATTTTCCGTATTAGAAATTGAAACAATTTCCATCTTTCCCTCTTGTTTTTTTAAATTATTCTTTGTATTTTGGCTTTGAGCATTACATATTTTTGAAAAAAGTGAAAAACGACAAATTTCATACCAGAAAAAGAATGGTCTTACAATTGTCAAATAAAACAGGAGGCTTTTATGAAATTTTTTATTCCACTTTTTATTTTACTTCTCCTTTTTTCTTGTTCAACAAGCGAAGAACAACTTTCTACTGAAGAGGAAGTAAAAGAAAAAGACAAAGTCATCGAAGTTTTGAAAGCTTACAACAAAGCCTACGAAAAGAAGAACTTCTCCGAGATGGTGAGATACCTTGCAAATGATTTGACTTTTTTTGGGAGCGACTCTGCTGAAACGATTAAGTCGCTTTCTGAGTTCAAAGTAGCAATTGAAAAGCAGTGGGAAGATATCGACTCAATGCGATATGGGGATATGGTCGATATTTTCATTCTTATGGATTCGAAAGGGAAGCTTGCCTCGGCAATTTATGGAATTCCTCTTGAATTGTGGACAAATGGGAAAAATGTACGTTTATTTTTACGAGTAGCACGAACATTGAAAAAAGAAGGGGGTAACTGGGTTATCGCAAGTGGTATTACTGGAATTACCCGCGCTTCAAAATCAGTTAAAGAATTAATAGAAGAATAAATTATTTCTTTATAACTTTTAGAAGAAAATATTTCCTCATTCATAAAGGTTCAAACCTTAGAACTTTCCATTTTAAATTTTGGAAAGGGCTTAAACTATAATTTATTCTTATTTTTGCATTTATGTTTATATAAAATTGAATTTTAGAGTGAAGAAGATTATTTTTCTGGTCATCTGTTTCATTAACTATTTTCAAATTCTATTTCATACCGAATCCCAAGCACAACTCATCGATACGAAGATTGATTATCCTACCAATACTTATTTTGATGTATTGGACTTGCTAAACAACGGTCTTTTGAAGCCTTCGGGAAAAGAAATAACCCAACTTCTTGAAAACAATCATAATTTTCCTGCATACGAAAAATCAGTTTTACTTCAAAGTCAAACTGAATTCTTTTCTGGTAGAGTAGAATTTGCCAAGAAACTTTTAGAAAAATTTCTAAATAGTAATCCAAAATCTCTTTATGCTCCTTACTTTTACGAAAATCTTGGGAACTTTTCATTCGAAATCAAACAATACGAGGATGCTAGTAAATATTATTTACTTGCTGTACAAGGTGGACAAAAAGAATACGCTTTGCGTAAGGATTATTCCTATTTTGAACTATCGGGTAGATGCCTTTATTGGAATGGTGTTGCTAAACTTATGAATGGGAAAGTTGATGCAAGTAAAGAAGCATTTGAGACTTGTTTTAGGAATTACCAAAAATCATCCATCGCCGACGATGCACTTTACTTTCTTGGCTTGATTTCAGAAATGAAGGGGGAAGAAGAAACGGCAATCAATTACTATAAAACATTACAAAAGCAATATCCATATTCAAACGTTTTACTTGCCTCGAAAATCAGAGAAGCAAGCAATTATGTGACTCTTCGGCAAGATGCCCAAGCACTAGTTGCACTCGATTTCGCAGAGAGGATTTACACAAAGATGCAAATCCGAGATTCTTTAGGTTTACTATATGAAAAACAGGATTATTCGGAGGACATCGAAGAGAAAATAAAGTTTCTTCGTGGCGAAGCCTATTTGATAGCATCTCGCTTCGATGAAGCTATTTTGGAATACAACGATTTCATTACAAAGTTCCCTCATTCAAAATATCTACTCGATACAAAATTAAAAATTGGTTTAGCTCTTTTAGAAAAGGGAGATTTTTTAAAAAGCATTGAACAATTCGATAGAATCATAACTGAATGCAAAGGTGAAGACCTACAACAAAAACAACTTGCAGAATTATATCGTGCTATGGCTAATCGACGCTTAGGTCGATTAAGCGAAGCACAAAATTTGCTTTCCGAATTAGTTACGCGAAGCAACTATTCATTTTCATCAATAGTTTTACTTGAACTTGGTATGATTTACTACGAAAAAAAAGAATTCGATAAAGCAAATAAAACTTTCGAACGTGGATTAAGAGAATCTACTGACAATTTAATTACTGCTAAGTTGAATCTAATGCTTGGTGCAACAAACTTAGAATTAAAAAACTACTCTCGGGCAATACAATACTACAAAACAGCGGAAGAACTTGCAAAACGTGCGACAAATGTTCAAATGCCAAACAAAAACTGGTTTATTGCTGAAACTCGATTGAAACAGGCAATTGCTCAAATTTATTCTTTTCGAAATGCAGAAGCAATTCCAAATCTGTTATATGTAATTGGAAACTTCCCATACGACCAACGAAGCGAGGAAGCACTTTTTTGGTTAGCCGAAGCCTACTACCGTTCGGACATGCTACAAAATGCAATCGATAAATACGAAACTTTTATTGCGAAGTACCCAAATAGCAAATATCGCGAAGAGGCTCTTTATGGATTAGGATGGTCATATTTCCGTTTAAAGAACTTTAGAAAATCGAGCGATATCTTTGCTAAACTTCTCGCTGAATTCCCTTCCTCGAAGTACAATGTTGAAGTTTGGCTGCGACAGGGCGACGGATATTATGTTCTTAAAGATTTTAAAAATGCTATAGAAAGTTACCGAAAAGTTATCAACCTAAGCCCAAAGAGTGAAGAAGCCCAATATGCAAATTACCAGATATGCCATTCCCTCTATAAAATGGGAAACTTGAACGATGCATATAACCAAGGGCTTGAGTTTATTAAAAAATATCCAAATTCTGCTTATGCACCAAATGCTCTATACCTCGCTGCTTGGATAAAATTCCAGCAAAAAGAGTATTCAGAAGCAATAAACAGTTTCAACTTTTTGATAGATGCTTACCCAAATAGTCTGCTTGTTCCAAGAGCAAGATATGCTATAGCTGATGCATTGTACAATATGAGTAAATTCGAAGAGTCTGCTAAGGTTTATCAAGAAATTTTGGATAAATATCCATCAAGTCCACTCGTTGCGGATGCATTGCGAAGTCTGCAATACTGCTATATAGCCTTAGGCCGTGAGCAGGAAGCAATGCAAATTGCCGATGAGTATATCAATCGGAACCCTGAATCTCCTTTTGCAATGGATTTTATTTTAAAGAAAGGCCAAATGTTTTACACAGGCAAGAATTATAAAAATGCCATCGCTGAATTTCAGAATTTTATTCAAAAATTCCCAGAAAGCGATAAAAAACCCGAGGCATTGTTTTGGATGGCTAAAAGTTACCAAAGTCTGGGCGAAAGTGCAAATGTTATTAATCTTTTCAACGAGATAATTTCAAAATATAAATCCAGCGAATTTGCTCCTCAATCGATGCTCGAGTTAGGGTTGATTTATAAAACCAATGCCAATATCCAACTTGCAGATTCATTATTTACCCAACTACAAGAACAATATTCCGACTCGCCTGAATCTGCTCAAGCAGGATTTGAACAAGCATCTATAAGATTTACTCTTGGAGACACAGCCTCAGCAATTCAAATCTGGAAAAAAATTGCTAATAATTTCGAAGGAACAGAATACGGCGACCAAAGTTTGTATAAAATTGCAATGTATTACCGACTTTCGGGTGCATACTCCGAGGCAATACGTGAATTTACTCGTCTGGCAAGCTCTTCGCTCGACCCAAATCTTGCAGCAGAATCCCAATATCGACTTGGCGAAATTTACTACCGAATTGGCAACCGCGAAAAGGCAGTCGAAGAATTTTCCAAGGTACGAGATAAATTCGCTGGCATCGAGGATTGGTTTACACTCGCTCTTCTTAATCTGGGGGAACTTTTCGAACAACAAGGCAACACAGAAGAGGCAATTAACTGCTACCGCTCTATCCTTGCAACTCGCGAACCAGACGACTATACGAAAACTGCAAAACGCCGTCTCCAACTCATTGAGCAAAAATCAAAATAACGAGGTGAAGATGAAACTTTTCATTGTTATTCTTTCTGTTTTCGCAATATGTTTTAAATTATTTACCCAAAATGTTTCCCAACCACTGGAACTTCCAAACTTTATTATCGAAGGAAAAGAACAAATCGATGTTCAAGTTGGAACAAAGCAAATGCCGGTGTTCCCGACCTATATTTCTCGTGGATTGCTCGACTCCTTAATAGTGGTTGAAAAACCAAGAAATTATGTTGTGTTTCCTGTTACTTTCCCTACTTCAAAATTTTCAAAAAAATATCCAAATGGATATGCAAATCTTTCTGTTGGGAGTTTCCTTACAGGAAACTTTAATTGGGGTTATTCAGTAAACTTTACAGATTACGATATATTTACTTTTGGTGAAGTAAAAGCCAGCAAAGGGCATTTGGACAATGCTGGATACACAGGTATAGTTTTGGGCGCTCAATCTGAATACCTTGCACCAGATAAGTTTTTAATCTTTGGTGGAAGCAAAACAACTACTAACATAGAGTTCAAAAATCGTAATTATAAGTTATATGCAATAGACAATCCACCTTTTAGAACACAAACAGACTTTTTTGCGAAAGTGAACTCAATTGGCAATTTCGAAGGCTTTGATTTCAACACAGGCGCCAGTTTCGACATTTTTCATCAGAGTGGGGCTGGGAACTCATTGAACGAAACAACTCTTCGAGGTTTCCTCGAAATAATAAAAGCGAACTTCAATAATCAATTTGGGGGAAAAATTGCAATAGATTTTCGTTCTTTTATTAATAATTCTGCAAATTTTTTCGAAACCTACGGCTTTTACAAATTTGAATATGAACAAAACAAAATCGAACCACAAATTGGTTTTCAATTTACACGCTCGAGCAATGGCAATTCTCGCCCAATGATTCTTGCTGCCTTAAACATCGAAAGAATGTTGACACCCAACATCGAAATTTCTGGCGGAATTTCAAATAAGTTAAAAAATATTTCCTTCCACCAATTCGCTTCTGAAAATCCTTATCTTGCCGATTCAATATATCTTGACTATTCCAATTTCACTGAAATATATGCAAATCTAAAATTTCAACCGTCAAAGGACATGTCCACAATTGTTGGTACAAAATTTTCGCTTGCAAAAAGGTATCCTGTTTTCAGGAACATTTCAAAAGAGTTCTTTATTATCGATTATCTCGATGCTACATTTTTCCAGATTTTCGCCGAAGGTTATTGGATTGTTCCTCTTGTAGGCGATTTTTCTTTAAACTCAACTCTGAACTTTTCAACCCTTTCCAGAAACAAAAAGGAAGTTCCTTATGAACCTGTCCTAAAAGGAAGATTAGACTACCGAAGAAAATTTTTCGACAAACTAAACCTCAATCTGTTTGGCGAATCTACTGGAACAAGATATGCCGACCCAGAAAATCAGTTTTTACTCGAAGCATATAACAATATTGGATGCAACATTGAATATTCATTTTCGAATTCAATTTTTCTTTCATTCAAAATTGAAAATTTATTAAATTCGAATGTGTGGATTTGGAATAATTATAAAGAAAGAGGTCTGAGTATTTACATTGCTTTAACTTATAAGTTTTAATATGAATTTACAAATAGACAAAAACTTATACGATGAACGATATTATGGAGGCTTTGAACCAACCGACCCCGATGATGAGACTTTTATACTTGAAAAAATTGACGAATACCCAGGAACTCTACCTTTTGAAACCAAAGGGTTAGAAAGCGAAAATTTAGACTTTCTTTCAGAATCTGAACAAAATCCCGAAATACCAACTACCCTACAAAGTTACCAAATTACCAACCAAGAAGAATTAATTGAGAAAGAAATTGCCACTTACGAAGAAAAAGATTTTGAACAAAAAGAAGTCCTCCCCAAAATTGGTAGGGAACAATTCGAAAAAGTTGGAAAAGAAGAGCGTGTACCAATTCCATATGAAAAATCTGGCATTGAAAAACTTGAGAAAGAGGTTCTACCATATGAAAAAGCCGGTTTGATTGAAAATGAAGAAGTTACCACATTCAAAAAAACACCCAAAGAAACTATACAAAAAGATACTTCTGAATATCAACCAAAGGACAAACCAGTAAAATCTATTTGGGATATTTTTGAGGAAGAAACTCCAGTAATCGAAGAAACCACACAGCAAGCCGTCGAGGAAACTTCATCTATCGAAGAAGAAAAATCAGAAATAATTAACGAACAAGCCATTGACAATGAAATCGAACAAGAAACTAAACAAGAGGTAGAAGCCGCAAAAAAAGAACCCGAAACAATTCTTATCGAATCTCAAAGTATTGTTGATGTTCCTCTCGAAATTAAAATCGCCGAAATAAACCCAGAAGAATTTTCCAAAGTATTTGATGAAGATTTCCGAAAAACAATTTTGGAGGATTTAGCTAAAAGCGAACAAAGAAAAAAGGAAAAAGGTGGTAAAGAAATAGAAACCATAACTACAAAGGAAAAAGAAGAACTCCAAAGAGAACTAAATGAATCTTCTGGTGTTGAGCCCGTAAGCGAAATTATGGAATTTGACTTAAGCGAAATGCATTTGGATAAGCCTTCCGAAATCCTCGCTAAAGAATTAATTGAAAGCGGAGACCTTGACAAATTAGAAAAGAGGAAGAAAAAGGGAAGAAAAGAAAAAAAGCAACAAATTAAAGAACCCACCGAACAAACTGCTTCATCCAGTGAAAGTGATGAAGTTGAAGAACAACACAAAGAGCATGAGCAAGTGACCGAACAGGAAATCGCTCCGACTGTTGTAGATGTTCAAAGTGAACAAAGCACCGAAGAGGCAGAAACTATAAAGGAGCCACCAACCGAAGAAACAGAGGAGAAAAAAAGACGGAAGGTCCCAGTCTTTTGGTTTGTCTTTGTAGGTCTTATTGTTTTGGCTTTACTTATTGGTGGATATTTTACATATCTTAATCTTATAAAAAAACCAAATGCAGAGAAAGAAATTGCAAATAAAGAAACCGAGATAAACAAACCAAAAGTTCCAGAAATACAAAAGAAAGAAAAGCCAAAGGAAGAAGTTAAAACGCCAGAACCAATACAAACCCCAATAAAAGAAGAAGCCAAAGCAACAACTGATATTCAGAAAGAGAAACCCGAACCACCCCGAAAAATTGTTTCTGAAAAAACAATCAAAGAAAAAATTCCGCAAGTTAAGGGAAAACCCACCCCGGTTACTGAAAAACCCAAACCTATACGAACAGAAAAAAAATTTGCCTCGAAATTTTCATCAATCAATAAAACTAAAAAAGTAAAAATTGTCGAAGTTTCACCAGAAACCAAAACCACATTCATACCACAGTCAGAGTTTTCGATAGAAATTTTTTCCACAACAGAAATTGAAGAGGCAATTTATTGGGTAAACCAACTAAACCAAAAAGGTATAAATGCCTATATCAAACCCTACCGCTTTCGCAATATCAATCACTACAAAGTTCGAATTGGAAAATTCAGTTCACTCGACGAAGCAAAAAATTTTGCTCGGGAACTTGGCTTCAAAAACTTCTGGATCGATAGAGTAAAATAAGAACTTTATTTTTAAAACTTTTCTTTCATCTTAATCCACATTTTATTTTTTATCGGTGCTGGTAGTCATATATTCCAAAAATTTTCTTCTACTTTCATCGGCTTTATTCATCAAGTATTGAATTATTAATTGCTTCAAAAAAGACACCAATTTTTTGGACTTAAATAAAAAAATCGGGTGCAAAATATTTTTTTAAATTTCCTCGTATTTTAATCCTTCTTCTAAAAAATATGATAGTTATTACACTTATTGACTTAATTTCAACAAAAATTAAAGAATTTTCAAGAGGAGATATCTATATAAGCAAACATATAGCAAGGCAATAACTCAGGGAAATTTAAATAAATCAAACAAAGACAATTTAAATAAATAATCAAAAATTGTTATATAAAGAAAAGAATAAAAAATCGCACAAAATTACGATTTTAAGATCTCTGATAGCCCATTTGAAATTTAATCAACCTAATGGATTATTTTATATCTCTTTTGTTGAAGAATAAACAAAAATCTTTTTGATTAAATCCTTGTCTCTCTTTATTTCGCTGACATTAACAGTTCGCAGAATGTTTTCCCATCTTTCTTTGTTCTGTAAAACAAAATCTTTAGCCTTATCGTAATCATTTGGAATAACTCCATCGAGAATTGCTTCTTCGATAGCTGTCTTTATCACACCAACTTCGGGCGAAGGACGCAATTTGAAAATATCCATAATTTCTTCGCCACGCACTGGTGATTGGAACTGTCGAAGTTTATCCTTTTCCTGAACTTGCAAAACCTTTTTCCAAACTTTTTGATAGTTGTTCAAATATTTTTTGCTTAAATTTGGGTTGTTGGTTGTAATATCGCAACGACAGAGAAGAAATAAATCCTCGAGAGCATCGCCAGCATATGCAGCAAGCCGACGAATTGCCGAATCGGTTACTCCATCGTCCACCAAAGCCATAGGCCTTTGATGTAATCGAACTAATTTTTCAACATACTCAACATTTTCCAAAGGAAGTTTCAACTTCCTGAAGATGTTCGAAACCATTCGTGCGCCAACCTCCTCGTGCCCGTGATACGACCAACCCACCCCAGGGATAAACCTTTTAGTTTTTGGCTTGCCAATGTCGTGGATTAATGCAGCAAATCGAAGAAAGGTTTTATCGGTTTGTTCCGCTACTTTATCAAGTACTTTAAGACTATGGAAAAGCACATCCTTATGGGAATACTTAATTCCATTCTCTTCAATTGTTTCAACTCCAGCCATTGCATAAAGTTCTGGGAAAATTAATTCGAGCAAACCGCTTTCAAACAACAAAATAAAACCTTTGCTTGGTCGAGCAGATTCAATAATTTTCAAAAGTTCGTTGGTAATCCTTTCCTGCGAAACAATTTTAATTCGCTCTCGCATTTCTTTCAAAGCGAGGAAAGTCTGTTCCTCGATTACGAAATCAAGTTGAGTGGAAAACCTTATTGCACGAAGCATTCGCAACGGGTCGTCGTCAAATGTTGCTCTGGGGTCAAGTGGGGTTCGAATAATATGATTTTGCAAATCTTTATACCCATCGAACAAATCAATTAGTTTTCCAAAATTATCATCTTGCAAAGAAACAGCAAGGGCGTTTATTGAAAAGTCCCGTCGGCGAAGGTCATCTTCGAGTGTTCCAACCGAAACAATTGGTTTCCGACTTTTAGGCAAGTAAACTTCTTTTCGCGTTCCAACAAATTCGAATTCACTTCCTTTGACTGGTACCATTGCAGTAAAAAAGCGAGGATAGGCTACAACCTTGGAATGAAAATGGTCGGCAACTATTTTGGCAAACTCAATTGAATCGCCTACAACTGTGAAATCGGCATCTTTTGTTGGTCGATTTAAAAGAAGGTCTCGAACATAACCCCCGACAAGATAAATTTCAAAATTATTCTTATTTGCAAGTTCCTTGATTTTCAGAATTGTTTTGTCTTGGATTTCAATTTTAATATCGAAAGAGGTCTGATATATAGTTTCGAACTTTTTAATTCTTTTTCTTTTCTTTTCAGTAGGATTGGTAATATTCTCTTGCTCCATAAATCAAGCAGCGTCTTCCTGTGTACAGAAGTATTCGATAGTTTTTTCAGCACAAGTTTTACAATAACCAAGTTTATTAATCATTGTATCGAGCATTCTATTGTAAAGGCGCTGGTTTTCTTCGTTGGTTCGATTCGAAAGAGCACCGACAAGACTTCCAGCACCAGATATGTCGGATTTTAATCGAACATCAGTAACTGCTTTAACAAGTTCCGCATTGTCCATAAAGTTATAATTTGGATCTTTCACAATGCGTTGCCCATATATTTTAATAATTGTAGTTCGAAAACTCTGTTTCTGTTCCCGAGTTTTCAGTCCCATTCTTTCTTCAACACTATTAACAAAAGAATCATCGATTTTCAAAGAAACAAGTTTTCCAGTCCTTGGGTCGCGATATGTCCAAATTTTATCACTTCCAAGATTTTTTGCATCAATCCCAATTACCATATTTACATAGTTCATAACATCCCTTTCAATCGCATCAGGTTCGTCCATATAAGCATTGAAAATAGATTTCAATACATTTTGTCGATACAATTGTTTAGCAATTTTCAAATCGTTGAAATACTTAATTCTATCATTGGGGTCTTGAACATAATCAAGGATAACAGTTTCGAGCGAAGAAAAGAAATCCCCGGCATACATACATTTTCCTTCTTGGGTTTCCGTCCGTTCAAGAAGAATTTGAATTGCTCGGCCAAGATTTCGATGTCCCAAACCTTTTTGACCAAATCTTTTCGTTATATCGGGGTCTGCATTTAATTCATTAATAACTTCGCTTAATGTTTTAAGCGATTTCTCGCCAGCAACTTCCCCAGCAGCAAGTTTCATCATTTCCACTGGAGTCAATTTATCGGACTTTGGCATTCGGGTAAGAATAATAGCAACCGAAGCAGTATAAACCAAGTTCGGGTCGATATGTAGTTTTTCGCCAGCAAATGTTGACTTTTCCCAACTACCAATAGCGTATTTTGTTAACTCCATTTGCAGTTTGTAATTTGTATTGTGGGACATATAGCAAACCCTGCAACGGTCAACTATTGGAGCCTGTTCTTTTTCTTCTAAAAACCGTGCAAATTCGTTGTTGTTGCTTGTTGCTATAATTAAAGTGTCAAGTGGCCATTTGAAGCCTTCAATTTCAATTGTTCTATTTTGAATCACACCAAGATAAACTTGAATTAAATCCTTCTTGTTTTTAAAAATTTCATCGGCAAAATGGATACCACCGCCAGCAACTCGTGCCAAAGCCCCACGACGCAAATCGAACCGATAAGGATTATCCGTATCTGCAATGTTTAATATTCGAGTTATTGACTCCTCTCCTATCAAATCAACTGCCGAAGAAGTAATCTTATCTTTTGCTGCGTATTTTCCTGTTAAAGTTCCACGCGATTCCGAAACAGGAACAGGAAAAACTTCGACAAATTCAAGCATCTTCGATAAATTACCATCGCAAAACTCCCGAATTTGATTCCAAATGTAGTAAGTGCAAGCCCCAAGCGGACGATATAAACGATAAAATTCCTTAATTTGTGATTCACTCGCTCCAAGTTGAAGCAAATATTCGATATTTCGGTCTTTCTCGTCGAAAAGATTCATTGCAAGAATCATAGGGTCTTCGAAAGTCTGCGATTCAATCTCCTTGATTTTGCCATAACGACCGAGTTTATCCACATTTTTGAATTTAAAACTGTAGCGTCGATTTTCTGATCGAGAAATGAAATTGCGATAAAGTTGCATTAAATAATCCACAAAAAAAGTTTTACCATTACCGGGCTCACCAATAAGGACAAAAGCCATTTCCGAAGAGGACCCGCCTTCGGCTGCATCTTTAACGAATGAAACTAAACTATTAATTTCGTCGAACATCCCAACTAAATGCTTTTTCCCTTCGCGAAAAACAAGAAAATCGTAGGTAGGTCGCCCGTTAACAATTACTTTGGCAATTTTCGAAGGGTCGCCGAGAATCATCCTTGAAATCGATTGAAATACATTTTCAAATTTTCGTTCACCATTTACCACTTTTTGAATGTGAAAATCAAGGGTTGTTATTTCCATTTTTAAATTCCTAAAAATTTTTTATCCATTCTTTTCAAATTAATAATTTTTTTGGAATGTGCTGTTTTACTTAATAGTTTGTATGACCTATTCTTCTTTTTTTGAATATTTATTTATCAACATTTCTGCTTCGGATTTAACAATTTTTTTCGTTCCTTTACATTTTGGATATTTCGAACAGGCAAGAAAATACCCATTCTTGCCCAATCGCAAAAGCATTTCGCTTCCGCATTTCGGGCAAATTTCTTCAGGAATTGGAATTGGAGTAAATTTCTTAGATTTTCTGTTGTTTTCGATTGGTTTCGTCCCTTTGCATTCAGGATATCTTGAACAACTATAGAATTTACCATATCGACCTTCACGAATAACCATTGGTGAACCACAAAGGTCGCAACGTACCTCCTCGTCAACTTCTACCGACTTTTGTGTTACTTTATGCAAAGGTTTAATATTGTTGCATTTTGGATAATTCTTGCAACCAAGGAACCTACCGTATTTACTCACTCGCACAACCATTGGAGCCCCACAAAGTTCGCACACTACGCCGTTTACAACTTCGTTTTGAGCCTCCTCGAGCAATTTCTGAAGTGGTTCGTAAAATTTTGTTAATACATCAATATACCTTGTCTTACCTTCTGCAATTGTGTCGAGTTCCTCCTCCATCTTTGCTGTAAATTCTACATTAAATATGTCAGTAAAGAATTTTACAAGTGTGTTATTTACTTCTTTTCCTAATTCCGTTGGGAAAAATGTTTTATTCTTTAATTTCACATAATTGCGTTCGAGCAAAGTTGAAACAATAGTTGCATAAGTGCTTGGGCGACCAATACCTTTTTCTTCGAGTTCTTTAATTAAACTTGCTTGATTGAAGCGGGGTGGTGGTTGTGTTTGTGATTTCTTTGCTTCCAAATTATCAAGTTCCAATGTTTGTCCAATTTTAACCGGCGGTAGAAGCACTTTTTCTTCGTCCGATTCTTTTTCGCTTGATGTTTGTTCTTCTTCTTGGTAAACAGCAAGGTAACCATCGAAAGTTAGAACTCGCCCTGATGCTCGAAAAACAAAATTACTATCAGAAATATCTATGGTGGTCTGTTCATATTCAGCAGGTTGCATCTGACTGGCTACAAAACGATTATAAATTAGTTCGTAAAGTGCAAACAGGTTCTTATCGAGAAATGGTTTTACATAATCGGGAGTATAGTTGATATATGTGGGCCGAATTGCTTCGTGCGCATCCTGAACATTTGCAGATTTGCTCTGGTAAACATTTGGTTTCGAGGGTAAATATCTTTCGCCATATTTGTTTCGAATGTGTTCGCGCACAGAATCAATTGCATCTTGACTAACTCGGAAAGAATCAGTACGCATATAGGTTATTAAACCAACATTGCCTTCCTTCCCAATCGGAACACCTTCGTAAAGTTTTTGTGCCAGTTGCATTGTTAGTTTGTTCGAAAAACCAAGAAGCCGAGCAGCAGATTGCTGTAAAGTAGAAGTAATGAATGGTGGCTTTGGTTTTTCGGAAACCTTCTTTTTCTTTAAATTTTCAACATGAAATTTACCCTGCTTTATTCTGTCGATTAATCTTCGCGCTTCTTCTTCGGAAGAAATGAAGAAAAATTTGCTAATTCTTTTTTGATATTGTTGCTCAGTTTCGTTACGTTGAGGTTTTTGTGAACCTTCTGGGTTAACTATTTGTTTACCATCGAACTTAATAAGTCGGGCAGAGATTTTACTTTCGCCAGCAAGAAATTTTCCAAGAATGTTCCAATATGTAAAAGGCTCGAATGCTTCTATATCTTCTTCGCGTTCACAAATTAATCGAAGAGCAACGGACTGAACCCGCCCAGCAGAAAGTGCTTTTGCAGTTTTTTTAATGAGAGCATTTGAAAGAAAAGGAGAAATTTTATATCCAATCAATCTGTCTAAAACACGCCGAGCCTGTTGCGAGTAAAAAAGATTTTCATCTAGTTCGCGAGGTTGGGCAAGACCTTGTTTGACACCCTTTTCCGTTATTTCGTTGAAAAGTATTCTTTTTATATTTGGGTTAGCATTACGAATTTCTTCGGCAATATGCCAAGCAATTGCTTCGCCTTCTCGGTCAGGGTCGGTTGCCAAATATACAATATCGCATTGTTTTGCAGCGTTTTTTAAGTCCTTGATTACTTCTATCTTGTCCTTTAAGATTTCATACTTTGGAAGAAAACCATTTTTAATATCAACACTTAAAGTGTGCTTATTTAAATCTTTAATATGACCAACAGAGGCTTTGACAAAGAAATTCTTCCCCAGATATTTTCCAATTGTTTTTGCCTTCGCAGGCGATTCCACAACAACCAAATTTTTATCTTTCTTTGCCATTGGGTATTGAACTCCTTAAAAGATATTCAAAAACGATAATTATCTTAATATATTTCACGATTAATTAGATTGGAGAAAAACTCTTTCAAAAAGCAGAAATAGTAAAACGAATTACAACATCGAATCGAACATTTACAAGGGCAAAATATTTCTTATCTGTAGTTTGTCCTAAAACTTTTCCATATTCAGATTCAAGATAAAAGTAAGGTCGACTTCGAACAACTTCAGTCAGAACTTGGGAAATCTCGTTGCTAATTATTTTGATGTGGTGGGGCTTTCTGTAAAAATCTCTAACATCAAGATTGTGGAATTCACCTAAAACGAACCGAGGCAACGTTGTGTCTTCTTCGAAATCTGTAGAATCTTTAGGATTAATCTTTCCAACTTTTGGTTTTGCAAAAATCAAAACAAATCGAACGTTTTCAATAATCAAAGAATCAACATTAGGGTTGAACGCAACATTATTCGAAAATACAAGGGAATCTATCCAATAGTTGAATTGCACTATTTCCGAAGAAGCAATCCTTTGACGATTTTTTTCAAATTCACTGTAATTAGTCAAATTCGCGAATATTTTAGAAGTATCGGGAATTGATTTATCCAAATAATTTACATAAAAATAGAAAGGAATTTGGAAACTGAATTGCTCAAATGAATTAATTACATCAGAATAACAAGAAGTTAATAACCAAGAAATCAAAAAATATAGTATTTTTTTGAATTTGTTATTTCTCATATCGATTCTTTCCAATAAACAAGCCAAAACCAGCTGAAATCATTGGTTGAGTTGCAAAAGATAACTCTAAATTCAAAAATCCAAAAAGAAAGGAAAGAGTAAATCCTCCTTTTAATTGAAATTTAGTAAATGTACTTAAAGAAACAATTATGGGACGGGCTTCGCGTAGTTCGGGGAATGGGCTATCGACAATTTCTTCTCTAAAACCGGTTGTATCCCTAATTGCTTTAAAGAAGCCATTCATATTCTCGAATTGAAAGCCTAAATATCCGCAAAGATTACCCCATCGTTGCATTGCATTTATTCCAAGAGCATAACTTGTTAAATCGAAGAAATCGCCCCAATACATTCTGTGAAGAGCAAAGTGAAACGAAAGTGCCTTGTCCTTATCCAAACCAAACAAATCAAATAAATGGTCGAAACGTTGATTTAGTCCAATAGTAAAATAAACAAAGGTTTCATCTCCCGTAGGTTCAACATAGATGCGAAAACGAATTTCATTTCGAAGTGGTGTTTCAATAATTGACTGTAAAACAGGTAAACCAGCCATAAAATCAATATGTAACCCTTCTGGATATGCAATTGTTTTGTAAGTAGAATCTGGGTAATTGTGATTTTGAGGTGCGGAAAAAATTGGGGTTGAACTACCCCCGTAAATAGTAGGTTGTATGTTGGGTTTGATTACATATCTATATATCTCGCCATTACGATATTGAGCAACTTTTGCTGCGTTAGAATCGAAAAAACCCGGTGGGACTTCCGCATCGAAAGATTTGTGCTCGTCGGGTATAATCATCCCACATACTGATAGATTCAAAGTAAAACGAAATTTGCCATCGGGAAGGCTTGTTCCGAAAAGTGAATTATTCAAACTTTGTTCCAGTGTAGTAAATATTGGCTTTAAATAGCCTTCTAAATTTCTTGATGTGAATAAAGTAAAATCCTTCGAAAGAACAAACCCTTTCGAAAAAAGATTACTTTGGAAAAAAGTGATAGAAACAAAGATTAATAATATATTCCTAAATCTTTGCAAATCTCTGCTCTTCAATTTTAAATTTGCAAATTAAAAAAACAAAAAACAAACGAAAAAGTTACTTAGAAACAATTTACATAAGCAGGGTAAAATACAAAAAAATTTTTTTGAATTTATCTTATTTTGTCAATGCATAAAACCTTTAATGAAATCAATGAACAAATCCTAATTATCCAATCAAAAAAGATTTATTAATTTGCAATGTAAAATGATAAAAGAAATTGTAAGTAGTGAATGAATAATCAAGAAGAACAAAACCAAACCAAAATTGAAACAAAAAATAACGATTATAGCACCCCTCGTAATGAAATTATTAGAAAATACGAGGCAATATTGAACGATATTCATTCCAAAACCGATAGAATTGTTTTACAAAACCCTTATCCATTCGTAATCAACTCAAAAACTGATTTAAAAACTTTAGAAGAATTACTTGAAAAGGATAAACAAAGAGAACAGGATGGATTTCCTCGAAGAATCAGAATTGGAAAATTGATGCGCCCCGATTCGAGCGGGAAACCAAAAATTGTTATTGTTCCAACAACTGTCGAACCTAAATTTTACCACGACACCAGCGTAACCGAAGAAGAACCACAAACCGGCGGAACAGGCGAAGAACAAGAAGGAAAAGTAATCGGGGAAGCTCCAATGCAACCTCGAGAAGGCGAGGGAGAAGGATTTGGTGCTGGTCAAGGTTCTGATTCCCGGCACGAAATTAGCGAAGAGGCTTTCGATTTAGGTAAAATTCTTACTGAAAAATTTGAACTTCCCAATATTAAACCAAAGGGAAAAAAGCCCTCTTTTACTAAATTCCAATACGACTTAACCGATATCCACCGAGGTTTTGGTCAATTACTCGATAAAAAGGCAACTACTAAGTCAATTATAAAAACAAATCTTTTATTAGGGAGGATTAGCGAGGACTTAGAATTTGAACCATCAGAGTTACTAATTGCTCCAAGAGACCACATTTATAGAATCCTCTCGAAAGAAAAGGATTTCGAAGCCCAGGCTGTAGTTTTTTTCATTCGGGATTATTCTGGTTCAATGCAAGGGAAACCTACCGA
Source organism: Ignavibacteria bacterium (assembly GCA_037440445.1). Taxonomy (GTDB): domain Bacteria; phylum Bacteroidota; class Ignavibacteria; order Kapaibacteriales; family UBA2268; genus Naka2016. Next base: position 188,410 of record JBBIUA010000003.1, read on the forward strand.
AGCCATTACCAGACAACACCTATTTATTTACAGTTGGCTAATGTATCAATATCAAAACAATGTTTCAACACGATTTGTTCTCCACGATACAATAGCACGCGAAGTACCCGATTTTATTACATACTTTCGACTCCAAGTTGCCGGGGGGACACGCGTTGCCCCAGCTTTCCAACTTGTTAACAACATCATTCAGCAAGAACGACTCCATATTGAAAACAACATTTATGTTTTCTATGGTGGAGATGGTGACGATTGGGACGAAGATGGCAAAGAAACAATCGAAGCCATTCGAAATATGTTTCCATTTGTAAATCGCATTGGCATTACAATCGCTCGCAATCCTTGGGGAGGAGCGACTATCTCGACTGTTGAAAAATATCTTGAACGCTCCAATTTGCTCAAAGAACGACCAGATTTAATCAAAATCGATGGATTTGTTGCCGAAACATACGATGAAAAAAGAATTATCGAAGGAATAAAAATTCTGGTAAGTTAAAATATTGATTTTAAAATATCGTTTTTAGATTTTCAAAAAATTGAGGCAAAAAATGAAAAAATTACTTGCATTCGCTGTTATTCTGATTGTTCCTTTCCTGGCTTTCTCGCAACCAAAATTAGAAATTGTTGGTGGTGATTCCTACGATTGGGGGACAGTAAAACCAACACAGGACCCTCTTTCAGCAAAAATTAAAATTCGTAACGCTGGCACCGAACTTTTGAAAATTACCGAAGTTAAACCAGGTTGCGGTTGCACTACTGCGCCCTTAGACAAAAATGAACTCAAACCAGGGGAGGAAGCAACTTTAGATGTAAAACTTCGAATTGCTGGTTATTCAGGCAATGTTGTAAAAAGCATACGAATTGCTTCCAATGACCCACAAAATCCGAATAAATACCTTTATCTTAAGGCAAATATTTTCCATCCTATTTCAGTCACTCCTACATCCTATTTAGCCTTCAATGAAATGACCGTCGGAAAGGAAGCTACATCGAAAGTTACAATTAAAAACAATACAAATGAAAGTATTACTCTTTCAGATATTCAAGTGAGCCCTGAAAATCTTACTGTAAACCTGCCAAAGAAACTCACTTTGAAAGCTGGGGAATCGTTCGAAGTTGTTGCAAAAGTTGTTCCCGAGAAAAAAGGGTATTTCAATTGCACAATCAAAATCAAAACTTCTAACCCGGACCAGAAAGAAATAGTTATTCCCGGCTATGGAAATGTAAAAGAATCTCCATTGTTTAATAATTAAGAATAAACAAACAGGATTTAATATTTTTCTTTGAAATAACTTTTTAAATACTAAAATCTTTTAAAAAACGCAAGTTGATTAAGTTTATTCAATGCTAAACAAAGTACTTTGTTTTCTTATTTCAGCTTTCTTGTTTCTTTTTATTTCATTAATATTACCTGATTGTCATCATTTTTAATCCGATATTAACAAGGAGCAACAAACACCAGTTCTGTTGAATTACCAGGTAAAGTTTTCATAATTTCAGCGCAATCACCCAAGTATACTTTATTAACCACCATAGTTACCTCTACTTTGAAATATAAAGACAAGGAAATCGGTGGTTTTAACTTCTAAAAAGAAATTTATTTTTAAACCTAAAGGGAATTAAAAAGAAATTTTTTCATTAGATAGAATTTATATAGGATCAGTTGTGAACAAGCCATTTCTGCTCAACTTCTTGCGGTGGGTGAGGGACTCGAACCCCCACAGGCTTTCGCCCGGCGGTTTTCAAGACCGCTGCACTACCATTATGCGAACCCACCAATTTTAACATCTGCAAAATTAATAAATATTTGCAAATTTTTTATTATAAAGAATCACACATCGTTCTTTTAAGACTTTGATTTTATTAAAGATTTTATCTTAAATCAATTACTTCTATTCCCTTGGGGATTTTGAACTCGAAGAAGCCCTTCCGATGTTTATATCCATAATCAATTTTCAAAAGTTTATAGTATTCATCGCTTCCATTCTCATTAAACTGTATCCCCTTAATCTCTAATTTCTCATCAAGATATACTTTAACAAACTGGTTTGTGGACTTCGACTTCAAAGTCAATACATCGCGGCTACCAAAAATGGAATTCAATTCTCTTTCGTACGAAATTGGACTAAAATCCTTCCCCAATCTTTCGAAAAAATTCTGTAATCCTATACTCTGGTCAGTTTCAAAGTTAGAAACTACGACTTTTTTATCGAACGGAGAGTAATTCCATACAGTTTTACCATTCGAAGTAATTATCCTTTGGACACTATCTTTCTTTTTCAATTCCAATCTGTATTTGCCAAGAAAATCTACAAACAAAACTCCTTTTATGGGTGAATTTACAACCTCGAAATTAATTTTAGCCGATTTAATCCCGAGAAGTCTATTTTGAAGTTTTTCGAAGACTTTATCTTTATCGAGCGAAAAGGCAAAAAAGGTGCTGATGAAATAAACTATAGATAGAAAAAAAAGTTTTATAAAATTATGTCTCATCTTACAAGTCACCTAATTGAGGCCTTATAATCAATTCTTCGACCATAACACCATTGCGAAGTGAAGTTTCGATGTTGCAGAGAATTGTATCTGCAATTTCTTCGGGTTTCATCATTCGCTCGCCATATTTTTCTAATACACGAGGGCTCCAAATATTTGTCGATGTAGCACCTGGGTATACATTCATAATCTTTATATTTTTATCACGAATTTCTTCTCGCAAGGACTTACTCATCGCCCAAACTGCGGCTTTTGTTGCGGAATAGATGGAAGCATTGACAAATGTTTTGGTTACAACAACAGAAAGCATATTTATTATTATTCCGAAGCCCATTTTTAACATTTCTGGTAAAACCGCTTGTGTACACAAAAAGACCCCCCGAACATTTGTAGAAAAACTTTCTTCGAACTTCTCCAATGGAAAATTAATAAATGCACCGCTATGATAACATCCTGCATTATTCACAAGGACATTAATCTTGATACCACTTGCTAGGATTTTGTCGTATACTGCCGCGATTTGTTCTGGATTTGAAACATCACATGGAAAAAGGAACACTTTTTTATCCCTTCCAATAGTATGTAATGCTTCGATTAACTTATTTTTATTTCTGCTTGAAATTACAACAGTTGAATTGCGTTGGGCAAATGATTGAGCAAGTGCAAGGCCAATTCCACTGCTAGCACCAGTTATCCAAACATTTAAATTTTGATAATCCATAATTATTTCAGTTTGGTTGATAAAAATGAAATAATCTCAAGAGCATTCTTTATTTGGTTTTTATCGACCATATCTGAAAATTGTATCTCGGGCTTTTCGAAAATTTGTTTTGCTTCCTCATAGCGATGCTGCATCAAAAAAGCAGTGCCAAGAACCATCAAACGAAGACCTTCTCGGTGAGTATCTTCGCTTACGAAATTGCAGTATTCCTGAACTTTTTCGTATTCGTCTTTTTTCAGAGAAATTTGGGCTAATCTAATACGAATCATTTCTAATTGTTCAGGGTTTAATTGAACTGAATCTTTCAGGTGATCATATAAAACATAAGCCTTTTCGTTATTTCCAATAGAAAATTCAGTTTCTGCAAGGCCAAAAAGTGCCCAATCATCATCTGGGTTTTCAGCGATAGTTTTTTCAAGAATCTTTCGATTTCTATGCACTTTATCGATATTGATTGTAGAATAACCATAATGGTCAATTACAATGTTGGAGTCGATTAGCTCGAATCCAGCATCAAGAATTGATTGAGCAATTTGCTCGTGGATTTGTCCTTCGAACCGAATTCTCGGGTCGTTACGGAAAAGCCTTGTATAAGTATGATGAGTTTTTGTATAAGATTCTCCCCTAGTAACATGGTTGACTATCTGGACACGTATTCCGCCGACTTCTTGCCGTTGCATCAAATGAGCATTATCGATAAATGATTGTTGGTTTAGTTCTTCGTCGTGGTCGAGCACCAAAACCCACGGATAACGTGCAAAAAGCAAACCATAGTTTCTAGCCTTAGAAAAGTCGTTTTCCCATTCAAGGAAATGAACTTCAGAGCCAAATTGAGAAGCAATCACTGCAGAATTATCAGTCGAGCCTGTATCGACTACTATAATCTGTTTAACTAAAGGTGAAACAGATTTGAGCGCCTTGTTCAATCGTTCAGCGCCATTTCTAACTATCATTAGAACAGTAACATCATACATAATAAATTCTAAATTGTTTTCAAAAGAATTATTTCTAATTCTTTTTCAATTACATCAAATTTGAAATTATGAAAATAAAAAAAATTTAATAATCAATGCTCTACACACCTTCGACAATTGGTAAAATAGTTAACAAAGAAAAATGGAAAGAACCACAACACATTAAGCTTCTCGACGAATTGCTGGTTAAAATCTCACAAAGAAAATTATGGAGATTGATAGTAAACCTTCCACACAGACACGGCAAATCTGAGTTGATATCGAAATTGTTTCCATTTTGGTATATTGGAAATTACCCCGACCAAACAATCATAATTGTCACATATCAAAACAATTTGGCAAGGGAATGGGGAAGACGAATTCGCGAACTTATTGCAAACTTTGGAAAATTACTTTTTTCAATACACTTAGATCCGAATGACCATTCAGCATCATCAATTCGAGTTCTTCCACAAGGTGGGAAAATCTTTTGCGTTGGTGCTGGCGGACTATTAACTGGCTTAGGCGCAAATGTAATCATCATCGACGACCCCATTAAAAACCAAAAAGAAGCCCTTAGCCTTCGGCAACGCGACTCACTTTGGGAGTGGTTCAAAGCAACATTATTCACTCGACTCGAACCCGATGGTGTTTTAGTTATTGTTATGACACGCTGGCACAACGACGACCTTGTCGGAAGAATTTTGCATTCTAATAAATTTGTTGAATTAGATATTAACAACCTTAACGAAACTCATACCGAAGAAGCACAATCGATTTGGTTTTTGTTAAAAATTCCAATTATTGCAAAAGAGAACGACCCACTCGGACGGAAACTCGGAGAACCTCTTTGGGAAAGCCGTTTCGACCTCAATAACATAATGGAACAGAAAAAAATACTTGGAAATTTTTGGTTTTCTGCACTTTACCAACAAGAACCAATCTTTGCAACTGGTAAGTTATTTTATAGAGAAAAATTCCGGTATTTCACAATGGAAGCCAGCAATATTGTTGTTGAAAAAGTTTTCGATAGAGAAATTAAGAGAAGATATTACAGCATCAACGATTGTTCAATTTTTGCAACAGTTGATTTAGCTATAAAAGAGAAAGAGCAAACAGATTACACGGTTGGAATAGTCTTTGCCTTAAATACTCTTCGAGAAATCTTTATCCTCGAAGTAGTTCGAGAAAAGTTTAATTCAACACAACATATAGATTTTCTTCTTCAGATATATTCCCGTTGGAAACCAATATTAATTGGCATAGAATCAGTACAATACCAGTTTTCATTAATTCAAATAGCAAGGCGCAAGGGATTACCTGTTAAAGAATTAAGAGCAGACCGTGACAAAGTTGCCCGTGCTCTTACTATTTCAGCATTAATTGATTCAGAAACAGTATTTTTTTCTTAAAAATTCAACTGGCTGGATGAATTCGAAAAAGAACTTTTGCAGTTTCCTAATGGAAACCACGATGACCAAGTTGATGCATTCGCATACATACCCCAGATGATTGAGCCAATTACATTTAGCCGTGTCTTCGGTTTAAATCGTAAGCAAAAGATTGAAGAATAACAAAATAGAAACAAGGTAATTTTGGTTAATTAAGACTTCGCGAAGAATTAAAATTATGTTTCGTTTTCAAAATTAAACAAATTTTTACTTGCTTTAATGAATTTAACAAATAAAGTAACAGATATGTTCGAAAAATTAATAATTTTGTTTTTCAATTATTCGAGGTTGCAAATGGATTTTTCAGCAATTCTTTTCGAAAAAAGAAAAAATTACTGCATCATCACATTGAATCGTCCCGACAAGTTAAATGCTTTAAATTTCCAGTTATTCAATGAATTAAACGAAGCTATCAAAATGGTTGAACTCGACAGAGAAATCAATGCTGTTATTCTTACTGGGGCTGGGGAAAAGGCATTCGCAGCAGGAGCGGATATTAAAGAACTTCACGAATCCGATGAACTTACAGGAGTTCACTTTTCGCAACACGGCTCGAAGGTAATGCAAAGGCTTGAAAATCTGCGCAAACCAGTAATCGCAGCAGTTAACGGCTTTGCTCTTGGTGGTGGATGTGAACTTGCAATGGCATGTCACATTCGTTTTGCATCGGAAAATGCAAAATTTGGTCAACCAGAAGTTAATCTTGGTATTATTCCTGGTTATGGAGCCACGCAAAGATTACCTCGGCTTGTTGGAACCGCAAAAGCTTTGGAATTAATTTTGAGCGGCAATATGATTGATGCATACGAAGCAGAAAAAATTGGCTTGGTAAACAAAGTTTTCCCACATTCCGAATTGATGCCAAAGACAATTGAATTTATCGAAAATATGCTCTCGAAAGGTATACTTGCAGTAAAAACCGCTTTGGATTGCGTTCTTGCTTCCGATTATCTCGCCCTTGCCGAAGGTTTGGAATACGAAAGTCGTTGGTTTGGAAAATTATGCGGAACAAAAGACTTCAAGGAAGGTACTTTAGCATTCTTGGAAAAACGAAAACCTAATTTCACTGGAGAATAAAATTAAGTCATAGCTTTTTTCTCCAGACTTATATAAAGATTAATTTTTTTATACGAAAGAACATTTTTTAAAAAGAAAAACATTCATTGTTTCTTACACGAATAAACAAAAAGGGCAGCCAAATGACTGCCCTTAATATTTTTAGTTGAAAGATTATTTAGGAGTCACAATTATCACTTGAACAGTTCGCGAAAGATGCCGTCCGGTTGGGGTTTCGTTGTCGAAAAGAAGTTGGCGTTCACCGACTCCATAAATCTCGATTTTTACATCCTTGCGTGCTTTTTGAATAATAGACTTTACGGCTTCAGCCCTACGAGTTGCTAATTTCAAATTATATTCATCGTCCCCAATTCTATCGGTGTAACCATAGATTTTCACCGTTGAATTGAACTTTATCGCAGGTATTATCAAGCGATTGATAATTTCCTGATCCTGTGGGCTAACATCTGCTTTATCGAAATCAAACAAAACAAGACTAAATTTTGTAATTGTCTGGTCTGGTCTATCTTCGGTTTTCTTTCTTCTTTGGGAAATATATTCAGTTGGGATACTTCCTTTTGCTGTATATCTTTTACCACCAAGAGTTTCCACAATCAGCGAATAATCGACTGGAACATTGCTAGCCATTAATTCATTTGGTTTTATTGTCCAGTTTAATATCTGAGGTTGCCCGCTTCCATTGATTCTTTTCAATAAATTATCACCTTGATAAACATCTATCTCCCAGAATGCAAATGAATCATAGACATTAGCATATGGAACAAATTGAATTTGCCAGGGTTCAGCAAAACGTTGGTTATCTCCTTCGATAAGCAAAGGAGCCAGAATTACAGGATTTGAGCTTGAAAGTTCGGCACGACGGTTTTCGGCAACTCCTTCGGGGACTGAACTTGTTGATGGCTTCGAAGGCAAGCCTGTTGTTCTGGTATTAATACGTTGGGGATTGATATTCCAATATTTGGTCAAATAATTTTTCACAAAATTTGCCCTCTCTAAAGCGAGTTGTTTATTCTCTTTTTCCCTTACAGAGTTATCAATTGTTCCAGTAACAGTCAAATCGGATTGAGGATTGTTTTTCATTCGCCAACCGACGATATCGAGAGTTCTCCTGTTTATTTCCAACGCATCAAACGGCAAGGCTTGAGGATTAAATTCGCCCGTTTCGGCGAATGTCGAAAGAACCTGTGTCTCAGGTAACAGGGTTGAACTATTTTCTTCAAAGAAAATATACGGCACGATCGGGAAATACTCTTGGTAGCGAATATCTTCGACTTTAATTTGGGTAACTGGAGCTAACTTATTGTCTTTATCAAGAGTAACAACTTCTTTGAAACCAACTTCTGCGGGATACAATTCTGGCTGTTTAGGAGAACTTCCTTTAGATATTGAAAAAGTTAAATTCAGACCGAATCGAAGTTGACTGAAAGAAAGAGCTTCGGTATGGTAACCATCAACATTGGTGAATGTATCGTCGTAAACTTTGGTTAAAGGCAACCTATAACTTATTTCAGGTGTTAGATAAACATTTTGGCTTAAGGGAATGATATATCCAGCACCTAAAACAACGGCAAGCCTTGTTTTTACAGTTTGCAATTCTTGAGTTATACCTTGTAAGTTTGTGAAATCTTTTGTGATAAACGAACCAATTTCAAGTCCCCCAATAAGGTGTAAGTTTTCAAATTTTCGAATCATTGGAAAAAACTGAATTGAAGGAGTAATTTCTAAATACGATAAACTAATTTTTAAAGCATCAACATAAATTAAATAGCTTCCATTATTATAATCGTATAAAATAAAATTCAAATTAGAGGAAAAGGCATTAAAACCTAATCTTCCACTAAATGCAAAGTTTTTGAAAATCGGAACATTTATTATTCCGCCAAATCCCCAACCAGAACCAAATTTATCTTGCGAAGCTGAACCAACAAGAAGATCTGTTAGCGAATAAAATTTAAGATTTTCCGATACAAAGTTACCATTATAGCAACTCCAAATTCCAAAATTCAATGGATAGGATCTGGAACTGCTTTGAGAAAGTGCTGAAAAAATTGAAAAAGAAAAGATAAATAAGACAAGAAGCCTTTTCATAAAAGAACCTCCTTTTGTGAACCACAAAATACAAAGATTTATTAATTTTGTATTCGTACAAAATTAGCAAGAGTGAAACAATTTTACAAATTTTTTAGTGAGTATAAAATGAAAAGTTATTTTTACCTATGTTTTTTATTTTTAATGGTTTCTTTTCCTTTAGTATCGGCACCAATTAGTTTTGGATTTAACTTAGGGCTTGCTACCCCAAATGATGAGATTAACAATGTCTATAATTCAAACAAGATCAATTTAAATAACAATATCGGCGAACTTATTCGGGAATCGGCTAAATTAGGTTACACCTTCGGAGTGAACCTAAATCTGCCATTATCAAAAAATTTTGTTTTTAAATCTGGGATTGCTCTTTGTCGGTTCCCTCAATCAGAATTAAAAATTTATTTTCCTGGGCAACAAATCGACACGGTTGTTTTGAAATCTGTTCAAAATATTATCCCAATCTCTGCTGGTATTGACTTATTTCTGTTTAAAAGTCTCCTTTCCCCATACCTTACTGCAAATTTAGCATATAATTATATTGCAAATTCTATCGATATAGTCAAGTTAAATCAGGAACTTCCAATTGCTACCTCGGAAACTTATAGTCGATTGGGAGCCGGAATTGGCGCCGGAATTGATTTCGATTTGGAGATTTTATCGGTAAATCTCGAAGGTAAATACTGGCTTGTTAACCTTATCGGCAAAGAATCCGAAGAAAAAAATAAAAACTTCTTTACTTTAACAATTGGTGTAATTTTTGGTGGAAGATGAGCGAATCGACAACAACGACTATCTCTCGGTACAAAACTTATCACTACATAGAAAATTTAGCAAAATATGTTGGCGAAGAAGTAACATTGCGAGGTTGGGTTTACCACAGGACAGGAAAAGGTAAACTGCAATTCATTCAACTACGCGATGGCACAGGCGTCGTTCAATGCGTAGTTTTCAAAGGCAATGTTGGCGAAGAAGTTTTCGAATTGGCAAAAGATTTAACTCAAGAAAGTTCAATAATAATTAAAGGAACAGTTCGAGAAGACCCACGTTCCCCCAGCGGATATGAAATTGATGTAAGTGATATTAAATTAATTCAATTAACAAAAGATTATCCAATAACTCCAAAGGAACACGGCGATAGTTTCCTTCTTGAGCATCGTCATCTTTGGCTTCGTTCTTCGAAACAACATGCAATTATGCGTGTTCGTGCTGCTGTTGTAAAAGCGATACGAGATTTTTTCGATGGAAATGGTTTCAAACTTATGGATTCCCCAATACTAACCCCAAATGCTTGCGAAGGAACAACAACATTGTTCGAAACTAAATACTTCGATTTGGGAAGTGCCTATCTTTCGCAATCGGGGCAACTTTATGCCGAAGCTTCGGCAATGGCACTGGGCAAAGTTTATACTTTCGGTCCCGTTTTTCGCGCTGAACTATCAAAAACACGTAAGCATTTAACTGAATTTTGGATGGTCGAACCCGAAATGGCTTTCTTTGATTTAGAAGACGACATGGACCTTGCAGAAGACCTTGTCGAATATTTTGTTCGATATGTTTTGAAAACTTGTCAGAAGGAACTTAACACTTTAGAACGAGATACAACGAAACTCGAAAAAGTTCGTAGGCCTTTTTATCGAATGACATACACAGAGGCAGTGGAATGGCTTAACAAAAACAATGTTCCATTGATTCGAAAATTTGGTGGACAAGAAATTGAAGAACCATTCCCTTGGGGCGAAGACTTTGGTGCTGTGCAAGAAGAAGCAATTATGGAACAATTCGATAAGCCTTGCATCATTCACCATTATCCTGCAAAAGTGAAAGCCTTTTATATGAAACGAGACCCCGAAAATCCAGAACTTGTTCTTGCTATGGATATGTTGGCACCCGAAAAAGGTGGAGAAATTATTGGAGGAAGCCAAAGAGAGGATGATTACGAAGCATTGAAACAAAGAATAATCGAAGAAAATCTTCCTTTAGATGCTTTTCAGTGGTATCTTGATTTAAGGAAATATGGCTCTGTTCCCCATAGCGGTTTTGGTTTGGGAATCGAAAGAACAGTTAAATGGATAACTGGTGCTAAACACATTAGGGAAGTTATTCCATTCCCACGAATGATTTACAGAATTGTTCCATAAAAATATTTTTGATATTCAATCGATTTTATTAATTTATGTTTTAAAAACAAATTATTAAAAGAACTATGTCACAAGTAATTCATTTAACAGATAGCACGTTTCAACAAGAAGTTCTTGAGTCTTCAATACCAGTTGTAGTTGATTTTTGGGCAACTTGGTGTGCGCCGTGCCGTATTATTGCCCCAATAGTTGAAGAAATCGCAAAAGAATATGACGGAAAACTCAAAGTCTGCAAACTTGATGTCGATAGCAACCCTAATACTGCAATAGCCTATGGCGTACGCTCAATTCCAACATTACTTTATTTTAAAAACGGTAAATTAATCGGACAAACCATTGGCGCGGTTAGTAAAAATAAGATAATAGAACAAATTGAAAAACTTCTATGAGTCGACCTCCTTTGCTTTCCGAAGAAGAAATTGCTGAAAGAATAAAAGAAATCCCCTTTTGGTTCAGAAACAATAATCAATTGGTGCGCGAAATTGTCGCCGATGATTTCATCTCTGTTCTTGCAATTGCAAACTCAATTGGAATAGTTGCCGAGGCACTTGACCACCATCCAGACATTCTAATATATGGCTGGAATAAAATTAGAATAACAACTTCAACCCATGACCAAGGCGGTTTGACCCAACTCGATTTTGAACTCGCTAAAAAGATCGATAATTTAAATATCATAAAAAAGGTAGCATTATGAACTCAATCATTATTGATGTTTCTGCAAGAGAAATACTTGATTCACGTGGTAATCCAACAATCGAAGTTGATGTTTTTTTGGAAGATGGTTCTTATGGTCGTGCATCTGTTCCTTCCGGAGCAAGTACTGGCGAAAACGAAGCAGTCGAGTTGCGAGATAACGATTCATCGCGATACCTCGGCAAAGGTGTCCTTAAGGCAGTTGAAAACGTAGAAACCCAAATACTTGAAAAAATAATTGGATTAGACGCATACGATCAATATGAAATTGACCGAACTCTTATTGAACTGGACAATTCTAACAATAAATCCAGTTTGGGTGCAAATGCTATTCTCGGTGTTTCTATTGCCAACGCAAAAGCAGCTGCAAATAGTTTAGGGCTTCCTTTATACCGATATTTGGGGGGAGTGAATGCACGCATTCTTCCTGTCCCAATGATGAATATTTTAAATGGAGGCAAACACGCCGACAACAATGTTGACATTCAAGAATTTATGATAGTACCAACTGGGACAAAATCATTTGCCGAAGCATTAAGAATGGGAGCAGAAGTATATCATCATTTGAAATCTGTATTGAAAAAGAAAGGATATTCGACAGCAATAGGTGACGAAGGTGGTTTTGCCCCATTATTGAAATCAAATGAAGAGGCTTTCGAGGTTATTTTGGAAGCTATTGAATCGGCTCGTTATAAACCAAGAACCGATATTTGGTTGGCTGTAGATGTTGCTGCAAGCGAAATGTGGGAAGATGGAAAATATCGTTTCTTTAAATCAACTAAAGAACTCTACTCACCAGAGCAAATGATTAAATGGTACGAAAACTTAATCGCTCAATACCCAATCATTTCAATCGAAGATGGTTTGGGTGAACACGACTGGGACGGCTGGGCTGAATTAACCCGAGAACTTGGTTCTAAAGTTCAACTTGTTGGTGATGACATTTTTGTTACCAATCCTACTTTCCTTAAAAGAGGGATTGAACGAGGAATAGCAAATGCAATTTTAATTAAGTTGAATCAAATTGGAACTATTAGTGAAACTATCGAAACTATCTTTATTGCACGAAAATATGGTTATGCAACAATAATTTCGCACCGTTCGGGCGAAACCGAAGATACAACTATTTCGGACTTTGCTGTTGCAATGAACGCTGGACAAATTAAAACTGGTGCTCCGTGTCGAACAGATAGAGTTGCAAAATACAATCAACTAATAAGAATCGAAGAAATGCTTGGCGATTATGCGGTTTATGCAGGGAACTCGGAGTATCACAGGTTTTTGAAATAAAATTGTTAAACTTATAAAAGTCGTAAAATGATAGTTTTCGGTACCGATGGGTGGCGTGGCGAAATTGCCCGCGATTTTACTTTTGATAATCTCTATAAAGTTGCACTTGCAACTGTAAATTATTTAAAAACACTTAACAAAAACAACATTTCAGTCGTAATTGGGTACGATACCAGATTCCTTTCCAAAGAATTTGCCCTCGAAACTGCAATGATTTTTGCTGCCAATGGAATAACAACACATTTAACAAACACCTTTTCAACCACTCCAATGGTTTCTTTTCATACAAAACAAAAAGGTTCCGACCTTGGAATTGTCATCACTGCTTCGCATAATCCTCCTACTTATAATGGATACAAAATTAAAGGACGATTTGGTGGTCCAGCCTCGCCCGAAGAGGTGCAAAAAGTCGAAACAGAATTACACAAAATCTCACGTGTTCCAAAATTTAAATTCAAGCCTCTTGATGTATACATAGGTTCAAGATTAATTCGCCCATTTGATGCTCGTGAACCTTATATTCGATATATAAAAAAGAAAATAGATATCGACTTAATCCGCTCGAAAAACTTCAAAATCCTTTACGACCCTATGTTTGGGGCTGGTATGGGAATTCTAAAGTCTGTTTTACCAAATATCGAAGAAATTCATAACGAATTCAATCCTTCCTTTGGCGATTTACACCACCCTGAACCAGTCCCAGAGAACCTTCACTTACTTTTGGACAAAATGAAACTTGGGAAATATGATATTGGCATTGCTACCGATGGAGATGCAGACCGGCTTGGAGTTGTCGACCACGAAGGTAATTTTGTCGACTCCCACCGTGTTTTTATGATACTTTTAAAATACCTCTACGAAGTAAAAGGAAAGAGGGCACCAGTTGCAAAAACTGTTTCCCTGACATCCATGGTAGATAAATTCTGCGAAAAAAACAATTTGCCGCTTTTCGAAACACCAGTTGGATTCAAACATATTGCCAAATTAATGAATGAACAAAAGATTTTAATTGGTGGCGAAGAATCAGGTGGACTTGGAACTATTCTTCATATTCCCGAACGCGACGGAATATTCAATGCTCTTCTTTTGCTCGAAATTATGGCAAAACGAAAAATGAGTATTAAAGAACTTTCGGACGAACTCGATAAAGAATTCGGTCCTCACCGTTATTGGCGACGCGATATAAAGGTTACTGAACAAGAAAAAAGGTCACTTTTACGCGCTTGCTCAAAAATGCCAACAAAGATAGGCAAATACTTGGTCAAAAGAATAGATACAAAAGACGGCTATAAATTTTATCTTGAAGATGGCTGGCTTCTTATACGACCATCGGGAACCGAACCTTTGATTCGCTTCTATGCAGAAGCAAGCTCAATGAGCGTTGTTAACGAGGTTTTGGAAAACGCTATGAAACTTTTGAAATAATTTATTTTTCCAAATCAAGCTAATTTTTCGTAAGAAGTCAATCGGATAAGCGTAATCTCGGGCCGAACTCCAGCACGAATAGGCAATCCAAAAGTCCCAATTCCAGTATTCACATAAAGATGTTGAGAATTATCACTATAAAGCCCTGCATATTGTTTGTAAAGGAGAGCCACGGGTGAAATCTTTGTATTAAAAACCTCTAAAGCAAACTGACCACCGTGAGTATGCCCGGAAAGTGTCAAATCTACTTTAAGTTCCCTACGAATCGATTTATCCCAATTAGTTGGGTCATGGCAAAGTAAAACAATGGGCAAAGAAGTATCCAACCCAGAAAGCGCACGTTCGAAATCGGCAAAATTCATTCGGTGACTTGTATTGTCCACTCCGGCAATCTGAAATTTATTCCCACCAATGCTTAGGACTCTGTTTTCATTTACTAAAATATCCACTCCACATTTGCGAATTCTTGAAACAAAATTTAGAAATTCTTCATCGTTCATATAATGCTCATGATTTCCTGGGCAGGCATATATTCCAAACTTACTTTTGATTTTCATTAAAGAGTTTTCAATTAAACTCAACTCTTTCGAGGAAAAATTAACAAAATCGCCAGTGATAAAAACAAAATCTGGGTCAAGCAGATTAACATTGAAAACAATGCGTTCAAAAAATTCCTTCGTTGGCAAGGAACCAGCGTGAATGTCCGACAACTGAACTAGTTTTAGATTAAAAAATTCTTTGGGTAAACTATCTACTGGTATCTCGACAGGAACGATTTTAGGATTTAGCGTGGTTAGGAGTGATTCTTTTGCGAGTGCAAAATATGGAACCAGCATCGAACTCCAAGCAATTGACGAAATAAACTTCCTTCGACTGCTTGGTAAACCCACGCACGCAATTTTCCTTGGCTTTGAAAGTCTTGCTACAATGTCAATTACTAAAAACGAAATTGCAATTACCAATTTAGGTAAATACCAGAACGTCAAGAAATAATTGCTAAAAATCAGGAAATTATTTTGAACTGGATAAAGCCACCTAAATATTGAAATTAAGACAAGCCAAATTCCAAAAACAGGTATACTTATTAAATACAACTTTGAATAAATTTGATTATATCTATGTTTTATTAAATAACTTTTTAATTTTCGAAATAAATAATAATCCGATGCAATCAGAATTAAATTAAAAATTAAAATTGTTGATATAAGCAACCCAATTGGTATCATAGGAATACGAATATTAAAATCATTTAAAACGAAATTGGAAAGGATAGATTTTTGAAAGCAAGAATGTTATTTGGAATGTATTCCAAGTTTTTCGGTCCAGTCGTTTAAAAACAGCATTAAAGCAGCAGTTGTTGGAACTGCAAACAGTAATCCAATTAATCCAAATAGACCACCAAAAACATATAAAGAAAGGATAAGAATGACTGGATGGAGACCAACTTTATGACCGAGGACATTCGGTTCAATGATATAAGCATTAATAAAATGCACAGCCAGTATTGTAGAAACAACCACTATAATCTGATAAAACATATTCGGTGGTGCAATAAGGAGGATAGTCAAAACAGAAAGTATAAGACTTGAAATCAAGCCTAAATATGGAATAGGATTCAAAAAGCCACAAAGTATTCCAAGAATCAACGAAAATTCAACATTGAAAACAGTAAACGATACAGAACAAAGCGTAGCAACAAGAAATGCAGCAAAAACTTGCCAACTAATATAAATCCTAAAAATAGAATTTATCCTTTGCAAATCGTACAGTAATTTTTGATTCTTTTTTAAAAGTATTGCGCGGAAAAATTCTTTGAACCTTCTAAAGTCTTTAAGGAAATAAAAAGAAAAAATTGGAATTAGAACAGCATTGATAACTTGTTTTGCAATAGAGGAAATCCCAGAAATTACATCTCCCAAAGAATTAATAACTTTGGAAATGAAGTATTTTAATTCAGGGATAAATTCGGTTTCAATTAAATTTTTAATGTATTCGTTTCGAATTCCAAAATCATCAAGAATTTTCGAAACCTTTTGAGTTTCTAAGTAGGAAGTAAAAGTGGTAACAACTGTGGCAACTTTTTGTGTGATTTCATTAAACTGAGAAAAAATCATCGGGGAAATCAAAACAAAAGTCGTAGTAACTATACCAATAAGGACAAGAATTATTACGAAAGAAGACAGCCATCGTGGAATTTTCTTTTTTTCCAGCAAGCCCACAAATGGATCGAGTAAATAGGCAACTACAAAGGAAATGGCAAAAGGAGCAATCGATGAACCAATAACTGAGAAAATCCATAAAACAAAGAATGCCCCAAAAAGAAGAATCAAGCGGCGAATGAAGTAAGATTCGCGACGAAAAGGTGTAACAATGAAAAGTCCAATGATAAAAATAATTAGAGGATTGAACAGTTGATTAGTAAAATAGAGGAAAGCAATAAATGCAATTGTGCCAAGTACTATTCCAGCATTTAAGGAGATAGTTTTTATTTTGGGGTCAATATCTTTCATCCCAAAGTTCTAATTTTTTGAATTGTAGCATCGCGAAAATCCGCCACCGATTTTTCGGAAAGCATTTCAATGATTTTTTCACGCAATTCCGACCACCGATAATGTATCGGACAAGGATGTTCATCACTACATTGTTCAAAGCCAAGGACACATTCTTCGAATGCTTTATTTCCATCAATACTACGGATAATATCAATTATCTTTATATCCTTAGGATTTAATCTAAGCGTAAAACCACCTGTTTTACCTTTTTTTGAAGTTACAATTCCACTATGGGTCAATCTTTGCAAGATTTTTGCAACAAATTCCTTTGGGACTTTTAACTCTTTGGAAATTTCCGATGCATTGTAAAGATATCCTCTCGGTTGCGCAGCAAGATAAAGAATTGCTTTAATCCCCAATTCAGCCTGTTTCGAAAAAAGTATCCTCATTTTCGCCCCTTCATATATACTTCAAATAGAAATATTTCTAAAATACTCTTGCAAAGTTTTTAACCGAATAAAATCCTCTTTGTTTTCAAGGGAACAAACATAAATCGGTAAGTTTGGAAATTCTGTTCGAATATTTTCAATACCATCTGTAGTTGAAAAGATTGAAATCACCGAAATATCCGTGAAATTTTCAAGTAGTATTCGCGAAACTGCATTTTTTATAGTATTTCCAGTATTAATTGCAAAATCAAGAACAAAAACCTTCTTTGCGTCTTTGTCTTTTTCGGGTAGAATGCAAAACTTTTCTACAATGCCATCTTCAAGGTTTCTAACCTGTTCATAAGAAACAAATCCTGTAAGATAATTAGGCAAAATATTTGTAAATGCTTGAAGCAATGTCAATCCTGTTGGAAAAACAGCAAACAATAAAATTGTTGAAGAAAACTTATATCCTATAAAGTTCTCATCGGCGTCATAATATTCTTCCAGTTCGAGTTCCTTTGTGGTAAGAGTTGCAACTATTTGCGAAACCTTTGAAATAGCAGAGCGAAAATGGGACGCCGTTGGATTTGTTTTAATCAATGTTAAAAAATGTTCAAGCAACGAATGTTCTAATATATAAATCATTAATTATTGAATAAAATCATACGAAATTAATAAAAAAAATCAAGGGATGGAACTTAAAATGCATTTTCTATATGATTAATCTTAGGGGGATTGAATGAAGTATCAATAACAATAACATCGAAACGATATGAATCATAATTGGGCATATTAACGAACAAATAACCTTCGGCAGTCTTCCTCAACTTCTTTTGTTTAGCAGGTGTAATCCAAAACAGTGCATCCCCAAAAGCGTCTGAATTTTGTATCTTTACTTCGCAAAAGACCAAAACATTGTCCTTTTTAGCAATAATATCGATTTCACCAACTTTTCCAAAGTAAAAATTTTTTTTAACTATTTGATAGCCTTTACCGACGAGATAATCTGCAGCAATTTGTTCGCCTTTCCTTCCAAAATCAAGATTTTTTGTCAATTGATTTATTTTGTGATTCTTTCAAAAGTTTTTCAATCCTTTCAATTCTTTCGAAAGTATCATCATAGAAGAAACGAAGTTCTGGGGTTAATCGAAGTCGCACTTTCGAACCAACAAGTTGTCTCAAATTGGGCTTTTCCATTTCAAGAATATTCAAAAAAGTTTGAGGCGAAAGTTTACCTCCATAGACACTAATATAGACATAGGCAATTTGCATATCAGCAGACATTCGAACAGAAGTAATAGTAGCAATTCCTGCCTTATTTTCCCTTGCTAATTCAGATATTTGCTCTGAAAGTACTTTTTGAACTTCTCCTGCAACTCGTTCTGTTCGAATACTCATTTTAAAACTAACTTAGTTTGTATCCAAAGTTCTTTTTTGTTCAACAATTTTAAATGACTCAATAATATCCCCCTCTTGAAAATCATTAAATCGTTCAACCATAATACCACATTCATATCCTTGGTCGACTTCACGGACATCTTCCTTGCCTCGTTTAAGCGAGGCTATTGTACCTGTGTGGATTACCAGTCCATCACGCAAAACTCTTACACTTTCGTTTCTGTTTACTTTTCCACTTTTCACATAACAGCCTGCAACCGTTCCAATTTTACTAATCTTAAATACTTTACGAACTTCAATTGTTGCTGTTGTAACTTCTTGAATATCGGGCGAGAGCAATCCTTCGATTGCCATTTTAATATCATTTATGCATTCATAAATAATTTCATAACGGCGAATTTCAACAGAATGCTTTTCGGCAAGTTTACGAGCACCACCAGTTGTCGACACTTGAAATGCAATAATCACCGCATTCGAAGCAGCAGCAAGTGTAACATCAGATTCGTTCACATTGCCAACTCCTTTGTGTAAAATATTTAATTTCACTTCCTCGTTCGAAAGTTTGCTTAGTGCATCGCTTAATGCTTCGAGTGAACCAGTGACATCGGTTTTTAATATTAAATTTAATTCTTTTATCTGACCAAGATAAATTTTTTTCGATAAATCATCGAGTGAAATAACTTTTTCACGTCGCAAAGTTTGTTCCCGTTTCAATTGCTGATGCATCGAGGCAATCTGGCGAGCCATCTGCTCAGTTTCGACTACATAAAGAATATCGCCTGCTTCTGGTAAATCGTCGAAGCCAATAATTCGTACAGGTGTAGATGGTCCAGCGAAATCCAGTTTGCGTTCTCTTTCATCAAACATCGAACGAACACGTCCGTATGTAAGTCCGACTACAAAAATATCGCCAATTTTCAATGTTCCCTTTTGAACAATAGCAGTTGCCACAGGTCCACGCCCTTTATCCAGGTGCGATTCAACAATAACTGCTTTAGCATTACGATTAGGATTGGCTTTCAGATCGAGAAGTTCAGCTTCCAACAAAATCTTTTCCAACAACAAATCTACATTAGTTCCAAACTTGGCGGAAATCTCCACACATTGATAAGGTCCCTTCCAATCCTCGACCAAAATGCCTAACTCGGAAAGTTGTTGTTTGATTCTGTCGGGATTTGCATCCGGTTTATCTATTTTGTTAATTGCGACAATAATAGGGACATTGGCGGCACGAGCGTGATTAATTGCTTCGATTGTCTGTGGCATAACAGCATCGTCGGCAGCCACAACAAGAACAACAATATCTGTAATCATTGCTCCGCGAGCGCGCATAGCGGTAAAAGCTTCGTGCCCCGGAGTATCTATAAATGTGATAAATCCTTTGTCTGGTATTTCAACTTGGTATGCACCAATATGTTGGGTAATACCACCAGCCTCGCCTGCAACAATATTCGACTTACGGATATAGTCCAGCAGTGACGTTTTACCGTGGTCAACATGCCCCATAATAGTTACAATCGGTGGACGTGGTTGCAAACTTTCGGGTGGGTCCTCGAAGTCCAGTTGTTTGAATTGTAATTCTTTTTCTTCGATGAACTCTACTTCGAAACCATAATCGAGAGCAATTACGGTAATCGTTTCCTTATCAAGCCTTTGATTCAAAGAAACAATCAAACCCAATTCGAAACACTTTTGCACAACTTCGGTTGGATCAACTCCTAAAAGTTTTGCTAGTTCAGCAGTTGTAATAAACTCAATTGTTTGAATATGCTTTTTTTGCTTTTCTAATTCTTGTTGGGCAAGTTGCTCACGTTCGTGTTTTTCTTCCTTCCTTCGATGTCGAATCTTCGCCCGCCTTTTTACATCGGATTCTTCGGCAAAACCATGCAAGGTTTCTCGAATATTTCTTTCGATTTCCTGTTCGCTTTCTCGAATTATTTCGCGAGGACTTTTCTTTTTTATTACTTTTTTATCAATTGCAGGTTTATATTTTTCTAATTTAGATTTCCCGCCACGTTTCCTTAACCATTTATCTTTTACAAGAGGAATAAGTTCTTCTTCATCTTCATGAATATCAATATGCTTGAACATTGTTTCAGGTTCTTCTTCTTCCTTATCGTAAACCTGGGGTGAAACCTCCTCGATTTCGGGTTTTGCCAATTCAAAATCAAGTTTTTTGGTTTCGACTGACTTTTTTTCTTCTTTTTTCTTTATTGGTTCTTTTTTCTTTACTGCCTTTTTTTCATCTTTTGTAGGAGTAACTTCGATTGGTTTTTCAGGTTGTATCTTGGCAACTATTTCTTCAACAATAGGTTTTTCGATTTTTGGTTTGGGTTCGCTTATCTTGCGTCCTTCTTTATATTTCGTTTCAACAACTTCATGTTCTTTCTCAATTTTTGGTTTTATCTCAAAAACTTCTTTCTCCTCAACTTTTGTTACTTCGACCTTTTGTTTTTCCTCGGGAACTTGTTCTAATGTTTTTTCTTTTACCTTTCGAATTTCTTCTTTACTTACCTGTTCTTTCTTAAGTTTCTTATCCTCTTTTAATTCTTTCTCCTTCTTTTTCGAAACAGGTTTAAATCTTTCAATATCAATTACTTCACCAACTTTAGGTTCTTGGAAGTCTGTTTCTATGGGTTCAACTACAATTTCTTGTGATGAAGTTGGAATTTTTTTATCTTCGATTGGTTGCTCAGGAATAACTTTTGAAGTTGGTTGAATAATTATTTCTTCGGTGAATAATTCTTCTTCAGTAACAACACCAGCCGTTACATTCTTTGTTGAAGTTGCAGAAGCAACTTCTTGGGCAACCTCAGGGGAATCTTTACCAAATTTTTTTCGGAATATTTCGGCAACTTTCTTTTCCTTAATAAAGTTTTTTAACAAAGCCTCGATCATCTCGTCAGTAACAAGCGAGGTTGGCTTATTAGAAATTTCAAATCCAGATTTTGTGAGAAAGTCGACAATACTATCCTTCCCGACATTCAATTCGGATGCAACTTGGTGAAGCCTAATTTTCTTTTGTTCGGTCATATCTTAAAAAAAAGCAAAATGTATACAAATACAAAATTAAAACAATAATATCAAATATTTGTAGGAATAAGATTTTGTAACCAATAAAATAATAAAGACTAAACTTTTGTTTTTTCGGCTTGAACTTTAGCCCAGGCTTCGTTTATCCTTTCTATCATATTTGGGTCTTCCTCTTGGTCAAATTCTTTCAACATTATTTCGCGAAGTTCGAGTAATGTATCGCGGCTCATTCCGTGAATTCGTAAAAGCCGTTCAGGGTCGGTTGCCAAAAATTCTC
This sequence comes from Ignavibacteria bacterium, assembly GCA_037440445.1. Classification (GTDB taxonomy): domain Bacteria; phylum Bacteroidota; class Ignavibacteria; order Kapaibacteriales; family UBA2268; genus Naka2016. The sequence goes on from JBBIUA010000003.1 coordinate 210,373, forward strand.
GGGCGGTTTGAATTCCCATTTCGATCAACTGATTGTAAACAGCAAGTCCAAGTTCTTCTTTGAATTCACCAAGTTCAATATCTTCTCCACTTTCTTTAACAAGGGTAATCTGATAACCTGTCAACTTCATTGCAAGTCGAACATTTTGTCCATTTCTTCCAATTGCAAAAGGAACCTGGTCGTCAGCAACAATAACAGTTGCGTGGCGAACTATTGGATCGATTTGAACATCTTTTACAATTGCTGGCGAAAGTGCTCGAGCAATAAAAATTTTTGGGTCGTCTGAATATTCAATCAAATCAATATTTTCATTGTTCAACTCCTTTACAATTGAATTAATTCGAACACCTTTCATTCCTACACAGGCTCCAACAGGGTCGACACGGGGATCGAGCGAATAAACTGCTACTTTACTTCGTTCCCCAGGGTCACGGGCAATTGCTTTAATCTGAATTATTCCATCATAAACTTCTGGAATCTCAATTTCGAAAAGTCGAGCCAGAAATTCATCCGAAGCACGAGATAATATAATATCTGGAATTCCACCACCAGTTTTTCGTACCTCTTTAATTATCGCTTTTATTGTTTGATTCTTTTTAAACTTATATGGTTCGTTGGGTATTTGCTCTTCGCGAGGAAGCCTCATTTCAACTTTATTATGCATAACAAGTATATCATTTCTGCGGACTTGGTAGACTTCGCCAACAATTATTTCCCCTTCGCGTGGTTTATATTCACTATAAATTCTTTCCTTTTCAAGTTCACGGAGTTTTTGGTTTAGTGTCTGGGCAGCAACGGCAACTACCCTTCTTCCAAACGAGTCGTAAATATTTTCGAAATTAATTTCTTCGACCCACTCGTCACCAATTTCAAGAGTTTCGTCGTACAGTTTTGCTTCTTCTAAAGAGATTTGCCTTGAAGGGTCTTCAACAAAATCTACAACCTCTTTAATTAAATAAATTTCTATATCTCCTTTGTCGAAATTCAATACAATTTCGAAATTAACATCGGGACCATACTTTTTCCTAACCATTAAGGCAAAAGTATCCTCGAGAATTTTTTGCAAAATTTCGCGGTCGATATTTTTTTCTTTTGCCATTTCCTGAAAGGCTTCAACAATTGACTTCTTGTCCACAACATGTTTTTCTTTTCTTTTTGCCATACGTTCCTCAATTCTATTAAACTAACAAAAAATGGGCATTTGCCCATTTGCTACAATCTTGCTATGTAATTCGTAGCCCTTACCGCTTTACTTATCCTTAAAACTTAACCAATCGAATCAACACTTACCACCGGGCAACAAAAAAAAACGAAGCTAATTT